>CAIMUX010000031.1 GCA_903844735.1 Candidatus Eiseniibacteriota bacterium
ATATCAGCAGGATCAACCGTCGTGAGTGCTCGCTCCGCCTCTTCCCAGAGCCTTCTCGTTTCCGGGAGAACAGCCATGTAGAGCGCCAACTCCTAAATGTCCTTGACAACGAAAGTCATATCAACGCTCCTGTTCAGCGGTGGCCGGCGCCACCACGAGCTCTGAACCTACCGCCTCCGCGTCCGGCGCCGGCCAGCCGCTGCAACAGGTTGTTCGGTCGCTCAGGACTCACCGCTCCTCAGGTAACGCCTTGTCAAGTAGCCATGCCTTCGAAGGCGTCCGCCATTTCATGCGCCCGTCGACCGAAGTAATGACTGAGCGGTGGCGCCAGCTCGTGCCAGCCGAGAACGAAGTCCCCAGCCGATTCATTCCGCCGCCCGGCAGCAAGCACTCAACATGGACGGTGGCCCCAGCCAAGAACGGCTTCGACGCGCCTTCTATACTCCGTGTCAATCTGTTGTGGGGCGCAGCGGAAGTATTGTTCAGCGACATCCCGAGGTGGCCCCGTTAGCTCCTGGAGATGGCGCAAGACCCACTCGATCGGCGGTCGCTCCTTGGTTGGCGTGTCCTCGTCGTGCTTTACATACTGCGGTCCCAAAGCAGTCCAAATGACAGCGTCAAGTCCCCGTGCCTGCGCCCACGCGGAGAGAGAAGGCATGGTTCGAGGGGCCGGGTCGCTGGTCCTCCAGTTGCCTATTCTGGACTTCCAGTCTGACGCCGTGATTCCCTCTCGCTTGCTCAAGGCTTCCATGGCTTTCTCCACGTCTGACAACGTCATTCGCGCCCACAGGAGACGGACAGGCTCCGCGTGCTCGTCGATCACGAGCGTGATACGACCGTGTCGCGATTGGCGTGTGAATTCGACGGGCGCAAACGGTCCATCATCGAACCACCGACGCTGAATCGGTAGATCCCTCGGGTTCCAAACGAGTGAACCCCAAGCAAGGCACGCAATGTTCATTTGTGACTCCGCATAACATGTGCCGAAGCGGCGAACGGAGCGGGCGGGGCCTCTTGATGTGCGCACGGACGTGCCGCGCCGCCCGACCGCCGATCACAGTGCAGAATCGTATTGTGGGTGTGGCTGCCTTGTTCTGCCCGTCTCGACGCCATATGGGCGTTTCCCCTTCTTCCGAATAGTTCGGGTGTCGTTCAGCTGGAAGATCTTCCCGAATCGTCGAGGAGGGGCACGGAGAGGCCGAGTCTCGACGCCACGCCGCCGATCGATCCATGGGCCGCCGATCTGGCCTTGAAGCCGTTGCCGATGAGATCCTTGAGATAGAGCCTGTTGTAGATAAACGGGAAGACCAGCCAGCTTAGTCCGACGGTCACCAGGGCCAGGAGAAACATGATTATCGCCCACTTGCCATTCCCCCGAATCAACGGCACAAAGATGCCGAACAAAAGGGTTGTCCAGGAGAAACCGATCGATGCCTCCTTGATCTGTCCGGTTCGCGGATTCTCCATAGTCAAGATGTTGTCGGCCACATGTCCCCCTTCCGGTTATTGCCACCCAGGCGCGAAGAACGCTGCTTTGTCGATCGAACGCCAGGCGTCACCTGCAGACGCGAAGCGGCTGGCAGGTGCACGCCCTCGTTGGGCCGAACGTGGACAGCGCTCCGACATGCGTTCCCACTCGGCTTCGTGACATGGCGCCTCGGTTACGCCGGGAGTCGGTTCCCGGTACTGGCCGTCGGGGAAGAACTTGATGATCTCGTGGGTCTCCACGACCTTCAGGAACCGCCCCCTCGGGACGATACGATCCCAGATCCGTGGATTGACCCTGTAGGTCGGAGGATGGCAAGAGGAACAGCCGCGGCGCTCAGTTGGCCGTTCCGATTTGTGCGACGATGCCATCTTCCCTCGTACCCGATGCCCAATGAGCAGAGAATGATATGCTCGTGAACGAGCCGAGCAACTGAATCGTGCCGTTGGCGTCGGTCCCCGCTGGAGAGGTGGAGTGCGCCATACCATGGACGACATTGCCAGCAACGAGGAAGTCCGAATCACCACTGAGCCTGACCAACGTGCCGGAACTGGAGAATGTCAAGTCTGAAGCAAGTGAGTAGAAATGAAGAACCGGGTTCCGAACCGGTCCGGAGAACACAAAGACATACGTATAGGAGGCGGATGGCGCTGGGAAAGAGCAGGACGGGCTCGTACGGAGGAGTGTTGATGTTGACTCTGGTCAGCCGGATATCGGCAGTCGTGGTTTGTCCTGCAATCACCGCGATGTCCGTGTGACCAGCGTTGTATCCCGTCTTGGTCGCCGTCACGGTGTACTGCCCAGCAGGAACGTGCAGGATTGTGAACTGCCCCTGCTGATCGGTCGTCACGGATCCCGTTGCTCGCAACGTCGCGATGGTGGCACCCACAACGAGGGTGTCGCCGGCGGCAGTCTGGACCACACCCTGGATGGTCCCAGTCGTCTGTGGATCGGTTTTCTTGTCCTTGGAGCACGATAGAGTTGCCCATGCTGCCAGAACGATCAGGGCCAGTGAGAATGTTCGCATGGATCTTCCTCCTTGTGAGTACTCGAATGCTATCAGATGTTGGGTGTGGTGAACCGCTTCGCCGCTGCCCGCCCAACGCTGGGCATCAGCCGCAGCGAGCCTTGCGAGCCAACGGCCGGATGCCTTTGTTGGGCGCAACGTGCTCATTGAGCTTCGGGTCTGACCCATGGTTTCTTCCGCCAGCCATACCCCAGCAGACCAATGATGCCGGTAGTAAACAAAACCAGCGTCCCAGGCTCTGGGACGGGCGCAACATCCGCGCCGATCTGGATGCCAATTCCATCGCCGCCGTTGGCGTAGACTCCGAGTGCCTGCGCCGTGAAGGTGAACGAAGAGAAGATGCCCGGTAGCTCTATCGTGCCGTTCGAATCTGTCGGGGACGCACTATTGTGCAATGCGCCAATCACCGCATGACCAGCCACCACAAAGTCAGGCTGACCACTCAGTCTGGCCGGTGTCGTGCTGAACGTCAACGTCGATGCCAGCGAACCGATATGGAGCCGAGGGCTGGTTACCGGCGAGCTGAAAGACACCACATAGGTGTCGGTAGACATCGGATTGGCCGGTCCACGCTAGCACTTTGACCGCGCTGCAAGACTATGTGCGCCACCGTGAACTCACGTTCCCGACGCTGAAGACCTTGGCTTTCTTCATCAGTATTCGCGGCACCCGCCTGTCGAGCTCCGGCCTGTATTACGGGTTCGAGCAAGCCTGTGCTCTTGCCGGAGTCAACGCGCATGCAACCAAGCCACTTCGGCCTCACGACCTGCGTCATCGATTCGCTGTCACGCGGCTCGCTGAATGGCATCGACAGAAGTTCGATGTTCAATCGATGCTGCCGCTGCTGTCGACCTACCTGGGTCACGCACGATACAGCGACACCGCTTACTACATCACAGCCACGCCGGAGCTGTTGGGCCTGGCCGCAGCGAACGCCTTCGGCAACGGAGGTGCTGCATGAACGGCCAGCCCTTGCTCGCTAAACATCTCGAGTCGTTCTTTCACCGGCGGTTGACGCAGCAACGCAACGCCACCCCAGCCACGGTAAAGGCGTACCGGGATGCGCTTCGGCTGCTGATCCTGTTCGCCTCGGAACGCACCGGCAAGAAGCCGTGTGCTCTCGATGTCCAGGACCTCGACCGCGACATGATCTTGGGGTATCTCGACCATCTGGAGCGCTCCCGCGGCAACGGCGTACACACCCGCAACGCACGCCTGACCGCTATACGGTCCTTCTTCCATCACATCGCGGCCAGTGATCCCGCATCAATCGGTGTCGCGCAGCGCGTGCTTGCGATACCGAGCAAGAAGTCCGATGTTCCCACGACCTCTTACCTCTCCCAGGCCGAGCTCGACGCGCTCATTGATGCCCCGAACGGGAACTCACCGCGCGGGCGTCGCGACCGAGCGCTGCTGTTATTCCTTGCTCGCACCGGAGCCAGGGTCTCCGAGGCACTCGGCGTCGACGCAGCGGATCTGTTGTTGGACGGAGCGCGCTCGCAGGTCGCACTACGTGGGAAGGGCCGCAAGCAGCGCGCGGTCCCCTTAGCTCGCGATGTCATCGCAGCACTCGACCACTTGCTCCGCGAGCGTCGTGTAGGTCGACATGACCACGTGCCCGTGTTCATCGGCGCGCACGGACAGCGTCTGACACGCTTCGGCGCTACTCATGTCGTGCGTCGCTCCGTTGCAGCAGCCTGCAAGCAGATGCCTGAGCTCGCGCGAAAGCGCATCTCGCCGCACGTCTTCAGGCACTCTCTAGCGATGATCCTCTTGCAGTCGGGCGTGGACCTTCTGACGATCCAGGCTTGGCTTGGGCACGCGCAGGTCGCCACCACCCATCGATACGCGGCAGCCGATGTCGAAATGATGCGTCGCGGCCTGGACAAGGCCGGCATCCGAGGAAGTACTTCGCTCCGATTCCGACCGAGGGATTCCGTCCTGAGTCTGCTCGAGAGTCTGTGACTCTTATGTGGCGGCGGCCATGAGCAAGCTGCCATGTCGGCAACCACCTGGAGGCGTGCTCATGGCCCGCCGCCGCATATTCATGCCCGCCACATAACCGCGGCTCCTCATCGATCACCTGCCGCGTCATTTCCGCGAGCGAGTCGAAGGACTTCCTCATATCGGTCGGTTCGGTGCAAAGAAACACCCGCAGCGAACGGGGCCAGGTCAGCATCCGGCCCCCCGCAGGACTACGAGCACTCGGCGAAGCAGGTCCCCGTCGCAGTCAAGGCCCACCCGGACACGGATGTCGCCAGGGAAAATGATCTCCAGCGGAACGGAACCGGGCTGACGTGGCGTTACGGCGACCTGGGTGGACTTCACCTCAGGCATCTGACTCGGCAGGAGCCCACGAGACGGAAGCACCTCGACTCGCACGAACCGGGGCGAGGCCGAGGCTCTCCGTTTGGCCGGGATATGACCGGAGGTGGTGCCGGTCAGCTGGTGTTTCCACCAGGTGAACGTCCCGAAGGAGACCCCCATCCGAAGGCAGTAGGCCCGCTGCGTTTGCCCACTTCGCGACCAGCCCGCAATCAGAACTCGCCAGCGCGTTGCCGCGGGCGACATCCGCTTTCCTGCCCGAGCCCTACCGGCCTTCGCCTCGTCCATCCATCACCTCCCGGTTGATGGACGGATCGTCGTCGGAAATCACGGGAAACAACAGATGCGGTTCACCGGGCGCATACACATCTCCCATCGGCGGGCTCCGGTCTGCGTAGTGTCCGAAAGGTCGACCAGCGGTGAGCATCCTGCTTCGCCGCCTGCCGGTAGTAGCACTTCAGCAACGAGCCGAGGCGGTCTCTCACCTTCATTCGGCCCCTGCTCATGGTCGGACCGCCACAGACCAAGGCGTTCTCGGTGCCCTGGTGCGGGCGATTTGGGTGCCGCCGCTCCTCAGGATCGCCTGGAGCGGCGCAGCAAACAGCGCGTCACGGTCGACGATCAGGTACCGCTTCCCCTTGAGGAAGCCGTCCGCGTAGCCCGTGAGATTCCGCGCGATCTGGGCCATCCAGAAGGGCTTGGATTCACCGTCGTTCCGGCGTGTTGTACCCTACGCGTGACGATATCGATCACGAACAGCGTGTAGTACGTGACTAGATCGCGAGCCGTCCGGATTTCGGTCGTGAAGAAGTCGGCCGCCGCGATGACCGCAGCGTGTGACTTGATGAAGGCTCTCCAACTAGACGGTCGGCCAGGGGCCGGTCGAATCCCGTGTTCCTTTAAGACCTTGGCGATCGTGGAACGAGCGACCTGATGATTGGAACTCTTCAGCCCGTCCTGGATTCGGCGGTATCCGCAGCTCGGATTCCCCGCAGCATGCCGTTAGAATATTCGGACAGAACGGCGTTCAGGTCTTCTATCGATCAGGTTGCGCCATGGCTGCCAGCGCCGCACCGCTACCCGCCCATCTCGTACCCAGAAACATCCATCGGGACCATCGAGCCTCGGGAACCCTCAACCGCGGAGCGCCTTCCTAGGCCTGATAACGATCCGACGAGGGACACCCGTTTGATACTATCGAACTAGGATCAGCGTCGATCCTGCCTGCCGTTTCCCGGCCGAAAGGCTCACAAAGTACACCCCAGCGGGAACCCGGTCGCGCATCTCGTCTCTCCCGTCCCAGTCGACGTCACGCGCCCCCTTGACGAGCCGTCCACATCCTAGTCGCCGGACGAGCTGTCCGGCGGAGTTGAAGACCTCAAGCCGGTACTCCCCCCCGTCCACGAGCTCGTAGCGAATCCGAGCCGTGCCCGAAGCCGGGTTGGGCACGATCGCGGTGATCCCCGTCTGACCTGCCGTCGGACGATCCTCGACTGCCGAAAGCATCGCCGGACAGGGATTGGGCGAACAAGCCACTCCCCGCGACCAGACGCCGGTGCATTGACTCTCCAAAGTCACTTCGCAGGATTCGACCGAGATGCAACAGGCACCGGTCTGAACCAGACATCCGATCGGAAGAGCGCCAATCTGACCGCATGGGCTGTTCCCTGCCGCGCAGGGGGAGTTCGGCTGCAGGGTCAAGTCCTCAGGGCAATAGACCGGATCCAGACTGACGTTGCCGTTGACACCCCACGATTCCTGCAGGCACCCGGGGGAGTAGTCGGAGTAGTAGTTGCCCCAGACATCGCAGCATAGAAGGGTCGGAGGGTTTCCATCACAGATGACGGCGCCCAGGCCACCCGAGCCGAATGATACGATGCAATGATCCAGAACAATCAGGTCCCCATTGCCCAGAGCGAGCGCAGATCCGTCCGATCCCGCGGAGTTGTGGTCGAAAGTGCACCGGGTGAGCGTCACGGAGTCGCTAGTCAGGGGTTCCAAGCACATAGCGCCGCCCATACGCGCATGATTTCCCTCGAAGACGCAGTCCGTTGCTGAGAGGCTGCAGCTCTCGCAGAAGACTGCACCGCCGAGGGAACTAACCGCGGAGTTCCCCCGGAACCGACAGTTGGATAGAACCACCGATCCGCCTTGCGCGAGGACCGCGGGGCCGCCCCAGTTCAGCTCGAAGACACAGTTACTAACCTGACACTGCGATAGCTGAAAGTAGGCCGCAGAACCCACGGGAGGAGCGGCGGCGTTTTCAGTGAACGTGCAATCGTCGATGATTGCAGAGCTGCTTGCGGTGAAGATAGCCATGAGATTCTCTCGAAACACGCACCGACGGATCGTGGGCGAGCTGCCAACGGCATAGACGCCCGGGCCACCAGATCCGGCGAAATTCTGCACGGTCACCCCCTCAAGGACGGAGTCGTGTCCTTCACCTGATGTGAACCAGAAGCCCTTGCCAGGGGGTGTCCCGGTGCCCTGAATGACGCAGGACTCGGCGCCATGCACAGACCGAACGATGATAGCCTTCCCGAGGAAGTTGATGTCGTGGTTGCCAGCCCCGGTGTAGATCCCGTCGGCCAGATCAATGACCCATCCGTCAGATGCAGCGTTGATGGCCGCCTGAATGTTCGGGAACTCACCCGTTCCATTGGCTTTCACCAGATGATGGGCCTGGGCCAAGAGAACTGCCTGCTCCGCGTCGATCAACCCCCAGCCACTCTCGTTGTCCTCCCCCGAAGGGCCGAGATCCCGAGCCGTCTGCATGAGGATCTCCAACATCGTGTCGACCTCGATGTCGGGGTTCGCCTGCCGCATAAGGGCGATGACCCCGGCCACATGGGGGGCCGCCATCGAGGTCCCTGTCCCGCGCGCATAGTGACCGCCCGGTACCGAGGAGCAGACATCGCGACCGGGCGCGGAGACCTCAGGCTTGATCTCGAATCCAGGAGAAACATCACACTCCGTGGGACCGTGGCAAGAGCTCGGCCACATCCCACTTGGGTAACTGCAGAGAGTCTGGGTGTCGGCGTTGCCGACGGCGAAGGAGCTGGTCAGCGTGTTGGCTCGGTACGCGATCGGGTTAGGGCCACGGTTCTGGCCACCACAGTTCCCAACCGCCCAGATCACCGCGGTTCCGCCAGCCTGGAGATTGTCAAGCACGACCGATGTTTCGTTGCTCACGCAAGAGTTTCCCCAGAGCTGAAAGGAGCAGTTGACGACATCTGGCACGTCATCGGTCGTTGCCGGATTGAGATCCGGGTCCATGAGCCATTGAAAAGCTGCCGTGGAGCCAGCCTGAAAACTCGCGGCGATCCAGCTCGCGCCCCAGGCAACGCCGATTGTATCCTGCGGTCCCCCGAGTCCGGTCATGGTGCCCATGGTGTGGGTCCCATGCCCGGAGTCTTCCCCGGCGATGTCGTCATGGGGGAAGTTGCCAGAGCCTTGCCAGCACTCCGATGCTGGATGTCCCTGGGCACCCCGCCAGCGGCTGGCAAGCGCGGGATGGTTGCCGTCCACACCGGTGTCGATGTTCGCCACCAAGGTTCCCGCACCGTTGATGCCGAGCTTCCAGACCTTGTCAGCGTTGATGGCGGTGAGGCCACAGGTCGCCCCGCGACCCGGTAGGCCGTCGGCACCCTGACAGTCGTCACCGACCGTCACGTCGGGGTTCATCAAAACGGGGGTGACTACCGGCTCGATCGAGACGATATCCGAACGCCGCAAGAGCTTGCGCACATACTCCGCAGTAGCATTGACCTCGACCAAGTTGGCCACCCAGAAGCTCGTGTAGCTTCTCACCGTGCCGGCCGCTCTCGCTCGCCGCAGCTCGGCAAGTAGTCGGTTCTGAGAGGCCGTCGCACTCTGCAGGGCCCGGACGACCCGTTCATGCCGCTCCCTCCGGGAAGTCCGCTCGGCCCTGAGTGAGCGTGAGCACGGAATCTGAGGGTTCGAGGCCGGGTTTTGGATCATGGAAGCTGAGGTTCCGGGGTCTGCGTCCCTCAGGAACCGTAGAAATGACCCCCTCGCGAAGCTTGCTCTAAGCGTCCGGAGGGGGTTTTC
>CAIMUX010000032.1 GCA_903844735.1 Candidatus Eiseniibacteriota bacterium
GAGGACGAGGAGGTCGAGTTGACGGCCCTGGAGTTTCGGCTCCTGCTGACGCTGCATGATCGCGGAAACCGTGTCCTGAGCCGGGAGAAGCTGCTCGACGACGTCTGGGGCATCGAAGCGGACATCACGACCCGCACGGTCGACACGCACGTCAAACGTCTGCGCGAAAAACTCGGCACCGCCGGTCGCTACGTCGAGACGGTCCGGGGCGTCGGCTACCGCTTCGCGGAGTCGCCGGAAGAAGCGGGACCATGAACCTCGGCATCCGCGGCAAACTCTTTCTCGTTTCCCTCGGTCTCATCGCCGTTTCCGTCTTCGTCACCGATCTGCTGGTGACGAGCCGGCTGGTCCCGGTACTCATCGTCGACGACTACCAGATGCGGATCACGCACGTCCTGCGCGGCGAGGAACGGCTTTCGAGCGCGCCCAAGCACATCCTGCTCTACCGGTTCCTGGGCTACCCGCTGCCGCACTTCGCCCACCTCCCGTTGACCTTGAACCCCGACCGGAGCAAGCTGAGCAGGCGACAGGGAGATGTCGCCGTCGAGGACTACCGCGATCACGGCTTCTTCTCCGAGGCGTTGGTCAACTTCATCGCCTTCCTCGGCTGGAGTCCCGGACACGAGCGGGAAATCTTGACCATCGAGGAGCTGACGCAGAGTTCTCCCTTCAGCGCGTGGGCAAGTCCTTCGCGGTGTTCAACCAGGAGAAGCTCCGCTGGTTCAACGAGCAGTACCTGAAGGTGATGCCGGGTGCACGGCTCATTGCGGCGTTGCGGCCGTTGCTGGCCGCGCGCGGCTGGGACGGTCACGACGACGACGCCCTCACCACCGTCATCGACCTGATGCGTGAGCACGCCGCCTTCGTCCACGAGATTTCGGAGAAGGCCGGCTGGTTCTTAACGGACCCGACCTCCTTCGAGGAGGCAATGGTGAAGAAGCGATGGAAACCGAAGAGAGCGGGGTGGCTGCGGGACTTCGTGCCGGTGCTAGAGTCGCTTCCGGCCTTCGACCACGCCACGCTCGAGCCGGCGGCGCGCAGCTATGCCGAGGGACGCGACGGGAAGCTCAGCGACTTGGTGCATCCTCTGCGGCTCGCCAAGACGGGTGTTGGGGGCGGGTCGGGACTGTTCGAGTTGATGGAGGTGCTGGGTCGCGAAACTTGCTTGCGGAGGATGGGGCGGGCGTTGGTGGTGCTGGGCTAGCGAGCGGCGGGCGACCGAGGTCGCTGGATCGACGCTCGCCGGCCGGACAGCTCCACGGCTCCCTAAGCTGGGAGTCACTCCTTTGCCGCCTCCGGGCGAGGTAAGTACCGGAAGCGGGGGGTACTGCTCTCGGCCTCTTCCCGCCCGGAGCGGCAGTCTGTGGAGAGGCGGGCAATGTCACCGGGCGGATCGTCGGGTGGGCTCCGTCGCTCATTCGCTTGCGATTTCATCGGACCACACCGGCCACGACCCCGATCCCCGCGTGACCCACCGCACCTCATCCGCGGGTAGTAGACCAAGTGCCCGTGACGTTTGGATGACGGGCCGGTGCCGGTTGTGAAAACAATCGCGGATTCGCACACTCACATCCCGCCGCGCCGGCTCCCCATCCCCCGCCCGCCGGAATCGTCCCGTCACCCAAATGTCACGCGCGCGTCATGCTGCGGCAACGAATGGGCGCTACTCTATCTTCACCATGTCTCGCGTACTGGTCATCGAGGACGAAAAGGACCTGCAGCGGGTCATCGAGTACAACCTGCGCCAGGCCGGCTATGAGGTGCTCTCCGCCACGCGCGGACCGGACGGGCTGCGCCTGGCCCGGGAATCCCATCCCGAGCTGATCCTGCTCGATCTCATGTTGCCCGGTCTGCCGGGCAAGGACATCTGCCGGCTGCTCAAGGATGCGCCCGAGACCAGGGGCATCCCGATCATCATCATCACCGCCCGCGGTGAGGAAGTGGACCGCGTCCTGGGCTTCGAACTCGGCGCCGATGACTACGTCGTCAAGCCGTTCAGCATGCGGGAACTGCTCCTGCGGGTGCAGGCCGTCCTTCGCCGCCGGCAGGGCCCGGACGAGGCCGCAACGGCCATGAGTTTCGGGATCCTCCGTATCGACCGGGAAGCCCACCGCACATGGGTGCAAGGTCAAGAGATCCAACTGACCACGCTCGAGTTCAAGATGCTGCTGACCCTCTACGATCGCCGCGACCGGGTGCAGAGCCGAGTTACGCTCCTCGAGGACATCTGGAATATGGATGCCGAGGTCACGGCCCGAGCGGTGGATACCCACATGGCGCGCCTGCGCGAGAAACTCGGGGATGCGGGACGCTATATCCAGACGGTGCGTGGGGCCGGGTACCGCTTTGCGCGGACCGCGCAGGAGACGGTCCGGTGAGCCGCTCGCCCGCCCGGCGCATCAACGGGTGTACGCTGGTCGCCCGCGCGCAGCGCACGCGAGTCCTCATCACCGACTGTGACGGCGTTCTCACGGATGGCGGCGTCTACTACTCCGACGAAGGTGCGCAGATGAGGCGTTTCTCAGTCCACGACGGGATGGGCGTGAAGCGGCCTCACCAGGCGAGCATTGCCACGGCCATCGTCAGCGGGGAACTATCCGCGAAGGTGCAGAAACGAGCCGAGAATCTGAGCATCGCTGCGGTCCACCCGGGAGTGCGCCGCAAGGCGGACATGCTGGAATGGATCCTGGACCGGGGCCACTGCGGTCGGGATGAGCCGGCAGCGATCGGTGACGATGCCGACGATCTGGAAGTTCTGGAGCGGGTCGGAGCGGCCGGGTTGTGAATCCTGTCCGCCGGGACCAAGAGACTCCGCATGGTCATAGGCGGACACACGCCCCAGGACGTCAACCCATAGCGCAAAGGCGCTACTCCTTGTCCTTGTAGGTGTAGACCTTCCAGACGCCTTTCCGCTCGGCGAAACACTCAGCAAACCGAATCACTCCCGGCCGACCATCGGCGGCGCTGACATGAAGCTCGACCCCGTTGTACAGCGCGAAGTTCGTATAGGGAGAGCGCCCTCCGGGGTACGCGACTCCCTCCAGACGCAGATCCTGCCCCCCCCAATCGGACAGCCCCAGTTTGACCCCCTGGTAAGAGGTCCGTTCCATGAAGGTGTAGGCGAACTCGGCGGTGCTGTTGCAGTAGGGACGGCTCTGCGGGAACTCCGGCCACATGATCTCGGAAAACTCGGACAACGTGACCCGCACGCTCTGCAAGGATCGAGAATCACGCCTCCGCAGCGCATCCAGGATGTAGACCGCGAGATCCTCCGGTGACTTCATGCCCCCCTGGAACGGAACGTCGGTCAACGGCGCCTTGCGGCGCCCGGTCCGGACCGCGTCAGCCTCAGGATCGTCGCCCGGGTAGTACCCCGGCGATTTCGTCACCGGGGAGAAGCCGATGACATCGCCCATCGGCGTCAAAGGCACACTCTCGGGCCGAGGGAACGCCTCCGTCTCGCCCCGGCCACCCGGCACTGGTGCCGCCGCCGACTTGGCGGTGGTCGTCGTCTTCAGGGCCGGCGGAGACAAGGATGGGCGGACCGGCGCGATCGCCGGTGTCGGCAGCGGCGCCGTTGCTTTCGCCGCTTCGGTGCCCGCGGCGGCCGGCTCGGCGGGCGCCGGTACCTGCCTCGGGGGCACGGCGGAGGTCCCGCGCTGCTCGGTTGCGCCCGCCTCGTTCCGGGCGCATCCGCTGAGCACCAACGCCGCGGTCAACCCACCAAGGATCAGTGCCGCCGCCACTCCGACGAGGACCCGGGCCCGGTTGGAAATGTCAAGCCTGGTTGTCATGTTCAGTTCTCCCTTGTGTCATCCGTTCGAAATCGATAGCGAGATACTCCGCCCCCGACGACTGCGATAGACCACCCGCGACGCGGGCTCGCCGCCCCTCGGGATGGCCGGTTGCTTCTGCTCGAAGCGCACTTCGCCGTCCAGCAGGTTCTCGACGGCCAGCTTGGCCTTGACCACCCGGAAGCTGCGGCTCACGGTGAAGTCCAAGCTGTGCTGGGGCTGCTCGTAGATGTCCGGTTGTCCTTGGATACCGAGACGGTCCAGCCTCCTCCCGAATACGTTGTAGAGCAAGGCCCCGCTCGTTTCCCCTTTGGCCGAGGCGTAGAAGAGCCCAAGGTTGACCACGTACGGGGACTGTCCCTGGAGCGGCGGTCGCGCCGAGGTGGCGACGCCCAGGCCGGAGACGTCCGTTTGGCTCTTCACCATGGTCACATTGGCCGTGCCCGTGAACGACTCCAGCCCCCGGCCGACGGTGCCGAGGCCGATCCGCGTCTCCGCCTCCAATCCGCGGACCAGCCCGCTGCGGGCGTTGATCGGCATCTTCGTGGGCACGGAACCCCCGACAATGCTGTTTTCAATCGGGCTGATGAGTTCCTTGTAGAACGCGCTGACCGCACAGAGCGAGTTCGCCCCGGGGTAGGCTTCGGCTCGCACGTCCCAGTTGTGGACCCGGGCTCGTCTCAGATTGGGGTTTCCCACCTCCGGATAGCCATCGACAAACTCGTAGAAGTTCTGCCTGCTGAGCTCCCGAAAGTCCGGGCGGCACACCGTGGAGCTATAGCCGAATCGCAGATTCGTCGCTTCGTTGACCGCGTATGTCAGGTTCACGGACGGCAATACATCGGTGTTCTTCAGGCGCGCGTGGGCCAGGAGGGAGTCGGGCAACTGCCGGAAGATGTCGTACGCGTCCACGCGCATGTCCGCGCGCTCGATCCGCGCTCCGACAACCGCTCGGGCCCTCGCAGTGAGCGGCATGTCCGCCATCGCATAGCAGGCGGCGATATCCTGGTGAGCCTGGTAGCTGTCCGTGTCCTGCTTGGTCAACTCCGAGATCACGAACCCCTGCGACACCTGCCCCGCAATCATCTCATCCGTCATGTATCGACCCGGAGGCAACGCGAGAACGGAATCGAGCTTGCCCGGCGCAAAGCTCGGGGACCTGTAGGCGAAGCGACGCCACCGGCTCTCCCGATCCCTGTTCTGGTAGGCCACGCCCGCCTTGATCTTTGCCTCGAGACCCGACCATTGCGTGAACGGGATGGTGAGGTTGGCCTCCGGCCCGCGTCCATCCTCCTGCATGCTGCCGAACATGCGCGTCAGACCGAGGTCGGTCGATCTCGTGGTGAGGAGCCACTTCGGTTCCGCTGCGACATTGACCTGCTCGTAGGTGTACTCTCGCCGATCCGGCTCGTCCCGGTCGGCTCGCGAGTAGTTGAATCGCAGATCCAGCGTTCCACCGCCAAGAAACGACAGGTAGCTGCTGGTTGCGACCGAGGCCACGAACATACCCCGTTCGACATAGTCCAGACGCGTGTTCTGAAGGCCCGTGTTCCAGGTCCAACTGTATCCTTCGTAGTATCTGGTAACGTCGTCCGCGCTGCGATTATACATGGTGCGCAGCGAGATCGAGTTGTAATCGTTGAGCCGGTAGCTGGTGTTGGCGATGGCACCCCACAGCACGCTGGCCGTGGACGACACTGTGCGGTATTCGGTATCCAGCTTGAGCAAAGGGTCGAGCAGGTAGGTGTTGTCCTCGCTGCGTCGAGTCTCGCGCCCGGCCGAATAGGACAACGACCCGAGCAGGCCGAGTTGGCGGCCCCGGACGCTGAACTCGTCAGCGTAGGTCCCGGAGACACCGGTGGCGGGCATGGCGCGACCGCTCTTGCGGTCCCAGGCGCGGGAGAATGCGCGGCCCAGAAGCGCCAGGGTATCGGCCGAGAAACCCTTGCCGGTGATAAAGCTGCGCGGAGAGATCTTGTGGTCACCTGCCAAGCGGGCGACGACCTGCGGCATGGCGCGGGTTCCGTCGTCGAACCCGAGAAAGTCCCAGCGGCCCCCGTCGTAACTGTAGAAGGTCCTGCCCGTGGTTCGAGCGTTGTAGGCGGAGGAGACCGAGAAGCTGGTGACCCTTCGGCCCGGGAAATCCCGGGTGCTCACGTTGACCACGCCGCCGCCAAACTCCCCCGGCTGATCCGGCGTATAGGTCTTCTGAACCACGATGTTGTCCAACAAGCCCGCCGCAAACAAATCGAGGGGAACGACACGTTTGTTCGGTTCCGGCGTCCCAATGGTGGCGCCGTTGATTTGCGTCGTGCTGTAACGTTCACCCAGGCCGCGGACGAAGACGTAGCGCCCTCCGACCACCGACAGCCCCGTAATGCGCTGAAGCACCTCGGCCGCGTTTGCGTCCGTGGTCTTGGCGATTTGCTGGGAGCTGACGGCATCGCTGATCGCCGGAGCTCGGCGCTGCTTGGCCAGCAAGGCCGCTTCGTTGTCTCGAATGACCGCAGCGGTAACTTGAACGGTCGGCAGTTGCACGGCGTCCGGGACCAGCACGAAATCCCGCGTGACCGGAGGCGAGCCCTCCTGGATCTCGAGGACAGAGCTCTTCACCGGCCGATGGGAGACGTAGCTGACTACCAGTCGATAGGAGCCCGGAGCGCCCGGCAGCCGGTACGTACCGTCCGCCTTGGTGAGCGCTCCGCCCGCGCTGGTCCCGGAGGTATCCGCCGTCCCCGCGAGCCTGAAGAGCGCCACGGTCGCATAGGGCAGCGGATCGCCGGTCTGAGAGCTTACCACCCGGCCCATGATCTTCCACGTTCCGGATCCGGTGGCCGCCACTGCCGTGGTGTGGGCGAGCACCAGCACGAGGAGCCCCCAGGGAACCCAACCGGCCTGGTTCCGGCGGTCCTTGCGGGAGGCCACGCCCGAAAATCCCGGCCAGTCCAACATCGTCTTTCCGATCATCGTCCCGTGTCTCCTTTATGGGATCTCGTCCACCATCGAACTGCGGAAGCGGCCCTGTTCCACCATGGTGAGCGCCCCCGAGCTCGAAATAGTTCCGTCGGGGCGGCTCGGCGTTGCCGGCAGA
>CAIMUX010000033.1 GCA_903844735.1 Candidatus Eiseniibacteriota bacterium
ACGCCTGCGGTGGGCGGAGGTCTTTGCTCGCCGCCGCTTTCCGCGGGAACGCGAGCTGCCCGGATCGTGGTGGAAGTACTACTGGCGGCAGGTGAAGACCGCGGCTCTGGGCGATCGTCAGACCGAAAGAAAACAGCGCGCACTTCGCGTTCTGATCCTCCGAAGCAGAGCACCGCGTCCCCCGTGGGCCGATGTTCGCGGCGGTCGCCACAGATCCATCCCGCCAACACGGGCCGTAGGTCGCGCCCGACGTCACCACCCCCGCCTGGGCGTCAAGACCGCCCGAACTCCGGCCGATGGCCAACGGAGACCGGTCCCGGAAGCTGCTGTCAGGCCCGCCCGCGAGCCTTGATCAACAGAAATCGATCCATAACCAGAAGCGAACCGGCCCTCCCCCGAAGGGAAGGGCCGGGCTCGCCGTCGTCCTGACCGCCTAGGCAGCCGGAATCAACACCGTGCAGGGGATCTTCCGATCCACAGTATTATTGGATCCCCAGTATCTTTAGGATCATCTCCTTGCCGTTCTGCCAGAAGGCCAGCACAACGCCCATGAGACTCTCACCCGCGATGATCCCCGATGCCACGGGGAAAGTAAAGTCCTCAGATGCCTTCGGGTGTTTCTTTTCGAACCAGGTGCCGATCAGAGCACCGAGAAAGAAGAGAAGCCCGTAGAACCAGTGGAAGGTCCAGGCCAGTCCCAGGCCAGCGGGGGAAGGGATCCACTTCGCCTGTTTCGGCAATACCTTGCTGAGAAGCGGCAGGATGATCCCGATGATTCCGCCGATGATGATCAGGTTCACCTTGACCGGTTCGAGCGACGAGAGGCCGCGGCTCAGCGCCTCCGCCACCGCCTTCCAGGTCTGGGCCGCAGGCGCGGGGAACTGATCACCGCCCAGCACCGAGGCGTTCGGCACCAGGATGTTGAAGCAAATCACCGGCACCAGGGTTCCCACGAAGATCCCGGCGAATTGCGCGATGAACTGCTTGCGGGGGTGGGCGCCCAGGAGGTAACCGCTCTTCAAGTCGGTGAGGAGGTCGGCCGAGGCTCCGGCGGAGGCGGCGGTGATGTTGGCGCTCATCAGGTTGACATTCATGTTGCCGGGGCTGATCGCGCCGAAGGTGAGCTGCGTGATTTTGCCCATGGCGCCGACCGGCGTGGTGTCGGTCTCCCCGGTGACGCGGCAGGCGACGAGGGCAAGGGCGAAGGAGATGACGACAGCGATCAGGGTCTGCCAGTAAGGCATGTGGAAGGTGAGGTGACCCAGGACGGCCAGCCCGGCGAACCCGAAGACCTGACCGAAGAAAAACCACGAGGAAGGCGTCTCGATCGCCTCCATCGGGTCATTGGTCTTTTTCCGTCCGCCCGTGAACATGCTGCCGATACTGCTGAAGGCGCGTACCGCGCTCTTCCACTGCATGGCGAAGGAGAGGAGCCCCGAGGTGACCATGCAGG
Source organism: Candidatus Eiseniibacteriota bacterium (assembly GCA_903844735.1). Taxonomy (GTDB): domain Bacteria; phylum Eisenbacteria; class RBG-16-71-46; order CAIMUX01; family CAIMUX01; genus CAIMUX01. The sequence goes on from CAIMUX010000033.1 coordinate 1,454, forward strand.
CGGTGCCGGCCCAGAGTGTCCAGCTTACGAGGGCACGGTAGCCGCCGGCGGCCGGGACGTAGGTATGCAACACGCCGGCCGCATCCACGGTGCCGTGGCTCTGGAGCCAGGGAGCAAAGACCATCCAGCACAGGACACTTCCCAGCAGCATGCTGACGCAGACGCGCAGTCCGGTGATGGCGCCCGCGGCAATGAACATCGGCTCCCACGAGAACATCACGGTGCGGCCGGTCCAGGCCGGTCCCAGGACGCTCGTGTTGAAGCGGGTCACCAAGGTCCCGATCATGAATGGTTCGAGCTTCGGACTGATGAGGACCAGCCCATCCGTCCAGAACTTGCTGACCAGCCCGAAGAGCCCGGCGATTCCCAGGGCGCGGGCCGACTGCATCCCCTTGCTGCCGGTGGAATGCAGCGCGCGCAGTGTCTCGGCCGCGGCGATGCCGCTGGGGAAGCGCAACTGCTCTGTGTTGATCATCTGCCGCTTCATCGGGATAGCCATGGTCACACCCAGCACCGCGAGGAAGAAGACCCAGCCCATCATCAACGGCACCGGCATGGATTGGTTGTTGAGGAGGATGAAGGCGGCGAAGGCCGAAACGAGAGTCCCGCCCGTCGAATAGCCGGCCGAGCTGGCGGTCGACTGCATGCAGTTATTCTCGAGGATGGTCATCGGCGTGCGGGCGATCTTGACCTTGTAGAGGAAGGTCCAGATGGCATAGGAGAGGATGCACGCCGTGATCGCCACCCCGAACCCCCAGCCGGCCTTGAGGCCGATGTAGAGGTTGGTCAGGGAGAGGATCCCACCCAGGACCGATCCCATGATAACGGCGCGCCAGGTGAGCTGACGCATTCGGTCACCGCGGCCGGTGTAGACCTGCTCGTACCACTGCCGTTCGATCTCCTCCGGGGTTCCCTGGAACCCCTCGATGCAAAGTTTGTCGAGCTCATCGGGGTTAGCGTGGGGGTCTGCCGGGCCGCCGCCGGTCGTCTGCGGTGGTTTGCTCGGATTGCTCATGCCGGTCGTTCCTTTCTGGCCGGTAGCCGTGGGGACGGGCGCCATTCTACACAAGCTGTCTCAGCATGCCAAGCGAGAGGTTCGTCGGTCTTGCAGGAGGTTTGACGGCCCCGCGCGAGGTTTGTCGGCGACGGATGGCGCGCCCCGCTGGACGGCGACCCTTCCGTGGCCCATACTCCCCCTCGTGCCAACCGACGCGGACAGGGATCATGGAGTGACGCCCTCCACGGGGGGCACGGCTCCCGAGGAGGGGACCAAGGCCCCCTCACGCTCGTTCTGGACCCGGTCGTTCTTCCTGGTGTGGCAGGGGCAGCTCGTCTCCTCTCTCGGGGATGTCGTCTACCAGTTGGCGCTCGGATTCTGGGTGCTCAAGGTGACCGGCTCGACGGCGCTCATGGGAACCCTCATGGCTGCTTCGACCCTTCCACGGATCCTGGTTGCCCCGTTCGCGGGCGTCGTGGCCGACCGCGCCGACCGCAAGTGGCTCATGACCTGGATGGAGCTGATTCGCGGGGTTTGCGTCACCCTCGTCGGAATCGCGGCCTTCGGCGGGTGGCTGCAGGTCTGGATGGTTTTCGTCGCCGGCGTCATCATCGGTCTGGGCGGAGCCTTCTTCGGCCCCGCGATGGGTGCCTGCGTTCCCGACCTTGTTCCGTCCGCGAAACTGGTCCAGGCGAACTCAGCCATGCAGATGGTCGGGACCGGCTCGATGATCTTCGGCAGTGTTCTCGGTGGTTTCCTCTACCAGGCGATGGGTGAGGCCAGGCTCTTTCTCTTCAACGGACTGAGCTATCTCTTCAGCTCGCTCATGCTGGTGTTTGCCCGGATTCCACGCGTGATCCGCACCGGCGCGCCGCAGCATTTCATCGCGGATCTGCGCGACGGATTCCGCCTATCCTGGGACATGCGTGGACTGCGGATCTTGGTCCTGGCCGGTTCGGTGCTGAACTTCTTCGCGGTGATCGGGCTCGTTCTTCTGATGCCGCTGTTCGAGCGGACGGAGGGCTTAGGCCCAGCGCGTTATGGGGTACTGATGGGCGCCGTGGGAGTCGGGTTCTTCGCCGGCTTTGCTGCCGCCGCCCTCGTTCCGGTGCCTCCCGCGCGGCGGTTCCGCATATTCTATGCGTGCAGTATCACCCTCTCGCTGGCCATGATCGCGGTTCCGCTGGTGCCTTTCCCGGTCATGATGGTGCTCAGCGTGGTGACCGGAATCAGCAACGCGATCATGAACGGCTTCATTCAGTCGCTTGTGCAAATGGCGGTTCCTGCGGACATGAGGGGAAAGGTATTCGGGTTGCTCGGGTCGCTCTCGACCGGCCTGACCCCGTTGGCCATGGCCCTGGGCGGCGTGTTGGCCGAATTCATTGCGGTGCGTCTGCTTATCGTCTCGTGTTTCGTGGTGACCCTGTTCATCTTTTTGCCACTGGCGTTGAGTGCCGACTTCCGGAAATTCATCAACCTCGATCCGGCGGCACAGGGTTCGTCGGAGGGATCGCCTCCGCATCTCGGACCTCTGTCACCAGGATGATCCGCGGCCTTCGTACCCCCACGCGGATCTCCGTAGTGCCGTCGAGCAGGGTCCAGCCGCCGGCATGGGCGGCAAGGACCGTGCGCACACCCACGGGAAACCGGCGTGCACCGAACCCCTCGGTGAGTACCAACGGATACGGTGGGGCCCAATCCAGAAGCTCGCAGAGCCTGGCGCTCGCCGCGATCACTCCGGCGACCCCGCCCTCCGCCCAAGCAACGAGCTGAGCTCGTGTGACAGATCCGTCGTGAACGACGATGGGTCCGGGCGTGCCTCGCGAGACACCTCCTGTGCCAGGAACGCGTCGGCCGTCCCCTCTTGCCGGCGAATCACCGAACACCAGAGTCCCCGCGGTCTCGTGTCCAGTGCCCCAGGCACCTGCCAACTCGATGCCGGCGCCCTCGATGAGAGCTCCACGCGAGGTCACCTCCACCACCAATCCGGGGAGCCACGCGGTGACCTGCAGCTCCTCGCGGAGCGGATGGATGCGGATCGTGCCTTTCACGGCATCGATGGCCTCGATGCGCCCGCGCCCCGGCGAGCAGGAAACTCTCGGAACGCCGCGTCCGACTTCGGCGGCGAGCCACTGCCCCTTTTCCACCTCCTGCCCCGGATGGCAGCGGAGGTAGGGAGCGAGCCGTTTCGCCGGGAAGCCCAGGTCTCGGGCGGCATCCACGAGCCAGGCCTCTTGTGCCATTTCCGGCCGCTCGCGCACGACGACGGTACCGTCAGGGAGAATCCGCTCGATGGTTCCTGTCACGGTCGAGTGAAACTCCTTGGACGAGAAGGAGCCGGTCTTGCGGCGGGCGAGGAGCGTGCCGGCCTCGATGAGGTCACCGCGCGTCTTCAGGAGAGAGGAAGCGACCTCTTCCGGGGCGCATTGCAACGCCGACGCGGGCTTGAGGAAGAACGGCCGTGGGAACAGACGGGTGCACCGGGCGACGACGGTCTCGCTGTGCACCGTCTCGCCCGCCCGAACCCGCACATCGCCCGCAATGATCAGCTCGCGGCGGAGGCGGATGAGCACGGGCCGGTAGTCCGTTGAGGAGAGCGTGGTGTCGGTGGTGGAGCCTGTGATGGCGTGCGTCATGGTCCCCGGGGTGGCGCCCGCGATGGCATTCGTGATGGTCCCCGGGGTGGCACCCGCGATGGCGTTCGCCATAGTCTCCGAGGTGGCACCCACGATAGCGGCAGAGATGGCGCTTGGCTGGCCGGCAACCGTGCCCGCCGTGTCTACAGTGGGCGGCACCCCTTCAGAACTCCCCTCGACGCCGACCCTGCTTTTCTTGACCGTCGATTCCTCCTTCCCGGACCAGCGTTTCGTCCGGCGGTCCCATCCCGTTTCCCGGCTCTTTTTTGCGGTACCCAACCGCTCCAGCGCCACACTGCGAAACAGCTCCACTGCGAGGTCCGGCTGCACGCTCGCCAGCGCGCCCAGGTGGGGGATCACGAACCCACGATCCACGGCCAGTTCGACCCGGTCGTCGGGCTGAAGTCCTTCGACGAGGATGCGGGCGGCAACACCCGGCTGGGCGTGAGATAGAATTCCCCCGCTACCGATGACGAGGCTGTAACCGCGCAGCGATTCGGGTTTCAACGAGGGGCTGCGCACGGAGGCTTCGTCCTTTGCTCCAGCGTCTTCCGCCCCGCCCAGCACCGAACGGATCCTCAGCTCCTCGGAACTGCGATCGAGCGAGACTCCACGCAGTACCTGTAGGTGGTCCCGCACCGCCTCCCGGATGGCCAGCGCCGCGACGGCACGCTCCACACGGGCTTCATCCTCCGTGGCCGGCAAACGGGTCGGGTGAAGCAGCTTCCCGCCGATCCGGTCCACCACTTCGCCGGGGTCCATGGGCGGGTCGAGCAGGGCGCAGATCGCTTCCACCCCGACGCGACGCAACACGTGAAGGATCGAGTAGCTCATGCCGAGATTGGCGCTCACGGTGCGTTGCACCACACCGTGCTTGGCGGTGAAGACATCCGTGGTGGCGCCCCCGATGTCGATGGCCAGGATGCGCGACGTCTCCGTCTGAGACGCCAGCGCCAACATGGCGCCGAACGCGGACGGCGTCGGCAGAACCGGAGCGGCCACCCAGTCCAATAGCGTGGGATATCCCGGCGCCTGCGACATCACATGCTCCATGAACGTCTTGTGAATGGCATCGTGAGCGGGCCCCAAGTTCTCACGGTCGGCGCCCGGTCGAAGGTTGTCCACCACGGACACCGCGAACCGCTGGGAAAGCGTCTCGAGCACGAAGGACGCGGCCTGTGCGTTCCCGGCGTAGATCACCGGCAGCTTGGTCGCGGTACTCAACTTGGGCCGCAGTGCCGCCTCGTTCAGCATTTCGGCGAGGAATACCGGTCCTGAAATGTTCTCGCCGTCGAAGCCCCCGGCGAGGAGCACGATATCTGGCCGCAGCGTTTCGAGGGCCTGCACCTTGCCGTAGGGTGTGCGGCCGTCATCCATGGCCAGGGTATCGAGTACGATGGCGCCCGCGCCGAGGGCGACCCGCTCCGCGCTGCGCGAGGTGATCGAGGTGACCAGTCCGGTGACGACCATGGCCAGTCCGCCCCCGGCGCTGGATGTAGAGAGGTACGGCACCGCCGGGCGGTCATCCGCCCAGAGACGGCGGCTGCTTTGGATCTCCAGCGCTGCGAGTGCGCGCTGCACACCGACGGTGACGTCCTCATGCGGCCGTTCCACCGTCGTGGGCGACTCGGCGTGCTCAACGCGCCAGCCGGTCCCTTCGCGCAGGAAGAGCCGTGCCTTGGTCGTGGTGCTGCCGACGTCGGTAATACAGAAAGCGCCGAGGTCGGCCGGGAATCCCGGGTGAATGGGCATCGTGAGATCTCCCTGGGGGCTCTCGGTCGCGTGTTCGGACTGGGCCGATGCGTGTTCCACGGGCGAGTGTAGGAGGTGCGCCCAGCTTCGTCCACGCGGATCCCCGGATGGACGCCGGCGCGAGTGGCTGCTACCGTAGGGCGCGGTGCCGGACCCGGCATCTACCGGCGTCTACCGGCGATTCGACCGCGGGTATTCGGAGGGCTGGTCTTTAGGGGGAACGTGCCGCTAGGATCGTCTCAGTCAGGTGGGCCGGTGGCCAAAGGGGCTGGCCGTGCGGACACCATGACACTCGGGCGCCTGTTGCGCACTGTGACCCTCGTGCTTCCCTTCTTGCTTCTGACCCAGGCCTCCTGCTGCACCATCCTTGGGTACAACATCGGCTCGAAGATCGACGGAAAGACCCCGGCTCGGCAGTCCGATTCCCTCGTGCGGGCCGGGCGAATGTACGCGGGTCGGGCGATGGAGGTGACGACCCGCGACGGCCGCGTGGTCACAGGCGCGTGCGAGGCCAGCCATGAACTCACCGGGGCGGAGTTGCGCGAACTCTACCAGGGGCTCGCCGACCGCTTTTCCCTTGCGCCCCGGCTGCCGCCGCCGGGGGACACGATGCTCGTTTCCACCGAAATCCGGCGTGGCTGGGCGCGATTCGACAGGTTTGTCCAGCGGGAGCCGCGGCCTGGAGCAGTCCTGCTCGACACCACCGGCGTAATCGAAGCCGTTTTCGGCCTGTCGGAAGTAGCCGCGCCCGTGACCATGCCCTTGTCGTCCATCGACCGGGTCCAGTGGGCCGACAGCGCGCGGCTGGACAATCCGCGTCTCCTGCTGCCGGTGCTGACGAGGATCCCGGCGAACCCCCGAGTGATTACCGTCTCAACGGAATCCGGCGCCCGCGAGGAGTTCCGATCCTGAGAAGTCGAGCAGGTCGAAACAGTTCACAAGAGGACCGCCACGACGATCGGCATGATCACAGGAGTGGGGGGGGCGATGTCTTGCTTTTGTACCTCCATGCACCCCGAATCCCCGGAGGTGGGTAAGGTCAGTAGCGGGTGCCGTCACCCCCAATGCCTTCGCTTGAGCCGGCTGGGTTCAGGCCGCCGCGGATTTCGCCAGGCATGTGGCCCAGGTACTTGACCCGCTTCATTCGTGAAGCAGGCTAGCGTCCCCGCAAGAACAGCATCGCCACCCCCGCCACTGCGACCACTGCCCCGAATACAGCTCGCGGCGAGACGCGTTCCTTCTGTACAAATACAACAATCGGCAATACCAAGACCGGCACTGCCGAAATGAGGGTCGAGGCGATCCCTACCTGCGTACGCTGCACCGCCACCAGCGAAAGCCAGATACCGATGCCGGGGCCGAGGATGGTGGCGCCGACCATAGCCGCGATCACGCGCCTGTCCCGCCCCGGATTGATCGACTCCGTCACCCGCCTCGTCACGGCCGCCAGGGCGAAGGTTGCCACCATGGCTGCGAACATCCGCACCGCCGCCGCGGGGAGAGGCGCGATCCCGCCGGCCGTGCCCCCATTGGGGGACATCCCGGCCTTGGACATGACCAGCGCCACCGCTTGCCCGACCGAGCCGAGGATGCCGCAGGCGGTGCCGCGAATCCGGTGACCCCGGGGCGTCCCGTCGGTGGGGCGCTCCAGCACCACCCATGCGACTCCGACGATCGTGAGCGTCATCCCGGCCAGCTCGCGCCAGCCGGGATGCTCGTGCAAGACGAAGATCCCCAAGAGCACGGTGAGGGGCGGGGAGAGCGTGATGAAGAGCGTCCCGAGTCGCGGACCGAGCAAGTGCAGCGATTGGAAGTAGGCCCAGTCACCGAGCGTCAATCCGACCCACCCGGAGATGGAAAGGACGAGGAGGTCGCGCGGCCGCGCCGCCACGAGCCACCCCGTGCCGAAGAGGAGAAGAGCGAGGCCGCCGAGCATCACTGCCGCCAGCGTGACCCGGATGAGATTCAGCCGGAACGCGCCGAGGTGCCGGACCACGAACCCGAACAGGATCGAGGTGCAGGCCCAGCAGGCCGCGGTGAGAAGGGCGGCAGTCTCGCCGAGGAACAGCACCTAGCCCGCGCTATTCATGAGTGCTCGGCTGCGACATCGGGCCTGCCGACACTCATCGCCGCCTCGGCCGTCGACACCCGCCGCCGCGTCGGCCGTCGGCACCTGCTGCCGCCTCGGATGCCGCATATGCCGCGTTGTGCTTGCCCGGGCTACGGCGCCACGACCATTCGCTGGGAGAGCACCCGCCGGCCTGCCGTCAGCCGACAAAAATAAACTCCCGGCGCGACCGGGCGGCCGGTGCCGTTCCGTCCGTCCCAGACGACCTCCTGCTCTCCAGCCGGGCGCGCGCCGCGCACCAAGGTCCGCACTAGACGCCCATCGATCCCGAAGACTTGGAGAGACACCGGACCGGCCCCCGGCAGCGCGAAGAGCAGGTGAGTCCCGTTCATGGATGGATTCGGCCTTGGCGCTTCGAGGCTCAGTACCGCCATCGGCGATTCACCTCCGATTCCCACCGGTGTACACGTGCCGCTGAGTTCAAAGTCGTCGACCGCGGCTTCGACAATCGATCCGGGGGCGATGTCGTTCGCGATGAATCGGACCCGCATCTGACTCGTCGGGGTCAGGAAATCAGAGACGAGGAACGACTTCTGCGTCCAACTGTTCGCCGAAACGATCGTGTTCTCGATGTTGACCCAGCTCGTGCCCCCGTCGCCCGAGATCTGCACGACCCACGGATCGAGATTCGGGCTACTGCCGAGGTTGTTCGTGTACCAACGCCAGTAGGTGACGCGCGCACCGACGATGCGGGAAACGTCGAGCAGCGGGGTGGTCAGGGTTGTCGTGCCGCCGTCGACATCCGTCGCCCCGATCGCACCACCCACCGCGCCCTGCCCGGTGACATAGCAGTCGGTGCCTGGTGCCGCGGTGTGGTCATCCTCGGGTTGGCACTGCTGAGAGCCGGAGGTAGTACTCACCGGGTCACCCCGGACCCAGAGTCCGCTTGTTGCGATGTCGCCGGAAGCAGCGAGGCTCCAGGGGCCTTCAGCCTCGCACTCGTCATAGACCGCGGAGCCGACTTTGAGCTTGAAACTGGAAACGGTCTGATAGCCGCCGGCGGTGGAGATGGCCAGCGATACCACGAGGAGTTCTCCCGTCGTCACATCGGGCGATACCACAAACGTGAAGCCAGGCGAGAGATCGCTCGAACCGCCACTGGGGATGCTCGCGACCGTGGCCGTCCCGTCCAGGACAACGAGATGCGCGCTGCCGCTCGTAGCCAGCGCGGTAACCGTCTGAGCGCCTTGGCTGCCGCGGTTGGAGACGGTGATGGGTACGAGGATCATCTCACCGGGATCGACCACGCCGTTGCCGTTGCCGGTGGTTATGTCATTCACCTGGTGCCAATAGTGCGCGAGCCTCGGCGAGGCCGTGGTGTACTGCAACTGCAACGGTTGGGTGTCACTGCTGTCGGTCATGCTGAGGGTGAAGCTAAGCAACGCGCCGTCGGTGACGGTCGCCGCGACCTGGAAGCGGAGGGCTGTGGCGTTCGTCTCCTGCCCGCCCATCGGGATGTCAGCCCAGGGGGCGGTTACGTTGAGGATGGTGACGCCCGGGGTCGTGGTCGTGAGCGTGCCGGTGACGCCGCTGGCGGTGCGCAGGCCGACGTTGCGCACGGTGGCCCACAACTCGACGGTCTCACCCGGATTGGCAATGCCGTCGCCGTTCCCGTTGGATCCACCCACCGTATCGTCGTCCAGCGTCGAGGAGCCGAGCACGAGGTACGACGACTGCGGGTTGATCGGCAGCGCAGTCAGGGCCACGGCGGCGAGGTTGGCCTTGGTGCAGGAGATGACATAGTCCTGCGGGTATTGTTCGATCCGGTCGTTGCAGGTGTGGTACCAGGGGCAGAAGTCGGCCCCCCACGCCTCGTCTTCGATGGAGCAGACCGCTTTGTAGTTGTGCGTCCAGAAGGATGCATGGTCGCTTCCGGTCAACGCCTCCACGATCACGATTGGCTCGATCTGGCCCGGTACGTAGGTTGTGATGGCGTCGGCGAGGATGGTGGCGACCGACTGCGAGGCTGTGTTCGTGTAGATCACGAGGTCGGCCGGCGCCGGGTCGGTGCCGCGATACCCGATCATGTCACAGTTGTACACCGCGATGATGTTCTCGCCCGCGGCTGCCATCTCGGCGGCGTAGGCGGCGGAGCCGAGAAGTCCCTGCTCCTCGCCATTGAAGCAGACGAACTTGATCGTGTACTGGAACAAGTACTGGCTGAGGATGCGAGCGGTCTCCAGGACCGCGGCCGTGCCGGTGGCGTTGTCGTCCGCGCCTGGCGCGCAGGTGGCCGGGGTGGGAGATGTCGAGTCGAAGTGGCCGCAGATATAGACGACCTTCGTGGGGTCAACGGAACCGGGCATCGTGGCGACGACGTTGCGTTTCTGCCCGGTCTGCGCGTAGTAGTGAAAGGCGGCGCTGAGCCCATAGGACTGAAACCTCTCCAGCATCCATTGCGAGGAGGCCAAGTTGCCGGGCTGGAAGACCTCCCGCGTCTCGAAGTCGTCCAGGGCTTGCCAGAGCGGAACGTAGGTGGCCGTACTGACCTCGCTCACCAATCCCTCGATAAACGGGTCAACGTCCCGGGATGGTGCGGGCAACTCGATCCGGTCTGCCCGACTCGTGCGCGACGCGCGCGGCACCAGGTCGATCCGTACCGGCTGCTTGAGGCCGGTGAGCGCCCGATCGGACTCGGCGGTCAGGCGCGGAACCTCCCCGGTGGTGGCGACGAGCACCTCGCGTCCCGCACGCACGAGCACGCGGGTGGGGGCTTCGAAGGCCGCGCGTTCGGCGTCTTCGAGGAGGAAGGCGTAGAGCGTTTCGCCCTGGGCCATGTCGAAGGCGAGGCCTCCGGCGGCGGTGAGCGTAGGAGTCTTCTCCGGGGCGACACCGACCACGAACCCAAAGAGCCCTTCGAAATACGTTTCCGGCACCGGGGAGAGCCGATCCGGCGAGGCTGGGCGGGGCAGCCAGAAGGCAGTGGCGCCATCCCCTGCTGCGAGCGCGGGGGTCGTGGACGCGAGGCCGAGCAGAACGGAGAAGCTGAGCAGGACGGACGCAGCTCGGACAGCGCGCGGATTCATGGATTCCTCCACCGGAAAATGGGCCGAGGTGCCGAGTTAGGAACGGATCCTGACGATTTGACTACGGGAAACCGCATTGATTGTAGCACGACGGATCAACCGTCGCTGCTGCAAAAGGGGTGGGAGGAGGGCATGGAGATTCGGAGTGACGCCCTCCGGGCCGAAGCCCGATGCCGCCGGCAGAGCAGCCAAGTCGCGCGCGCACCCATGAAGCGGCCGGGGCGGCTTGCACCACCCCGGCCCTTTCGATTCTCGTAGCCGAGAGCCGGTCTGATCAGACGACGCCCTGATCGAGCATGGCGTCCGCGACCTTGATGAAACCGGCGATGTTGGCACCCGTGACGTAGTTGATGAACCCGTCGGGCTGCTTGCCGTACTTCACGCACGATGCGTGGATGTTCTTCATGATCCCGTGCAGCTTCTGGTCGACTTCCTCGCGGGACCAGTTGAGCCGCATGGAGTTCTGGCTCATTTCGAGACCGGAGGTGGCGACACCGCCGGCGTTCGCGGCCTTGCCGAGCCCGTAGAGGATCTTGTGCTTGAGGTAGACGTTGATGGCTTCCGGCTCGGACGGCATGTTGGCGCCCTCGGCGACGCAGATACAGCCGTTCTTTACCAGCGTCTCGGCCTCCGCACCGGTGACCTCGTTCTGCGTGGCGCAGGGAAGCGCGATGTCGCACTTGACGCCCCACGGGCGTTTGCCCTCCAGGAACTCGCAGTTGTACTTCTGAGCGTACTCGGTGATCCGGCCGCGCTTGACGTTCTTCAGGTTCATCACGTAGGCCAGCTTCTCGGCGTCGATCCCGTTCGGGTCATGGATCGTGCCGTTGGAATCGGACAGCGTGACGCACTTGCCGCCCAGCTCCGTGGCCTTCTGCACTGCGTACTGGGCCACGTTGCCGGACCCGGAGACGGTCACGGTCTTGCCCTTGAAGCCGTCGCCCTTGGTGGCGAGCTGCTCGGCGGCGAAGTAGACGCAGCCGTAGCCGGTGGCCTCGGGCCGGACAAGGCTACCGCCCCAGTTCAGACCCTTACCGGTGAGAACGCCGGTGAACTCGTTGCGGAGGCGCTTGTACTGGCCGAACATGAAGCCGATCTCGCGGCCGCCGACGCCGATGTCACCCGCGGGGACGTCGGTGTTGGGGCCGATGTGGCGCTGAAGCTCGGTCATGAAACTTTGGCAGAAGCGCATGACCTCCATGTCGGACTTGCCCTTCGGGTCGAAGTTCGCGCCGCCCTTGCCTCCGCCCATGGGAAGAGTGGTGAGGGCGTTCTTGAAGACCTGCTCGAAGCCGAGAAACTTCAGAATGCCGAGGTTGACCGTTGGGTGGAGACGGAGCCCCCCCTTGTAAGGTCCGATGGCGCTGTTGAACTCGACGCGATAGCCCTTTTGCACCTGGACCTGGCCGCGATCGTCGACCCACGGCACGCGGAACAGGATCGTCCGCTCGGGTTCCACGATCCGCTCCATGATTCCGGCCTCGAGGTAGTGCGGATGCTTCTCGAGATACGGCCAAAGCGATTCGGCGACCTCGTGGACCGCCTGATGGAACTCCCTCTCATTGGGGTTCCGGGCAATCACGTATTCCATGAACGACGCTGCAGTGTGAGCCATGATCAATCCCCTCCTTAAGTCCTCCCCCAACCACACTTGATCCAGGCCGGGGCAATTCGCACCGATCCCGGGCATTCTTACCCCTCGGAGATTCCGGATCAATAAATAGATTCTTCTGAACAGCATGAGAGAGACGAGATGGGGTCGCAGGGAGAGGGTGAAATCAGCACCGGTGGGTCCTTGAGAGGCTGTGCAGATCCGATCTCGCCTCTCCGCCGGCTGCCGAAAATGCGATGATCTGTTGTCGGCGCCCGCGCCAGGTCTCCTGATCCGCGGCTTGATACCGATCCCGGAGGCTCCTACAGTGACGGCGCAGATGGGATCGAGTCAGGCTCGGCCGGCCCTGGGGCGCGGTTCAAGCACGGGAGATCGACAACCCTGGAGGGAGCGGTGGATCTTTTTGAGACGATCACGGCGCGGTGCTCGGTGCGAGCTTTTCTGGGGGAGCCGCTTCCCGCGGGCGGCCTGGATCGAATCCTGGAGGCCATCAATCGCGCCCCGTCCGCCGGCGACCTCCAAGCCTACGAGGTCTATCTCGTCCAGGACGCGGGACTGAAGGAGGCGCTCGTCCACGCGGCCTACGAGCAGACGTTTATCGAGCAGGCGCCGGCCGTGCTGGTGTTTTGCGCCAACCCCGCACGCGCCAAGCGGTATGGGGAGCGAGGCGCGTCACTCTACTGTGTGCAGGATGCGACCATCGCCGCCGCCTATGCCCAGCTCGCGGCCACAGCACTCGGCCTGGCCACGGTCTGGGTCGGTGCTTTCGACGAGGCGAAGGCCGTCGCGGCCCTGCGCTTGCCCGAAGGCCGGCGGCCGTTGGTCATCCTACCGGTCGGCAAACCGGCGGAGTCGCCCGCTCCCACGCCGCGGCGGAACCTGGATGAGCTGATCCACCGGCTCTGACGAAGCGCGGCGTCCGGGCCGGCTCGGCCGGCGCAGCCGAAGAGTCGCGCGAGGACGTCCGCGGCTGGGCTAGGCGGAACTCGACCCTCCAGCGCTCCCGGGGCGGCCGGATTTGGCGCCAGGTGCAGTTAAGAACTCGGGGCCGTGGGGCTGGCCGGTACCGAGGATCGAGCAAGGCGCATTTGTCCCGGTACAGAATTCCGGCAGGCGTGCCATTGAACGAGGATCTACACCGCGAGGCGGTAGTCGTGTTCAACGCCGCCGAGGACAGGGAGCGCGACAGGCCGTGGAACTTGGCTGGCGCCTCGCTCGACGCTTGACATGATTTCCCCCACGCAGCACAGACTATCCCAACCCGGTGAATGCAGGCGCCTGTGGTGAGATCCGCTGGGGTCTCGTTGTATCCGCAACTGGCGCAGATAGTTGTGATGAGCTCGGGAGCGGGGAAACCCTCTTGTTGGAGACGGCAGAGAACGGCGATCGGGGCTGTTTGCCCGATTCGGCCTCCCAGACGGCGAGACTCTCTCTTTCTCGATTCTCTGTTTCGAAGTGGTGGACGCACCCGTCTTGATTGGGGTGGCGTGCAGGACGGTTTTCGAACTCGGGCTAACCCTTGCCGCTCTGCAGTCTCAGGACTACACTGGCTGCATGAATCTTGCCGAAGAGAAATTGGACGACCTGTGCGCGACGCTCTGTCGTGATGGCCGAATCGATGCCGCCTACCTCCTGGGGTCGGCCCACGAGGGAACGTTTCGCCCCGACAGCGACATCGACATCGCGGTGCTACCGGCCCCGGGTGTGTCCATCTCTACGATGGAACGGCTGGATTTGGCCGCCGTGCTGGCCGAAGCCGTCGGCCGAACCGTCGATCTCGGAGTCTTGGACACGGCTAACCTGGTCTACGCCCGGGAGGCCGTTCTGGGCGGAATCTGCATCTTCTCCGCTTCCGATATGCGCCGGGATCTCTTCGCGGCAACCGCGCTGGGACTCTACGCCCGACTCCGTGATGAACGCAGAGAGGTGGAGAATGCCTATCGATCCTGATGATGTCTGTCTGAACAAAGCTGCCATCATCGAGCGCTGTCTCCGCCGCATCCTCGAAGAATTTGAGTCCGCGCCGGCGTTAGACAACCGGACGCGATTCGACGCGCTGGTCTTGAACATCGAGCGGGCCTGTCAGGCCGCAATCGACCTGGCCATGCACCTGGTGGCCATCCGGCGCCTGGGCATGCCCCAAACCAGCGGAGATGCCTTCTCTCTGTTGGAAGGTGCCGGGCTCTTGCCCGATGAATTGGCGCGGTCGCTTCGGGCCATGACCGGGTTTCGAAACATCGCCATCCACCAATACCAGGATCTGGACAAGGAGATTGTGCGCAGGATCGCCACGGTCGGGTGGCTGGATCTGGTTCGTTTCTGCGAGGCGCTGGGGCTGCGCATTGTCGTTCAGCCATAGACAAGGAAGGCGCGCCGCGTCCCGCCAGTATGGTCAAAGCATGGGGAAGAAGCCCGACCATGCTTGGAAATGGGATTTCTCGATCGCTGGCTGCACCATCGGAGACGGCACCGCCGAGAGCTCCGGCTTCGCCGGGGTCGCGGGAACCGGCTGCCACCTGATCAGCCTTCCGGTATCGGCGCTGGGTCACCAGCTCTTCTGCAGTTCCCCGATCTCCGCTTCCACCGCCGCCAGAACATCGCACCGCTCCACCGCAGCCATCATGTTGTTGTGGTCGGTGAAGAGTGGGCGGTCGACATCCAGGTGCTCGACCACCCGGCGCACGGCGGCGTGGGCGGCGCGTGTGCCGATCCCCGGCGTGAACTCGCGGAAATCGAGCCCCTGCGCCGCGGCGATGAACTCGATCCCGAGGATGCCCCAGGCGTTCTCCAGGATCTGCCGCGTCTTGAGGGCGGCGTTCATCCCCATGCTGACGAAATCCTCCTGGTCGGCGGCGGCCGGGATCGACTGCGTGTAGGACGGCTGGCTCAAGATGCGCTGCTCCACCACCATCATTCCCGCCGTGTACTGGCTGAGCATGTGGCCGGAGAACATCCCCGCTCCCTTGGTGAGGAACGCGGGCAGGCCCACCGACAGCGCCGGGTTGAGCAGCCGGTTCAGCCGGCGTTCCGACATCACCGAGACCATGCAGATCCCGGCACCCATCGCGTCGAGCGGCAGGCTGACCGGGGTCCCCTGGAAGTTGGCGCCAGTGAGGACCGTGTCGCTCTCGGGCAGGAAGATGGGATTATCCACGACGCCATTCAACTCGATCTCGACCTGCTGCCGCGTCCAGGCCACGAGGTCACGCAACGAGCCGACAACCTGCGGCGTGGAGCGCATGGAGTACGCGTCCTGCACCTTCACCTTGAGCTTGCCGGTGACGAGATCGGAGCCGGCCATGACCGTGCGGAGGTTCTTTGCACAGGTCACCGCCCCCTTGAATCCCCGGAGCTGGTGCAGCCGCTCGTCGTACGGCTTCATGTTGGCGAGCAGGGCCTCCAGGGTCATCGCCGCGGCGATCTCGGCCTGGGCGACCCAGCGCTCCGCGTCGAAGAGGGTCAGGCAGGCCATTCCCGTGATGAGGTTGCTGCCGTTGATGGCGGCGAGCCCGTCGCGGGCCTGGAGGCCCGGGACCGGGATGCCGGCTTTTTCCATGGCCGAGCTGGTCGGCATCCGCTCGCCCTGGTAGAACGACTCCCCTTCGCCCATCAGTGAAAGCGCGATCTGACTCATGGGGGAGAGGTCGCCGCAGGCGCCCACGCTCCCCTTTTCGCAGACGACCGGGGTGACGCCCCGGTTCAGCATCGCCACGTAGGTCTGGGTGATCTCGGGGCGGCATCCGGAATGGCCGCGGGAATGGACATTGATGCGGCTCAGCATCGCCGCGCGGACGTGGTCGATCGGGCAGGGCTTGCCGATCCCGGCCGCATGGTTGTAGATCAGATAGCGCTGAAACTGTTGCACCTGCTCGTCGGTCAGCACCACCTCGGAGAACTCGCCGATCCCCGTGTTGACCCCGTACATGATCTCGTGGGCGGCGATCTTCTTCTCGAGCATCCCGCGGCAGGTGCGGATGCGATCCACGGCATCGGGCGCCAGTTCGATCGGCTCAGAGTGCCGGGCTACGCGGACAACGTCTTCAATCTTCAGGCTGCGGCCGTCGATGCGGATCGACATCGGATCCTCCCTTCTCGAAGACCGTCTCGCCCGGATGGCGAACCGCGGTCTCTTTCCACACCACACCCACCTCCGAGTCGTCGGGGGCCAGTCACGGCATTCTAGCACCGGGGGAGCGGGCGGGATCCAGCCTTTCCATTGCGGCCGACCGGGCCGGGAGACGGAACTCCAGATCCGAAACGACCTGCGCCCCACGAATCGAGATCGCCGCGGCGGAGTCCCACGATGGCGTGCCCGGGTACCAGATCAGGCTGTCGGATGGGGATCCGGAACATGAGCCGTCCGCGGAAAGGAAGCGGTTTGTGACTCCGACTTTGTAGTCTCCATCCGAAAGCCCGATGAATCGGAATTGCCCATCGGGGTCGCTGACGTAGTCGCGCCGGAGGCAAGTGTCTTGATCCGCAGGAGTCAGAATCGAGCCGAAGAACGTAACCGGGTTGTCCTGGTAGTCGAGGACCAGGCCTTCGATCGTGCCTCCGGTGAGAAGGCGCACGGTCATCGGAACAACCTCTCCACCCGCTGGGACGACGATCGGCGTGGCCGCTTCCGGCGTGGGCGCGCGGTCGTACCACTGGGGGAGCCACTCCGTGTCCGCCTGATGGGACGGCTCGATGCGAAGGCGATAGGTGCCGCCCAGGAGTCCCGGGATCGCCAGGAGATCCGGGGGCTGAATCCGGGGCGTGCAGACAATCTCGACACGCCCGGTGGCATCGAACACGCGGACCACGGCATAGGACGGGCTCTCGATCCCCTGATCGGCGACGACTGTTAGGAGAATCGCGCTTTCCATTCGCCCTGCGACCTCGACCTCCTCGCCGGGAGCAAGAACGAACTCGGTCGCCTCGCGGAATGAGGTTCCCCCGATCCAAAACGAGGCCTCTCCGAGCCCGACTCGGACACGGACCCGCTCGATCAAATAGAGATCGAACTGAAACACTCCGAAGACGTCCGCGGCGCCCGACGCGACTTTGAGCGAATCGGCGTCGTACAACGACACTTGGGGGACGCCGATGCCCAGCCGCTGCCAGCTTCCCTGGATCTGCCCTCGGATCCGCGCGGCTGGGGACGCTAGCGTGGCGCGGTAGATGACCCTTTCTCCCGGTTCGATCGAAACCGTATCCGCTGCCTGCGGGTCGCGCGTGAAAGGCATCCAGAACGGCTGCTGGAGTCCTCCGAAGCTCAGATTCGCGCGAATGAAATACGCTCCGGGCGGAACCGAGCCGAACGATCCCCGGCGATGCCCATCCTGCGCCCGGGCTGACACCGAGGCGTACTCAGCCCGGGAACGGGGATCTGGCGCGGTATCGCGCAGGGAGACGTTCAGCATCGTGCCGTCGAGCCCAGCCGGCAGCGTGAGGTCGAACATGCCCGCACCGAAGACGAGATTGACCTGGTCGAGAATCTCGCCTCCCCGCACGGTCAGTGTGTCGGCATCGCGCGACAGGCGAACGGGCCCGTTCGCCTTGTAGTAATAGTGATTTCCGAAATCGGTTCGCAAAAGGTAGCGCCCCTCCGGCACGTCGAGGACGTAGCCACCCTGTTCGCCGCAGGGTGCGCGGAAGGAGGCTCGGCGATTGTGATCGGCGAAGACACCCTCGGCGACGACGGCCAAGTGCACCGAGTCGCCCGGTGCGTGGACAGTGCCCCGGATCGTGCCCGAAGCGGGAGGCGGACAGCACGCCGGCGTGTTCGACGATGTTTCGCAGCAAGGCAAGAGAGCTAATAAAATCGGAAGAATGAGGAGCGCCCTACGTGAAGAAGGGGCGTGAAGATGACTCATCTTCATTGCGGAATCCTCCAGTCCACGCCCGCAACCTCGCCGGAATCGCGAATCGACAGCACTCCCGCTGCCCGCCAGTCTGCCACGCCCGGATACCAGCGCACGGGAACGCGATACCATGCGACACCCAGCCGGTAGTCGCCGTCGGACAGACCGACGAAGCGAAAGGCTCCCGTGGCCACGTGAGCGGAAGCCCGGCGCAGAACCACCGTGGAGTCCGCAAGCGAGGACAGAAAGAGTTCAATCTGGCCGACCACGGACGCATCCTCACGGGTCACGCTACCGGCCAGGCTCCCGCCGGCGCGCAGGTGGAACGTCGCGTTCACCAGGCCGCCTTCCGTGGGAATGACCAGTGGTGTGGCGTACTGTATCGAGTCAGCCAACTCGTACCATTGTGGCAGCCAGATCTGGTCGTCCTCGGGAATGACCTGGAGATAGTAGGATCCGGGTCCGAGGTTCGGAACGGTGACGTCCGCCCGCTCATCCAGATGCAACGGGGATCTCGTCAATGTCCTGCCGAACCCGTCGATCACCTGGATCAAGGCGTTATGGTAGCTCCAGGCTCCGGGTCCTTCCAACGTGATGTGAAAGCCACCGTCCGTGATCTCGATACCGTCGATCAACTGCCCCGGTTTGAGGTCGATCCGCGTGGCATGGGAGAAGGAGTCGCCTCCGAACCATCGCTGGATGCCTCGCGTCGTCAGGCAGACGCGGACAGGCTCGGGATGGTAGAGCCCGATCCGAAAGTCCCGGCCTTCTCTCAGGTAGCAGGTAGCCAGTCGTACGGAGTCGGCGCTGAACAAGGTGATGTCGACCGATTCGTAAGGCTGGGGCCGATCGCCCTCAATCCTGCCCTGTAGGTGTCCAGGAGCCTCGATATCCTCGCTACAGACGGTTACCTGGCCGTCCGAAACCGTAATCCGACCCGCGTTCTCCGGCTCACTTCCGCCACCCAGCCGAACATCTTCGTTGTAGGAGGATCGGAAGCTAAGGGAGTAGTCCAAGGCCGGCAAGAACGGAATGTCAACCTTGGCGATCCCGTCGACCAAGTTTGCATTCCGGGCAACGCGGACGGCAGCCCAGGCATAGGGTGGGTCGAGGCTCTCGAGCTGCAGCGCCACGCTCTCTCGCTGCCGGTCGTCCGACCCGGACGGAAACCGAATCTGAATCCGCAGGCTTCCGCCGAGCAGGTCGGCCTCCACGATCTGGCCGGCCTGAACCAGATTGAGAGTCTTGGCCCGAGCCGGGATGGTTGTGAGCCCGGCGTCCGAGTAGTAGAGATACGTGCTGACGCCATCCAGGACCGGTCGGAGCAGGTACGCTCCCAAGGGAAGCATCAACTCGAAGCGGCCGAGGGAGTCTACGGGCACCGTGGCGCGGGCGAAGTTCGGAGCCGCACCGTTAATCGGCTCGGCGGCCACCCTGATCGAGGCGAGTTCTCCCCCTCCGGTGATAATCCGCCCCCGAATCGTGCCCTGGCTGCCCTGGAGGCACACCGGATTCGTCGACTCCTTTTCACTGCACGAGGCAAGCAACCAGACCAGCAGAACGATCGCGCACAAGGGACCAAGTGCATATCGAATCACCCGTCTGTTCGAGCCGTAGCTGGAACCGATTCGCATTCGTCGGACGATGCGCACAGGCATCACGTCTCCTTCCGAGGCCGTTCGGGCCCGGCCGTTGATCACTCCCGTTTGTGGATCCGGCCGGCGAGCTCTCGACGGCGGCGAGGATCGAGTTACGCAAGAACCCAGGAAAGCAACGGTCACGAAACATCATTTCTGATCGGGCGGTGCTTCGCAACCGCAAAGGTCGTTTATTCGCGACCCTGATCCGCTGCGCCAGGCCGAACCGGGCCTCCATCGTGCGAGGGGGGCGCCCGGCACTCGCCGGCAATCGGCGCTTCGGGCGAGATACGATGGCGGGTGTCATGGCCGCGGCCGAAGAGAAGCCGGCAGGAGCCGCGAAGGGCGCCGACGCCGGCCTGGGGGCCGTGCCCGGAAAACGCTTTCCCGCCGCCCGGATTTCCTGCCACACTCTCTGTCGCCATCGCGGAAGAGGATGGAAACCCCGGTGCGCGGCCCGTGCGCGGCTCCCGGGGCTCACGGGCGAAACACATGGAGGTCGTATGTATCAGCGAGTCGGTCGTTGGTTCGCCTTGGTCCTGGCGCTCACGTTTCTCCTCCCGGGCTCAATCCGGGCGGCGTCGTCTCCGCTGCTGGATATCATGCAGCAGGAGCTGATCCGCTCCATGACGCATCTCTCCTCCATCCAGCCTGACTCGGTCTACTTCCTCCAGTACGAGGTGATTGAGGAAAGGGGGTGGGGACTCGATGCCCGCGATGGAGGACTCCTGGCACCCAGCTCCAGCTTCTCCCGTTCTCTCGATCTGGACCTGCGCTTGGGTAGTACCGAGCTGGACAATACCCATGAGATCCGTGGAGGGAACTGGAGGAACAATTTCCGGCCACGTCGAATCATTGCGTTTCCCATCGAGGCCGACACGGGGGCGATTCGGGCCGCGCTCTGGTCGGAGACAGAGTACCAGCTTCAGAGGGCACGGGAGCGATACACCAAGGTCCTGAGCAACCGCCAGGTCAAGGTGGCGGAGGAGGACCTCTCGCCCGACTTCTCGACCGCGGCGCCGCAGACGTTCGAGGAGAGTTCGACCTATACACAGCTTGACACCCTGGCCTGGCGCGACATCATCCGGCAGACAGCCAGCTACTTCAGCCAGTTTGACTTCATCTACGAATCCAGGGTCGGCCTGCGTGCCGCGGATCGCACCGCCTACCTGGTCAACAGCGACGGGAGTCGCCAGGCACACGAGAATCACTATCTGCGCTTCTCTTTGAGCGTTTCCGGGATGGCGCAGGACGGCATGGAACTGTATCGACCCGAGACCTTCTCCGCCGCCACGCCGGCACACCTTCCCGACGAGGCGACGGTTCAGGCCGCGGCGGAAAGGCTGGTGGGAGAACTGAAGGCGCTGATCAACGCTCCAATAGTGGAGCCCTACATCGGACCCGCCATCCTCCGCAATCGAGCCAGCGGGGTGTTTTTCCACGAGATTTTCGGGCACCGAATCGAGGCCCACCGGCAGAAGAGCGTCTCCGAGGGGCAAACATTCACCAAAAAGGTCGGCGAAGAGATTCTGCCCACGTTCATCAGCGTCTATGATGATCCGACTCTGTCGACGTTCAAGGGCACGGACCTGCGCGGGTACTACCGGTTTGACGACCAGGGGATGCCGGGGGAGCGGGTCACCGTGGTGGACAAAGGCATCCTGCGCAACTTCCTCTGTTCCCGTTCGCCCATCGCCAATTTTCCCGTCAGCAACGGACACGGGCGGCGAGAGAGCGGCTTCCAGGTCGTCTCGCGCATGGGCAATCTGCTCGTGGAGTCAGCCAAGACCGTACCCTACCCCCGACTCCGGGAAATGCTGGTGGAGGAGTGCCGCACGCAGAAGAAGCCCTACGGGCTGATCTTCGATGACATCTCGGGAGGGTTCACCCAGACCGGTCGGGAGGGACCGCAGGCGTTCAAGGTTCTTCCTCTTCTGGTCACACGGGTCTATGCCGATGGGCGGCCGGACGAGGTGGTGCGGGGGGTCGACATCGTCGGCACGCCGCTGACCTCGTTCAGCAAGATCCTGGTCACGGGTGACGATGGCGGCGTTTTCAACGGCACGTGTGGCGCCGAGTCTGGATGGGTCCCGGTTTCCGCCGTCTCTCCGAGCATCTTAGTCTCGGAGATCGAAGTGGAAAAACGAGAGAAAGAGCAGGAAAAACCTCCGATTCTTTCCCCGCCCGCCCGGAAGTCACTGCATGCGCCGGGAGACCTCGATGACCTGGAACCGCGCAGAGCGCAGAACTGAGGGGTGCAACGTGAAAGCAACTGCCGCTGTCTGTTTGTCTCTCTTGATCCTCATGCTCGTCGTGCTCATGCCGGTCTCCACTGTGAGGGCGGCAGACACCCTCCAGGACGACGCTGTATTTCGAGCCATGCAGGACGAGCTGGACCGGTCCGGCAAGGGGCTTGCCATTCCCGGTATGAACCCTCCGTACTTCCTGAGTTATCGCGTTCGGGAGCACCGGGACGCGACCTTGGAATCGCGTTATACGGCGCTTACTGACAGCTCGACATCCAGGAGTCGCGGCTTGATGATCGGCCTGCGGGTAGGGGATCCGGGCCTGGACAACACCAACTTCTACCAGGACTGGCGCAACATCTGGGTCAGCCCCGGTGGGTTGGTCGATGAGAACAACTACGACGCCCTACGACACGAGATCTGGTACCAGACCGACGCCATGTACAAGAGTGCGCTCGAAAGCCTGGCCGGCAAGAAGGCCTATCTCCAGGCGAATCCGCCCAAGAAAGTCCTCGCCGACTTCACCCCGGCCGAACCGTTCGTTTCCCTCGGCCCGACGGTGCCGCTGACGGCCGACCGTCAGGAGGCGAGCCGTTGCGTCCGTCTGGCTGCAAGCGCGTTTCGGAAGAGTTCGGACCTGCAGGACTGGCGTGTGACCTGGTCCGGGCATTCGACCAATCAGTGGTACGTGAACTCAGAAGGAAGCAGACACCGCAAGGGAATGGCCGGTCAGGCTCTCGATATGAGCGCCACGCTCCAGGCCGGGGATGGTCAACGCCTGACCGGGTTCGTCTCCTACCTGCTCCACCAGGACGACGGTCTTCCCGCCGCGGCGACTCTGACGGAAGATGCTCGCCGTCTGGCCGCGGATTTGCGGGAAATGGCTTTCGGGTCGCTTCTGGATGAGTACATAGGGCCGGTCCTCTTCACCGAGGTAGCCTCGGCCCAGTTCATCGCTCAGCTTTTCGCCGCACAGCTCACGTTGGTCCGCAAGCCCCTTACCACGGAAGAATGGATGAACCAGCGCATGCCCGTGGGCAAGCTCGCGGGCAAGTTGAAGCGGCGAGTCCTTCCCTCCTTCGTGAGCATCCAGGACCAACCGAAACTGGAGACATGGGGCGGTAGGAGATTGGTCGGCACCGCGGTGGTGGATGATGAGGGGGTGGAGAGCCGGGACATCACGCTGGTCGAGAACGGTCGGCTGATCAATCTTCCCATGGGCCGGCAACCGGTGGAAGGATTGGAGCGCTCCAATGGGCACGCTCGATCCACGGCGCAGCAGATGACGGTTCCCGGCATTACGAACCTTCTGGTGACATCGTCCGATCCCAGACCGTGGGAGAAAATGCTCCGAGGCTTGCGCGATCTCTGCCGGGAGCAGGGGATCGAATACGGCCTCCTGGTGCGGAAGCTCGAAGATCCGCGCTTCTCGGATCTCTACCGGACCACAGAGCGCGCAGAAGAAAGCCAGCCGGAACTGCTCGCCCCCCCGCTTCTCGTGTACCGAGTCTACGCGGAAGATGGGCGGGTCGAGCCTGTCCGCGGTCTCGGCTTCGACGCGGTGTCGGTGCGCTCCCTGCGGGACATCACAGCGCTGGGGGCGGATGCGCAGGTGTACAACCTGCTGCAACCCGTGCCTGGATTCGGTGGCTACCAGCAGGTCTCGATCATCACGCCGTCGATCCTTGTCGAGGAGATGGAGTTGAAGTCAGCGGGAGTTCACGAGCCACTCACCGTGGAGAAGAACCCGATCTTCGACTGACGCGGGTGCGGCGGATCTCCGGTTGAACGCCGGGGATCCGCCGCCTCACATCGATCAGGCCGGCTGATCAGCCGTCCTTCTCTACTTCCCCTCTACTCCCCGAACTTCACAGGCGCGAGCTCGTGCAGCGGCCCGAGCCCGAGGCTTTCCAGCGAGCCGCCGAATTGGTCGGGGTTGCCGAGTACCAGAATGACCCAATCGTTGCCGGTGAGATACTGCTTCGTGAGTCGGGCCAGATCACCCGAGGAGGCCGCCTGCACGCGTTCGACGTAACGTGGACGGAAATCCGCCGGCCTCCCCTGTAGAATGTCCCCTACCGTGCGCTGGACGAGCGCTGCCGGAGTTTCCCCGGTCTGGATCTCGGAGCCGATCACGGAGACCTTGGCTGACTGCAGCTCCGTCGCCGTTGCCGGATCCTTCTCCATCCGCTTCGTTTCCTCGAGAATGGCGCGCAACAGCGGGAGGGTGGCATCGCCGCGCCCGGAGCCGGCGCCACGGATCAGGGTTCTCTCCGGGCCGACGTTGAGGGACATGAATGTGCCGTACGACAGTCCTTCTTCGCGCGTGCGGTAGAAGACACGCTGGTACCCGAGCACCGAACTCAGCAAATTCGCGGGTGCCAAATCGGGCGACTCATCCGTCAGGTCGACGATGCGCGCTGCCCGGATCTGGCTTTGCTCGTAGTCGCCCCGGAGGAGATAGACCCCGGGCTCGGGACGCGCGATCCACGGCTCCATCACCGGCGGTTCGTACGGTCCCGGAACCTTCCAATCGCGGAACAGCTTGTCCAGAAGCGCAAGCATCTGCTCGCGGTCGAAATCGCCGCTCACGCCGATCAACGCGTTCTCCGGACGGACGAAGCGCCGGTGCAGGATCAACAAGTCTTCTACCGTCACGCCTTCGATGTCGGGCCGTGTTTCCAGGCGGGAGGTCGGGAACCCCTCTCCGTACACCAGCCAGCCCAGCCGCTTCTCGGCAATCGTCCTGGGTTCGTTGTTGATAGCCTGGAGCTCCTGCAGACGGGTGGCCTTGGCCCGCGCCAGGCGACCGGCGTCGAACCCGGGATGGATCACCACGTCGCGCCAGAGGGGAAGCGCCTTCTCCATGTCCTCGCGGCTCAGGCTGACCGAAACTCCGCCGGTGCGTGCCCAGATGTTTGCCTTCACGGATGCGTCCAGTGCGGTCAGCACCGCATCCAGAGAGTCCGGCGGGATCGTCGTGGTCCCGCCATCCCGCCAAAGGCTGCCAAGCAGGCCGCAGGCCGTGTGCTTCTCGGCCGGCAGATAGCGCGTTCCCATCTTGAACTGGATCGTGAGGTCGAGGATCGGCAAGTCACGGCTCGGGTAGAGAACCACCGGAATGCCACAAGGCAGCGTGGCTTGTTCGGCGCCAAGTGGCTTGGGCGTGAGCGGTTTCAGGGTCAGATCGTCCGGGTGTCTTGGCGTTTGCGCCAACGCGCCGGGAGCGAAGATCGAGACGGCCAGGATGAAGAGGAACACAGTTAAGGCGGCCGACCGGGTCGAGGCGCGGTGGCGAAAGGTGACAGGCCGGGCCGAGGCGCGGCGGCAGAAGGTGACCGACCCCGCCGTGGCATGCCCGTGGGTGGTTCGTGGCGTTGTAGGCATCACCGCTGCCCTCCCTGCTCCGAGGCTGCCTGGGCTTCCGGCTCGACCAGGATCACAGTCGCGCGATCCGTGGTGAACATCTGCTTCGCGAGCGCCGTGACATCGTCGGCCGTAGCTTCGTCGGTCCTTCGCACCACGTCGATCGCCCGGCGCCAGTCGCCGTAGACCATCTGCCCATCGACCAGGAAGTCCGCCAAGGCAGGGCCGGTGACGAGTTGGCGATAGAACCGCTTACGCCGCGAGGTCTGGATCTCCTTCAGCTTCTCGGGGGTGACGGGGTTCGAGACAACCCCCGCCAGTTCCTCCCAGGCCATCGTCTCGACCTGCTCGTTCGTGAACCCTTCGAGCGGCTTGGCGTGGACGAGGAGCAGTCCGGGATAGCGGTCTCCCGAAGCCGAGGCCCAGACGCCGGTCGCGGCCTTCTCCTTGATGTCCAGCCGTCGATCGAGGCGGCTCGTGATGTCGCGACTGAGGACGTCGGCCAGAAGAGTCTCCGTGACGTAGCGGGGGTCTGTCGGCACGAAGCCGTGGAAGGCGAGGAAGAGCTCGCGCTCGGTGCCCTGCCGAAGCACGGTTCTCCGCATGCCCTGCTGGGGAGGCTCGACCGTGTTGACCGGAGGCGGCGAGGGTCCCGCGGGGATGTCGCCGAAGTAGGCGGCAATCAAGCGTCTTGCCTCTGCCGGATCGAAGTCCCCGACCAGGGAACAGACTGCGTTGCCGGGGGCGTAGTACGTACGGTAGAACTCCTCCATCGCCTCCTGCGGGAGGGTCCGCAAGTCACTCATGAAGCCCAGAACCGGCAGCCGGTAGGGATGCGCCGCAAAAACCGTCGCGCCGAGAGCCTCCCAGGCCTGATCGGTCGGATCGTCCTCGCTTTGGCGGCGCTCCTCGATCACGACGTCACGCTCGCGGTAGAAACCACGGAATGAGGGGTTCTGGATCCGCTCGCTCTCCATCAGCATCCAGACTTCGAGGGCATTGGCGGGCACGTCGGTCTCGTAGCTGGTGAAGTCCGGGCTGGTCCAGGCGTTGAAGTAGTAGGAGTAGCGGTCGTAAAGGCGGTTGAACTCATTCAGGTTGGTGAGATCGTACTGACGCTGCCCGAGCCGGTCTAACTCATTCTTGAGGCCGCGCACCCTGGCGGTGTCGCCCTCTTCGTGTAGAGCCACCTCGGCGCAGAGCGCTCGTCCGACCGACTTCAGGCTGTCCTCCACCGCGATTTCGGCCGGGCGATCCTTCGCGCCGATCCGATCGGTGCCCATGAATGCCATATGCTCGAACATGTGCGCCACACCCGAGCGTCCGGCTGGGCAATCGACGTTGCCGGCGCGAAAGCGAATGCGACCGCTTACGATCGGCACTTCGTGACGCGGGAGCAGCAGGAAGAGCATGCCGTTCTCCAGCCGGACCTCTTCCACGCGATCGAAGATGGCGGGAGGCGTGAAAGCAGGCCGGGCCGGGTTCTTCGGCCCCGGCTTGGTGGCCGCCGACACTTCGCCGGTAACGAGCATGAGGAGCCCGAGAGACCCAAGCAGCAACAGCAGAGTCGCCCCTGGCGACCGCAGCCGAGCGAACCGGGGATCGAGAAGATGCGTCACCGTAACCTCCTTGGCAAATGGACCCCGCACCGGTCCAGACACCGACGCGGGGTCTCTTGTCATCACGAGTCCGTCAGAAGGTGGCCACGAGGTTCACTTGATACGCGGCAGCCTCCCGGGATTGATCCGCGGCCGGCCTTTGAGTTCAGGCACGCGCGGCTTGAGCTTGCGGACGAGCTTCTCCACCTCAGCCAGCGCGCGGGCGATCTGTGGATCGTTGCCGGCAGCCCAGTCCTGGGGACGAATCTCCACCTCGATGTCGGGGTTGGTGCCGTAGTTCTCCACGCCCCAGCCCACGTCCTTGAACCAGAACGAGAACTCCGGCTGGGTGGTCAGCGTGCCGTCGACGAGGGAGTGGCGCGGCCAGATGCCGACCACGCCTCCCCAGGTCCGCTTGCCCACGAGCGGTCCCAGGCCGAAGAGCTTGAAGCCGTGCGAGAAGATGTCGCCGTCGGAGCCGGCGTACTCGTTGGTCAGCGCGACCATCGGACCCATCGGCGCGTCCACCGGATAGGACTGCGGCGTGCCCCACCGGTTGGCGTCGTAGCCGATCCGCTTGCGCAAGAGCTTTTCGAGGACGAGCTGCGAGACATGCCCTCCTCCGTTGTATCGCACATCGATGAGGAGTCCCGATCGGTTCACCTCGCCCATGAAGGAACGGTGGAACTCAGCGTAACCGCGCGGCCCCATGTCGGGGATGTGCACATAGCCGACGCGCCCGCCGGAGGTCTCGTGCACCCACGCGCGATTGGCCTCCACCCAGTCGCGATAGCGCAGTGCTGACTCGGACGAAAGCGTCTTCACCACCACCGCGCGCACCTCATCCGGCGTCCGTCCGGGCTGAGCCTGCGCTCGCGCCGCGCGTCCACCCTTGCGGGCAGCGGGCTGGGCTACCTCGCCGGCGGTGCGGATGACGAGACGGACTTCCTTCCCCGCCTGATTGGCGAGCCGTTCGTAGGGAGAGACCTCGGCGTTGACCGGCAGGCCGGCCACCTCGAGGATCTCGTCCCCTTCCCGGATGTTCAAGCCGGGCGCCGCCAGCGGTGAACTCGACTTCGGATTCCAGGAATCCCCATGCGGGATGTGGGCGATCTTCCAGGCATGACGGCGCCGGTCCCACTCTATGTCGGCGCCGAGGAACCCGTGCATCCAGGCCGGACCGGGCCGGTAGTCGCCGGCCATCTCGTAGCAGTGCGATGTCCCCAGCTCACCCTGCATTTCCCAGACCAAGTCAGAGAACTCGGAGCGAGTGCCGCAGCGGTCTACCAGCGGTTGGTAGCGGTCATGTACCGCCACCCAATCGTGGCCCGACATGTCGGGGGTCCAGAACTGGTCGCGCTGCAGCCGCCAGGCCTCGCGGAACATCTGCTGCCACTCCTGCGCGGGCTCCACCAGAGGACGGACGCGATCGAGATCGATCCAGCCGCTTTCGCGTCCGGGCTCGTCCTTGATGGTCTTGCCTTCCGACTTAAAGCCCGAGCCTATGACGCGCAGCCGGTTGCCGACGCGCACGGAGAGCGCCTTTCCGTCAAGCGAGAGCCCGAACGAGGTGCAACGCTCGACGACCGTCTCGACCTTATCCTCATCAAAGCTCCAGGCCTGCAACTGCGCCTTGGCCGACGGTTCGCCGGTGTCCATGAAGCCCGTATCCAGGCTTCCCTCGGGTTGCACCGACGTGAAGAAGACGCGGCTCTTCGTGCCAAGGATGCCGGTGTAGATCCCCTCCGGCACCGGGAAGGCGACGATCCGGTCGTCGATGCCGTCGAGATCGATCTCCACGGTCGGCGGAGTCTTGGGAGCGTCTTTGTTCGCCGCAGTCTTGGGGTCGTCCTTCTTCTCGTCGTCGTCCTTGCCGTTCGGCAGAGGGGCGCCGGGGGCGCGCAACGGCTTCGTTGCCGCGGCAAACGGGGACGGCAGGTCCTCGCGGAGGGGCACGAGGAACGGCCGGCTCCCCTTGGGGAAACCGAGGTCGAAGTAGATGCCGTCATAGATGGGATCGAAGACGCGGAACGACACGAAATAGAGGTATCGGCCTTCCGGGTCAAAGGCGGGCTGCATGTCGAAGAACTCGGCGCGGGTCACCGCGGTGACCTTGGCCGTCGCGGCCTCGCAGAGATGGATGGAACTGTTGCGCTCTCCCTCGGCGAACCCGTAGGCGAGCCAGCGACCGTCAGGAGACCACGCTACTCCCGAGATCCTGTTGTGCGCACTTCGCTCGATGACGCGGTGTTTGGCCGTAGCGAGGTCAACCAGAATCAGTTCGTGTCGCTGGTTGGTGAAGGCGACGCGGTCCGGCCCATAGGGAGCCGGTGCGAGGTCGATAACGCGGCCAAAATCCCCGGCGATTCGCTTCTGGATGCCGAACTCGGGACGTTCGGCCGCCTGGGCGGCGGCAGTGTCGCTCTTGGCGGAGCGGCGGCCTTTGGCTGGCGCCGCCGCCGATGCTGTCGGCTGCGCGGCTGCGCCATCGGCGGAAAGGAGCACCAGGCTCTCCTCGCCGCCCTCGTCGGTCACGGCGACGATCCGCCGGCCGTCGGGCAGCCACGAGGCGAGCCGGTAGCGTATGCCCGCCGGGTTGCCGAGACGATCCGGGGCGCCTTCCCAGAGCCCCATGCTGTACAACCCGCCGCGGTGCACCGAGGCGATCGAGTGTCCGTTCGGGTGCAGGTCGAAACCCTCGAACCAGCGGGTGGCGGGGACGAACTTGCGGGCCCGCTGTGCGCGCGGGCTGGCCAGACGGATCTCCACTTTGCGCGCTTCGTCTTTCTCCGGGTCAAAGACGAAGAGATCCGCACCGGCGTGGTAGACGATGCGCCGACCGTCGGTGGCCGGGAAGCGGACGAAGTAGTCCTCGTGGTGCGTGTGGCGGCGCAGGCCGCGACCGGTGGGGGTGCAGGAGTAGAGGTTGCCGTATCCCTCATGGTCGGAAAGGAACCAGATCCGTTCCCCGATCCACATCGGGTTGGCAAGGTTTCCGGCGAGCTTCAGGAGCTGGGCGAACTCACCGTTCCCCTGCCGGTCAACCCAGATGGTGCCCGCCGTGCCGCCCTTGTAGCGCTTCCAGCGGGCGGGATCGCCCGAGTTGCGGCCAAGGACCACTCCGCGCCCGTCGCGTTGCCAGGAGATGGCGCGGGCCGGTCCGAGATCGAGGGGGACGGGGGAACCACCTCCCACCGGCACCGCATGCAGCATCTGTTCACGCAGGAAAGGCCTGCGCCAGTCGCTGGAGAACACCACGGAACGGCCGTTGGGCATCCAGCCGGAAACGATGCTGGTGGTGCCGAGCCAGGTCAAGCGCCGCGGCGGGCCGCCCTCCGCGTCCATGCCGTAGACCTCAAGCGGACCCTCGTCCCGGGCGCTGAAGGCCACCTGCTTCCCGTCCGGAGAAAGCGAAGGAAACACGACCGCGCCTGGAGTGTCGGTGAGTCGGCGCGGGATGCCGCCTTCTGCCGAAACACTCCAAAGGTCGTCTTCGCTCACGAAAACGATGTTGTCGCCATGAATGGTGGGGTGCCGGTAGTAGCCCTGGGAGGAAGCCATGCTCGGGATCCTTTCTTATGGTAATCGACCAACTCGACAGTTCGTAATTATGTGGCTGTGTTTGCGTGGCGGTCAAGGAAAGGCATGAGGACCTTGAGATTCGGAGGCTTCGGGCTTCGGGTCGGAGGACGCCGAGCAGTCTCTGGAGGCCACGAATTGAAGCCCGATGCCCCTTCCGAATCTGCCCTCCCGAAGCCCGAAGCCCAATCTCAGAGCCGCCTACTTTTCCCCCTGGAAAGCCTTCCGGCTGTGGTCCGGCGCCGGGCCGAAGTTCGGCACCACCGGGGGTTTCTCCTGGCGCAGGCGCAGAACCTCCTGGATGCCACGGTCGAGCTGGGCGTCGACGCCGCGGCCGAGCTCCTGGGGCAGGTTGTCGACTTCGATGTCGGGATCGACCCCGTGGTTCTCGATCGCCCAGCCGCCTTTCGGTTGCCACCAAGCAAACTCCGGAGTCGTCACTCCACCGCCATCCGCCATCTCCCAGATTCCGCGGATGCCAATGACTCCGCCCCACGATCGCTTTCCGATCACCGGGGCCAGACCGGCGAGCTGGACCGCCTTGGGGAAAATGTCGCCGTCGGAGCCGGCATACTCGTTGGTAAGCACCACGAACGGACCGTTGAGCACCTTGTCGGGGTAGGTGCTGGTGCCTCCACCGCGGGCACGATCGAAGGAAATGACGCGCCGCATGAGCCGCTCGATGATGAGCTGCGAGACAAACCCACCGCCGTTCCACCGGGCGTCGACGACCATCCCCTCCTTGTCCAACTGCGGGTAGAACCAGGTGTCGAACTCCTTGAGTCCGCGGCCGCCCATGTCGGGGATGTGGACATATCCCATCTTGCCGCCGGTCTTCTCCGTCACATACTCCCGATTGCGGCGCACCCAGTCGGCGTAGCGCAGGCTATACTCGTCGCCGCCCTTCATGGCGGTTGCCACCACGGTGCGCGAGCCCTCCGGAGTCGGCTTGGCATTCACCGTGAGGAGGACCTGCTTGCCGGCGAGCCCGCCCAGCAGCGCCTCGAACGGCAGGTCTTCTGCGAACGGCCGATTGTTAATCGCGAGGATGTACTCACCTTCCTTCACCATCGAGCCCGGTTCGTCGAGCGGAGAGCGAACGCGGTCGGCCGGCGCGCCGCGGAAGATCCGTTCGACCTTGAAGGCGTCTCCTTCCCGCTGGAGACGGGCGCCGAGGAGCCCTGTGGCCACGCGGGGCACGTTGACCCCGCGGTCACCGCCCCAGACATACGTGTGGGAGGTGGAGAGCTCGCCGATCATCTCGGCAATGAGGTCTCCCAGATCGGCGCGCGCGCCCAGCCGCGGCAGGAGGGTCGCGTACTGGTCGCGCACGGCCTTCCAATCCACGCCGTGCATCCCGGCGTCCCAGTAGTGGTCGCGGAGCCTTCGCCAGGCCTGGAAGAAAACCTGCTGCCATTCCTCGCGTGGATCCAGTTCGATCACGATGTTGTCGGTCGAGACCTTCTTCTTGTCCTGTTCGTCGCCGGGGGGCGTGTCGGCATCGAAGACGAAGAGGCCGCCGTGGTTGGACTTGCGCACGGCAATCTTGCCGGCCTTGGGCTGAAGATCGAAGGCTTCCACTCCCTCCAGAAACGGCTTGGCCTCCTTCTCCTCCAGATCGAAGGAGATAAGTGCTCCGCCCCCGTTCTCGTCCTCGTCGCCGAATTCGCCTTGGAACAACGGCTGCAGCTCCAGGGAGAGATAGAAGAGCTTGCCGCTGGTGGCGCCCAGCCCGAAGTAACGGCCAGGCTCCACCGGGACCTCGACGATGCGATTCTCGATGCCGTCGAAGGTGATCTCTACCGGCTCTGGCTTCTCGTCCTTCTTGTCGGCGTCGTCTTTGTCCCCGCCATCTTTCTTGGAGTCCTTCTTGGCGTCCTTGCTCTTGTCCTTGTCCTGGTCGGCCTTCTTTCCTTTGCCGTCCTTATCATCCTTCTTGTCATCGGGGCCCGGTGGCGCCCCCTCGATGGCGGCGAAGGGGTTCTTCACATCGGGCCGGAGCAGCACGAGGCACGGTCGCGCCGGGTTGATCTGGATCTGGTCGAAGTCGCCCAGGTCGCCGAGGAGCGGCTGGACTACCCGGTCGCTGATGAAGTAGAGATAGCGGCCGTCGGGGTCCCAGGCTGGCGTGCGATTCTCGGTGGTCCAGTCGGTCACGCGATGGATCTTGGCTTCCTTCGTATCGTAGATGTAAATCACGCCGCGGCCACGCTGGTCGGGTTTGTTGTAGGCCAGCCAGCGGCCATCGGGGCTCCAGGTGTATTCGCTGATCTCCCAGTGCTCGGCCCGCTCGACCTTGACGGGGTCACCGCCGGCGGCTTTGACGATCCAGAGGGTGTTCGCCTGGTCGCCCCATGCGATCCATGTGCCGTCGGGCGACCAGGTGGGCGGGAAGGCGTGCCCGCTCACGCCGGGTGCTACGAGTTGCTTCACACTGCCGCGCCCCCAGGCGTCCGCGGTGACCAGGGCCTCGTCGCCGCCGGCGTCGGTGATGTAGACGACCCGTTCGCCCTTCGGGTCGTAGGCGACGCGATCCTCCCGCGCGCCGCTGCCGAAGGTGAGCGGCAAGGTGACGCCTTCCTTGGCGGGCAAGGAGTAGAGCTCCCCACGCGCTTCCACGGCCACGCGATCCCCTTCGGGAGCGAGGGCGAAGCTGCGGAGGTACTGGTTGGCGTCCGGGTAGCGGATGCGGGTGAGGGTCCGCTCGCTGGGCAGGTCGATGGCCACGAGCCGTTCTGTGCCGTTCGCCGGGTCATAGATATGGATGTCGGCGGCCAGCGTGAAGGCGATGCGCCCCGTGGTCGGATCGATGGACGCCTGGCGGGCGTCCCAGGTGTCGAAGCGGGTGAGCTGCTTGCGCCCCGTTCCGTCAGGGCTCATCGACCAGAGGTTCATGGTGCCGCCCTGGTCGCAGAGGAAATAGATCACGCCGCCGTACCACATCGGTTCCATGTCGGTGCCGTCGAAGGTCGTGACGCGCGCAAAGTCGGCCTTGGCGGGATCGCCCACCCAGATGTCGTCGGCCGTGCCTCCGCGGTACCGCTTCCAGGTTCCGCCGCCGCCATTGCGGGTGAAGGCGTAACGGCCTGACTGGGGATCGATCGAGAAGGAGAGTGCGCCGCCGATCGGGAGTTTCACCGGCTCGCCCCCGTCGGGAGGCACCGTGTAGATATCGGGCGGCCACTGCGGGTTTTCCCGACCGCTCCGAATCAAGACCTTGCTGCCATCGGGTGTCCAGCCGACCGGCTCGTCGGTGCCCGGGTGCCAGGTCAGCCGCTTGGGTTCGCCGCCATCGGCCGGGATGACGAAGACATCCCGATTGCCGTCGTAGTCGCCGGCGAAGGCGATCCAGTTTCCGTCGGGAGAGATGCGGGGGAGCACCTCGTCGCCGGCGTGGGAAGTGATTCGCCGGACGGCGCTTCCGTCAATGCGGGCGGTCCAGAGATCTCCCTCGGCGTTGAAGACGAGCCGGTCTGCATGGATGGCTGGGGTGCGGAGGTAGCCTGGGGCGGCCTGGGCGGTAAGGGGGAAGGCCACGAGCATCGCCAGGAGCGCCGCGATGACGGCGAATGTGGTTCGGTGGGAGCAAGGAACCGGCGGAACCCGCAGAGGAACTTGGGCAAGTGTTTGTTCGGGGATGGGTCGGGGCATTTCTCCTCCAGGTAGCTGGCCAAGCGGCGCGGACGGACGGCCACGCCAAACTGCATGATACGACGGATTGGCGAGGCAGTTGCAGGAGGCGATGGGGCAGACCCAAGGATCACAGGGAAGGTCCGTGGGGGGCACCCGCCTTTCCATGCAGATGGAGATCCTGGCGCTACGACATCAACTGGCGGTCTATCAGAGGGCAGCGGACCGTCCGCGAATTCAGCCCGCCGACCGAATCTTCAGGGCCTGGCTGAAGCCCGAAGCCTACTCTCAGGGGTTTCGCGGCAACTCGACCTGAAAGCACGCATTCCCAAGTCGGTCATCCACCACACGGATCGAGCCGCCATGCGCCAGCACGATACCTTTGACCAGGGCCAGACCCAGGCCCAGACCGCCGGCTGTCCTGGACTGGTACGGTTCGAAGACTCGAGCCCGGTCGCTCACCGCAATTCCAGGCCCGTTGTCTTCTACCTCCAACACGACGCTCTCACCTGCGGCGCGCGTCGCCAGGCGCAGGCAGGAACGTTCGCGCCCGGCCGTGGCCGTCTGCGCGTTGTGCGCCAGGTTCATCAGCACCTGCCGCAGCGCCAGGCCGTCGGCGTGAATCGTTCCAAGGTCGGGCGCCAGATCCGCCTCCACACGCAGATCGCGCAGCAGCGCCCCGGCGTCTGTGACCAGCGCGTTGAGGTCCAAGGGGGCGAATACAGGATCCACGGGACGGGAGAAGTCCTGGAAACGCTTCACCACGCTCTTCAAGCTTTCGATCTGCTCGATCAAGGCGCGAGGGGTCCGATCGAGGAATCCTGCGAACTCGCGGTCTTCTCCCTTGTAGCACAGGCTCAATTGCTCTGCCGTGGACTTCATCGGCCCGAGCGGGTTTCTGACCTCATGAACCATCGCGCCGGCCGTCTGTCGCCACTTGGCCAATGACTCGAGGTCCGCCTGGCGGCGAGACTGCGCGCCGAGACGGAGGATCATGTCGTTGAACTGCTCGCTCAGGCGTGTGATCTCGTCGCGTCCGGTGACCGGCACACACACATCCCAGTTCCCGGCGCCGACCTCCTGGGTGGCCTGCACCAGGCGTCGCACCGGCACCAGGAGGCCGCGCGCCAGCCCCCCTGCGACCAGAAGCGCCGCCAACACCGACACGGCGTACAGCCCGAGAAACGGCAGCCAGAAGGCGCGATCGAGTTCCTCGCGCAAGGACTGCAGACCGCGGACAGCCTGGAAGGCGGTCGCGATGTTCTCGGCGTCGGTTCGCCAGGCCTCGGACGTTGGACGGCGGACACGCAGCACGCTCCCGTCGGCCAGATTCTGCGTGACGTCTACCGAGCGGGGAGGAGCGTGCGACGAATGCGAGACGCGGGCGGTGTCGGTAGCACCCGACCGCAGAATCCGCGCCGTGTCATCCGGTAGCTGGAGCACGGCGTCCGTCCCCGGCAATCGCGCACCGGCGGGACCGGCCGCCGCCCGCAACACACCATCCGCGAGTCCCGTCCGGCCCGTCGCTTCGCCAACCCAGGCGGCCACCGAGTCGGTCAGATCGCGGCCCTGTCGCTCGTACTGCTCGCGCGCCTGGCGGACTCCCGACTTCAGGGCTGCGTCGATCTGCGGGTTCAGAGGCTTCGCGTCACCAGTTGTCGGGCCATCCACGCAGCCGGCAGGGCGGGCAACAGGACCGAGAAGACCATGAGCAACGCCAGACCCAGAGGGAGAAACCAGCACAGACCGCCGTTTCGGCGAGCGCGCATGGTCTAGAACGACCGGCCGAGGCTGAGATAGATCGCCGCGGGGCGCCGCTTGACCTGACCGGTCAACGGGTAGGCGACCTCCAGGTTCAAGGTCCGCAACCACGGGACGCGAACGAGGGCGCCACACCCAACGCCGGCGGCGGGATCGGCGCGCCCGCCGCCCGCGGCCCAGTGATTGCCGGCGTCGGCGAAGAGGGTGGCGATAACGCGCGGCCGGCTTGGATTCGAGCCGATCAGCGGATGACGCCACTCGGCGCTGACGGAACAGAGTGCGCGGGCGCTACGGGACCGCTCAACCCCGCGTCGGGAAACCCGTGCCCGCTCCCGACACCGCCGGCGATCGGACGAAGGAAATGCGGCGTGTCCGCGGAGGCATAGACCGCATGGAAGCGGAACGCCGCGGCCCGGGTGCCCGCCACCCGGAAGGCCCGATGGGCATCGAATTCGCTCCCCAAGAACGGCTCGGCGTCGCGAGGCGAGGCCCCCGCGGGACCATCCCCGCCCACGATCCGCTCTGCCACGGGCGCCGTTGTCAAACGCCCCCGGATCCCATTTGCACTCGATGGCCAGCGGCGCCACGTCACCCCAAGTCTCGCCGGGCTTGAGGAAGCACTCTCTTCCGGGCACGAGCGCTACGCGCCATTCCGCGATACCGAGTGCGAGCCGTTCCGTCTCCGCGCGGGAGATGTTCGGCGCCAGGCAGGTGATCAAGATGCCGCCGCCGACCGCGTGGACGTCCTTGCCTGCGATGATCCGCTTCTCGATTCCGACGCAGAGGTCGAGGCCGTGCTTCAGCGGCGTTTCGTAAAGGATGTCGTTCTCGCTGCGCTGGTTTTTCAGGTGATCGAGAGACAACTGGAGCGATGCGTCGAGGTCTTCGGGTTTCGCTCGATCCACTCTCCGCAACGCCGGGCCAGCCATCGTTGCTGCAGGCGATTCCGGGCGCCACGGTCGGCTGCCGTACCGAGGATCTCGGGGTCGGCGGTCGCCGCCGGGAGGATCATGCGCACGAGCCGTAGGCGGTCACACTCCCGGCGGAGCGCCTCGAAGACGAAGAGTAAGAACGTCGGGGTGACCAGGTCGAGGCCACGGCCGGGCAGGAACTGAGAACGGAGGACATCGATGACGCGGTCGGCTCCGGGGTGGCGCATCACCCTCATGTCAACGCCCTCGCATCCTGCAAATTCGCCACATGGTTCCTCACCATACTGGAAGTCTGACCGTTCCTGCAGCGAAGAATCGCGGATACCGCATCGGCTGACCACGGGAGTTTCGCGGCGTAGCCGGGTTTCCCAGCCCTGGAGCAGCTATGCTGTACGAGGAGGTTCCGTCTGCCGGAAGCGGTGGACGGCGTCAACTGGGAGGGAGGCACGATGGATCGTCATGAGTTCCTGAAGAGCGCCTGCGGGCTTGGCGTCTGCGCCTGCGCCTTTCGTCTTCTTGGTGTGCCCGAGCAAGCACAGGCGGGCGAGACTCCCGCTGAGGACCAGCGGCTGGCGTTTGTCCGGTATCAACTGGCGAAGATGGTCGGGCTCATGTCCAAGGAGATGCCGGCAGGCGCCTGCGCGGGGATTCTCGAGAAGACCGGCCGGGAGTGCGCGAAGCTGGGCCGGCTCCCGGCGAGATTCAAGGGCAACCCGGAGGGCTACTTCGCTGCGGTCAAAACGAACTGGGGCACGGAGTTCACCTGGGACAAACAGAAAGGCGTGATCACCGTCGCGACGTCCGAAGGCGATTGCGGCTGCCCGATGGTCGACAAGCTGCGGATGCCCGCGGCCTGGTGCAACTGCACCGTCGGATACCAGAAGGAAGCGTTCGAGACCGTTTTCGGCCGGCCGGTCCAGGCGACCCTCAAGGAGTCCAAGCTCTGCGGGGCCAAGCGGTGCGTGTTCGAGGTCACGCTCTCGTGACGAAGTCTCCATGGGCACGCAGTGTGTGGGTGCACAATCCTAACTCGCGTAATTCGCGAATTTGAGTGACAGGAAGGCCTCCGCGTGCTAGAAAAGCAGTGTTCAAGAGGCTTTTCGCACACACGGAGGCCCTCCGATGCCCACTCAGGCCACGACACCGTGTGTTGTTTTCCAGAGCTTTTTGACCGCCCCCTCGTCACCCAGTTCGACCTGGCCAACGCGAGCTCCGACGGCGGAGCAGCGCTTCTCAAGGTGGCTGATGCCCGTCTTGGATTGATCGAGGAGCTGGCGCGCTCGGTGCGCGACGAGCGCATGCCTGGGAAGGTGGATCACAAGCTTTCCGAGCTCCTCTCCCAACGGATCTTCGGCCTCGCCTGCGGGTATGCGGACTGCAACGACGCCGGGCGACTCGCCCATGATCCGGTACACAAGATGCTCGTCGGTCGCGATCCCGTCCTGGGTGATTCCCTCGCCTCCCAGCCGACCCTCTCCCGCTTGGAGAACGCGGTCGGTCCACGCGATCTGTACCGGATGGGCGAGACGCTGGTCGCGACCGTCATCGACCGGCATCGGCTTCGCCTCGACCGCATGTGCCGGCAGGTGATCATCGACCTCGATCCCACCGTCGACCCCACGCATGGCGCGCAGCAGTTGAGTCTCTTCCACAGTCACTATGACACCTGGTGCTACCTGCCCCTTCTTGGGTTCTTGAGCTTTGATGACGAGGCCGAGCAGTATCTCTTCACTGCCATGCTGCGACCCGGCGATGCCCCCGACCGCCTGGGAGTCTTGGGCGTGCTGCGTCGGATGATCCCGCGGGTGCGCAGCGCCTTTCCGGGAGCCCGGATCCTCGTCCGCCTCGATGGCGGCTTCGGCGGTCCGAAGATCCTCGACTTCCTCGATGACCAGCCCCGGGTGGACTACGTCATCGGATTCGCCCGAAACAGCGTGCTGGCGCGGTCCGCGCGCCGGTTGATGGGAAAGGCCCGGAGGATGTCCCGGCGCAGGTCGTCTCCTCCACCCGCCGCATCCTGATCCACCTGCCGGAGAGCTCTCCGTTCCGCGAGGATTGGTCCCGCATCGCCTGCGTGCTCGGGGCGCGGGCTGGATAGACTCGGCCTCCTCTTATCCACAACCACAGGTAATCCCACGCAGTTCGGACCCGAACCAGGGGCCAGGTGCGCCCGCACCTCAGACACACCGCTGTGCAACGCGCCCTGATCGCGCCCCGATGCCACCGCCGGTGCCGAATCGACGCTGCAGAGCGCGCCCAACCATGACAAGACCGCTCCAAAGGGCTCAGTCAACGACAATTCAGGGGATTCCGGGTCGTTTCATGACCAAAGCGGGCTAGCTGCCGCCGTGCCCTCGAGAAGGAGCACTCACCGAGAGCTGCGATCGAGAACACGCGCGGGTCCCGGGGATCTCTTCCCGGGGCCCGCCGTGCAACCATCCGTGTAAGTCACGCCCCGCCCTCCCGGCCACCCCGCCGTATGCCCTGTTTCCCAGCCGATCGAAACATCTGTCCGGGTGTCTCCTGCGGGGGGTACGGTGAGCACCCCGGAAAGAAGGCCGGTTGAGAGTGCCCACGCCGCGCGCGAGTCACAACCCGGCTTAGATCTTGACGTCGACGGACACGCCCGCCTTCTCCCGGGCTGGTCGCGAACGGCACCAGCGCGTACTCATCGACCTGAAAGTTCAGGACCCGCAACTAGGGCATCAGGGCCATCACCGGATCAATCCGCGACTTTGGACCGATCCGACAGCCCAAAGAGAGAAGGCGTCCCTTCAGGGGGCGCCTTTTCTTATGCACGCCGCCGGTCCACAGGCGGGCACCCACCGCACCATCGAGGATCGTCCAGGCCGGCACGCACGCCGTGTTCGCATCGTCGGCGTAGTACGGACCGCAGTGACGCGCCGCCGCTTCGAGATACAACCCCGGTGTCTTCCTTGTCTCCTGTCTGTCTCCTTTCTTGCCTCATTTGTCTCCTTTTTGTCACCTATCTGTCTCCTCGTGTCTCCTCCTCCGATGGCGATGCGGCGATGGGGTTGTTGGCTGCCGCTGACCGACGAGATAACGCTCTGTGTATAAGCCGGTTGTGGGCGTCACGATCCCGGGTGGGGATATCAGGGGTGATGGCACGGAAGTTGAGATGAGCAGCAGTGTGCAGCGCCTTCCATGTCTTTGCAGGCCTTTGAGGCACGGGCGGGGAGGCAGCAGCCGGTCAACGGGCCGGCGGGTTGGCCAGGCGGAGTCCAGGCACGGGGCAATACCACAAGGAGGAATAGTCATGGTCCAGGCGCAGCTCTCGTGCTCGAGCCCGCTTTGGAGCGAAGGTTTCCGTCCGATCGAACCCGGCCTACCCCGCGATGGCGTCAAGAACGACGGTTGCTTCGTCTGCGGCAAGTTCGAGTGAGCCCGCCACCAACCAGGGCCGGGGTTGTCGAGACGATCCCGGCCCGGTTCGGAGATGAACCGATGCTCACCGCCTTCCGGGATGTCACCAGCGCCAGCTACCACGGGGCCAACCCCGGTGGTCCGACGCGTGCAGACCGGACGAGGCCCTCATGGGTGAATCACACCCCTCTACGGAAACGGCAGATGTCCATGGCACTCGGATGCTGTCGCCAGGTTCTTAGAGCGCCGGACAAGGAGACGCGTCATGAAGCGTATCGTCGCCTTCATCGTCCTGCTGCTTCTGGGACTCGCCGCTCTCCCGGCTTCGGCTCGGGAAGGGCAGCGCCCTCCGGAGGGTCGAAGCTACGACGAAGTTCTGATCATCGGACGTGCCGCCCGCTTGCCAGAGATCACGGCGTTGGCAACCAGCGCCGGCGGATGCGGGGTTACGCCGATTGCTGAAACCCTTGAGGACATACGCGGATGGTGGCCTGGTGAGCCGGACACGGCAGCGATTCAACTGGAAGTTGCGTGGTGGTTCTCCGGCACCGACCTGCGCTACAAGAACGTCCTGCTCTTTGGAGCATGGACGGGGCAAGCCTCCTACCCCGAGTATCGGGAGATTCCCGCGCGCTTGGTGTATGTGGGCGATCTGGCCCCGGGTGGCTGGACGGTCTCCGACCAGCCCTACGGTGACATCCACAGGGACGGACATTGGGATGTCCCCGTCTTTCGCCTGATCACTCGATCGTCCGCAGAAACGAATATGTACTGTCAGAAGATCGCGGCGTACTACAACACGCCTCACAACCAGGATTGGCAGAGAAGCGTCGCCATCCAAAGCGATGACATGGACACGGATGTAGCCTCGCCCGACATAGCGCGAGAGTTGAGCCTTCAACTTTCCGCCTGTGTAGGGGGGAACTTCATTCCCGACCCGGTCATCCTGGCCGCGGATCACGACGGCCCCGACCAAACCTTCAACCGAGCCGTCTTGCCGAACGCCCTCAGCGCCGGCAAGGCGGTCATCGTCGCGGGACCGAGTTCCGGGTCCAGCTCGGTGAACTGGCTCTGCTTTGCCCCGATCGCCTGGCATTTCGCCGAGGGGGCGGCGAACTCCATGTGGCCGCTCATGCTCGGTGGATCCTGTGACATGGCAAGGTTTCAGCTCTACATAAACCATGCCGATGACTCGTGTCCGTTCACTCGCGACTACCTTCATGTAACCGACTACCGCCAGGGACCGATCTCCTGGATGGGACCCACCTGTGGCACTCACCAGCAGATCAACTTCTGGGTTCTGCAGCAGCTCCTGCCTGCCCTCATGGTCTACGGATGTGACTTTGGTCACGCGCTCGTGTATGCCACAAACATGGTCTACGCCGGTCATGAGGAGGCGCGAGAATCGCTGCTGTCCTACGCCGGGGTCGGCGTGCCGTGGCTCAAGCTCCACCGCACGTCGGGAACCTTGCCTTCCTCGGTCGCCGAGCGCAGCAGCCCACCGCCGCTTCGGCTGGCCGTCGCGCCCAACCCCGTCCACGCCGATCGGAGCGTGCAGATTAGCCTGAGCAATGCGCCCGGGCCGATCAGCGGAGCCTTGATCGTGGACCCGGGGGGACGAGTGGTCAGGAGCTTCACTGCTCTCGGCCCTGGTCCACTGAGCTGGGACCTGAGGGACAACGCGGGACGACAGATCTCCTCTGGGATCTACTTCTTGCGAGTCCCCGGAAACGGAACCACCGGCAAGTCCATCGTGGTCGTACGCTAGCCGGGCGAACATCGAAGGCATTCAGAGAGGAGTCATCATGTTGAAGTCGGTCGTTCTCTTGCTTACTGCCCTGGCGGTGGCCGTACCGGCGCTGGCCGCCGTGACCCCGCACGAGACGGTGCTCACCCTCTCATACGGAAACGCCGTGGGGCAACTGGACACCACCCTGGTGTCGGCTGACGATCCATCCCGCACCCTCGTCCAGTCCTTCCGCGTGGAGGAAAACGGGACGGCCTGGGTGTTCCCGCGCTGGGAAGTGGCCGGTCAGCGAACGGTGCTGCTCTGCTACGAGCGCGGCGCCTTCGCACGCGAAGTCCCGTTTACGGGCTACACAGCGGACTTTCTGCTTGCTCCTGACGGGGTGTATTCCTGGGGGCCGGCAGCCAACGAGGACGTGGCCGCGCAAGTGGCCTTCGACCCCGGAAAGGGAGAAGTGCGCTACGCAAAGCTCCCGGCTTCGGCGGTCGCGAAGCCCGGCTTCGCCGGGTGGCTTGAGTCCTTTGGGGGGAATCCTTGCCTCGTCGGCCGGGGAGAGGGCAATCACCTTTTCACTGTGCGGCTGAGCCGTGGGCTTTCGTCCGCACAGCTCAGCAGTCAGGTCGACGTGGACCGGGGAGTCACCGTTCCCGGTGCTTCCGGCGGACCGGTTTGGCAAGACACCAAGCTCGTCAAGCAGGGCACGCGGCCGGTGTACGACATCGGCCTTCAGGAAGGAACTCTCGTCGCTGTCTTTCCGGATGCCGGTTTTGTCATCCGCCGCCCCGGCGAGAGGAACGGTGACACCAGAAATCCCGTGTTCGAGATTCGCAATGCAACCGGCGATCTGGTCCGAACGGTCGTGACGCTGCCGCGTACCGATCAGTTCGGAGTCGGCACGCCACCGTGGATCTTCACGC
This sequence comes from Candidatus Eiseniibacteriota bacterium, assembly GCA_903844735.1. GTDB lineage: Bacteria > Eisenbacteria > RBG-16-71-46 > CAIMUX01 > CAIMUX01 > CAIMUX01. Next base: position 44,248 of record CAIMUX010000033.1, read on the forward strand.
CCCAGCACGTCTACCAGTTGCTTCTCGGTCCTGCCGAGGGACAACTGGTGCGCTACTAAGAAAGGGGTGAGACTATGCGCAAAGTTCTTCACGCGACTCTGGCGCTTGTTCTGGTCGGCGGTCTGGCCGGACAGGCAGGTGCTCTCACGCGGCCGGACGTTCTGGTGCGGGCGCGGTTGTACGCCACGGCCACGTGGGCGATCACCGATACGGCGAAGGCGCTGTACGATTCGCCCACGTACCGGTATCGGGAGACGGGAGAGTGCAACAAGCATTCCCCGCTCGTCGAGTGGCTTCTCCGCCCCGAGCAGGGTGGACGGTTCTACGACACCTACACCGGAGCTCCCTACGCCTATGGCGGGAGGCAGACCCCCGAGCAGGCGACAGACTGGCTGAGCCCAGGTACGAACCCCGTTGGGCTCTGCCAGGAACAATGGGTGTGGCGTTACAACCACGGCAAGACGCCCTACTGTTTCGCTGGAGTCAGCGATTGCATGATGGCGGCCTACGCCACTCAGTGGCGTGACTGGAACACCAAGGGCACCCAGAATCTGTTCGACGAGGCCCAGAGCGGAGCCGATTCCTACTACCTTCAGCTCTGTACCAGTGCCTGCGGCGGATCGGGGGTGGACTATGAGATACCCGTGTACGGGGACGTCCTGGTGAAGCCTGGCGTGCATGTCGAGGTTTGGGTGAGCGGCGGCAGTACCGTCCCGACCGGTGTCATAGAGTGTACCGGCGACGCCGAGATCGAGCGCTGCGTGGAGCGCACGGACACGAGGACGTACGAGGACTTCACGGGCGAAGGGTACTGGGGAGTGGCAGTTCGGGCCCTCCACGACAACCCCAGGACAAGTTTCCTCAGCGTTTCGAGTCCGTCGGCCGGGATTCTGGAGTGGGTCACCGGCTGGACCAGCAACACCTGGGGATTCGCGGTGACGGTTTCGTCGGACGGGCAGAACTGGACCAAGGTGGGCGACTACCTTCCGGCCAACGAGCCCGACAGCTCCGAGCCCAAGACCTGGACCTGGCAGGGACCTCTGCCGGCATCCGGACTTGTACGAGTGGTTGAGATCGAAGCGGGGTCCCAGAGGCTGCAGGCCTCCCCCGCCATCGACATCGGCAGGTTCACGAGCAAATAGCGCTAACAACCAAGTCCATCGGCGTTCTCCTTCCTGGACGGGGGTCGGAACTCCAACCAATCCACGGAGGTCCCGCTCTCGTCCACCGGAGAACGCCATGGCGCCGAACCGAGCGGAACGTCATCGCAACAGAACGATGCGCTGGATCGCCTGGGCCTCCGCCGACCTGAGGCGCAGAAAGTACACACCGGAAGGAAGCCGTCGTTTCCCTTGTGCCGGACCGACTTGAAGCTGCACCCAGTCCGTGATCCCGATGGACATCTGTGATTCCCAGACGGACCGCCCGCGGACGTCGAAAAGCTTGATCTCCAGCGTGCCGGCGTGCGCCATGCGCACGGCGGTCGAGATTGGCCCGGGCCCCGGATTCGCCGAGAGAAGCCGAGTCTGGAGGGATGCCGGATGTCCATCCTGATCACGGATCGCCGTGTTCAGCCCCACGCGGATCCCGTCCGTCCGCATGACCACGAGGTCGGGATCTCCGTCCCCGTCCACGTCTGTCCACCAAGCCCCCGGCCTTCTCGGACGTCGAACGCCGGCGACGTCGTCAGCGAGGACCCAGACCCTCTCTGAAGCCGTTCCCTCCAGATCGTGGATCAGGTTGAGCGACGAGCCGGAATAGGATTCAAGGACGAGCTCCGGGGTGCCGTCCGCTTCCAGGTCGACGCTTTGCCCCCAGGGTTGACACTCGACCATGACCGACGAGAAGGCGCTCTTGTGGGCACTCGACGTCAAGCCGTCCCATGACCAGAGGTTCACGGTGTGGTAGTCGGACCAGAACAGCTCCATGGCCCGGTCCGCGTCGAAGTTCACGGGAGCTCCCCCCATCAGGGTTTGCGATGCCCTTTCCATCCCCTCGAGACGCACCGTACCCGTGATCGAGTCGAGCGACCACAGGCAAAGGTACGATCCCTGCTGCACGAGGAGGTCGTCTCTGCCGTCGCCGTCGAAGTCCCCGTCGAACCAGACCGCCCCCACAATCGGCGTTGAGGCTTGGACCGCCGGGGCCGGCTGCCGGTCGGCCGTCCAGGAGAAGAACGTTCCCCCGTTCAGGTTCGGACAGAAGACTTCGGCTCTGCCCCGTCCACTGAAGTCGCCCACGCAGGCGTCTGCATCCACGATCCACTGGACGGCCGACGGCGGTTCCCTCCGGATGGCCGCGCCGTTCCAGTCCAGCAGCTCCAGCCAGGTCTGCCCGGACTCAAAATCCTCATAGGAGCCCAAGATCTCGGTGGTCCCGTCACCATCGAAGTCCCCCGGATACGCGCGGATCATCCGGTAGGGCGCCTCGATGATGACCGGAGGCTGAAACCATGGGTGTTCCGCGATGCCGCGCAGGAGAACGAGGGGTGCCGAACCGCCCGCCAGGGGCTTGTAGGCGAGCACGTCCTTCCGTCCGTTTCCATCCAAATCGGCCAGCGCGAGAGCCTGGTCCAACGTGGCGGAGACGGTCGCGGGTGGTCCGACTCCGGCACGGGGTGGAAGAAGGACCCATCCCCCATCCAGATTCCAGAGGATCGCCAAGGTCCCGTCGTTGCCCCGGATGAGGGCGCCCATCGGGATCGTAGTGGCCACAAGGCTCGGCGGGTCAATCCACCGGATCTGAACGCGGGGCCTCCCGTCCGGCCCGAACTCCAGGATCACGCCCTCCGGCCCATAGGCGAACTGCCCGCCCTTCGCCAGAATCGGCGAATCGGCGAGCTGAACTACCTGCGATTGGGTGCCCATGTGACCGCACCAGTGGTTGGGCAGGCCTTCGATCGGCAGCGACCGGACGGTCACGCTGTCACCTGGAAGCGTTGGGACAAGCTCGTAGAGCGTGTCGCTCTCACAACGAATCCAGGGAATCTCCATCCCCCAGTAGTAGGCGTGATCACCGTCTTCCTGGTGAACAAGAGCGAAGTTCTCACGATACCAGAACGGCAGTGGCATCAGAACTCGTTTCCCCCAGCCATCCTCTCGCAGAAACATGCCAACGGACGTGACAGATTCTCCATCGCGTTCCACGCCAAAGATGACGCCTCTGTCTTCCTGTGGCAGACACCCATGGACGTCCAGATAGCCGCCCGGAACCAGATCGCTGACATGCTCGTTGAGGATGCGCAGGCCATCCGGAAGCGTCCACTCGATGATCAGCGCGCGCAGCCGGTGTTCCCCCGGCCGGTGACCCAGGACCAGCAGCCGACCTTGTCGGTCGAAGCGGCCCATCCAATCGACGCTGCGCAAGGAGGAGATCTCGATTCCGGCCGGCGGAGCGAGACGGGCTTCGCCGGTCCGTTGCCGCAGGGCGTACAGATGGCGATCGGGGCCGTCTACCGACGTGACCAGGAGATCCTGAAGACCGTCGCCATCGACGTCCACGACAGCCGACGAATACTCTGATCCGCGGACCTCGACCTGCTGCGCCAACGACCATTCCCCCGACCGGTCTTGGACGATCAGGTAGATTCCGATGCTTCCCTCCGACGCGATCAGCCGGGTATCCCCGTTCAAGAGCCCCGATCCAATCAGTATGAGCGAAGTGCCGGGCTCGCCGCCCAGTTGGATCGTCCGGATCTGTCCCTGGCATGTCGCCAGCAACGGGGTCACCAGCCCTAAAGAGTCCATGACTGTGGCGGCGGCCATCCTTGGTGCCAAGAGCAAGGCCCAGAGCAGAAGAACCCAGATCCCGCGGACGTCGACTGAAACCAAAGCTGGGTCGTACCTCACGTGAACCGGCCTCCCTCCTCGATCAGGTCACAGCCCAGGGGAATGTCGAAATGTGGCACTCAGACTACCACGGACGCTTGGGGACCGTGAGCTCCAATCCGTCGTGCCCGGGCAAGCCTCGTCTCCTCCCGACTGAAGCTCGACGCGCTCCCGATCGATACCACAATCGAATCTAGCCCGGACTATTTCCATTAGCAGACGGTTTTGGATTGACAACTCTGGGGCCAAGGCGCACACTCTCGGCGTTTGTTGGGGCTGTCCCAACTGTTCTTACGGGGTTGAGAGGAGAGTCTCTCGATGCGTATCCGAAACCGATGTTTCCTGGTGATCGTGTTTTTCTTGGCAGTCGCGTCGCTGACTGTGCGCACGACCACGGCCAGGGTTATCAACCCACCGCCGCCGCCGACGGTGACTATGGATCCCGGGGATCCGGATGACCCCGGCATCGACAAATGCCTACAAAGTGATCCTTCCCCGTCAGGCGGGCTCTCCCAGATCGCGGTCTGCCCCACCGGGTCCGGGATACCCCGACCGCCGGAGTCTGGCACACGCGAGTTCTCGCCTGCCCGAGTGCCACCAGTACATGGTGGAGACTGGCGACTTGGGAGAGTCCTGATGCTTCTTCTCTTCCGTTTGCATCTCGGACGCTGAACTGGACACAGGCACGCAGACAAAAAAGGCTGGAGGCGTCGATGGGGGTGAAAGGCGATCGAGAGACCCGAAGGGCGAGAACGCCACAGGGCGACGCAAACCTGACGTCGACTCTACGCTTGGCCCGAATGTATCTGGACACGGGGTGTCCCGGGATCTCGCACGAGTTGCTTTCCCCGCTTGGGCTGACCGTACCCTCACCCGATGCCCTTTCGGTCGAAGCGAGACTGGAGTTGCTGACTCTCCAACTCCGGGGATGCCAGGCGCTGGGACATGCCGATCACGTAGCGAATCTGTCAGCCGCGCTGGCGGGTCTGGTGGCGAAGGCGCCGCCGGTTTGTGCCGAGCTTTGGGCGGAAGGGATCCTCGCTCTGGCTGGTGTAATCAGCCGGCGTGGAGACTACGCACAGGCTTCTGCCCTTGTGAACGAGTTCATGAAGACCGAAGAAGCCCGCGACCTACCGGCCGCCATGTTTGTCTCTCTCTCGGTCTTCCGATTTCACAGCCTCTTTCGCGAGGGCAAGATCGACGAGGCTGAACAGGTTGCCAGCCTGGCCATTGAGAAAGCCGATCTGGGCAGCGCGCCACTTCCTGCCGGCATCGCTCGGAACCTACTCGCCCTCGTCCTGAAGGCCAGAGGGCGCTTGTTGGATGCGCTGAATCTCCACGCCCAGGCTGCCGCCCATTTCACCCTCGCGGGTGATCACATGTGGCTGTCCCGCGTCCATCTCAACCGCGCTGCGCTTCTCAACCGCATCGGCCACCTGCCGGAGGCTCACGCGGCCTACGAGGAAGCCTACCGCCGCGCCCGTGAGATATCCCACGCGAAGAACATCATGTGTTCCCGCCTCGGCCTGGGGATGGTCTCAATCCGTCAAGGACACTTGGCCACAGCCCGCCGTCACCTTCTGCAGGGTTGGCTGGAAGCGAGGCGGCTGAAGAGTCCCCGCGAGCAGGCGCTCGCGCTGGAGTTCCTCGCGGAAGCGCTGATCCTGATGGATCGCCCCGTCCCGGCGCGTAGGGCGCTCGCGCTCTGTCGCCGGATCGCGACACGGATCGCTCCCGAGGGAGACCTGGTCGCCGAATGCGGGATCCGCGAGGCGCTCCTCGCGCTCACGCAGGGTGACGCGGCTGCCGCGGAGAAAGCGGCGACCGCGGCGCACGCATGCGCGGCCAAGGCCGGCTTCGCGTGGGAGGAATCCCAGGCGCTCCGCCTGCGCGGTGTCGCCCGGTACCGGCTCGGTCGCTGCGCAGAGGCAAGGTCCGACCTCCAAGCAGCACACGACAAACTGCAGGCCATGGGCGAGGAGCTGGAGAGCCGGCTCGTCTGCCGCTGGCTGGCGTTTCTGGAGGACGAGAACGGGGGTGAGCCGCCGATCCACCCGGCGCCCATGAACAACACGCGACCGGCTCGGGTCGTCCGGACCGTGGAATCTCGGTCTTCCAGACATCTTGTCGGCCAAGCTGTCCCCAGACGCAGTGCCGGAAACGGAAACGGAACGAGGGCACATTCGCCCGCTGAGCCGGAGGATGCCGAGCGTGTCCTTGCTCAGCTCCGCCAGAACGATCTGGTCGGCTGCTCCCCCGGCCTGCTTACCGTCTTTCGGGAGGCGATGCAGATCTCACGCCTGCGCCTACCCGTGTTGATCTGTGGAGAAACCGGGACGGGAAAGGATCTCCTGGCGCGCGCGATCCACCGCCTGAGTCCATGGGCAGAAGGACCGATGGTCGCGATCAACTGCGCGAGCTGTCCCCGCGAGTTGCTGGATGCGGAGCTCTTCGGCCACACACGGGGCGCCTTCACTGGTGCCGGCCGGGAGCGTGTGGGTTTGGCCCGCTCGGCGGATCAGGGGACGCTCTTCCTAGATGAAGTCGGGGAGCTTTTGGCGGGCGTGCAGGCGAAGTTACTGCGGTTCCTGGATTCCGGGGAGGTGCAGTCACTCGGGCGGGACGCTTGCCACCGGGTCGAGACCCGGGTCGTCTCGGCGACCAACGCGGATCTGGACGCGATGGTGAGGGACGGTCGGTTTCGGTCGGATCTGCTTTACCGGCTCTCGGGTGCTCGGCTGGTCATGCCGCCGTTGCGGGATCGGCGGGAGGACATCCGGCTGCTGGTCACGCATTTTGTGGCCGCGGTACAGAAGGCGGGGGTGCCGGGATTCTGTGGGTTCGGCGAAGGCGCTCTGCGGAGCATGGAGAAGTATCACTGGCCGGGCAACGTGAGGCAGCTCCGCTCGGAGGTGTTTCATGTGGCCGCGGTGTGGCCTGACGGCCGAGAGGTACCGAGGTGGTTGCCACCTTCGCGTGATGAAGTCGGAGTGGCGGGATCGCCGGTGCCGGGATCCACTACCTTAGCCTGCGGTCTGGTGCCGCTCAGCTTGGTGGAGCAGCAGGCTGTCCTACGCAATGCGGCTCGCTTCCGGCGACTCATGGAGGAAAGCGACGGTCAGATCTCGGCCGTGGCCTCCCGGCTCGGCGTGTCCCGGCAGCACGGGTATCGCCTGTGGAAGCGATTCCGGATTGACGACGAGGAGCCGCTGGGCCTGAGGTAGGTGCGGGCCGGGCGTGCGGTCGTACCCCGGCTTTGTCTTGGGTGCGCCACCTCTGTCCGCCGGTCGGCCCGCGGGACGCGATAGAACCCGGGTGTCTTCCTTGTCTCCTGTCTGTCTCCTTTCTTGCCTCATTTGTCTCCTTTTTGTCTCCTCCTCCGATGCGTGATGCGGCTGTGGGCTTGTCGACCATCGCGGATCGCCGAGACAACTCCCGGTGCATCGGCGCTGGACGGCGGGTATGGTACCTATTCCCGCCGCAGCGTGATCGAAGCCACGAAATTGCGCGGCAGGCCCGGCTCGAAGAAGCGTGCGTCAGCGGGGTTCGCCGGCACGATTGCGTTCACCCACACCGACTCGGTGTACAACCGATCGGCGAGGTTCCGTGCCGACAGTGCAACATCGGCCTGCATGCCGCCGATCTTCACGCGGGCACCCATCGCACCATCGAGGATCGTCCAGGCCGGCACGCGCGCCGTGTTCGCGTCGTCGGCGTAGTACGGGCCGCAGTGGCGCGCTGCCGCTTCGAGATAGAACCCGGCCCGCGGCTCCCAGCGCAGGATGGCGTTCAGCGAGCGACCGGGGATGCCGGCCGACCACATGTTGTCGAAGTTGTCCAGACCGGTCCTGTACGTGACATGCCAATTGCTCGAAAGCGCGCCTGAAACCCGCAGGCGGAGTCCGCTCCCGGGAGAGAGCTCGGTGCCGATCTCCACCCCCTGGCGGCGCGATGTTCCATCCATGAAGTAGTAGGCCCCGCCGTCCCATGGGATGATGTCGTTGCGCACTTCGAGGCGGTAGGCGGCGAGGTCGTAGGTCCAGGTCCGGATGACCCCGTGGGGCGGAGTGTCGAGGTGGTCTGCCTCTGCAGCGCCCTCCGACTCTCCCGCCCTGCGATCGAAAGATGTGTCGCTTCCGCGCGTCCCGAAGATCCGCCCCTTCAGCCCGCCCTCGAAGGTCAGGCTCCGCGCCGGCTTCAGGATCGGGTTCAGTCCTGGCGGGATGCCGAGCGAGGGCGGCGGATCGGTTTCGTTGAACGCCGGTGCCTCCAGCCCCGATGTCACGGCGGCCCACGTCGTGTGCCCTGAATGGAACAGGAACGCCACCGCGCCGCGCGGCGTCACCTCGCGGAGAGTCTTGCGCGCGCTCAGCGACGGATCGACCTCGATCGGGGCATGGTTGTCATAGGCATAGCGGATGTCGTCGTGCCGCAGCCCCGCCGTGAGCGTCCACCGCGATCCGAACCTCCCCTCGACCTCGGAGAACACGCCGAGTGTGCGAATCGCCTCGCGTTTGTCGGCCTTGATGGAGGTGCCGCGTGTCCCGCCCGGCCCCAGGTTGTAGAAGATCGTGGTGCCGTCCTGCCAGGCCCCGTCAATGCCGGCGCTCCAGCGTAGTCCCACGCGCGGAAATGGGGCAAAGCTCCACGCGTGTAGCGCGCTCCCTCCGTCGTGGATTCGCTGGAAGTCGCGATAGGATTTCCGCTCGGAGCGGTGCAGTGTCTTGGGCTCGACGAACCCCGCGATTTCGATCAATCGCGACGGCGCGTACCGGTGCCGCACGCTCGTGGAGACGCGCACGATCCGGTTGTCGCGGCGCTCGTTACGTTGCACGAAGTCGGGGTTCGCGGCCTCGGCGCTGTCGCGGTTCGCGACCTGCGCGCTCGTGAGCGCCCCCGGGATGCACGAGAGATTGTGCGCACCGGCGGCGTAGAGGGCGATGGAAGTCCGTGTCGACGGTTCGCAGAAAAGCGATCCTCGCAGGATCGTCCGCTCGTTCTCGCTGTGGGCCCGCCAGCCGTCAAAGCTCGAGCCGCTTCCACTCAGATAGACCCGGGTCGGACCGCCGGCCAATCCCTGCGAAACGGCCCAGCGGCGCAGCCCAAACGCACCTCCCGCCGCCTGCAATTCGGTAAACGGCCCCCGAAAGTTCGACGGCGTACCTAGGTCGATGACACCGCCCGAAGCCGACCCAAAGAGAACCGATCCGTTGGAGCGCAAGACCGTGACCCGCTCGAGGGCCGTAGGGTCAGCCAAGTCGAGACTCGTCCGACCATCGGGCTCGGTAAGTGGCGACCCGTCCAGCAGGATCCGAATGCCGCGCGTGGTCCCGGCGTTGGACCGTTCTCCCGCCCCCCGGGCGCCGAAGCCGCGTGCGGTGATCCGGACATCCGTGCCGCCCGAGCGACTCAGGGCGAGAATCCCCGGCACCATCGAGAGTGCCTCCTCGATGCCCACCCCTCGGGTTGGCCGCAAGTCCTCCCCGGAAATCACAGTCACGGCGGCCGGGGCACGCCGAGGGTCCGCCGGTAGCCGCTCGCTCAGGACGAGGACAGTGTCCGCCACCACGTAGACCTTCGCCGTGTCCCCGGCGGCAGTCTCCCCGGAGGCCGCATGCCGCACCGCCCCGTAGGCAGCGGCCACGCAAACCGGCCCGAGGCCGATCGTCGAAGCACAGAGAAACAGGGCCAGTCCCCCGACCCCGATCCGCTCCCGCCGGGCGTTCACGTCTCGCCGTCGACGCCTCTCACCAAGCCGTTGCATCGCTCCCCCTTCCCGCGGCCGCCGTTTCGTCCGCACCGGAATTGACGACCGCCTCGACCGCTTCCGCCCTCGCAACTCAATGTACCCCACCATTGTCGCGCGGACCGGTCGTGCCGCGCAATCCCCCCCCCCCGCCCAAATCGCCCTTGGACCCGCTCTCTCGGCAAATTCTCTTGGAACCAAGCAGAGTTTCATGTTTACATGTATTCATGGAACAACGAAATCAGAGGCGGGAGGGACGCATGGACTGGTCGGCGATCCTGAAGGTTGTACTCTTCGTAGCGGGGTATCTGCTGCTCACGTCGGTGGTCCTGCCGCGCCTCGGGGTTCCCACCTGAGGCTCGCCTCTCTCCCGGTCCGGGGGAGATGCCTGTCGCGTAGATCTCGGTCAGGGGGAGAAGAAGACCGCGGCCGCACCCGACACCCAGGAGGTGAAGTCCCATGGACCCCAAGCGGAAGCGAAGCACTCGGGCCGGTGAACCGGAGTTTGACGAAGCGGCGGGCCTTCTGAAGGCACTCGGCCACCCGCTGCGTCTACGGCTCGCCTGCGGCCTTACGCGCGAGCCGTCCAGTCTGAGCCGGATTGCCGGCGACCTCGGCTCGCCGATCTCTACCGTCGCCCTGCATCTCGGCGTCCTGCGTCGGGCCGGGGTCTTGACAGAGGAGCGAAACGGTGCGGAAATCCTCTTTCGCGTGGGCGAGGCCCGCGTGCGCTTGATTCTGGGCGCTCTCTGCGCGTCGGGGGCCGAGACGGCACCGGCGGGGTGGGCGTGGAACAAACTGGCCCGGGAGCTGACAACTTCGCGCTGAGGGCTTGAGCGTAGAGCCCCGGCCCAGAGCCCTCGGTCCGAAACCCGAAGCCCGAAGCCGGGTTTCCCGGCTGAAAGGAGAACTCCGACGATGCCGTCCTATGAGTACGAATGCCACAAGTGTGGCCATGGCTTCGAGACGATGCGGAAGGTCGAGGAGCGCGACAAGCCGCTCCCTTGCCCTCAATGCGAGTCGACCCGTGTGGAGCGAAAGCTCTCCGCTTTTGTCGCCGGCCGGGTCGCACCGTCCACCCCTGGTTGTTCCCCGGAGAAAGCCGCGAGCTGTGGCAACGCCGGCTTCGGCTGAGGGGTCAATCGCTGAGGGCGGTCGCCCTTCGATGACGCGGGCATGCCGGTGCTCGGAGTGCTTGGGTTATTCGGGCTATTCTGATTGTTCGGGCTCCTCAAACGGAGGTGGCGGCGCGGGTTGCTCGGGTTTCGCGGGCTGCGCAGCCTCGTCCACCTTCGCCAGCACCAGCCGACGGATCTTCTCCGGCAGGATCGCCGTCGCAACCTCGGAGACGCGTTGGACCAGCGCCACGATGTCCTCCGGTCCGTCCCAGTAGGCCTGCAACTTCTCCGGGCCCATGCGGTTCACTAGCCGCAGCAGGACCAACGAAATCAGGTAGATGTCGTCCAGCTCTCCGATCACGGGAATGAAGTCCGGGATCATGTCGATCGGGCTCGCCAGGTAGGCCAATGCGGCCAGTACCAATGCCTTATCTTTGCCCGAGACTTCCGGATCGGCAGCAATCCTCCCTAGGAGCTTGGCCATGCGGGGAAGAAACAGCAGCAGGTCGATCGCCTTCTGCTTGAGATCTCGGGGCGGTTCTGTGGTCATGGGCGGGCACCTCCTTTGGTCGTGAACCCTGCCGGGCCGCGATGGGCAGCCGGGCGAGATCTTCCTTATCTCACACTGCCATGAATCACTACAAACATCCACTTGACTTTGACGAGGTGACGGAACACTGTCCCCGGTGCGATCTCGGCTCGGCAATCCTCACGAATGCACGGATGGACGATCGCCCCTCGCTGGCCTGTCACTCGCGGAGCTGTCCGCTCACGGGCTCGCCGGTGTGTGGGCTCGACGGAACGGGATCGCAAGGGAAGCGATCGATGGGGCCGGTCTGGTTTCCGCCTGGACAGAGACGACAACAGGAATGACTCTCAGGCCCGATCGACCGAGTGGGTGTTTGTCTCGTAACCTCGCGGGTTCAAGAGGCGTCACATGATCGAGATTCTGGGAGCCGGCTGGGTCCGCTTTGCCTTTGAGCAGGCGGTTGACATGCCCGTCTTTCTCGTCGGCGACTTCAATGGCTGGGATGAAGGATCCCATCAACTGGAGTTGCAGGAGGACGGCACGTACCAGACTCTCCTGAAGCTGAATTCCGGGGAGTTCGAGTTCAAGTACAAGTGTGGCTGCTCCTGGTTCAACGACCGAGCCGCCCACAAGTACGTGCAGAACTGCTGGGGCAGCGAGAACTCCATTGTCGTCGTGCCCATCTACGAGGAAGCCGCCGGCTCAGATTGGCTGCCCGAGGCTGCAGCGCCTCCGGCCGCCTGAGCGCGCAACCACTCCCCGCGTCGCACGACGCGCATCAGCGACGGGAGCCGCCCGCGATCAGCCCTCCCAGGGCAGGGCGGCTTCGTCTCCACAGCCAGAAGAGCTGGCAGACCGCGGCGCCGACCACAGCGCCCAGGCCGACGAAGATCCCCGGTGCGTGGACAAAGCGTATCCCCAGTGCCAGCAGGACGAGGTTGGCCCCGAGGTAAATCACCACCGACTCGGTGATGCCCCGGGTGCGTCGACTGTGCACAAGTACCCCCTGGAACCAGCTCTGGAGCGCACCGAAGCCCGGCATGACCACGACGATCCGCACCGCCTTCGTCGCCAATGCGGTCAGCTCCGGCGAGAGGGCGGTCACCTTCGCGAAGTAGAGGCGGGCCAGCGGGGTGAATCCCACCACGGCGAAGATCGTAGTGGTTGCCAGGCCCAAGAGGACGGAGAAGCGCCGCAGGCTGCGTATCGCACCGGGGCGGTCGAGATGGGCCACCACCACTTCGTTCACCGCCATCCCCAGGCTGCGCAAGATGAACGTCAACCCGTTGATCACCGGCCAGACGGCGAGGGAGTCGAGTGGTCGCGGCATCCGGCTCACCGTAGCGCTCACGATCGGCCCCGTCGACATAAGCAGGAGCGAGGTGAGCGCCAGAGGGATGTAGAACTCGAAGAAGGCGCCCCATGTAAGAGGTGGGCGGGAGTCGCCGGAAAGCGCGATATCGCCGGAGGGTGCGATGCCGTTGGGGGGTGCGATGTCGCCGACCCTGGAGACGGAGGTCGGTGAGACTCCGTCCCTGGCCGCCGGCAAGCATTCCGAGGTTGATCCGACACCATCCTGTCGGTTCTCGACCCCCACCGCGGCCGGCCCTTGCGGCCGTCCCGGCCGCCTCGGAAGCAGGTCGCGTACAGTTCGGAAGGCGGCATTCCCGAACTGCTCCCGCAGCGTCGGGCGAACGGCGATGCCGATGAAGAGCGACTCACTCATGACGCCGATCGCCACCGCGGTAGCTCCCACGACGACCCCCGGCAGATTCCCGAGAATCATCCCGACGGTAAGGATGGCGGCGTTGGCTCCGAGTCGCACCATGGTGCCGATCCCGACGAGATGGGAGCGGCCGCTACGGATGAGTACTCCCTGCTGGAAGCGGCGATAGGCGATCGACCAGGTCCAGGGTGTCATGATCATGAGGCCGACGCGAGCCGGACCTAAGACATCGGCCGGAGGATGGATGATCCGCCCCACCACCAGATCGAAGAGCGGCGTGAAGGCGATGAGCGCGTGGAGGAGAGTGAGCACGAACCCACAGCGCATCATGAAACGGCGCAGCATCAGATAGCTCCGCCGGTCGCGCGACAGCGCCGTTGAGGCGGAGAGGAGCATGATGATCGGCGCCTCGATGATCATGGAGAGCGGAAAGACGACCCCACCGTACGCGGCCAGGCTGACTTTCGGGTCGGGCAGGCGCGAGATGACAGCACTCACCGCCGGCAACTCCATCCCCATGAGGAGCCAGCTCCCCGCCAGCGGGTACCATGCCGTGAAGACCTCGCGCAGGGTGAGTCGCCGGGCGTCGGGTGCCGTCACGCCGTTTGTTTCCCGGTTCACCCCACTCCTTCCCCAATGAAGACGCGGCCGTCCGTCAGGGCGACGGATGGCCGCGCGGAACAGCGGTCAAGACGCATGCGAGGAAGGCTACTGCTCCTTGATCGCCTCGTTCGGGCACTCGCTGACGCAGGCACCGCACTCGATGCACTCTTCCTGATTGATGATGTAGATCGGGTCGCCTTCCTTGATAGCCTCGGAAGGACAGGTGTCCACGCAGGTGCCGCACTTGTTGCAGGCGTCAGTGATGATATAGGCCATGACGATACTCCTCTGAAGCCATACTCCTCTGAGACCACCGTGGCGCGAAAGCGGATGACAACGCCCGCCGGGCGCCCAAGGCTGCCCGCGCCGTAACAAGCCATTCTCGGCATCGACCTCGGCGTTGTCCACAGGAATTCCATTCTCAGGTCATGTTTGCGAGGAGGGAACAGGCGGAACGGCAATGGTGCGGCTTGTTGGGATCGGGTCGCCGATGGGGCCCTGTCGTGAGCTTGACCTGGGTGCTTCGCACTGCTTTCCTTTCCCGGTGGGTCTCGATGCAGGTCCGGCAAGGCTCTGGACCCTCGTGTTGCGTGCCCGGAACGACCCGACAAGGGAATCGATTTGTCCGGGATGGAGGGCTCGCGTGACGACGCTTCTGACCGCTGCGATGATCGTCGTGATCGGGATCGCGGCATACGCGCAGGCGCGACGCGTAGGGATCTGGTCCTGGCGTCGCTTCGGCGTCGTGGTCTTCGTTCTATTGCTTGTTGGAGGGGGGATCGGCCTCGCCGTGAGCGCGATCGGTCACCGGGCCGGGCCGAAGCATGCGTTGCTCCTGACGGCGATCGCCGTCATCGCGATCTTCGGGGGCGTCTTTGCTCTGGCCCTGGGAATGCGACGGCGGTCTCGCCCCCGCTAACCGCCTTTACCCTCTACAGAATCGCCGAAAGAATCGCGAGTACCAGGCCGCCGATCAACCTGAAGCCGAGCAGAACGCAGGTCAGGATGAAGACGCCCCCTTGACGTTCCGTTCCGCGGCACTCAGAATTGCCGGGAGTCATTTCCACCGTGCGGGGACCGTTCGGAGGCCGAATGGAAACGAACAATCCGCTCGATCCACCGGTCCCAGGGCCGGATTCCGCATTCCTCGCGGTCGATCTCGACCGTGACGGCAACGTCGATCTCGTTCTTCTCGATCTCGACCGTGACGGAGAGATCGATCTGATTCTCATCGAGGAGGAAGAGGCTCTGCCCGACGCGTTCTACGTCGTCAACGAGGCGGAGGCTGCCGACGGAGGGGATGAGGACGAGGAGGCAGAGTCGACAGAAGAGACAGCACCGGCCGAGGCTACCGCCGCCGAACCGGGGGCCGAAGCACCGGCCGAGGCCGCCGCCGGGGAACCGGGGGCCGAAGCACCGGTCGAGGCTACCGCCGCCGGGGAACCGGGGGCCGAAACACCGGCAGCCGCCGTCGCTGCCGAATCCGCTGAACCGGTCGACTCGGACCAGGACGGCCTTACCGACGAGCAGGAGTCGCAACTTGGTACCGACGCTCTACGTGAGGACACCGATGCCGATGGCATCAAGGATGGCGCCGAGGACGCGGACAAGGACGGCTGGTACGACGTCGGCTGGGAGAGCGATCCGCTGTCGAAGGACACCGATCGTGACGGCGTGAGTGACGGTGTGGAAGACGCCGACAAGGACGGTCTCCGCGGTATCGGGGAGACCGATGCACGAACCGCCGATTCCGACCTCGACGGCGTGAAGGACGGCCAAGAGGACCGCGACTCCGACGGCGTGTACGAGCCCGACCAGGGCGAGACGAACGCGCTCGACGGGAAGTCGGTGAACGACGCCGACCGCAACAACAAGTACGACTCGACCGGCGCTGCGAACTACACGAGCGAGGATCTCGATGGCGAACGGCAGATCTCCAATCCGGAAAACCTGACCCCCGAAGCGCTCGAAGCCACCGAAGACCCCGCGGGCGATGACCCGGCGGACGACGACCTGGATGTCGCTGCCGCCGCCGCGCCCGCCGAAGCAGACGACAGCGCCGCTTCGCTTGACGCCGAAGAGGATCTCGACTGAGGTCGGACGCGACGTCTTCGAGGATGCCGCAACGCAGAGCAGGAGGAACCGTCATGCCATTTTGTCCGCAATGTGGAACCGGAAACCCGGATGGAGCACGCTTCTGCCAGTCGTGCGGCAAGCCGATACCGGTGCCGGCCGGTTCGCCACCAGGCGCCGCTCCCGCGCCAGGTTCACATCCACCTCCCTCGACTGCGCCTGCGCCGGGCTCGTATTCGCAGCCCGGTCCGGCTTCCTATCCCCCGCTCCAACCCGGCTACGGTGCTCACGGCCATTCCTCTCCGGGCGGCGCCATGCCGGTCCGCCACAAGAGCCCCGGCACCGCGTGCGCCCTCGGCCTGCTGTGGGGCTTCGGCGCGCAGGCTTTTTACAACGGCCAAACACTGAAGGCGGTGGTTCAGATCGTCCTGAACCTGCTGATCATGTGGCCTATGTTGCAGGCCACCGGTGGCGGCGGAGCCATGATCCTCGGCTTCGGCGTAGCTGGGATCTTCATGGCTGACGGCTACAAGATCGCCAGGAAGATCAACGAGGGCATTCCTGTTGGTCCCTGGACTTTCTTCTAGACCCACCCGGAGGACCGCGTGTTCTGTTATCAGTGCGGAGGGCAAGTACCCGCTGACGCGAGCTTCTGCCATCAGTGCGGGGCGCCGCAGGCCCTGGTCGAGGCCCGACCTCCGCTTGGGGCGCCGATTCCCGCCGACCCGTACCCCGCGCCGGGCGAGACGGCGTGGCGGCCTCCGTCTCCCCTGAGCGTAGCCCCCGTCGGCAACTACATTTTGGCGCCCGATGAGTACATCTCGCCTCATGACCGCTCGGCGATGCGCGCACTGCAGTCGACGGGGGAACTGAACCGCCTGGTCCAGACGTTCGTGGGCAAATATGCCAAGCCGTGGCTCGAGTCGAGCTTTCTCGGCAATGGCGTAAAAGTGGGCCCCGACCAGTTCCCGATGCTCTACCGCCTCGCCGGAGAAGTGGGGGAGATCTTTTGCCTGACGCGGCTGCCCGACATCTACGCGGTCAACCTGTACAACACGCCCCTGGCGATCGCCCGGGGAACGCGCTCGGCGACCATCGGGACCGATACCGAGTCGTTCGTCGTGCTGGACGCCCGTCTCTTGGCTCGACTCGGGGATCCCCGCCTCACGATGGAGCAACTGCGCCGCGACCCGATCTGCTTCCTGCTCGCCGCTGAACTGAGCCACGTCGCGCTCGGACACGCGCTCTGGCTCGGCATCGCGATGTGGATCTCCTTGCGCGGCCCTTCGGGAATCACGGGCATCTTCAGCCGCCCGCTGATCATGCCGTTGATCTTCTGGGCACGACAGGCCGTCCTCTCCGCGGATCGCGGGGTCGTGCTGGCCACCGGGATGGTCGAGGAGTTCCGCAACGCGCTTCTCTCGACGCTCGTCGCGGTCCCCCGGCTGGTGCCGCTTGTGAACGTCGATGCCTATCTCCGCCAGGTCGAGGGGCGTAATGAGTCAATCGGTCGCTTCCTCGAAGGATTCTCCAGCACGCAGCCCTACATTTCCCGCCGGCTGAGCGCCCTGGACGAATTCGTCAAAGGACTGTCCTATCCGTATCTGCGCGAGAAGATAGAGGTGTTCATCCAAGAACGAGGGAGGGCGTGACCATGCCGTTTTGCATCGGATGTGGCGTGCGGGTCGATGGAGGTGCCGAGCGGTGTCCGGCGTGCGAGAGCAAGGTGGCGGAATCACGGCGCTGTCCGCAGTGCGGGGCGCCGGCCGGGGGCGCGGCCTCGCGCTTCTGCGTGGTCTGCGGGGCGCCGATGGGCGCGACGGAGGCGCCGGCCTCGGGCGTGGGGACGCCGCAAGCGACTCCGACGATGAACCGAATGGCAACGCCGCCCGCGGTGCAGGCCTCTTCAACGCCGCACCCTTTGCCGAATCGAAGCGGCGAAACTGCGGGGTCCCGCCGGTCCGTGGGCTCGGCCGCCGGCCCGGCCGCTGACCCTGTCGCCGTCTCGTCGGGAAGCCTGGTGGAGACGACGCGTCGGGAACGCCAGGCTGTCTACCAGCGCCTCGGCCGCTCCCTCGTGGCTGCGTGTTATGAAGGGGCGGTTGCCTATCCGTCGCTCCCCAAGGAACTGGGGCAACAGATCCAGGCGGGGATCCAGACAATCCGCAAAGGGCACGCGGGACTGGTCGAGGCCGGCATCTGCCCGCGATGTCTGGAGGCGGGGCTGGGCGGCGAGCCGATGACGTGCCCGCGGTGCCATCTTGTGGTACCGCCACCACGGGCCGCTTGAGGGGGACTTGCCGAGATCGTTCTCCGCTGCGTCAGTAACTCGACGCGTCCAGTTTCACCTTCCCACGAAAGATCCAATAGATCGAGACGGTGTACGTCACCACCAACGGCACTCCGATGGCAGCAATGATGAGCATGTTTCGCAGAGTTCGCGGCGAGGAAGCGGCGTTGTGGATGTTCCAACTGTGGGCCGGCTGTGGGTTGGAGTAGACGAGATTGGGGAACATCCCGAGACCGAAGAGCGCCAGCAGCGACACAATCACCGCAGCAGACGACAGGAAGGCCCGGAAGTCGCGGCCGTGATGCACCTCACGCGGAATATTGGCGATGGCCAGCATGCCGACGAGGGCCACGAGGAAGAGCGCCGGCTGCTCGCGGATCCGGTCGGTCATGTGGGGGACACAGAGGAGCGTCGCCACGGTGGTAGCAGCGTAACAGATGACGAAGACGATGATGGCGGGGCGGGTCCAGCCGCGAATCCGTTCCTGTAGCGCGCCCTCGGTCTTCAGGCCTAAGTAGATGGCGCCGTGCATGGCGAAAAGGGCCACCGTGGTGATCCCGGTGAGGAGCGGATACGGCTTGAGCAACGTCCAGAAGCTGCCGGCAAACTCGCCGTCGGCGCGCAGCGGCACACCCCAGGCGAGATTCCCCAGGGCGACGCCGATCAGGAGAGCGCCGAGCGTACTCCCGCCGAAGAAGCTCAAGTCCCAGGCATGGCGCCACCACGCCATCGGCTGCTTGCTGCGAAACTCGATGGCCACCGCCCGGAAGATCAGCGCGAAGAGAAGCAGGATCATCGCCAGGTAGAATCCGGAGAACACGGTGGCGTAGACGTGCGGGAAAGCCGCGAAGAGAGCACCCCCACCGGTAACGAGCCAGACCTCGTTCCCGTCCCAAACAGGTCCGATGGCGTTGATCAAGGTCCGCCGATCGGTGTCGGTTTTCGAGAATAGGTGGAGCGTGCCGACCCCTAAATCGAAACCGTCGAGAATCGCATAGCCGGTGAAAAGTACCCCGACGAGCAGGAACCAGATGGTGTTCAGGTCGAGGCTCATGCGCGTTGTCCTCCCGTCCGGGGCTCCAGGTCATCCGGACCGTGTTTGATCTTCCGGTCGAGTAAGAACAGGAAGAGGACGAGGAGCAGCAGGTAAACCAGCGTGAAAAGGATCAGCGAGGTGAGGACCATGCCGGCTGTCACGACCCGGGAGAGCCCGTCCGGCGTGCGCAACAGTCCGTAAACGATCCACGGTTGCCGTCCCACCTCGGCCGACAGCCAGCCGAGCTGGTTGGCGAACTGCGGCCCCAGCACCGCGAAGACAAACGCCCAAAGCAGCCACCGACTCCGGAAAAGGAACCCGCGCCACCAGCCGAGCAGTCCCAACAGACTGATCCCGATCAGCGCCATGCCAAGTACCACCATCACGTGGTAGCTTTGAAAAACCACCTTCACGGGCGGCCGATCCTGTGGCGGGAAGGCCCGCAGACCGGTCACCGGGGTGGTGGTGTTGCCGTGGATGAGAAAGCTGAGCATGCCGGGCAAGCCGAGGCCGAAGCGGACCCGTTCTCCCTCCGTGTCGGGAAGGCCGAAGAGCCAGAGGGTACCGGGGGCTGACTGCGGGTAGTGGGCCTCATAGGCCGCGAGTTTGGCGGGTTGGTACTTCGCCACGGTGATGGCGCTGCCGTGGCCGGTGACGAGCTGGAGCATCGAAGTGAGTACGGCCACCGGGAGGGCGATCTTGATCGAGGCGCGGGCGAACTCCTCGTGGCGGCGACGGAGCAGGTAGTAAGCACTCACGCTCAGGACCAAGAAGGCACCCGCCTGCCACGCACCGCATAGAACATGACTCAGCCTGTCCATGCTCGACGGGTTGAACACGACGGCCCAGAAATCAGTGACCTCGGCCCGGGCCGAGGCCCCCTCGCCGACGATATGAAAGCCCGCCGGGGTCTGCTGCCACGAGTTCGCCACCACGATCCAGAGCGCGCTGAAGGTCGCTCCGAACGCCACGGCGCAGGTGGCTAGAAAGTGCGTTCGACGACTGACCTTGTCCCACCCGAAGAGCAGCACCGCGAGGAAGCCGGACTCGAGAAAGAAGGCGAAGATCCCCTCGGCGGCCAGAGCGCTGCCGAAGACATCCCCGACGAATCTCGAATAGGCCGCCCAGTTGGTGCCGAACTGAAACTCCATCACGATGCCCGTCGCCACGCCGAGTGCAAAGGTGAGGCCGAAGATCTTGGTCCAGAAGTGCGCCATCCGGTGGTAGAGCTCGCGCCCGGTGCGCAGCCAGAGCGCCTCCATCACGACCAGGATCAACCCCAGGCCGATGCTCATCGGGGGATAGATGTAGTGGAAGGCGATCGTCAGGCCGAACTGAAGGCGGGAAAGAAACAGCAAGTCCATGCAGATCTCCCTCGCTGTGAGTCAGCTCCAAATTGTCCGTCAAGACCGAGTGCTTCGTGCTGCGGTTGACCGTCGCTGAGCGTCAGTAACGAAACGCACTACCACCGATAAACTCGCGCAGCAACGAGTTTTGCGGAACCTCCTCCGGGAAGAGAGGAACGAGGAGGTGGAGGAACTTGAGCAGGCGATAGGCCTCGCTCTGCATCGGCGAGTCGATGGGGATTTCCAAAAGAAATCGCTCGGCGAACGTACGCAGCACGGCCGGCTCATAGACCAGGGCCGAGTTGAACATGACATCGGCGTCCTCCTGAAACGGGAATATATAGCGGTCCTCGCCCGAGCGGACGCTGGGCCACTGCCGCAGCGTGTCGCCTGCCGTGTAACCGCGGTAGAGCCGGTCGCGCACCAGCCGGCGCAGCAGTCGGACGTCGGATGTGAAGATCCGGCTGTGGTCGTCGATGGAGAGCTGAGTCAGGGCTGATACGTAGATCTTGAACTTGTTTTCTCGGGGCACGCCCACCGTGAGCCGCTCGTTCAGGCAGTGGATACCCTCGACGATGAGAATCTCACCGGGTCGCAGTTGCATCGGCACGGTCTTGGCCGAACGCGCGCCGGACGGGAATGAATAGACAGGTGTCTCCACCGCTTCACCTCGCACCAACTGTCGAACCTGATCGTTGAACAAATCGAGGTCGAGCGCTTCCAGTGACTCAAAGTTGTAGGTGCCGTCAGAATGTTTCGGCGTGTCGGCGCGGTTGACGTAGTAGTTGTCCATGCTGAGCGCCACCGGTCGCAGGCCCAACACCCGGAGCTGTACCCCCAGACGCTTGGTGAAGGTCGTCTTGCCCGAGGCGGAGGGCCCGGCCACCAGGATGAGACGAGCTTCCGGTTGACGGCGATGGACGTCGTCGGCGATGGCTATGATTTTCCTTTCGTGAAACCCCTCGGCGATCCTGATGATCTCAGAGACATGTCCGCGGATGACGGCGTTGTTCAACTGCCCGACGTTGCTTACTTCCAGCTCGTCGTTCCATGTGCGGGTCTCGAGGTAGGCGCCATAGAGCTTGGACTGGTTCTGCGTCATCGGACGGATCTGGAAGTCGCGGCCGGGGAAGCGCAGAACCATCCCGGCGGCATAGGAGACAAGGTCAAAGCGGGCGATGGCGCCGGTGGAAGGGGCGAGGGGCCCGATGACCAGGTCCTTGAAGGCTCCCACCCGGCCCCACTGCACTTCGGCCCGGCGCGTGGTCTCCAGAAGCATCACCTTGTCCTGCGCCCCGGCACGGCGGAAGTGACCCAGCGCCTCCTCCACGGCTACGCGCTCCACCACCACCGACCGATCCTCGGCAATGATACGCTGCATCCCCTTCTTGAGCCGGGCGACCAACGCGGGCTCGATCTCGGGAGGCGCCGCCCCGTTCCGACGCAAGGAGAAGTAGTAGCCGCCGCCAAGCGCTTGCCCGACCACCGGGTTGTACGTCGGGTCGATCTCGACAGCCGCCTCACAGAGGAGGAGCGTGGCGGTGCGGCGGTAGATGCTGGCTCCGTCCTTGGATGCGTAGTCGACCGTGTCGACGCGGCAGTCGGAAACGAGAGTGTGGCCGAGGGAGCGGAGCCGCCCGTTCACCACCGCGCCCAGCGGTGCGAAGCGCCCCGGGTGCGGGTGGCGCTCCAGCATTCCGACCACCGTGAGGCCGGCGGTTGCCTCCACAAGTTTGCCGTTCAGCACCACCTGGATCCGCCGCGGCTCGGAGGCCGCCTTCGTCGTGGTCACCACGCTTGTTGTCCCTCGTGTCTCCCGGTCTCGGCCTAGTACAGAAACATCGGCTTTCCGCGCACACTGCTGATCTTCGGCTGGTACTTCTCGCTGTCGTAGAACTCGCGGACGTTGACCTGCCGGCGCCCGCTGGAAGCGATCTCCACGGGAACCGTGGTGTAGCGCCCGTCATTCACCGCCACCATCTGTCCCTTCTGGTGTCCGGCGATCAGCTCGTAGGCCATGTTGCCGAAGCTGTAGGCAACGATCCGGTCCAGCGAGTCGGGCGGGCCGCTCCGCATGAGGTAGGACAGGCGCTGCACCATGACGTCCTCTCCGGTCATTCGCTTGATCTCAAGGCCGACGAGGTCGCCGATGCCGCCGAGCTTGCGGTGGCCGAAAGCATCCTCCTCGCCGCTCAGCATCATGCCGCCGCCCTCGGCCACGGATCCCTCGCTGATGGCCAGCATGGCATAATGGCTTGGGTTGCCGTGCTTGTCGGCGACGAGCTGTTCGGCCAGGCGCGCCATGTCAAACGGCACTTCGCTGATGATGGTCCGATCGGTGCTCGCGAGGTAGCCGGTGAAAAGGGCGGTCTCGCCGCTGTAGCGACCGAAGACCTCGACGATGCCTATCCGCTCGTGCGAGCCGACAGGGGTGCGCAGTTCGGTGATGAGGTTGACGCTGCGGCTCACCGCAGTGGAAAAACCGATGCAATAGTCGGTCCCCATGACGTCGTTGTCCATGGTCTTGGGGATGGCCACGACCGGAAACGACTCGCGGTTCAGACGCGCCGCGTAGGAGAGGGTGTCGTCGCCGCCGATGCAGACCACATGAGTGATGCCGAGCCGTTCGAGCGCCTTCAAGACATGCGGCGTGATGTCGAGCCGCTCGTCGGGATTGCCCTCGGTGCCGTCGGCGGCGCGGTAGGCCGGCTTCAGATACGCCGGCAGGTCCTGCCGCTTGATGCGCGCCGGGTTGGTGCGAGATGTGTGCAGGAAGGTGCCTCCCTGGCGGTCGACCGTGCGGACCTCGACCTTGGTCAGGGGCATCATCCACTCGGCGAGGCCCACTGGGTCATCCGGGTTGAGGCTTGCGACGCCACGCCAACCGCGCCGGATGCCGATCACCTCGTGTCCGTCCTCGAGTGCCCGGAGGGTGAACGCCCGGATACACGAGTTCAGCCCGGGGACATCGCCGCCACCGGTGAGAATCCCGATCTTCCACTGAGCAGCCATCTGTCACTCCTTGCATAGGTTCCAGGACTTGGGCCCGGGATCCGGGATGTGGGACTCGGTACGCCGCCGAAGTGCGCGCTCCCATTCTCGACACGAAGAGAAGCTTACGGAAGGGATACCACCTTCCGGGCGGGTTCTCAAGGACGGAGGCTGGGGGCGGGGCTTCCCCGATCGAGCCGGCTACAGTTCGGGCGACCGGGGAGAAGGAGCTTCGAATGCTCGCGTGTGCGCGCGATAGGCACCTCGGCGGTCGATCGCCCCGGGGCGTTCCGGTTGCCGCGGCCCTACGGCAGGAGCACAACCCGCACGGTCCGCTCCTCCAACGTAGCCGCCACCCGCACGAAGTACGTACCCGCGGCCACCCGCCTGCCCGTGTCATCCCGGCCATCCCACGACAGGTTCGAGACGCCCGCGGATCGCAGGCCGTCGGCCACGGAGCGTGTGCGGCGGCCGTGAGCGTCGAACACCTCGACGTTGACGGCACTAGCCTGCGCCAGTTCGAGGCGCAGCGCGGTGCTGCCCTGGAACGGGTTGGGGCCGGCCGTCAGGGCGCGCAGAACCGAGCGGTCACCGCGATCAGTACCCGCGCCCCTCTCCCCCGGGCCGGTGCCATGGTCATCGGCGTGGCCACCCGCCGAACCGTCCTCGACCCCGCTCGTGTCCTCGGCCAGGTCGATTTCGTACACGCCATTGCCGAAGGTCGCGGCGCGCATCTTCCCCGCGGAGGGGTTGACGATGAGGTCAAGCACTTGGGCGGTAGGCATCCCGGCATTGAGATCAGACCAGATCGCGCCGCCGTCCGTGGTCGTAAAGACACCCAGGTCGGTGCCCACGTAGGCCCAGTCAGGGTCGCGTGGGTCGACGACCACGCACTGGATCGGGATGTCCGGCAGGTTGCCGCTGCGGTCGGTCCATGTGAGACCCGCGTCGGCGCTGCGGAAGACATGGCCGGTGCCGAAGCCCGAGAAGGTCATCCAGACCTTTCGGCCGTTGGCTCGCGTGAACCCGAAGTCGGTAGGGTAGCGGTTGGGAAGGCCCGCGGTGACGTCGGTCCACGTGGTGCCGCCATTGATGCTCCGTTTCACCTGCACCACGGCGCCGGTTGTGCCGCTGCCGGTGGCCGCAAGCACGGTATCGGGACTTGTGAATGAGACCGCGATGATCGCCATCGGGGTGCCGTTCCAATTGCTGTTTCCGTCGGGGTATTGCCAGGTAAGCCCCCCGTTGTTCGAGCGCTTCACGCCGCGGGTGCCGGCGTAGAGGATGTCGGGTTGGCTCTCGGAAATGACGAACGGCGCTATGAAGTTCGCCTCGCCGGAGACGTAGGGGTGGACCTCATCCCAGGAGTCGCCGCCATCATAGCTCTTGTACATGTTCAGGTAGACATACTCCTCATAGATCACCGCCTCATTGCGTGGGTCGATGGCGCACCAGCCTCCGTCACCGCCGAAAATCTTCGACCAGGATGGAGACCCGGTGTACTTGATCGTCCCGTTGTCCTGCAGTCCGCCCACCGCGAGCCCCGAGGATGCGTAACCACCGGCAAACCCGGCATAGAACTGGGTGGTGACGAAGCCGCCGTTCTTCCCGGCCCAAGTCTGCCCGCCATCGGAGGACTTGAAGATACCTCCGTCACTGCCGACGTAGACGACCTGCGGGTTCGTGGGGTGGAAGGCGATCGCATGCTGGTCGGCGTGGACGTAGTCGGGTGAGCCCTCCTGCCCCCCGGCCGGGATGACCCCCATGTCGCCGTTGTACCAATAGGTGACCTGCCCGAGGCCGGCCCCGCCCTGGGTGCTGCGGTACCAATCGAGTCCGCCGCAGAGGACGAGGTTCGGATCGTGCGGGCTGACTCCGATGATGTTGTCGTACCAGGCTTGGCCGCCGGCCCAGTTCACGGCCGCAATGTCGGTCCAGGTGTCGCCGCCGTCGGTGCTGCGGAAGAGACCGACCACCTCCCGGGTGTCGGCGTTGGAGACACCGGCGTATACGACCGAAGGGCCGGATGTGGCCGGCCGGATGGCGAGCGGACAGCGCCCGAAGTTGCTGACCGGGAGGCCGCCGCCGAGCTGAACCCATGAAGCGCCGCCGTCGGTGGACCGGTAGATCCCGGGATCGGTGGTGCTGTTGAGCTGTCCGTGCGCGACGTAGATCCGCCTCGTGTCATTCGGGTCGATCACGACGTCCATCGCCATGAGCGAGGCGTGCGCCAGGGTCCAGTTGGCACCGGCGTCGATGGTCTTGTATAGACCTTCGCTGGTCGCGGCCCAGAGAACCATGTGGTCGAGCGGATCGATGCGGATGGAGAGGACGACCCGATGCTGGTCGAAGGTCCAGGTGAGCCCGGTCTCCTGCCACGTGGCGCCGCCGTTCATGCTCTTGATAATCCCGATGCCGTAGCTGGCGCGCGCACCCGGGGTTCCGACGAGCGGCCGTTGGTAGCGGCTGATCTCACCGGTGCCCAGATACATCACCTGCGGATTCGAAGGGTCGAGGACGAGGGTGCTCACCGCGAGCGAGGGGAAGCCGGTCTCGACGCGGCTCCAGGCCGCCGCCCCGTCTCCGCCGGTGACCGATTTCCAGAGACCGCCGCTGGCGGAGCCGGCCCAGATCACCTGCGGATTCGAAGGGTCGATCGCGAGCGAAAGGACGCGCCCGCCGATGTTGTCGGGTCCGAGGGAAGCCCACGCCCGGGACTTGTCCCTGCCGGCCGGGCAGATCTCGCTCTTGGCTTTCTGCCAAGCCGCGAAGTAGGCAGCCTTGGGGATCAACTCATCCGGGTAGGCGCGAATACCGTACCAGTACTCGAAGTAGTCCCAGGCCTTTCCTTCCTCGATATCCTCGCCGCGCTCGCGGCCGACCAGACGGGCCAGCAGGCCGCCGCGTTCCCCTCTTTCTCTTGTCTCCCAGGGAGGCTCAGACGCGTGCTTGGCTCCGACCAGGCGCTCGAACCGCTGCTCCAACCGGCGCTCGAAGCGTGGGCCAAGAGCCCGGGGGGCCACCAGGAGGACGGCGGCCAGGCCTGGAATGGCGATGGCCCACCCACGGAGAACACGGCGCGAGATCATGGTTCGTCGTCTCCTTGTTGGCGGAGAAGGGGTTGGATGAATCTGGAGCACATCCATTTAGTATAGCAGAAATGCGAGACTCATGGCGCGATTCGCGGCCGCAACTCACCGTCAACACGGCGATTCGGAGGAAGAAACGCAGGCGACTGGCTTCAGAGTTCAGGCTTCGGCCCGAAGCCCGCCTATTCCGAATCTCAGCACGACAGAGCCACGTTGACGCACGTACCAAGCCCGCGTAGCCTTCAACACCATGAAGGAAAGACTCACGCCACAACAGATCCTCTCCGAGATGCTCCAGAAGGGGACCCTGCGCGCGATGGAACAGAATGTCATGGATGTCTGCACCATTACGCGGGACACAGACAGCTCGTCCGCCGATCTGTCCCAGGTGATCATGCGCGACGCGGCGCTCTCCGCGAACCTGATCGCCACCGCAAACTCGGTGTCGTACGCCGGGGTCGAGACGGTGCGCACCATATCCGCGGCGGTCATCCGGCTCGGTTTCGACAAGGTCCGCGCCCTGGCCCTCGGGCTGACCATTTTCAAGATGGCCGGGCAGGGCGCGCGCACGCCGGATCTCTACCGGATTTATGCCAGCAGCTACTTTGCTGGGTCGCTGGCGATGGAACTGCTGCGCCGCAAAGGGCAGCCCAACGCCGAGGAGGGGTTCTTGACCGGACTGCTCCTGCAGGTGCCGCGACTGCTCCTCGCCAACACCTTCCCCCAGCAGTACAAGGAGGTGGAGCGGCTCCTCACCAGCGAGGACCTCTCGTTCGAAACGGCTTGCCACCGGGTCTTCGGCGTCGAGTTCTCGGTGATTCACCGCGCAGTGATCGGCCACTGGCACCTCCAGGACGAAGTGCCGACACCGTCCCGCGAGCACGAAGCAGACAAGGAAGTACGCGCGCGGCTCATCGACGAAGCCGGCCGTCTCGCCGACATGGTTTTCGGCAACACCAGGGGCGGCGAGGAGCTGCTGGCGCAGGCGGAACAGCGCATCGCCGAGCTACTCGGCCAGGACTCCTTTTCCGCCGACGAGCTGATCCGCGATACCTCCGTGCGTGATCAGAACATCAGCCGGTTCTTCAAACTCACGCCGCGGGATGTCGAGATGATGGTGAAGATCGTGCAGTGGGGGCGCGTCAGCGCCGCGCAGATCGCAGCCAGCCTGACTCTCGGATCGGCCCAACAACAGCTCGACGAGCCGGGCGAAGCGCCGGAAATCGCCATCGGGAACTATCTCACCGAGATGATGCACCTCTGCCGGCGCGGGGCCGACGTCAACCACCTGCTCCTCATGGCGCAGGAGGCCGCGTTCCGCTGTGCTCGACCGGACAATGTCATCTTGGCGCTGCTCGATCCGGCCCAGACGGTTTTGCGTGGACGTTTCCACGCGGGAGCGCACGGGAAGATCGCTCCTTCGGTCGTGACGGTGGAGATGGTACGGAAGGACTCGCCTCTGGTGCAGTGCCTGCTGTCGCGCACCGGCTGGCGCGGCCCGGTCAGCCCCGACGTCTGGGGCAAGGAACTGCTTGCGGAGACCCGTGCCCGCCATGCCCTGATCGCGCCCATCCTCGCGCACGACAAGCCGATCGGTCTGCAGCTTCTCACCCGAAGCGAGGACGATCCGTTCTCCAAGCAGGAGCAGGCCTGGCTGGAGGCCATCGCCGGGAGTCTTGGGGTGGGGTTCGAGCGCCAGAGGTGATGCCTGCCACGCTGCCGGCAGGAACTCGCCATGCGGCCGCTCCGGCTACCCCGTCATCAGTGCCGAGAGCGCCCGAGAAGCCCGATCGATCTTCCGCCAGACCGGGATCCCGTTCCGCTGCAGGAGCTGGACGAAGTCGTCATAGAGCCTCCCCGAGTCGACCGCCACTACGACCGGCTTGTTCGTGGCATGGAAGAGCCGCACCAGTTCCTGGGGGAGTGAGCCCGCGGCGTACATGTTCTCGCTGTGGGTCCCGATCAGGTCGGGGGCCAGGTTGTCGAGCGCCGGGGTGACCGGCACCGGTGAGACAAGAAGCGCGTCGACGGTCGGATCGTCAAGCATGGCCGCGGCGGCTTCCATAAACTGCTTCGTGGTCGCCATGGGAGTGGCGTCAATCGGGTTGTCGGCGTGGGCGATCTCCGGGAGGCAGTTTTGCAGCCGCTGCAAGGTCGCCGGAGAGAGCGACGCCAATTCCAGATTGTACAAGCGATCGAGCACTGTGGAACACTCGAAGCCGGCGTTGGAAATGATCGCCACGCGCCGTCCTCCGTCGCCGGGGATGCGATTCGAGAGCATGGTGAACACCTTCACATAGTCCTCGAACATGTTCAGCGTCTCGGCCACCACTACGCCGGCCTGCTGCATGAGAGAACGAGTCACCGCATAGTCACCGGCGAGCGAGGCCGTGTGGCTCTGGGCTGCCTTGGCACCCAGGGGGGTCTTTCCCGCCTTGAACGCGATGACCCGCCGCCCGCGCGCGCGCAACTCACGGGCGAGATGCACGAAACGTTCACCGTCCAGCGGCTTGAACCCCTCGACGTAGCACGCGAGCACCTTGGTGGTGTCGTCGTCGAGGTAGTACTCCAGGAAGTCGCTCACCGTGAGGTCCATCTGGTTGCCGTAGGAGATCGACGCGCGTGGGAAGATGATTCCGTCGAGATTGCTGGAGACAGTGACAAGGTAAGCTCCGCTCTGACTGATACAGACAAGGTTGTCGCCGGGCGCATCGTGGAACGGCAGCTTGTAGTGTGGCAGGAAGAAGGTGTTGTACTGCCGCTTGGAGACAATGCCGAGGCAGTTGCCGCCGACCAGCACCGGTCCGCCGCCCGGGTTGACGCGCGATGCCTCCAGCGAGGCGATGATCTCTGCCTCGAGCCCCTTCTCGCCTGTCTCGGCAAAGCCGCCCGGGATGAGGATGATTGAGTAAGCGAGATCCTTCTCGGCGATGGCCCGGATGGAATCGCGGGCCCCGTCGGCAGGGATGGCAATGACCGCGAGGTCGACCTTCTCCGGAAGTGCCTCCAGCGACTTCACGCAGGGGATTCCGTCGACTGTTTCTTCCTTCGGGTGCACGGCGTAGAGGTGACCGTAGGCGACCCCGTCGGAAAGCTTGAGGTTCCGCAGGATGATCCGGCCGGGGTTCATTCCCCTGCCGGAAGCGCCGACGACCACCACGCTGCGCGGCCGCAGGAGGTTCGTGATCTTTTTCAGCGGGCGGCGGGGCACGCGGGTCTTGACGTCGGAGAAGCTCCCCACCCCATCCACCGCCACCCAGCGGCCATCCCCGGCGAGCAGCATCGGGTTCATTTCCAGCTCGTCGATCGTGAACGGGATCTCCGGCGAGGCGGGGCCGAAGCGAACGGCGAGCGCGCCCAGAGCCTCGATCCGCAGCACCGTGCGCTCGAAGTCGAACGGCGGCGTGGCGTGCTGCCGGCTCGGTCGGAAAAGGAAGGAGAAGGCCGGCAGCGTGGCGATGGCCTGCTCGAGGGCGAGGCTGACGGCCCCCGGCTGCATCACCACCGTCGACTGGCCACCTGAGAGCTTGCCGAACCACTCGGTGAGGAGTCCGCCGAGTCCCATGACGAGCACGGTGCCGAAGGCCGGGTCCTGTTTCACCGAGAGAAGGGTCTCGGCGGCGAGGGTGCCTGAGATGGCTGGAACCCGCTCCACGAGAAGCAGGCCGCGCCGGTCGGAACCGGGGGAACGCAGGCCGGTCTCGTCCCAAGTCCTGCGTGCCGCCGCCAAGATTTCGGACGATTGGCGCCCGCAGAAGGCCAGGCCGCCGACGTCCGACTTGTGGAGGATCTGCGGCGAGACGATTTTCAGGACCAGCCGCTCGGCGGGAGTGTCCGCGACGAAGGCCTGAACCATGGGGGGAACCGCGCCGGTGTCGAGTACACCCTGCTCCGCCGGCCAGAAGACCCAGCGCGGCACGTCGATTCCTGCCGCCCCGAGGATGCTGTAGACCTCGTGCTCGAAGAGGGCGGTGCGGTCGTCCGCTTGCGCCGCACTCAGGATCGACTCCACCTGCTTCATCGCCCCTCCCCTCCCGTGGTTCGTCTCCGAAGGCGGCTGTGGCCGCGCCTACCAGGATAAACAGGTCGTGCGAGTCGCGCAACGCGGGAGACGGTGCCCTTTCCTTGGGTTTCCCCGGCCTGGGGGCGTAAGATCCGTCCCGAAGAGCAATCCCGGGGAGCGGTCCCGGGGAACGGCCATGGGAAGCGGCACCGGGGAGCGATGTGCCGTCAGCGGGAGACGGGAAGAACACGGAGGAGCGATGGTCGGGGTCTTCGTGCATCCGCAGGGACTCTGCGAATCAGACGATGTCGGCGAGGGCACGCGGGTGTGGGCGTTCGCTCACGTCATGAAGGGCGCCCACATCGGCAGCCAGTGCAACGTCGGCGAGGGCTCCTTCATCGAGAGCGGAGCGATCATCGGTGACCATTGCACCGTAAAGAACGGCGTCTCTGTGTGGGACCGCGTCACCGCCGAGGACTATTGCTTTCTGGGCCCCAACTGCGTCTTCACCAACGACCGGATCCCACGCAGCCATCCCGACTATGCCACAAGGCCGGAGGACTGGCTGCCGACGCTCCTGTGCGAGGGGACCACCATCGGAGCCAACGCCACCATCGTCTGCGGTGTCACCCTCGGTTCGTGGTGCTTCGTGGCCGCGGGAGCGGTGGTTACCCGCGATGTTCGGGCCCACGCCATGGTGGCGGGCAACCCGGCCCGTCGGATCGGCTGGGCCTGTCGTTGTGGCCGACGGCTCTCGGAGTCACTGGTCTGCGTGTGCGGGCTCACCTTCGAAGCGCACCAGGGCGCCCTCCGAGCGACAAGCCTCGGAAGGGCTTAGGAACAGCCACCGTGCGCATTCTTGTCATCTACGCTCAGCCGGTCTTCTGGTCGATGGGGGAAGGGCGCGGGGCGGCCATCTTCACGCGGCTGCCCGAGGCGATGGCGTTGCGCGGACACGAGGTGAGAGTGTGCCTTCCGACGATCCGGGCGAATGCGGGGGCCGGGCGGGACACGGCGGGATTTAGGGAGACGGTGCCACCGGCGATCCCTGTGAATTCTGGAGCCACGAGCGACACTGCGGGCTTGGCGGAGACGCTGCTACCAGCAATCCAAGCGAATCCTGGAGTTCCGAAGAACGACTTGGGTCTGACGCCGGCGTTGCCCCTCGCCGATCCGTATCACGGGTTCCTACTACACCACTTCCCCGCGCGGCGCGGCTTTGTTCCCAGCGCCGACCTGCCTCTGGTGCCCCGCCTGCGTGATCGGCTCGACTGCTGGCTCCGTTTCCAGCGTTGGGGCGAGCGCGCAGCCGGCAGCCTTGCGGCCGCATTCCCGCCCGACCTCGTTCTCGGCATGGGTCACTACGAGGCGCCCGTGGCGCGCCGGGTTGCCCGACGGCTCGGTGTGCCCAACGTGACACGGCTCTTCGGCAACACCCTTTCGCTCACCTTGCGATCTCCGCACCGTTTCTGCGCCAACTTTCCCGAGGTGATCGCCCTGTGCACCCCCGCCGACTTGGTCATTCTTAACGACGACGGTGCCAGCGGCGAGGCGGTGGCACGCCGGCTCCGCGTACCCCGCGATCGGTTCATCCACCTTCGCAACGGAGTCGATTTCGCGCGCTTCCGCCCTGGGCCGCCTTCGGCGGAGTTGCGGCAGAAGCTCGGCATTCCGGACGGCCGCTTCATGCTCATGACCGGCACGCGGCTCGCCCCGGAAAAGAAATTGGAACGAGCGATCGTCGGATTGCGCGATCTCATCGCGCTTGGCGTCGACGCTGTCCTGGTTCTCCCGGGGGCCGGGCCGGAGCGGACGCGCCTGGAGACAGAGGCGCGTGCGGCGGGCATGGCGGACCGAGTTCTCTTCCCGGGGCCGGTTCGGCAAGAGGAGATGGCGGAATGGTACCGCACCGCAGACATCTTCCTCTCGTTGCTGGATCGCACCAACGCGGCCAACCCGGTCTTTGAGGCGATGGCCTGCGGGTGCCAGGTCGTGGCCCTGGACGCCGGAACCACCCGGGCCGTGGTCCGCGACGGCGAGACCGGCGTGGTGCTTCCCTTCCATGAACTGCCTTGCCTCGGCCCCATCCTGCGGGACCTTCTCCTGAATGCGGAGCGACGGCGGCGCATGGGGGCCGCGGCAGCGGTGGCGATACCGACGCTCGTGATGAACCTCTGCGAGCGGCTTGACTACGAGGCACGGCTGGTTGAAGACGTCGGAATGCGGCGAGCGGAGCGCGCGCTTCTCGCCTCGAACGCCGTGTCAGGATAGCGACTTCGCCATGCACGCGACCCTGCAATGAGAAACGACATCGCTATGAACGCTCCTTCCACCACCATCGCGCACCTGGTCACGCCATATCTCTTCCAGACCGGGAGCTGGATCCACTCCCAGCTCACTCACAATCGCGATTTCCGGCCGATTGTGGTCACGCAGCGGCTTGAAAACGCGACGGCGTTCTCCTTCGACCCGGTCTTCGACCTGGCTCCGCACGCGCGAGGGGCCGCACGACCGTGGTTTCTCTTCAGCAAGTTCGTCCTCGGACGCCTCCCCGCAGGGCCGTACCGCGAGATCTTCGCCCGCGAGGAGGTGAGGCTGGTCCACGCTCACCTCGGTTGGGAAGGGGCACGCACGGCGCACCTGGCGCGGAGTCCGCGACTTCCGTTCGTCGTCTCATTCTACGGTCAAGACGCGGGTCCGATTCCGCGAAAGGTTTATTGGCGCTCTCTGTACAAGCGCCTCTTCGCCGTTGCCGACCGGGTGCTGGCGGAGGGCCCGCATATGGGACGTGTCCTCGCGGAGATCGGCGCGCCGGCGGATCGCGTGCGGGTGGTACACCTCGGCATCCCGCTGCAGGAGTTCCCGTTCTCCGAACGGCGTGATTCCGGTGACGACCCTGTGGTGGGTCTCATCGCCGCCTCGTTCCGAGAGAAGAAGGGGATCATCTACTCGCTGGAGGCGGTGGCGCGGCTGGCGCGTAAGCACCCCCGCCTGCGGCTGCGGATCATCGGTGACGGGCCGCTCCATACCGCGATCCTGGCCAGGACGCAGGCACCCGACCTCGCGGGCCGGGTAGCACTCCTCGGCTACCAGCCGTATCCTGTGTACAAGCAGGAGCTGGCGCGGGCGCACTTCCTCATGGCGCCGAGCGTTACCGCCGTCGATGGCGACACGGAGGGAGGGGCACCGGTCTGCCTGATGGAAGCGCAGGCCAGCGGACTGCCGGTCGTGGCCACCACCCACTGCGATATTCCCGAGGTGACGCGGCCCGGCCGAAGTGCGCTCCTCGCGCCCGAGCGAGATCCTGCTGCGTTGGCGGCCTGTCTCGACGAGCTTCTGTCTCATCCAGAGCGGTGGCCGGAGATGGGCCGGGCAGGACGCGCCCACATCGAGGCCGAGTTCGACATCGACCGACAGGTGAGTCAGATGAACGAGGTGTACCGGGAGTTGCTGTAGAGAGCCGGCCGAACTCTTCGCTACACAGCTCACGGCCTTATGGTCGTATAAGTCGATCCTTGAAATGTTCCCGTAACTTCCGCACCTTCGGCTCGATGACGATCCGGCAGTACGGCTGGTCGGGATTGCTCTCGTAGTAGCCCTGGTGGTAGCCCTCGGCCTTATAGAACGCCT
This sequence comes from Candidatus Eiseniibacteriota bacterium, assembly GCA_903844735.1. GTDB lineage: Bacteria > Eisenbacteria > RBG-16-71-46 > CAIMUX01 > CAIMUX01 > CAIMUX01. The sequence continues at coordinate 78,255 of CAIMUX010000033.1, forward strand.
CGAACGGCGCAAGCTGGGTCACCAGGGGACGGTTCCAGATCCTCTCGGCGCTGATCTCCTTCAGCACAGCCTGCGCGACCGTTTTCTGCTCGTCGCCTTGGTAGAAGATCGCCGAACGGTACTGCGTGCCTGAATCCGAGCCCTGTCGATTCAGCGTGGTCGGATCGTGCATCGTGAAAAAGATCGAGAGAATGTCGTGCAACGAGATGAGCCGCGGGTCGAAAGTTACCCGGACCACCTCGGCGTGCCCGGTGGTTCCCGCGGAGACCTCTTCGTAAGAAGGCTCAGCTACCTTACCGCCGGAGTAACCCGACTCGACGGAGCGGACGCCCCTGAGCTCAGTGAAGACAGCATCGAGGCACCAGAAGCAGCCGCCACCCAGAATGACCGTCTCTTCGCGCACCGCGGGCGGCGGGGTTCTCAGGTCGGGACTGTTCACGATGGCCGCCTTTCCGTGTGGCGCAAAGGCCAAAGACCCCAGCAGCAGGCCGAAGCCCGTTATTGATGATCGCATCAGGCAGTTCCTCCAGTAGGGTTGCTGCGCAACCCCATTGGATGCGGTGGGAGGTCGAGGGATCGTGTGAGACGCGGAAATCCTATTTATGTGCGCGCTGATGAGGACTCCGGTGTGCCGGCTCCGGTCGAGGCTCAACCGTGGCCAAACGGACGAAGGATCAGTCCCGCCCGCGCCGACAGACCCAGAAGGTTCGGGGCACGAAGAACTCCGCCGAGCGATAGGGATCAACCCGTTCGAGGCGTACCAGGTCAAGCCCGGCACTCGTGAGCATCTCGCGCACCTCGCCGCGGAACCAGCACCGTTCCCGAATGCTGAACTCAACTCGCTTCCACGACGACTTGCCGCGCCGGAAAAAGGTGAACCTCGCCTCGCCGATCCCGTGGCCTCGGTCCTCGCGGTAGTGGGTGTCGATCCCGACGTACAGGTCCTTGCCGTCCAAAATGGAGGTGCCGGTGAAAACCTCGGGGAAGGCCAGCTCGTCCACCAAGTCGAAGAGGAAGAGGCCGTGCGGGGCGAGAGAGCGAGCCACCGCGCGGAACGTCTGCGCCAGGTCCGCCTCGCGCGTGAGGTGGTTCAGGCTGTCGAAGAGGCAGGTCACGACTCCCGCGGGTTCGGGCAGCGCGAACCGGCGCATATCCTGGACCAGGAGGGTCGGGGTGCGGCGGGTCCGGCCGCCGGCCGCCTGCTTCGTTGCCTGTTTCGGTGTCCGCTTTGCCGCCCGCCCCGCTGTCGGCGTGGTCGCCTGTTTCGTCTCCTCCTTCGCCGCCCGCTTCGCCGCGGCGATCATGGCGGGCGAGAGATCGGTCCCGTACACGGACCAGGACGGATGGGTCTTCTGCCACCAGAGCGGAAAGATGCCGGTACCGCAGGCGAGATCGGCCAGCACGGTGTTCGGCACAACATGCTCCTTCATGGCGGCGATCACGCGCGGTGCGATGGCGAGCGAGAAGGCCCGAGGGTAGAGCATCTGCCAGGCGTCGTAGACGTCGGCGAAGTCTCGGTAGGAGTCTCTGGACATGGCGCGCTCCGTGGGCTTGAGGGGTTCGGAGACACCCGGGTTCCCGGGGCTCCCGGGGCATCAGAATCTGGCGGCATGGGGTGGCGTCGACCTCATCGCCGTGCCTCCACCGTCCCTCCTCCGTGCTCCGTGGGACAGTACAATGCCGGCCGGCCCCGGGCCACAGAATCCTTTCTGATGCACCTCCCACGACCCCGCGGGTCTATCCTGATCGGCCAAGCTGGCTAACGCGGTAACCCGTGGGAGGCGCGAGGCGACCAACTGGTCCCAATACGCCTTGTCAGACTCAGCCGCCGACTACCTTCACCAGGGAGATCTCGCTGGCTGCTGCCCATGGGGGTCAGAAACTCCTCGATGAGCATCTCCCCTGGATGGATTGGTTCGCGATGAGTTGGAGTCCGGATCATCGGAATCATCCTCCTGCCGTTCCGCCCAAACCCGCGTCATGATCCCGAGACATGACACCCATCGGCCTGCTGGATGACCACCACTTTCTCTTTCTCACTTCGCCCTATAAAGATTCCTGCGCGTCGAGTTCCCGAGCCCCTCGTCGCGGCCAGCCTCAGCGGAACCGAGTCTCCCGTCGCGATGAGGGGCCATTCTTTGCCCTCCGGGGTCTCCTGTCCCAAGGAAGAGTCACCTTTCTTCTGCGCCGCGGTGTTGCCGCAACTGCTGTCCTACTTGCGAAAGACTGTCAGTACCCCAAACGCCCCCGAGAGGACCGTCAGCGCCACGGCGAGAGCGATGGCCACGATGTTGAACACCACCGAGTTCACGTGGCGTCCCATGATGCGACGGTCGTTGATCAGCAGCAGCATATACACGAGCACCACGGGGAGCACGATCCCGTTCAGCACCTGGCTCGCGAACATGATCCCAAGCAGGGAGATCCCCGGCACAAGGATGGCTCCGGCGCCCAGGACGATCAGCGCCGTGTAAAGGGAATAGAACTGCGGCGCTTCCGCCCAACCCTTGTCGACACCAGACTCCCAGCCCAACCCCTCGCAGACGGTGTAGGAGGTCGAGAGCGGAAGGATGCTTGCTGCGAAGATGGAGGCGTTGAGAAGACCGAAGGCGAAAAGGTTGGCGGCATGGCGCCCGGCCAGCGGGACGAGGCCGCGGGCGGCGTCGGCCGCACCTTCAATGGCGATACCGCGGTCGTGCAGGTGGGTCGAGCAGACCACCGCGATGAAGACCGCCACCACCGTGACCGTGATCGAACCGAGTAGCGTGTCCAGCCGCGATAGAGCATAGTCCTGCACGCGGATGTTCTTTTCCGCCACCGATGCCTGTTGGTAGAACTGCATCCACGGGGCGATAGTCGTGCCGACGAGGGCGATGAGCATCACGATATATCCCTGATCCGGACGCAGGTCCGGCGAAAACAGGGCCCGGAGGACTTTGCCGGCCGGCGGGTGGCTGTACCAACCGGCGAAGATGTAGCTCACATAGAAAAGGCAGGCCGCTAGAAAGACCTTCTCAACCGTGCGGTAGCGAGCCCGCAGCACGATCCCCCAAACGAAGAGCGCGGCGAGAGGGAGCGAGACCCAGCGCGGAATGCCGAAGATCTCCCCGGCCGCCGCTATACCCGCGAACTCGGCCAGGATGTTCCCGAAGTTGGTGACCAGAAGACCGAGGAGCAGATAGAAGGTAGCCCGCACCCCGAACCGCTCCCGAATGAGGTCGGAAAGTCCCTTCCCTGTGATGACGCCCATCCGGTTCGACATCTCCTGCACCACGAATAGGGCCAGGCAGAGCGGCGGAAACATCCAGAGGATCGTCAACCCGAAACGCGCACCGGCCTGGGAGTAGGTGGTGATGCCACCGGCATCGTTGTCGACGTTGGCGGTGATGATCCCTGGTCCGATGATGACGAGGAGCAATCGGAACCGCACCCAGATGCGGTGCAGTCGCTCGCGCTTGCCCGGGCGACCCGGCATGGTGTCGGTCATGCGCGCCCCATACGCTTGTCCGGGCGACCACACGCGGTGCCGGTCACGGGTGCCTTCCGCGCAGTTTCGGTCACGCGCGCCCCTCGCGCTTGAAGTGTGGCAGCAGTTCATCAAACGCGTGCTTGATGAGAATGACGCCGAGCATGCGCCCTTCCGGGTCCACCACCGGGCAGCCGAGAAGTGAGTACTTCTGGAAGACCTCGGCCACCTCGTCGGGTTCCAGCCCCGGATCCACCTTGACGAGACGGGTCTCCATGATCTCATGCACCGGCTGGTCGGACCGGGATCGAAACAGCGTCCGCAGAGTGGTAACACCCGCGAGGCGGCGGTCGGCGTCGAGGACGTAGACGTAGTAGATCCCCTCGATCTCCGAGGCCTGGCGGCGCACCTCATCGAGCGCCTCGGCCACCGTTGTGCCGGGTGAGACAGCCACAAATTCCGGTGTCATCAGCGCCGCCGCCGTCTTGTCCTCATAGGCGATGAGCTGTTCGATGACCGCGCGGTCCTCGCGCGTGACCTCGGCGATGATCTCCTCGGACTGGGCCTCGGTCAGTGAGCCCAAGATGTCGGCAGCCTCGCTCGGATCCATCTCTTCGAGGATGTCGGCGGCCATCTCGGGGTCAAGCTGAGCGAACACCGCGGCCTGCACGTCCTCCTCGGCCTCCTCAAGCGCATCCGCGGCCGCCTCCGGGCCCAGGCTGTGCACGATCATCTGCCGCTCATCTTTGCCCAGGTCGGCCAGGATATCGGCCAGCTCGCCCGGGTGAAGCTCGTGCATTCGGGCGTGCTCTACGCGCAAGCGGAGAGGCTGGCCCGGCTCCTCCGACTCGGCGAGCGGCTGGACGAATTTCCAGGAGATTAACTCGTCCGAAAGCCGGCGGCCCGCCAGCCGCCACAGGGCGCGGACGAAACTCTCGGCACCGAGACGCCGCATCAGGCCGGTGAACCCCACATCCACATGGACGATCCAGATCCGATCGGCGACGAGGAGCTGCACGTCGTTCACGCGCTCGACCTTGGCACCCTGCACATCGACAATCTGCTGATCGAGGAGCAGATCCCGCACCAGGAACTCGTGACGTTCCGGCTTCAGCTCACGGATGGCGGCGAGGTCGACCACCATCGCGTCACGGGGGCCGACATTCTTCAGCCGAAATGCCGAGCTGGGTGCGAAGCGCCGTACGCGGCCGGAGCGCACCACGAATCCGGTGATAACCGGGTACATCTCTCCGGTGGAGGCAACAATGTCATCGATGCTGCCGACCCGGTGCTTGGCCCCGTCCACCACTCGACGGCCGAGGATTCCGGAGACGAAGACCATCGGAATGTCGCCGGTTCGAAACATGACCGCTGCCTCCGCGCGGGTGGATGGATCAGGGCGAACGCACCGGGAGGGTAGCCGCGCGGGCTGGGGCAGGGCAAGACGGGAAGCAAGCGGAACGGAAGCGAGCAGGAAGCGAGTCGGATCCAGGATCGCGGCTTGGTCCGAGCGGATCAAGCGGAGTGTTGGGTTCTGAGATTCGGAGTCGGGAACGAATACGCTTGGCTTCGGGCTTCGAGCCGGAGAGCGTCGAGCCGTCTTTAGCCCGACTTCCGTAGTTCGAGGAGTCGTGTGTCTGTTTTTCAACGAGTTAGCGACTCAAGTCGGCACCGCATTTGGCTCGACGGCGAAGAGATCCGCAGCCGTTCTGGTAGGCGCAGACCGGGCCGATCGAGGAGCATAGCCTGATCGACGCCGGGTCGGACGACACAGCGGATTCGGACCTCCTTGCCGGAGCCGTCCGCCAGGGGCGGCACAATGTCCGTGCTCTGGATCCGGCCTAGTTCCTGCAGGGTCGTCCGCGCTGACGAATCGAACCGCTGCGTCGAAGCTCGCGTGGAGCCCTTCCGCAGATGGACTTGGCCGGGTGCTGGTGACGTCGTGGAGAAGCAGGTCGTAGTCCAGAGAGAACAGACCACCCAATCGCTGGTGTCGATGCTGCTCGATCGCTTCCGATGGCGAGCAAAATCGGATGGCCTCCGTGCCAGACCTGGATTTCTTCATCGCAGAGTTTCAGGAGCGCAGTCTCCCGTCCCGATGCGTGTCATGCCGAACCGTGGGAAGCAGGCGGTTCGGCCGGGAACAGCGCTGCATACGGACGGCACGCAGTCTCCCCAGACCTCTGAGGCCTCGACTTCGATCCTGAGCCCGGACTGGCCGACAACAGTGACATCGAGCACGATCTCCAAGTTCTTCTCGATCTGTTCGAGGAGGTGATCGAGTTCGCGTATGCCCGGAGGTCGTCGCGGAAGTCCCTCGCGCCGGGCCTTGCTCCGTCGCCTTGATTCCGCCATTATCATCCTTGATTCTCTTTCCCTCTTGGTCCCGGGAGTGCGGGGACTGTCGGTTTCCGGATTGCTGGAGGACACCTGAGAGCATCAAAGATCAAGGATATGACGGCCGAAGAACGGCGCGAGTACTTCTGCGTCGAGGCCGGATCGGGGGGCCTGGGTGATTGGTGGAAAGCAGTCAAGTCCTGACCGGAGGGAGAGGCCGCACCATTCGGTTCTCAGCTTTCGTCGCCGGCGTCCTCATTTTGACTCCTGAATTCTGACTTCCGGCTATCTGAGCGGTTATTGGGGGAGAAGAGTCACCACCTGCCGCCCGCCCACTGCGGGCCGCGCGAGGTCGTACGACAAAGGAAGGCGGGCGGTCGTGAGCGAGAAGCACAAGCTCTCCTTAGTTTCCACCATCCGGGAGCGTTGCCGGGTCTGTTATACCTGCGTGCGGGAGTGCCCGGCCAAGGCGATCCGCATCGTCAGCGGACAGGCCGACGTGGTCGACGAGCGCTGCATCGGTTGCGGGAACTGCGTGCGGGTCTGCTCGCAGCAAGCCAAACACGTGCTCTCCTCCATCGAGGACGCGCGGACCCTCCTCGGTACGGGGCGGCGGGTGGCGGCCTGCGTGGCCCCGAGTTTCCCGGCTGAGTTCACCGACGCATCACCGGGCGCACTCGTGGCCATGATCCGGCGGCTGGGTTTCGCCTCGGTGCATGAGGTCGCCTTCGGGGCCGATCTCGTCGCCACGGCCTACCGGGAACTCCTGGCGGCCCGTCCGGACGAAAGGTTCATCGCGACCACCTGTCCCGCGGTAACCAGCTATGTCGAGCGGTTCCACCCCGGCTTAGTGCCTCACTTAGCACCGATCGTGTCGCCGATGGTCGCGACGGCGCGGGCGTTGCGACGGCTTCACGGCCAGGAACTTGGGATCGTCTTCGTCGGTCCTTGCCTGGCCAAGAAGGAAGAGGCGGTCGCGACCCAAGTGGAAGGGGAGATCGACTGCGTTCTCACGTTTAGCGAGCTGCGTCTGATGTTCGACGAGGAGGGGATCACGGCGCGCGGGATCCGGCACTCCGACTTCGATCCGCCTTGGAGCGGCAAAGGGGCGCTCTTTCCGCTCAGTCGGGGGATGTTGCAGGCCGCGGGAATCGGCGAGGACCTGCTGCGCGGAGACGTAGTGGCCGCCGACGGCCGCATCGCCTTTCAGGACGCGATCCGCGAATTCGAGTCGGGCGACTTGGACGCGCATCTCCTCGATGTGCTCTGCTGCACCGGCTGCGTCATGGGGCCGGGGATGACCGACTCCGCGCCACTCTACTCGCGCCGCTCCCGCGTCTCTCAGTATGTGCGCGAAACGGTTCTGCAGAGGAGCTGGGAGGAAGTGCGCACCGCCTACGAGCAGCTCCGCTCCGTCGATCTCACGCGCGGATACGCCGCTGACGATCACCGGATGACGATTCCGGCCGAGGATGAACTGAACCGGATCCTCGGTCGGATGGGCAAACACAGCCCGAGCGACGAGCTCAACTGCGGCGCGTGTGGCTACGACACCTGCCGCGACCACGCCCAGGCCATCGACCTCGGCCTGGCCGAGAGCGAGATGTGCCTGCCGTACACGATCGAGCGGCTGCGTGTGATGGTCGAAGAGCTTGCCGTTTCGCATCGCCAACTGGCCAACGCGCAGGAGGCTCTCGTCCACACCGAGAAGCTGGCCTCCATGGGACAACTGGCCGCGGGAATCGCCCACGAGGTTAACAACCCGCTGGGGGTGGTTCTCATGTACACCCACATGCTCCTCGAGGACACGCCGGCGGATTCGGCACTGCGGCCCGATCTCGAGACCATCGTCGAGCAGACGGACCGCGCCAAGCGGATCGTGACCGGGCTCCTCAACTTCGCCCGACAGAACAAGGTCACCATGGTCGAAACCGACATCCGCGAGCTGGTGGCGCGGGTGTTGCGCAGCCTCCCGGTCCCGCCCCGCATCACGGTGGAGGTGACGCATGAGGACGAAGAGCCGATGGCGGAGATGGACGGCGACCAGGTGGCGCAGGTGCTGATCAACCTGGCGGGGAACGCCGTGGCCGCCATGCCCGGGGACGGGACTCTCACCATGGGGACTCAAAACCGCGGAGGCATGGTGCGATTCACCGTCCGCGACACGGGGGTGGGGATTCCGCCGGAGAACCGGGGCAAGATCTTCACGCCTTTTTTTACCACGAAACAGGCCGGCCGGGGCACCGGCCTGGGCCTGGCCGTAAGCTACGGTATCGTCAAGATGCACCGAGGCGACATCAAGGTGGAGTCGAACGCTGACCCGTCGATCGGGCCGACCGGAACGATCTTCACCGTGACCCTCCCCGCCGGCCGCGTGGGCGAAGAGGGCAGGATCGGCGAGTCGGTTGCTCCCGCACAGGCGGGGGAACCGCGGGAGAGGTAAGAAATGGAAACGCTGCGCGTACTCATCGTGGAGGACGAACCACCCATGCGGGCGGCGGTGAGCCGCGCGCTCTCGCGCCTCACCCTTCGGCTTCCCGATATCGAAGGCGAGTTCCGCTTCGCCGTGGAGGAGGCCGGGAGTGCCGAGGAAGGGCTGGAGAAGATTGAGGCCTCTCCGCCCGATATCGTCCTGCTCGACCACGGATTGCCGGGGATGTCGGGGGTGGAGTTGCTGGGCATTCTGGCCGAGCGCCCGGTCGAGTTTCTCACCGTGATGATGACCGCCTACGCCACGCTTGAGAACGCGGTCATCGCCACCAAGCGCGGGGCTTACGACTTCCTGGCCAAGCCGTTCACTCCCGACGAGCTAAAAGAGGTGGTGAGCAAAACCACCCGCCACCTGCTTCTCACCCGTGAGACTCGCAGGCTGGGGCAGGAGAAGCGGCAGGTTCGCTTCCAGCTCCTGTCCGTCATCGTGCATGAGCTGAAGGCGCCGCTCGCCGCCATCCAAGGGTATCTCTACATCCTGAAGGACAAGACCGGCGGCGAGGACCCGGCCGTGGCCGAGCGGGCGATCGATCGCAGCCTCATCCGCATCGAAGGGATGCGCAAGCTCATCATGGATCTTCTCGACCTGACCCGTCTCGAGTCGGGACAGAAGAAACGCGAGCTGGCGCCCGTTGACCTGCGGGAGACCGCGCAGGCCGCCCTCGAGTCGGTACTGCCCGACGCCCAGGCCCGGGGCATCGTCCTGCAGTTGCACGCGGGAGCGCCTATTCCGCTCACGGCCGATCGCGGCGAAATGGAGATCGTCCTGAACAATCTTCTCACCAACGCGGTGAAGTACAACCGCGACGAAGGAAGGGTGGACGTTACGCTCTCCGCGGCCGAAGGGAAGGTACGCGTCGAGGTGAAAGACACCGGCATCGGCATGAGCGAGGAGGAGTGCGGGAGGCTCTTCCAGGAGTTCGTCCGCATCAAGAACGACCGGACCCGCAACATCCTCGGCAGCGGCCTGGGGCTCTCGATCCTGCGCAAGCTGGCTAGGGTCTATGGCGGCGACTGCACTGTCGAGAGCGTCCCCGATGTGGGAACGACCTTTACCGTGGAGCTGCTGCAGGAACCGACCGAGGAGCTTCGGGCGGCAGGGACGACGGCGACGATCGCGGCAGGCGCGCCCGTTGCCTCACCGCCGGCCGGAGTGCCCGCGGCCGAAATTGTGCTTCCGGATGAAGTGAAAGAAACGTGATCACCCGAGACGAGATCCTCGCCTGGCTGCGCGTAACTGACGAGACGGGGCTGGAGGAGCTCTGGCGCGAGGCCGATCGCGTGCGGCACGAGAGGGTCGGCGACGAGGTTCACCTGCGCGGCCTGGTGGAGTTTTCGAACCACTGTGCACGGCTTTGCGGCTACTGCGGCTTGCGGCGCGACAACCGCGAGCTGGGCCGCTACCGGATGACCTCAGACGAGATTCTCGTCTGCGCGCACGACGCCGTCCGCTTCGGCTACGGGACGGTCGTGCTGCAATCGGGCGAGGACTTCGGCGCGACCGCGGAGTGGGTGGCCGAGGTTGTGCGTCAGATCAAGTCGGAGACGCCGCTGGCCGTCACCCTCAGCCTGGGAGAGCGGCGCGAGCCCGAGCTGCTTCTCTGGCGACACGCCGGGGCTGACCGTTACCTGCTCCGGTTCGAAACCTCCAACGAACAGCTCTATGACCGGATCCATCCGCCGCTGCCGGGCGTGCGCTCCGACCGGATCGCGCTGCTGCGTCGCCTGCGGGAGATCGGTTACGAGGTCGGAAGCGGGGTCATGGTGGGGATCCCCGGGCAGTCCTGGGATGATCTGGCTAACGACATCGAGATGTTTCGCCATCTCGACCTCGACATGATCGGGGTGGGGCCCTACATTCCACACCCGGCGACGCCGCTGGGACGGGTGATGGCGGGCGGAGAGACGCCGCCGGTAACAGGGAAAGGCCGCGGTCCCGCAGAAGATTCCCGGTCGAGCGAGTTGGAGCCCGAACGGCTCGCATTGCTGCCCCCCAACGAACAGGTTCCGAACGACGAGCTGACTACGCTCAAAGCCGTAGCGCTGACCCGCCTGGTCTGTCCGCATAGCAACATTCCCAGCACCACCGCGTTGGCCACCATCGATCGCGACCACGGGCGCGAACTGGGCCTAATGCGAGGCGCCAACATCGTGATGCCGAATCTGACGCCGCCGGAGTACCGCCTCGGCTACGAGATCTACCCCGGCAAGGCGTGCATCAACGAAACGGCCGAGATGTGCCACGGCTGCCTGGCGGGGCGGATCCAGTCCATCGGGCGCAGCATCGGCGCGGGTCGAGGAGACTCACCGGCGCTGCAAGGGCGTACAACGGAGAGAGACTCATAGACCAGAAGCCGAGTGTGCGCCACGGAAAGGAACCCATGAACCAGAAGCTGAGCGAGAGAGCGACAGACTTCGTCGTCGATGCGCGCCTGGGCAGCCTGATCGAGGATGGGACTCCCGATCCCGGGCGCGTCCGGGACATCGTGGCGAAAAGCCTGGCCAAGCGGGCGCTGTCCGTGGAGGAGACGGCCGTCTTGCTTCGGGCCGACGATCCGGCCCTCGTGGAAGAAATCTTCCAGGCAGCGCGGACGCTCAAGGAGACCGTCTACGGCAATCGCATCGTCCTGTTCGCCCCGCTCTACATCGGGAACGAGTGCACGAACGACTGCGCCTATTGCGGCTTCCGACGCAGCAACACCGAGGCGATCCGGCGCACGCTCGGCGAGGCACAGGTGCGCGAGCAGGTGATCGCTCTCGAGGTCAAGGGCCACAAGCGGCTCATCCTCGTCTTCGGAGAGCACCCGAACTACGACGCGAAGTTCATCGCCGACACCGTGCGCACCGTCTACGCCGTAAGGGAGGGCCACGGCGAGATCCGCCGGGTCAACATCAACGCCGCACCGTTCGATCACGAAGGGTTCCGCACGATCAAGGAGTCGGGGATCGGGACGTATCAGGTCTTCCAGGAGACCTATCACCATGAGACCTATGCTCGGATCCACCCCAGAGGGACACGCAAGGGTGACTTCCTCTGGCGGCTAGACGCGCTGAGCCGGGCCATGGAGGCGGGCTGCGACGACGTCGGCATCGGCGCCCTCTTCGGCCTGCACGACTGGCGATTCGAAGTGCTGGGCCTGGTTCGGCACGCTTTACATCTGCAGGAACGGTACGGGGTCGGCCCGCACACCATCAGTTTTCCACGACTACGGCCCGCCTCCGGGGTGCATCTCGATGAGCGCTTCCTCGTGGATGACCGGTCCTTCATGCGAGTCATCGCGATCCTGCGCCTGGCCGTTCCGTACACCGGGCTCATCCTCACGGCGCGGGAGGAGGGGGAACTCCGCCGCGCGGCGATGTCGTTCGGCGTCTCGCAGATCGATGCCGGCACCCGCATCGAGCTGGGTGGCTACACGGAAGCGGGCGATGCGCAGTGCATGGAGCTCGAGCAGTTCGAACTGGGCGACATCCGCTCGCTGGACACGGTCATGCGCGAGCTGATTCTCGACGGCTACATCCCGAGCTTCTGCACCTCCTGCTACCGTCTCGGCCGCACCGGCGAGCACTTCATGGAGTTCGCGGTGCCCGGGTTCATCAAGCGCTTCTGCACGCCCAACGCGCTGACCACCCTGGTCGAGTACCTCGTGGACTACGCTTCACCCGAAACGCGGACCGCGGGAGAGACCCTGGTGGCCGCGGAGCTGGCGAAGCTGCCCGACGGGGAGCAGAAGGCAGAGCTGTTACAGCGTCTCGCGCGCATCCGCGAGACGGGAGACCGCGACATGTACTTCTAAGAGAATGAGCCAGGCTTGCGAGAAGACGATTCTGCCTCCGGCCACCGCGGCTCCGGCGGGTCACCAGCGAATCCCGAAGGGCGACGACCCATCCGACCCGAGGAGGCCGAGAGCGGCAGGCGCCGGGAGGAGGCTGTACACATGACCAGGGCTCGCCGTGAAGCGGACCTGCTCGGCGAACGCGATGTTCCGGGTGAAGCGCTCTGGGGAATCCACACTCTTCGCGCCACGGAGAGTTTTCCGTTGGCCGGACGTGCGGTTCACCGGGAGTTGATCCATGCCTTCGGCGCGGTCAAACTGGCCTGCGTTCGCGCCAATCACGAGCTCGGAAGCTGGGATGAGCGGACGATGGAGACAATCAGCGCGGCTTGCGAGGAGATGATAGTCGGTGAGCTCGATCGACATGTCGTGGTCGACGCGTTGCAGGGCGGGGCCGGCACCTCCACCAACATGTGCGTGAACGAGGTGCTGTGCAATCGGACGCTCCAGCTCCTGGGACGCACGCCGGGCGAGTACGCCGTGCTCCACCCGCTGGAAGATCTGAACCTCCACCAGTCGACCAACGACACGTACCCGACCGCACTCAAGGTCGCGGCCATCACCATGCTCCGCCGCCTGGAGCGTTCGGTGGTGGCGCTGCAGGAGGCGTTCCAGCAGAAGGAGAAGGAGCTGGCTGGGGTGGTCAAAGTCGGCCGCACCCAGATGCAAGATGCCGTCCTCACCACGCTCGGGCGCGAGATGTCGGCCTATGCCGAGGCGTTTGCCCGCGACCGCTGGCGGATCTACAAGTGCGAGGAGCGGCTGCGGGTGGTCAACCTCGGGGGCACCGCCATCGGCACCGGCGTCGGCGCCCCGCGGCGATTCATTTTTCGCGCCACGGAGCACCTGCGCAACATCACCGGGATCGGCCTGGCCCGCGCCGAGAATCTCGTCGAGGCGACGCAGAACGCGGATGTCTTCGTCGAGGTGAGTGGAATCCTCAAGGCCTGTGCAGTCAACCTGCTCAAGGTCAGCGGCGATCTGCGGCTTCTCTCGTCCGGACCGGACGCCGGGCTGGGCGAAATCATGCTGCCCCCCCGCCAGGCCGGCTCGTCGATCATGCCGGGCAAGGTGAACCCGGTTATCCCCGAAGCGGCCTCGCAGGCGGCCATGCAGGTCATGGCCAACGACCAGGCAATCGCCCAGGCCTGCGCGCTCGGCAGCCTGGAGTTGAACCCGTTTCTGCCGCTGGTGGCGGATTGCCTCCTCGGCAGCCTCGATCTGCTGGAACGAGCTGCCACGATGCTCCGCGAGCACTGCGTGGAGGGGATCAGCGCCAACCCGGCGCGCTGCGCCCGGAGCGTGGATGGTGCCACCGCAACGGTGACCGCGCTTCTGCCTGCGGTCGGCTATGCACAGGCCCTTGAGATCGCGCGCCGCGCGCGGGAGGGAGGGCGCGCCGTGCGGGCCGTGGCGGTGGACGATGGATTCGTTACCGAGGAAGAATTCAAGGGGCTGACCTCGCCCGAGGCCGTGACCAGGCTGGGGTGGACCGAACCGGCAGCGGAGACGTCTGGGATCCCGGGGGTGCCCGATTCAACCGAAGCCCCACAGGCATCCGTGACGCCCGAAGCACCTGAGGCCGCCGCGACCCGTCGGCCCACCGAGACTCCGGGGGGCCAGGGAGCTGCCGGATCGACCACAGATGCCGATGGGAAGGAGGCCGAATGAGATCCGCCCCGAAGGGCCTGCGCCTGCACATCGGCATCTTCGGCCGCCGCAACGTCGGGAAGTCGTCGCTGTTGAATGCGCTCACCCGGCAGCAGGTCTCCATCGTATCCGCAGTCGCCGGAACCACGACCGATCCGGTAGAGAAGCCGATGGAGCTGCTCCCTCTTGGTCCCGTCCTCTTCATCGACACCGCGGGTGTAGATGATACCGGCGCCCTCGGCGAGATGCGTGTGCAGAAGACCCGGGCGATTCTCGATCGCACCGACCTCGGGCTCATCGTGGCCACGGGCAACGCCTGGGGTCCGTTCGAGGAGGAAATCGCGGCAGAACTCAAACATCTCGGCACACCCGTGATCGCCGTCTTCAACAAGAGAGATCTGGAGGAACCTACGGAGGCGTTGCGAGCGCGACTGTTGGGCGCGCAGATCCCGGTGGTGCTGACCGACGCCGCGCACGGTGGCGGGATCGATGCGCTGCGCGCCGAGTTTGTGAGCAGCGCACCCGAGGACTTCGTCAACCCCCCAGGCATTCTCGGTGATCTCGTCGGCCCGGGAGAGGCGGTGATCCTCGTCGTCCCGATCGACCAGGAGGCTCCGAAGGGGCGGCTGATCCTGCCGCAGGTCCAGACCATCCGGGATCTCCTCGACAACGACTCGTGGTGCGTAGTGGTCAAGGAGCGAGAGCTTCGGGAGGCGCTCGACTCGCTGAAGAAGAAGCCCGCCCTCGTTGTCACCGATTCGCAGGCGTTCCTCAAGGTGGCGGGGGATACACCCGACGACATCCCGATGACGAGCTTTTCAATTCTCTTTGCGCGCTACAAGGGCGACCTGCCGGAGTTCGTGCGCGGGGCGATGACCATCGAGCGGCTTCGGCCCGGCGACCGGGTGCTGATCGCCGACGCCTGCTCGCATCACCCGATCGGCGACGACATCGCGCGGGTCAAGATTCCGCGATGGCTCACCCAGTACGTCGGCGGCAAGCTCGCGATCGTGAACACGCAGGGGCGTGACTGGCCTGAGGACCTGCAGGAGTACAAGCTCGTCATCCACTGTGGCGCCTGCATGTGGAACCGGCGCGAAGTCCTCTCCCGTGTGCTCAAGGCGCGCCAGGCTGGGGTGCCGATCACCAATTTCGGGATGTCGATCGCCTGGTCGCTGGGAGTTTTTTCGCGGGCGCTGGCGCCGTTTCCGGAGGCAATGGAGATCTTCTCCCCTACCGGGACACGGCCGACGGGGTGAGGGGTTCCTTCTCTGTCGCTTTTCCATTCCCTTCCGGCCGACTCTCTGCTTCAGAATGGTGGCAAGACGCTACCGTTCTGTCAGTCACGCCCGATAGACCTGAGATTCGGAGTAGAAAATGAATGTGACCGGCTTCCGGCATCGGGCCGGAGGACATAGAGCAGTTTCCGGCGGCCACGGATCAGCTCGCCGTACCGGGCTGCGAGTTCGGGGTGGTGCTTCGCACTCAGCATGCCATGCCGATGCACACGCCGTGGCGGGCAGCGCACATCCGAGGCGGAATCCAGCGACAGGACAACGAAGTCCAGGTAGTTCTTGGTGGACTGAGCCTCACTGAGCGACGGCTTCCGGGACGCCTCCCGGAATGCCTCTTGGAACTCCGCTCTTTCCGCAAATCGCTGGGTGGGGCTATTCTCTATCGGGACCGGCCAGTCAGACAGGACAGACGGGCTGGACGGACGTTCCGGACGGCTCGAACCGAGGAGATCGTCGGCATGACTTCCACCCTCCCGCAGTGTCTGACCATAGCCGGAAGCGATTCCGGCGGCGGAGCGGGCATCCAGGCTGACCTGAAGACATTCCAGGCGAACGGCGCCTTTGGGATGTCCGTGCTCACCTCGATCACGGCGCAGAACACGCGGCGCGTGACGAGGGCCTACGACCTGCCGGAGGACCTGATCCTGGCGCAGTTGCAGGCCGTTTTCGACGACTTTGCTGTGGCCTCGGTCAAGACCGGCATGCTCTCCTCGAAGGGCATTGTTTCGACCGTCTCCGCGTTCTGGCGCTCGCTCGGACCGGCCGCACCGCCGCTGGTCGTCGACCCGGTGATGATCAGCAAGAGCGGCTACCCGCTGCTGCAGCTCGACGCGGTGGCGCGAGTGCGGAAGGAACTGCTGCCGCTGGCCACCGTCGTCACGCCGAACAGCCACGAGGCAGAACTACTCTCGGGCGTCAGCCTGGCTAGCCGCGAGGAGGTCGAGGTAGCCGGCTGGAAAATTCTCGCGCTGGGCCCGAAGGCTGTGCTTCTCAAGGGCGGGCACCTCGAGGGAAAGGGTCTCGATCCTTTGCGGGCCACCGACTATCTATTCACGGACGGGAAGGTGCAGGAGTTCTCTTCGCCCCGCGTAGAGACGACCTCGACTCACGGTACTGGCTGCACGTATTCCGCTGCCGTTGCCGCCTGGCTCGGCCGCGGCTACGCGGTGCCCGAGGCCGTCGCTCGCGCCAAGCGGTATCTGGACGGTGCGATTGTGCACGGGCTGGACATCGGGCACGGGCAGGGTCCCACCCATCACTTTTTCTTCATGACCGATTGGATGGAGGCGGTGGAGGGCACGGCCGCGAATCGCCGAACCGCGAGGAGGACGGCGGCGCACGTGGTCCCGCAGCGTGCGAAAATCGCCACCGGGAAACAACATGCCGCGGAGAAGCCACCCGCGAAACGGTCTGGCGCAAAGAAGCCTGCTGCGAAGATGCCTGCCACGAGACAGCTTGCAGCAAAGAAGTCTGCCACTGGGAAGGCCACCACCGGCAAGATCGCACCCAAACCGGCGCGGATCGCCCCAGGGAGTAAGCCTGCCCAACCCGGTGGGAAGAGCGCAGTCCCGTCGAAGCGCGCCGCTACCTCCCGCGCTCCAAGTGCCACCCCGGTCCAGGCCACAAGAAAGACGCGTTTTTCGCGGTGAGTCGATGAAGACGATCGGCCGCCTCCATGTGCTCACCGACTCGGAGCTGCAATCCCGCTGGGGTCATCTCGACCTCGCCCGGGCAGCGCTCGATGGCGGCGCCGAGGCAATCCAATACCGGCGCAAGCATGGCCCGACCCTGCTCATGCTGAAGGAGGCGATCGCCATCCGCGAGGCCTGCCGCCGCCGGAAGGTGTCGCTGGTCGTGAACGATCGCGTCGATATCGCACTTTTCGCCGACGCTGACGGCGTTCACCTTGGGCAACAGGATATCCCGATCGCCCTCGCGCGCGACCTTCTCGGACCTGGACGAATCATCGGCGGCTCGGCGGACCATGAGGACGAGGCCGGAGCACGGCACCGCGAAGGGGTCGACTACGTCGGCATCGGCCCGATCTTCGTCACCACGTCCAAACGGGACGCTGGCCCGGTCTTGGGGATTTCCGGCCTGGCTCGTGCTGTGCGCGCGGCCAACATACCGCTCATCGCCATCGGAGGGATCACCGCAGAAAACTTGGCCGAAGTCCTGGCCACCGGCGTGCATGGAGTGGCGGTGCTCGGAGCCGTCTGCCTCGCCGCCGACCCCGCGGTGGCGGTGGCGAAGCTGCGCTTCCTGATCGAGGCCCATACCGCATGACCGACGCCGCGGGCGGAACCAGGCCCCAGGCCAGGCCCGAGACCATCGCCTCGATCGGCGAGTTCGCGCTCATCCAGCGGATCCGTGCGGTGCTAGAGGGCCCCTCCGGTCGGCCGAGATCACCCGGTGCCTCATCCGATCTTCTCCTCGACATCGGCGACGATGCGGCCCTCATCCGCCCTGAACCAGGCTGGGATCTCGCCCTCACGTGTGACATCCAGGTCTGTGGCCGCCACTTCGATCCCCGATGGATGGGAGCGGGCACCATCGGTCGGCGCGCCATGACGGTGAACCTGAGCGACATCGCAGCCATGGGCGGTGAACCACGTCACGCCCTCGTGTCGCTCGGCCTCCCTGGCTCCATGGAGGTCGCCGCAGTCGAGGGACTCTACCGCGGCTTCCTCGAAGCGCTTGAGGGGACCGAGGCCTGCGTCATCGGCGGCAACATCACCAGCAGCGGCCCGGAGTGGTTCGTGGACATCACCCTTGTCGGCCGTATCGAGCAGGGGCGGGCTCTCACGCGCGCAGGGGCACGCCCCGGGGACCGGATCCTCGTCACCGGGTCTCCAGGACGGAGCGCGGCGGGACTGGCGGTTCTTCGGGAGATCACGGGGAGCGGAGCCAACTCGAGCCACCAGAGAATCGAACAGTTCCTGGTCACGAACCATTGGGCGCAGTCACTTGTTCGCGCTTTTCGACAGCCGGAGGCCCGCGTCGCTGCCGGCCGCCTGTTGGCCAGCGTGGCGGATCGCTCTGTCACCGCACTCGTGGATCTCAGCGACGGGTTGATCGGGGATCTTGAGCACATCTGTGATCGCAGCGGTGTGCGCGCCAGGATTGACGCAGCCCGGTTTCCCCACGACCCGGATCTGGAGACGGCGGCTTCCCATTTTGGCGGGGTTCGCGCGGCTTGGACCCTTGGCCCGGGCGATGACTACGAGTTGCTCCTGACCGTTCACCCCGCAGCTTCTGACCGCGTAGCCAACGAGTTACGGGCGGCCACGGGGCTGATGGTCACCGAGATAGGCGAGATTTTCTCATGTCGCGTCTCCTCGAAGGGGACTATGCCCTTTTCGGCAGGCAGTCATCCGCCCCGCAAGACCGAAATTGACCACGGTCTCGTCGAGGTTGCAGGGGCGCCGCCGGGCAAGCCCCACGGTGGAGGCTGGGACCACTTTCGCGTGGAGCCATAGCAGCTTAGGTTATGTACCGAATCCTGTTGGCCGACCGCCTGCAACGGCGCGACCACCAAGGGAATGCGCGGCAGCTTCGAGGGCCTGTTCGATCCGCCGCGACGAAGGCATGGTGCTCGCTGGTTGTCTTGATCACTTCACGGCCTGGCGCAACGCCATCAAATGACACGCCGGGAGAACCATCCCGGCGAGACCGCGGCAATGAAGGCGGGGATGGCGAAACGACGCCTGCGGTGGGCGGAGGTCTTTGCTCGCCGCCGCTTTCCGCGGGAACACGAGTTGCCCGGATCGTGGTGGAACTACTACTGGCGGCAGGTGATGACCGCCCGAACTGCGGCCGATGACCAACTGAGACCGGTCCCGGAAGCTGCCGTCAGGCCCGCCCGCGTAGGTCGACCAACAGAAGTCGATCCATAACCAGCAGCTTAGAGCTTCCATGCTCCGATTTCGACGCATTTCCCTTATACTTATGGGAGTTGCGGTTGGACCGCCGAGGCGGACCCATGTCCCGGGGACGGCCCGTTGGACCGTCGACATGGACGCGCGTGCAGCGGGCGGCCACCTCGATCGGAAGAAAGGGAGCGGATACAATGCCATCCAGGAAGTCTCCTTCCGGTCTGCTTGTCCAGGGACTTGCTTTCAGCTTCGCCCTGCTTGTCGCGGGCCACCCGGCGCGTGCCGCGCACCCGGGGGCTCCGATGACCAACCCGCCGGAGGAGAACTCCCTTCCCATCGGGATGACCCCCGAGGAAGAGGCGACCAGCTGGCAGATCGGAACTTACACCCGCGACACCGCGCCACCCCCCGGTCCCGGCATCCGGCAGTGCGCCGAGTGGGAGCCGGTCACCGGCGCGCTGGTACGCTACCCGTTCGGCCTTTCCAACAGCCTGCTCAAGGAGATCGCCGACGACATTCAATTGTGGATTCTGGTGGCCAATTCGTCCGAACAGGCGACGGTGACGAGCTCGCTCACCACCGCCGGCGTGAACATGGCCAACGTCCGCTTCCAGATCGCGCCCACCAACTCGATCTGGACTCGTGACTACGGCCCGCAGTTCATGTTCGACGCCAACGGTGATCAGGGGATCGTCGATCATCATTACAATCGGCCGCGGCCGCTGGACGATGTGATCAACTACGCGGTAGGCACGACCTGGGGAGTCCCGGTCTACGGTTCGCCACTGATCCACACGGGCGGCAACTACATGTGCGATGGGCACGGTCTCGGCCACTCCACAACGTTGGTCTATGACGACAACACCATCTCCGACGTGCAGGTCGACGCTTACATGCTGAGTTATCTCGGAATCCAGACCTACCGTGTCATTCCCGACATCCAGATCAGCGGGATCCATCACATCGACTGCTGGGCCAAGCTCCTCAACGAGGAAACGATTCTGGTGAAGCAGGTGGCTTCCAGCAATGCCGACTACGCGCGCATCGAGAGCGGTGTGGCGACCATGAGGACCTGGACGAACTGCTACGGGCGCCCGTACCGGATCGTCCGCATCTTCTGCCCGACGATCAGCGGCGGTGTGGCGGCCTACACTAACGGGGTCATCCTGAACAACAAGGTGCTGGTGCCGCTGTTCAGCACCAGCTATGACGCGGCCGCCCTGCAGACCTATCAAGACGCGCTGCCAGGCTACGAGGTGGTCGGCTTCACCGGAAGCTGGCTCAGCGACGACGCTATCCACTGCCGCGCGATGGGGATCCACGACAAGTACATGCTGCGGGTCGACGTGAAGCCGCTCCCCGACACGTTGTGCACACCCGGGGATGTCCGTCTGGCGGCCATCATCGACGACCGCAGCGAAGCGGGACTCAAGGCCGACTCGCTCCTTGCCTACTGGCGAGTGACCGGGAGTCCGTCCTTCACCCCGGTGCAGATGACCGCCACGGCCACGCCCGACTCGTTCTATGCCTTCATACCGGCCCAGGTCCCGGGTTCGACCGTGGAGTACTACGTCTTCGCTGCTGACCAGTCGAACCGCCGCTCCACCCGGCCGCCTTCGGCGCCTCTCGGCTGGTTCACGTTCTTCGTCGGGGCGGATCCCTCAGATGTCACGCCGCGAACGCCGAGGACGGCCGGTTACGACCTCGAATTGTCGCCGAATTCGCCGAACCCGTTCCACTGCGCTACCGCGATCAGCTTCCGACTGCCGGCGTCGGCCCCGGTTGATCTCGCGGTGATGGACATCCAAGGCCGCCTGGTGCGGAATCTTCTACGGTCGCGCATGCCAGCGGGTGGACACACGGTCCGCTGGGACGGCCGGGATGCAGCGGGCCGCGAAGCACCCAACGGGTTCTATCTCTTCCGGCTGCAGGCAGCCGGCCACACACTGACGCAGCGGGGGGTCTTGATCCGCTGAGGGCGAGGGGGAGGGGATCCGTGAGGATCAAGGTGACGGCAAACGGGCTCCTCTTCGATCTCCTCCGAGAGAAATTCCCGGAAGCCTCGCAAACGACCCTCCGCAAGATGTTGCGCCACGACCGCGTCACCCTCGACGGCACGGCTCTGCGTCGGGCCGATGCACCGGTTCGGACCGGGCAGGTGATCGATATCGCGTCCGGCCGGGAAACCACGGTGCGTCCTCCGTGCGACATTCTCTACCGGGACGATCACGTCTTGGCCGTGCACAAGCCCCCCGGGATCCTTTCGATGGGACGCGGCCGGCCCGGGGAAGACACCCTCTACCGACGGCTCCAGGCCTTCGTACACACAACCTCGGCCGGACGGGATCGAGTATTCATTGTCCACCGGCTCGACCAGGAAGCCTCCGGGATCATGCTCTTCGCCCTGAGCCCGTCCGTGCAGGACAAACTGCAGAGCTCCTGGCCCTCGACCGAGAAGCACTACTGGGCACTGGTCGAAGGCTCGCCTCCGAAGGAGGAAGGCACGATCGAAAGCTGGCTGCGGGAGAACAGCGCGTACAAGGTCTACGCCGCCCCGGAAGGACCGGACGCGAAGCTCGCGGTTACCCACTACCGGGTGTGCAAGACAGGCCCGGCGCGGTCACTCCTGGATGTGCGGATCGAAACCGGTCGGAAGAACCAGATCCGCGTCCAACTCTCTGATCTTGGTTGCCCCATCGTGGGGGATCGCAGGTATGGTGCGCGAACCGACCCGATCCATCGCCTTGGGTTGCACGCCTGTTTGCTTGCGTTTACTCACCCCGTGAGCGGGGAGCGGGTTCGGCTGCAGTTGCCAGTACCAGGGGCGTTTCGGGTGGGATAGCGGAGGCGGGGCTGGGAGGCGGGCGGGTCCGGGTGGCGCGCTGAAGTCAAACGACCCGGACAAGCATGCCTTGATCCCTACCGACGGGGTTGCACCAGTGAGGCATCCCGGATCGGTTGCATCTCTTCATAGCTTTGCAGGTGGAATCGCATCACGGTCATGACATCCGTCAGGTTCTTGCGTCCCTGAAGGTCAAGCGGCAGGGTGTCCAGCATCCTCTGACACGACGCGAGGGCTCTCTGGCCGGATTCCGACGCGGCCCGCCAATCGCCCGTTTCCGCGTAGGCCGCCGCCAACACGTCCAAGTCGTTGGGGTTGTCGGGGACCATTCGACACAGGCGCTCGGCAATGTCTACCGCGCGTTTGCCGTTGCGGATCCGTGGATCCGGGTGCGCGGCTAGAATCCAGGCGAGTTGAGGCATGGCATCTGTGAAGCCAGGCTGGCTACGGAGCGCGCTTTCATAGTAGATCACCGCCTCGTCGCATCTTCCGCTCTTGATCAGCGCGGCGCCCATGTTCATGTTGGCCACGGTGTACTCGGGCTTGAGGCGGATGGCCTCGCTGAGATAAGGCACGGCCTGCTCCGCCCGGCCCTGCCGGAGTGTCGCCACGCCCAGGTTGTTCCAGGCATCGGGGAAGTCGGGCTTGAGGCTGATTGCTCGCTTGAAGAATGGAAGAGCCTGATCCGGCCGGCCCTCATCCATCAGCACCGCGCCGTAGTTGTTCTGCGCCCTTTCGTTGCCTGGCATCTTGGCCACTACGTCCGCCCAGAGCGTCTTCTCACTCCTGAAGATCCCGTTGAACTCCCGCGTTGCTCTCCCAAGCCCCACCGCGGCCGCCACCGTCATCACCACCGCCAGGCCCCACCCCCACGTCACGCGGTCTGCATCCCGCCGGCTCAGCTTCTCCAGAACCGACCGGCCGAGAACAAAGGTCCAGCACACGACGACTGCCGTCACCGCCGCCATCGGCAGGTACATCCGGTGGTAGGAAACGCGCTCCGTGACGATCGGCAGGAGACTCGAGGAAGGCGCCAGAATCATGAGGAAGCACGCCCCGGCGAACCCCACCGCAGGCTTCTTGAACAAAGCGACGATGACGCCCAGGACCAAGAGAATCACGATCGCCATGGGTAGCGCGTACTGAGAAAACGTCGGCACGGGTCCCTGCCCATAGTCGAAGATCAGTTTCTGCGGCCAGACTGCCTGGCGCAAATAGGTGAAGATCGCCGGAAACTGGAACTTGATGTAGTCCGGGACGGTCATCTCCGGCCGATGAAAACCGACCGAGGCGGAGCGTGAACCCGCCATGATAAGGGCGAGGAGGGGAATCCAGGTGACGGCCAGGCCAAGGTACAGGCGCCGTCCGGCCCGCAAGGCCTCTCGGAACGAAGCGGAAACGAAAATCCGGTCATAGAGCAACACCGCCAGGGGTGCGCCGGCCATCACCTCCTTGCTGCCCATGCCCAGCACGCAGGACGTTACGCACAGGGTAGGCCAAAGCCGCCCGCGGGCAGACTCGAACGCGTGGACGGCGCAATACAAAGTGAGCAGATAGAACAGGCCCATGAGGGACTCCGCCCGCTGGCTGAGGTAGGTGACGGAGACTACGTGGAGGGGATGAACGACCCACAGGAGCGCCACGGCCGCGGCCAGCGGCAAGGATACCGCGCCGAAGCGCCCCGCAAGCGGCCGGGCCCGGAGCGTCCGTCGCACCAGGCCGAAGAGTGTCAGCGCCGCCAGCAGGTGAATGAGCAGGTTGGTCCCATGGAATCCCCGGGCCATGAGGGCCTGACCGTCGTTCAAGGGGGTCCACATGCGATTCTGGAGCGCCCCGGCGTTGGACACCGCCTCCCTGCCGAGGACGTGATCGACTGCGAGAGTCAGGCTGACGACGGGCCTGCCTGCGACGGTGGTGTTCTTTGGCGACCACATCGCCTTCCAGGGTGGCCAAAGAGTCTTGAGCGCCGGATTGGAGACGATGGCGGTGGAATCGTCCAGGATGAAGCATCCCTGGAAGCTGTTGACGTAGGCCAGCAATCCCGCCGTCACGATCAGCGCCGCCAGGCCGAACGGCACGAAGGTCTTCTCAAAGGGTCTCCGGCTCGGCAGGGGCGCTGCCCGGGCGCCGCGGACCCCGGATCTCGCCCGCGTAGTCATGCTCCTGCAGTTCGGGGCGCTGTGCATCGAGTCATCCGAACCTCCCGCCGCCGGGGCCCAGGAACGAGCAGCCGACGCTCATCATGGGGGCTGGCGTCCTCTGGATGGAAGCGGGACTCTGATGAGGTTGACAGAGCATCTGCCCCCCCGGGGGGGCTCAATTCAGAATGCCAAGCCGCCGTGCCGGCCCCAGACGGGTCTTTGGCTCGTGGTCCGCCCTCCCGATGTCTGAAGTCTTGAAGCCTGAAGTCCGAAACGCGAAGCCCGAAGCCTGTTCCGAGTCTCTGCGAAGACCGTTTTCCTTGACTTTGGCTTCTCGATACCGCATAATTACCCCGCACGTTCACTACTTTGCTCAGAATCGCAAATCTGTCGGCCTTGAGGCGGCCGCTCAGGTGGTCTTCTGAGTTTCGGATCGGTCTTGGTCGTGGATCTGGTGTGTCGGGCCTTTGGTTAGCCTAGGTTACGAGGGCCTGAATCTTGGAGTGGGATACTAGTCGATCTTGTTGTTCAAGGGAGGAGACGTCGCCATGAGGCATTCTTTACTCTATGTCAGCCTTGCGACCCTGCTGGTTGTGCTGGCTATTCCGGCACAGGCCTTTGCTCAGGATATACCCGTTGCGGATAACGTAAGCAGCGGGAGGCGGTTACTTGCCCCCGCGGATTTGCGGACGATCACTCCGGTGATGGGCACGGACAAGGCCCTCACCGGCATTGGCAAGAACGCCTTGACGGCGACCAGGGAAATCGACGGCCAGACTTACATGAGTCTGTGGCTGGAAGGGACCGCCAATGAGGCGGATCTGAAGTCCCTGGGCGTGATCATCGGGACCCGCTTCCCCAATGGGGTAATGACGGCCGAGGTGCCGCTTGCCATGTACAAGGAGGTCGCTGCGCTGCCGGGAATGACGCGCATCAGCGCCGTCCACATGGTCAACCAAAACTTGAACTACTCGACCCCGACGACCGAGGCCAAGCCCAACTACTGGACTTCCAGCCCTCCCAATTTCAGCGGACAGACCGGAGCCGGCGTCGTCGTGGGCGACGTCAACAACGGGATCGACTACAAGCATCTCGACTTCAAGAACCCTGACGGCACAACCCGCCTGCTTTCCATCTGGGACCAGAAGCAGACGACCCTCAACCCGCCGACGGGCTATACATACGGAAGGGAGTATACCCCGGCCGAAATCAACGCCAATACTCCGACCGTTCGGGATACGCCTGACGGCCACGGCTCGCACTGCATGGGGATCGCGGCAGGAGACGGCTCAGCCACGGGAAACGGCCAGCCGGGAGACGTATTTATCGGTATGGCTCCTCGGGCCGACATCATCGCGGTCGTGACCGACATGACCGATGCGCACATTGCGGACGGCGTAGCGTACATCTTCGCCAAGGCCGCCGCGGCGGGCAAGAACGCCGTGGTGAATCTGTCGCTGGGCAGCAGTTGGGGCGCCCACCTGGGCAACGAGACCTTCGACACGAGCATCAATTCCCTGACCGGCGTGGGCAAGATCGTCGTGGCTTCGGCTGGCAATGATGGCGGCGTCGGCATGCATGCTCTGCGGATGGTGCCGAGCGGCACGCAGACTGTCACCTTCAGCGTTCCGACGTACACGGCCAACGCTTTGACATCAAACGACTTCATTCAGATTGATGCCTACTATGATGCCGCCGCCAGCATGACGGTCGCGATCACTTCCCCCCGCGGGACCTCCAACGTGGCGGCGGTGGCCAAAGGCGCGTATGGGTCGACACTGACCACAGCCACGGATGGCGTCGTCTACGTGGAGAACGGTTACACCCCGTCTCCGAGCGGTCTCAACAACATATTCATTCAGATCTATGACTACGCCGCGGCCAGGCCTCCGCGCTTGGGCACCTGGACGATCACCCTGACGTATGTATCGGGTACGAATCCCCGGCTCGACCTCTGGATACCTTCTGCGCAACTGGGTGCAGCCGGTGTCCAGCCTCTCTTCGTAAACGGCAGAGACGAGCATGTCACCGTCGGCTCTCCGGCATCGGCACCGAACATCATTGCCGTCGGCGCCATCACCGACAAGAACCGTTGGCTGTCGATCAACGGAAGCACCTACGTGTGGACGGACACCACCGCTGTCGGCGCTCTGACCAATTGGTCCAGCGTGGGTCCGTTGCGCGATGGCACCCAGAAGCCGGAGATCGTCACCTTCGGCGGGGGAGTGATGTCAACTCTCTCCTCGGTGGTGAACACGACGACGTATGCACCGTACATTCATCCCGACGGCAAGCACTTCATCATGTCGGGGACGAGCATGTCCGCGCCGCATGTCGCCGGGGGTGTCGCGCTGATCCTGGCCGACACGCCGGGCCTCACCCCGGCACAGGTCAAGACCAAGCTCGCGGCCGATGCTTTGGTGGATGGCCAGACCGGGTCGGTTTGGAACTACCAGTACGGTAATGGCAAGCTGCGAATGCTGCGGACCGACACCACGCTTCCTGTGGTGACCGTCAACAGCCCCAACGGCGGCGAAAACTGGGCTTTCGGAAGCTCTCACAACATCACCTGGACGGCCACGGACAACGTGGCCGTGACCACCATCGACATCGCCTACTCGACCAACAACGGCGGGAGCTATACGACCATAGCCACGGGCGAGGCCAACGACGGCGTCTATGCCTGGACCGTCCCGAGCGTCGCGACGACGCAGGCTCTGGTCAAGGTGACGGCGCATGATGCGGCGGCGAACACCGGCTTCGATGTGAGCAACGCCGTTTTCACCATTTCCGATCAGACGGCGCCCGCCATCACGGTCAACGCCCCCAACGGTGGTGAAAACTGGGTTGTGGGTTCCTCCCACGACGTCACTTGGACCGCCACGGACAACGTTGCTGTGACGTCGATCAGCATCGACTACTCGGTCAACAACGGAATGAACTGGACCTCGGTGGCCACCGGCGAGGCCAACGACGGCACCTATGCCTGGACGATTCCCAACAACGTTTCGACCCAGGCTCTAGTGAAGGTCACGGCGTACGACGCCGCCACCAACAGTGGCAGCGATGTGAGCGACGCGGTCTTCACGATCAGCGCTGTCACCCACGCGATTGTGGCCTCCGCTGGCGCAGGCGGGACGATCACGCCGTCCGGGACCGTCACGGTCAATGATGGCGCCGATCAGGGCTTCACGATCGCTGCGAACCCCTGCTACGACATTCTGGATGTCGTGGTCGACGGTGTTCCGCAGGGTCCGATGGCGGCGTACACGTTCTTGGACGTGCAGGCCGACCACACGATCGCGGCCACCTTCGTGCTGAAGACCTACACGATCACGGCTTCCGCGGGTGCGGGTGGATCGATCGATCCGACCGGTGCGGTGGGCGTGAACTGCGGCGCTGACCAGGGCTTCACGATCACACCGGATCCGTGCTACGACATCCTGGATGTCGCGATCGACGGTGTTCCGCAGGGACCGTTGGCGGCGCACACGTTCTTGAACGTGCAGGCCGACCACACGATCGCGGCCACGTTCGCGCTGAAGACCTACACGATCACGGCTTCCGCGGGTGCGGGTGGATCGATCGATCCGACCGGTGTCGTGGGCGTGAACTGCGGCACTGACCAGGGCTTCACGATCACGCCGGATCCCTGCTACGCCATCCTGGATGTCGTAGTGGACGGTGTGCCGCAGGGTCCCATGGCGGCGTACACGTTCTTGGACGTGCAGGCTGACCACACGATCGCGGCCACCTTCGTGCTGATGACCTACACGATCACGGCTTCCGCGGGCCCGGGTGGATCGATCGATCCGACCGGTGCGGTTGGTGTGAACTGCGGAGCGGACCAGGGCTTTACGATCACGGCGGATCCCTGCTACGACATCCTGGATGTCGCGATCGACGGTGTTCCGCAGGGTCCGATGGCGGCGCACACGTTCCTGAACGTGCAGGCCGACCACACGATCGCGGCCACGTTCGCGCTGAAGACCTACACGATCACGGCTTCCGCGGGTCCGGGTGGATCGATCGATCCGACCGGTGCGGTGGGCGTGAACTGCGGCGCTGACCAGGGCTTCACCATCACGCCAGATCCCTGCTACGACATTCTGGATGTCGCGCTGGACGGTGTTCCGCAGGGACCGTTGGCAGCCCACACGTTCCTGAACGTGCAGGCGAACCACACGATCGCGGCGACCTTCGTCCTGAGGACCTACACGATCACGGCTTCCGCCGGCGCGGGTGGATCGATTGATCCGACCGGTGCGGTGGGCGTGAACTGCGGCGTTGATCAGGGCTTCACGATCACACCGGATCCCTGCTACGCCATCCTGGATGTCGTAGTGGATGGTGTTCCGCAGGGTCCGATGGCGGCGTACACGTTCTTCAACGTGCAGGCCGACCACACGATCGCGGCGACGTTCGCGCTGAAGACCTACACGATCACGGCTTCCGCGGGTCCGGGTGGATCGATCGATCCGACCGGTGCGGTGAGTGTGAACTGCGGAGCTGACCAGGGCTTCACGATCACGGCGGATCCGTGCTACGCCATCCTGGATGTCGCGATCGACGGTGTCCCGCAGGGTCCGTTGGCGGCGCACACGTTCCTGAACGTGCAGGCCAACCATATGATCGCGGCCACGTTCGTGCTCAGAAGCTACACGATCACGGCGTCCGCGGGCCCCGGTGGATCGATCGATCCGACCGGTGCGGTGGGCGTGAACTGCGGCACTGACCAGGGCTTCACGATCACTCCGGATCCTTGCTACGCCATCCTGGATGTCGCGATTGACGGCGTGCCGCAGGGCCCACTGGCGACGCACACGTTCTTGAACGTGCAGGCTGACCACACGATCGCTGCCACGTTCGTGCTGAAGACCTACACGATCACGGCTTCCGCGGGCCCTGGTGGATCGATCGATCCGACCGGTGCGGTGGGCGTGAACTGCGGAGCGGACCAGGGTGTCACGATCACACCGGATTCCTGCTACGACATCCTGGATGTTGCGATCGACGGTGTGCCGCAGGGCCCGCTGGCGGCGCACACGTTCTTGAACGTGCAGGCTGATCACACGATCGCGGCCACGTTCGTGCTGAAGACCTACACGATCACGGCTTCCGCCGGTGCGGGTGGATCGATCGATCCGACCGGTGCGGTGGGCGTGAACTGCGGGGCTGACCAGGGGTTCACGATCACGGCGGATCCGTGTTACGACATCCTGGATGTCGCGATCGACGGTGTTCCGCAGGGTCCGATGGCGGCGTACGCCTTCCTGGACGTGCAGGCCGACCATACGATCGCGGCCACCTTCGTGGTGAAGACCTACACGCTGGCCACGTCGGTGGTCGGGGGCGGTTCGCTGACCATCGTGCCTGACCTGCCGGCGTATGGCTGTGGAGCTTCCGTCGAGATCTCGGCGCTGGCTGATGGGGGCTGGCAGTTCGACCACTGGACGGGAAGCGCGACCGGATCGGACAATCCGCTCACGGTGACCATGAGTGGTGACAAGTCGATCACAGCCGTGTTCGTGGACATTGCTCCCCCGAGCGTCACGCTGACCAGCCCCAACGGTGGGGAGGTGTGGAACTTCGGAGAGACCCAGCCGATCACCTGGCTCGCGACGGACAACGTCGGGGTCACGGCAATCGATCTGGCCTATTCCACGGACGGCGGCGCGACCTACCCGAACGTGATCGGGACGGGGCTTGCCAACACCGGGTCGTACCTGTGGGCTGTTCCGAATGTCAACACTGCCACCGTCCGGGTTCTGGTCACGGCGCATGACGCGGCCGGACTCAGTGCGGCCGACGACAGCGATGCGGACTTCGAGATCGTCAGCTCAGCGGCGGCGGTGGCCGATGTCCTGCTTGCGCCGGGTGAGGTCCTGGGGGTGTATCCGAACCCGGCCTACGCGGGGGCGGCGAACATTCTCTTCCGGATACCCCAGGCTACGGCGGTTGATGTCAGCATCTATGACGTCACCGGGAAACTGGTCAAGAAGATCGCGGCCGGGGCGTTCTCGGGCGGTTTGCGGACGGCAAACTGGGATGGCCGGGATGAAAGTGGAAAGCCGGCATCGGCCGGGATCTACCTGGTTCGGCTAGTCGCCGGTTCCGGGATCCACCAGACGAAGCGGTTGGTGCTCTTCCGCTAGAATTAACGGCTGAGACGTTTCTGAACAAGGAGGAGGGGCCCAACCGGGGTTCCTCCTCCTTTTGTCGGTGCGCTGGTGAGTCTTCCAGACAAGCCAGGAACGGGCCGAGGAGCGTCCTAATTCTGACTCCTGACTTCGGGGCCTGGCTTCTGGCTACCTGGTTAGGCACCTTCACGTTAGACCGGCACGGTCGGCGCAGGTGGAACGTGGCGGGGGATCGCCCGGCCGCCAGACGGTGAAGGACATTGTCTCCGACGACGATATCCCGCATAATGTATGCAGAGAGGATCGCGAGAGGTGATCCGGAATCTCAGTTGCCTTGCACCATCGGGAGACATCTCACCATGCGGTACTCCATACACCTCGTCATTCTCGCGCTCCTGGCTGTCGCTCTGGCCGTCCCGGCCCTCGCCGCGCCCGGGAATGGCCGCCTGCAGATCATTCAGCTCGACGTCGGCCAGGGCGACGGGGCGGTAATCATCAGCCCGCTGGGAGATGTGGCACTCATCGACGAGGGGCCGGGCGGCACCAACGCAATGGGCGTTTCGGTGGTGGGGCAGCTTCAGGCGCTGGGAATCACGCATGTGGAGCACCACTTCGCCAGCCACTACCACGCGGATCATATCGCGGAGATCGACGCGATCGTGGCCGCCGGCATCCCGATCAACCGCGGTTGGGACAGGGGCGGCTCGTACACGACGACCACCTACACGACGTACAACACCACCCTGGGCACGAAGCGCCGCACGATGGTCAAGAACCAGATCGTCACACTCGACTCGCTCTCGGCGCACCCGGTCACGATCAAGTGCATCAACCTGGCCGGCGCAGGGCTCTACACAGGGACCGAGGAGAACGTCCTGAGCATGGTGCTCAAGGTGAGCTACGGCGAGTTCGACGCGGTGTTCGGCGGCGATCTGTCTGGATACACTTCCGGCAGTTACAAAGACATCGAGACCACCGTCGGCCCTCAGGTCGGCCCGGTTGAAGTCTACAAGGTACACCATCATGGCTCCGCGACATCGAGCAACCCTGCCTGGCTGAGCGCCATTCAGGCCAAGATCGGCGTGATCTCACTCGGCAACGGAAACTCCTACGGCCATCCGACCGCAGCCGCACTTACGCGTCTCCACGCGGCGAATGTCCGCACCTACTGGACCGAATTGGGCACAGGAGTCGCTCCCAATCCGAGCTGGGACAAGGTCTCGAACGGCCAGGTCCGGATTTCCGCCACGTGGCAGGCCGCGGGCGTCGACACCGTGCGTGGCACCGGATTCGCGGACACGTTCACGAACTCCGGCACGGCAGGCGACGTCACCGCACCGTTGGTCACCGTCAGTTCGCCCAACGGCGGCGAGGCCTGGGCGACCGGCAGCTCCCACAACATTACCTGGACGGCCACGGATAACGTCGGGGTGACCTCGATCACGCTGCAGTACTCGACGAACAGCGGGGCGACCTGGAGTTCGGTGGCCATCGGCGAGGCCAACGATGGCGTGTATGCCTGGACGGTCCCCGCCACGGCGACGGCGCAGGCCCTGGTCAAGGTGACGGCGTATGACGCTGCCGCCAACCCCGGCAGCGATATGAGCAACGCTGTTTTCACCGTCAACCTTCCAACGTTCACGATCGTCGCCTCTGCGGCTACTGGCGGAACGATTTCGCCCGCGGGCAACGTCACGGTTAACAACGGCACCAGCCAATTTTTCAGCATCCAGCCGAGCGCCTGCTACGGGATCGCGGACGTCCTAGTGGATGGGGTTTCTGTGGGCGCCGTCAGCAGTTACGAGTTCACCAACGTGACGGTCGGCCACACTATCGCGGTCGGATTCGTCATGAGGACGTTCACGCTGGCCACATCCGTGACCGGGGGCGGCTCGCTGACCATCGCGCCTAACCTATCGACCTACAATTGTGGAACGTCCGTTGAGATTTCGGCGCTGGCCGGTGCCGGTTGGCAATTCGACCACTGGACGGGAAGCGCGAGCGGATCGGAGAACCCGCATACGTTAGTCATGAGTGCCGACATGACCGCCGCCGCCGTGTTTGTCGACATCGCTGCTCCGACCGCCCAGTTGACCAATCACAACGGGGGTGAGCAGTGGGTGTCCGGGGAGAGCCGGCCAATTACCTGGATCGCGACGGACAACGCCGGGGTGACGGCGATCGATCTTGCGTATTCCACCGACGGTGGGACGACCTACCCGGAGGTGATCGCGACGGGTCTGGCAAACACCGGTTCCTACCTCTGGGCGATTCCGTACGTGGATACCCAGACTGCCCGAGTTCGCGTCACGGCGCATGATGCCGCCGGACACGCGGCCGTCGACGACAGCGATGCGAACTTCGGGATCGTCAATCCGGCGACGGCTGTGGCCGACGTCCTGCTTGACCCGGGCGAGGTTCTGGGGTTGTATCCGAACCCGGCCTTTGCCGGCGCAGCCCGCATTCTCTACCGGATGCCCCAGGCTACGTCGGTCAATGTCAGCATCTACGATGTTACCGGACACATGGTCAAGAAGATCGAGGCCGGGACGTTCCCCAGCGGCGTGCGGACCGTGAACTGGGATGGCCGGGACGAGAGTGGAAAGGCCGCCTCGGCCGGGATCTACCTGGTCCGGCTGGCGACGGGCTCCGGGATCCACCAGACGAAGCGGCTGGTGCTCTTCCGCTGACAGGGCGATCGGCGATGCACGGTGCGGACACCCGCGCGTGTGGGAAGGTTCGCGGAGATGGCCAGCGCGGGTCGGGACCGATCGATCGTCATCCGGGGAGCGCGGGAGCACAATCTACAGGATTTTGACCTGGCCATTCCCCGGGGCAGGCTGACCGTCATCACCGGCGTCTCAGGCTCCGGCAAATCGTCGCTGGCGTTCGATACCCTCTTCCGCGAGGGCCAGAGGCGATTCCTGGAGCTGATGCCGTCCTACGCGCGCCAGTTCGCGGGTGGCCTCCGCAGGCCCGATGTCGACTCCATCGGAGGCCTGGGTCCCGCCATTGCCGTCAGCCAGCGCGCGAGCCACGCCAACCCGCGATCCACCGTGGGCACCCTCACCGAGGTGTGGGATCTGCTGCGCCTGCTTTACGCCCGCCTCGGGAACGCCCCGTCCGGTGCCAAACTCACCCGTGGTCTCTTCGCCTTCAACGGAGGCGAGGGAGCCTGTCCCATCTGTCAGGGGCTGGGCCTAGAGGATCTGCTGGACCTGGATCTGCTGATCGCCGATCCCGCGAAAACGCTGCGTCAGGGCGCTCTCAAGGTCAGTACCCCCAACGGCTACCTGATGTACTCCCAGGTCACACTTCCGGTGCTGGATTCCGTGCTCCACGTGCACGGCGGCTCGGTGGACATTCCCTGGCAGGAGTTGACCGACGAAGTGCGCCACGTCGTGTACTACGGATCGGAACGGCTCCAAGTACCGTTTGGGAAACACCCGCTGGAGAACCGCCTGAAGTGGACCGGCATCACGGCCCGTCCCCGCCAGGATGGCTATTACCGAGGGTTGGTGCCGGTGATGGAGGAGATCCTCCGCGGCAAACGCAACGACTCCATCCTGCGCTTCGTCCGCACGGGCCCCTGCCGTGCTTGTGGCGGAACGCGCCTTGGGCCTGAGGCCCGTGCCGTGCGCTGGCAAGGGCGCGCGATCACCGATCTGGCTGCTTTCACAGCCCGGGAGCTTGGGAACTTCCTGGAAGGGGCGGAAGACGCGCATCCTGTTTTTCTGGCCATACGGGCCGATCTGCTCGCCCGGTGTGCCCTCATGGAAGAACTGGGCGTCGGCTACCTTGCCTTCGACCGCGGCGCCCCGACTCTTTCCCGGGGAGAGTCGCAACGACTGTGCCTGCTTACCCTCGCGTTGGGTGAATTGCGCGGACTGCTGGTGGTCTTGGACGAACCCAGCGCAGGGCTGCATTCCCGCGACATCGAGCGGCTGCTGGCTGTTTTGCGCCGCTTGCGAGACCATGGGCAGACGGTGGTGGTGGTGGATCATGACCCGCAGTTGGCGCTCTCGGCGGACTGGCTCGTTGACCTGGGCCCCGGTCCCGGCCGAGCCGGCGGACGCTTGTTGTGGAGTGGGCCTCCCGCAGAGCTGCTCGCCGCCGACGGACCGGATACGCCCACGCGGCGGTGGCTCACCGGCGAACCTGCGGTACGGACATCAAGGACGACATTTCGCTTGGAGCAGTCCCACCTGATCCTGGAGGGTCTGTCCAGACACAACGTGGCCAACGCCGCTCTGTCAATCCAGGTCGGCGGGATCAACCTGATCACCGGTGTCTCCGGGGCCGGGAAGACCTCGCTCTTGGACGCGGCGGTGGCTCGCCTGCGCACCGAAGGTTCCTTCCGTCGCATCGTCACCGTGGACGCCGATCCGATCGGCCGTACGCCACGCTCCAACCCGGCGACGTACACAGGGGCGTTCGATCCTCTGCGCGACCTCTTCGCCGCTACCCCGGAGGCCAAGGCCCTCGGCATGGGCAAGGGGCACTTCTCATTCAACACAGCCGGCGGGCGTTGCGAGGCTTGTGAGGGCGCCGGGGTGCTTGAAGTGGGCATGCGCTACCTGGGTGCCGTGGACCTGGTGTGTGATACCTGCGGCGGCCGTCGCTTTCATCCAGACGTTCTTTCTGTGAAAGTCGGCGGTCTCTCGATCGCGGATGTGCTGGAGGGCAGCATCCAGGAGGCGGCCGTCCGATTCCGCGGGCACCCGAAGCTGACGCGCATCCTGACCGCCCTGGCGGATCTCGGCCTGGGCTACCTGCCCCTGGGCCGGCCCGCCACCACCCTGTCGGGAGGTGAAGCCCAGCGCGTGAAGCTGGCGACGGAGCTGGCCAAGGCCACAAGCCCGGCACTCATCGCCTTGGACGAGCCCAGCACCGGCCTGCACGCGGTGGATGTCGCCGTGCTGCTGGCGGCCTTCGATCGCCTGTGCGGGGAGGGCCACACCCTTCTGGTGGTGGATCATGACCTGGACTTGGTGTGCGCAGCCGACCGCATCACCGAGCTGGGTCCTGGCAGCGGGCCGGAAGGTGGGTGCGTGGTTGTCGCCGGGACCCCCGAGGAGATCGAGGCCTGCGCGGACGCTCCGACGGGCGCCGCGCTGCGGGATCGGTCCCGGTCACGATCTGCGGCGCTGCCGGATCGGTCCCGGTCACCATCTGCGGCGTTGCGGGATCGGTCCGGCCCGGAACAGGAAGCACTGCGCGATGAGCTCTGCCCGCGGCCTTGCGATGCACCGATGCCCGGCATCGACGCGCCCCTGGAGCTGTTGGGTGTCACCACGCACAACCTTCGTCGGATCGACGTCGCGATCCCCGCCGCGGGGCTCACCGTGGTCACCGGGCCTTCGGGTTCCGGGAAGTCATCCCTCGTCTTCGATACTCTCCTGGCGGAATCCCAAGCTCGTTTCGCGGACTTAGTCTCCCCGTGGGCCCGCCGTCTTCTTCCCAGACGGGGCGGGGCAGAGCTGGTCTCTGCTCGAGGGCTGCAGGCCGCGGTTGCCGTCCCCGCGCAGGCGGGACGGCGCAATCCCCGCGCCACCGTGGGCACCGCCACTGAGGTGGACGAACTGCTGCGCCTGCTCTTCGCGCGGGGTGGCACCAGGCGTTGCCCTGCTTGCGACCGGGAGGCCGTCGGGGCAGCCTGCGGCTGCGGGGCAACGATCGAACCGATGTGGGCCGTCGATTTTTCTCCCCACAGCGAACGGGGCGCCTGTCCGACCTGCCGCGGCCTTGGTTTCACTCAGATCTGCGACCCAATCCGACTCGTGACCCGTCCGGACCGGCCGCTGGATGGCGGCGCACTCGACGGCACCCGGTTCGGTGCCTACCTGGGGGAGCCCGATGGCCGGCACATCGCCACGCTGCGCGCTGCCGCGGCCGTTCTGGGGTTGGATGTTTCCGGCCCATGGCGAGGCATGTCTCCCGCGGCCCACGACCTGGCGATGTGTGGGGCGGGTGACCGGGTGTTCGAGGTGGCGTGGGAGTACCGGCGCGGGAAGCGGACTGGGATCCACCGTTTCACAGCTCTGTGGGTCGGCCTGACCAACCTCGTGGAAACCGAGTACGAACGGATTCACGCCGACGCCCGCGGTGAGGAACTGGAGGCGTTGCTGGTAGACCGTCCGTGTGAAACCTGCGCCGGGGAGCGCCTGAAGGCCGTGTCACGAGCCGTGTCGTTCGCCGGGCTGCGGGCCCCACAGGCCGGTCGACGCGATGCGGATGGCTTGGTCGCCTGGCTCGGTGGTGTCGAGGAGCCCGAAGAACGTGCCGGGCTCGCGGGACGGGGTGAGCGCGATCGTCGTGGGGAGCTCGATGATCAGGGTGAGCTCGATAGACGTGCTGGGCTCGATGAACGAGGCGGGCGGGAGCGACGCCTGGAGGGGGACGACGTTGCGAAGATCTCCTCGCGTCGTCTGGCTCTCACCCGCCCGATTCGAGAGGAACTGCTCCGCCGCCTGCAGGCCCTCTGCGACGCCGGTCTGGGCTATCTCGCCCCGGCCCGGGAACTCGCCACCCTCTCGGGAGGGGAGGCTCAGCGCGTCAGGCTCGCGGCGGCGCTTGGTGGCGGTTTGGTGGGTGCGACCTACGTCCTGGACGAACCCACCCAGGGGCTCCATCCGCGGGACACGGCGCGGCTCGTCGGCGTGCTGAAGGGACTCGCGGCCGCAGGCAACGCAGTGGTGGTGGTGGAGCATGACGCCGATTTGGTCGGCGCCGCAGACCACATACTGGAACTCGGCCCCGGCTCCGGGCCCGAGGGCGGTCTGCTCGTCGCCTCCGGCCCACCAAACACGTTGCGCAAGGATCCGAGTACATATACAGCTCGCTTGCTGCAACACGCGGTGCCGGCCTCTCCCCGGACCAGCCGTCCCCTGCGCCCCTTTGTTCCCGGTGTCACCGTGGGCGGCGCCTTCCGCCACACGCTTCAGGATCTGGACCTGACCTTTCCGATGGGCTCACTGGTGGCTGTCGCCGGTGTTTCTGGCAGCGGCAAGTCCACTCTGGTGATGGAGGTGCTGGCGCCCTCGCTGCGCGCTGTCCTGCGCGGGCAGGCTCCGGTGGGTTGTCGGACCTTGGAATGCCACACGACGATCTCGGACGTGTTCTGTTCTGACCAGGATGGCCTCTCCCTGGCCGGAGCCAGCACCGTCGCCACCCTCATGGGTGTGGCGGAGGCGCTTCGCAAGCGCTTCGCGGCCACTTCGGAAGCCAGGGCCCGCGGGCTCTCGGCCAAGGCGTTCTCGTCGTCGTCCCCCGGCGGCCGCTGCGAGATCTGCGAAGGCCGAGGCATCATCACTGTGGCCATGGACCTGCTTCCTGACGTCACGGTTGGTTGCGAGATTTGCGGTGGACGGCGATTCTCGGAAGAGGTCCTGGCCTGCCGGTGGGAGGGCCGCAGCATCACCGACGTGCTCGATGCCCCGCTTCGGGAAGCGAACGCGTGGTTCACGAACGACCGTGACCTGGCCGCGCCCCTGCGGGCCCTGGCGGAGATCGGCCTGGGCTACCTCCGCCTCGGCCAGGAGGGCACGACCCTCTCCGCCGGAGAGCGCCAGCGGCTTCGACTGGCTCGGCTCCTGATGGAACCACCGGCCGCCCCGGTGGCTCTGCTACTGGATGAGCCTACGCGGGGCCTGGGTTTTGAAGATGTGGATCGCCTCTTGCGCGCCCTGCATCAACTGGCCGACGCCGGTCATCTCGTCGTGGTCGTGGAACACCACGCGGACTTCCTCGCGGCCGCGGATTGGGTCGTTGAGCTGGGGCCCGAAGGGAGTGCGGGGGGCGGGCGGATCGTGAGGGCGGGGCCAGTACCACGGACCATGACCCATGGTTGATCTCCGTCTCCATCGGCGCGAGGTCAAGACGGCGCTGCGTCGGCGAGACCTCGTCGATGCGTACTTCGTGGGCAAGTTCGGCTTGTCGCCGTACCAGGCCTGCGCTCATGGTTGCACCTACTGCGATGGGCGGGCCGAGCGCTACTTCATCGAAGGGGAATTCGACCGGGACATTGTCGTCCGTTCGAACATCGCAACCGTCTTCGAGCGGGAACTGCGCGGGCAGCGCGAGCGGGGCATCGTCTTCATCGGATCGGGGGTGAGCGACGCGTATCAGCCCCCGGAGGCCGAGGAAAACCTGATGCGTTCGTGTGCCCGCCTCTTGGCCGACCGGGCGCTGCCGGCCACCGTGCTGACCAAGTCGCACTTGGCGCTGCGTGATCTCGACTTGTGGTCAGAAGTGAACCGCAAGGCCGGGTTTGTTTTCATGGTTTCTCTGATGACGCTCGATGACGATCTGCGCCGGGTTTTCGAGCCCCACGCCAGCACGATCGACGAACGGCTGGATGCGCTCTGTGCGTTCAAAGCCCAGGGGTGCGCGACCGGGGTCGCCGCCATGCCGTTTCTCCCCGGCCTTTCCGACGGCGACGATCAGATTCGCTTGCTGGCAGAGGGGTTGAGCGCGCTCGACGTCGATTTCGTCATCCCCGGCGGGCTGACGCTTCGGCCGGGGCGGCAGAAACAGTTCTTCCTGGAGACTCTGCGATCTTTCCGTCCTGACCTCCTGACACTATATGAGCGGCTCTACGGCGAAGACCGGCCTTCGGGGGCACCCTTGTCCGCGTACGGTGAGAGCGTGCACCGCCGCGCGATCACGACACTTCTGGAAGCCGGCCTTCCGATCCGGATGCCGCACGCCGTCTACCACGGCCGCCTCCCTGTTTACGACGAGGTCCATGTGCTCTTGCAGCACATGGCGGACCTCTACGCGGCGCACGGCCGGCCGGTGCGGCGCCTGCGAGAAGCCCAGTCGCGGTATTCCGTGTGGCTCTTGGCCCGCAAGAAGGTCTTCAACCGGCGGCGCTCGCTGCGGCCCGGTGTCATCGAGTGGGAGTTGAAGGAAATGGCCCGGACGGGCGCGCTGGCGGAGCTGTTGGCCAACGCCAAGTTGGGCGAGTTTCTGCGCGCGGTGGTTCTCGACGGGAAGCTCTTTGATTATCGACAGATGGAGCTGGTATGAGTGGTGGAGGCACCAACCAGGGTAACGGGCATGTCATCCCGAAGATCGTTGCCATGAGCTGACATCGTTGTTTAGACTTGGCGCGCAAAGTCTTACTTGCGATCCAGACTATTCAGAGTTGCTGAAGTGGAGGGCACATCGCCATGCAGTGGGGTGAGACTGGGATCTACAAGACGACGAGCGTCGGCGGCGAACAGGTGCGTGCGTTCGTGCCCAACCCGCTGCCGCCAGCCCCAGCACTCACACTGGAACTCCATCTGCAGCAAGGGCTTGAATCGGCGTCGCTAGCCCTCGGGCGGCTCGATGGGGTCTCCGGGCTCCTGCCGGACAAGGCCCTTTTCCTCTATGCCTATGTGCGCAAGGAGGCTGTGCTCTCCTCGCAGATCGAGGGGACGTAGTCGTCGCTGTCCGACCTGCTCCTCTTCGAACTAGACGAAGCTCCCGGTGTGCCGCTCGACGACGTACTCGAGGTCTCCAACTACGTCGCGGCCTTGGAGCATGGCCTCGCGCGCCTGCGCGAGGGCCTGCCTTGTTCGGCAGTTGGAATCGTGGGGATCGGACGCATGGCCTCGCGCGCCTGCGCGAGGGCCTGCCGCTCTCGAATCGCCTGATTCGGGAGACTCACGGCGTACTGCTCTCGCGTGGGCGCGGCAGCGGCAAGGATCCGGGCGAGTTCCGCCTCTCCCAGAACTGGATCGGTGGCAACCGTCCGGGTAACGCCGCGTTCGTTCCACCACCACCTACGGCGGTGCCGGATTGTATGGCGGCGCTCGAGACGTTCCTGCACGCCGAGGATGACGGCTTGCCGATGCTCGTGCGGGCCGGGCTCGCGCACGTTCAATTCGAGACCATTCACCCGTTCCTCGACGGCAATGGGCGTGTGGGTCGTCTGCTCATCACCTTCTTTCTGTGCCACGCCGGCGTGCTGGGCGAGCCCCTCCTGTACCTGAGCCTGTACTTCAAGCAGAATCGTGCCGCCTACTACGAGTTGCTCGATCGCGTGCGCCGCGAGGGCGATTGGGAAGCCTGGCTGACCTTCTTCCTGGAAGGCGTACGAGTGACCGCGGAGGGAGCGGTCACAACCGCACAGCGCCTGGCCGACATGTTTCGCCAGGATCGCGCGCGCATCGAACCCAGAGGCCGACGCGCGGGTTCTGCCCTGCGCGTCCACGAGGTGCTGAAGGCACGGCCGCTCACTTCTTTGGCGGAAATCTGTCACACGACGGGTCTGTCCTTTCCTGCCTCCTCCTCGGCCATGGACCTCTTAGTCGAGCTCGCCATCGCGCGCGAGCTGACTGGCAAGCGTCGCAATCGGCTCTTCTCGTATGACGGCTATCTGGCGACTTTGAATGAACCCGGATTTCGCAGGGGTCACCCGCGGTGGTCCCGGATCGGACCGGGAACGCCGTGTCCGGCGGCGTGATGGGTTCCGGAGTCTCGATCCAGGGGGTCGGCTTCGTCCCGGGACCGTTTATACAGCTCGATTGGAC
>CAIMUX010000034.1 GCA_903844735.1 Candidatus Eiseniibacteriota bacterium
CCGGGTGGCCTCCAGTCCATCCATCCCGGGCATCTGCATGTCCATCAGCACCAGGTCGTAAGGAAGGGTTTCGAGGGCCTTGACGGCTTCTGCGCCATCGGCCACGGCATCCGCTCGAAGCCCCAGTCGTTTCAGCAGGGCCACGGCCACCTGCTGGTTGGTGATGTTGTCTTCGGCCAGCAGAATGCGCACGACGCCCCGGCGCAGCTCCCGGATTGCGTGGCCCGTCACGATGGGCGGCGCCGGCTCGGCCGCAGTCGTTCCGGCCAACACGACGGACAGGCAGCCGATGATCTCATTCTGCCGCGCCGGCTTGGTGAGATAGGCGGCAAAGCCAAGCTGTTCCATCTTTCCGGCGTCGCCCCGTCGGCCCATCGAGGTCATCAACACCAGGCGGGTATCCTGCAGTGTTTCGTCGGCTTTGATGGTTCGGGCCAGCTCCGCTCCGTCCATGCCCGGCATCTGCATGTCCACGATGGCCGCATGGAAGGGGTCGTTTGCGTCTCTGGCGCGATGGAGTTCCTTCAGGGCCGAAAGGCCATCGGTTGTCTCCTCCGACCGGACTCCCCAGGCCCGGAGCTGGGTCGTGAGCACCTCGCGATGGGTGGCGCTGTCGTCCACGATCAGGATATGCGCCCCGCGAATGTCGGCGAGCTGAAGGCTCTCCGTCGGCGCCGGGCTCGCTTGTTTGGCCAAGCGCACCGTGAACCAGAACTCCGAGCCGCGGCCTTCTTCGCTCACGATACCGATCTCGCCGCCCATCAGAGCGACGAGTTGCTTCGAGATGGCCAGTCCCAGGCCGGTGCCGCCGTACTGCCGCGTGGTCGAGGCGTCGGCCTGCGTGAACTTCCGGAACAAGAGCTCCTGCTTCTCAGCCGAGATGCCGATGCAGGTGTCCTTGATGGAGAAGCGAATCACGGTCTGGGCCTCGGTTTCCGAGACCAGGCCGGCCCGCACGGCGATCTCGCCGTGGTGGGTGAATTTCACAGCGTTGCCCGTCAGGTTGGTGAGCACCTGGCGCAGGCGGCCGGGGTCGCCCCGGAGACAGGCCGGCACCTCCGGCGCAGCGCCGCAGACAAACTCGAGCCCCTTGTCCTGGACACGCAGGGCCATCGTTGCGGCGAAGTCATCCAGCAGCGCGTGCAGATCGAAGTCCAGCGTCTCCATCTCGAGCTTGCCCGCCTCGATCTTGGAGAAGTCCAGAATATCGTTCAGGAGCGCCAGCAGCGATTCACCGCTGTTGCGTACGACCTCGGCGTAGCGCCGCTGCTCCTCGTTCAGCTCCGTATCCAGCAGCAGGCCGGTCATGCCGATGACACCGTTCATGGGCGTGCG
This sequence comes from Candidatus Eiseniibacteriota bacterium, assembly GCA_903844735.1. GTDB lineage: Bacteria > Eisenbacteria > RBG-16-71-46 > CAIMUX01 > CAIMUX01 > CAIMUX01. The sequence continues at coordinate 1,336 of CAIMUX010000034.1, forward strand.
GATCTCGTGGCTCATGTTGGCGAGGAACTCGCCCTTGGCGACGTTGGCCATCTCCGCCTTGGCGGTGGCCGCTGCCAGGCGGCGGTTGGTTTCCAGGAGCACACTCTCCGCGCGCTTGCGCTCGGTGATGTCCCGCTGGAAGGCTATGAAGCAGATGATTGCGCCCGAGTCATTCCTCACGGCCGACGCCGTGCAGTCCATTGTCCTGATGCTGCCATCCTTGCACACGAACTCCACCTCGGACCGATTGTGTCCCTGCTCCATCAATACAGGGAACTGTTCTTGGAAAACCTTCTGCGAGGCGGGCGAGAAGAAGTCAAAAATGGCCTTGCCGATGAACTCATCCTCCGCGTACCCCGTGGCAGCCATATTCTTCCGATTCGTACTGGATATTCTGCCCGAGGTATCCAGAACGTGGATGTTGTCTGAAGATGTCTCGTAAATGGCCTTGAAGAACTGCGCATTCTTCCGCAACTCCCCCTGCTGCGCGCGGATGCCCGCGTCGGTGCGGCGCAGCAGGGCATAGATGAAGCCCAGCAGCAGCGCCAGCAACACAGCAGCACTGGTTCCACCCAGGGCGGCCAGGCGCGCAAAGGCCGCCTTGTCGGCGGTGATGTCGCTCATGAACAGCAGGTCGCCGACTTCTTTGCCCGATGCGTCGATCAGGGGCGACGACGATGCCCGCCAGGCACTCCCGTCCAAGGCGAGATCCCGGTCCGTTTCGTCGTGAACATGCGCTCCCGCGAGACCGTCCGCCCACCGTGCGAAGACGTCGGGCAGCCGGCCCTGCGAGGAGTAGATCACCACGCTGCGGGGCAGGCGGTCCCAGTCGGTCTCCCTGCTATGACAGGACCGGCACTCGTCGTTCGTAAGCAGGCCGGCTTCCCGTGCCTGCTCGTTCAGACTCGCCTTGCGGATGACCACGGCCATCTGGGCGCCGGAAGGGACGGGCAATGTCCGCACCACGTCCTTGACCTCTTGGCCCAACTCCACATAGCCGAGGAGCCTTCCCTCTTCGAAGATCGGCTGCACGACCCGCAGGGTGAAGGTGCCCAGCGTCCCCAACTCGATGCCGGATGAGATCTTGCCGGTCCGTTCCGCCTCGATGGCTGTGAAGCGTTCGCTCCGGTCGCCGTCCCGGTACCCCGGCATGTGGACACGCAGGAGGCACACGAGGTTCTTGTCAAGGAAGTAGAAGTGCGTGAGGCGATGTTCCCGGCCCAGCGCCTCGAACACGGGCCGCCAGGCGGCCAGGAGGCGGTCGGCATCGCCCGCGCGCAGGGCCCTTCGCACATCGGCGTTACCGGCGATGGACCGCGCGGCTTCGGCCAGACCTGCAGCCTGATGGTCCAGGGCCGCGCGGAGATCGCTGGAGACCCTGGACACACGATCTGTGATGGTCTTAGCCAGTTGCCGCCGATGCTCTCCCCACGAGAGCACCCCTGCGCCGATCATCACCAGCATCGACACAGCCGCCAGGGGTGGCAACACCCGCCGCAGAACCGGCTTGGGAGAGGCGCCCACGCGACGGGTAGAGGCGAAGGCTGTGGCCAGTCCGATGAGCAGCACCAGCATCAGTCCCACGGGCAGTGCCGCCCGGGTGGCCACGTCCCATTTCCAGGTACGCGCGTCGACGTCCATGCCCAGCACGGCGAGCACGGCGCCGGTGGGCGGGTCGGTCAACGGAACCAGTGCCGTGACCCACACGCCCCAGCGGTCGGTTACCGGGCCGTCGACAGCCTCGGTCTTGGCATCAAACACGCGGCGATAACCTACCGGTGCCTCCTCGTAGACCTGGCCGGGCGGGCTAGGGTCCACGACATTGGGGGATTCACTGTCGACGTAGAAGAACACCGTGCCGTCGGCCTCGCGCCCCATAAGATACAACCACTTGCAGCTCGGCTGCGCCGATCCGACGGACATCAACTGTTCTTTGAGCCGCTGGTAGTCGGGACTGTCGAGGTCGGCCTTCGTTCCGGTCAGCGCCTTGACCTGGCCAACATCCATCGCCTGCGCCACCAACCGCGCCTGCTGAAGCAGGTCGGCCCGCATCTGCCGGTCGGCCTTGGCCGTCGCCCACCAGACGAAAGGCGCCCCCGCACCGAGAACGGCCAGAATCATCGCCGCCGTCGTCAGGCGCGGGTGTTTCCCCACGTGCAAACCTGTTGTCTCGTGCTCCGAGGCTTCGGTGTTTCGCATCGCTGGTTTCATGGGCTGAGGTCCCCGACGTTTCTTCCTCCCGGGCCAAGGCTCGCAGGAGGACCGGTCATGGCCGACACGACTCTCTACGCAGCTTTCCTGGGGTTCCCCGGGTTCCTCTCTTCCTCGATGGTCGCGGTTTCCCGCGGCAGCCACTTGTCCAGCGCTTCCGCCAGGGCTCGGAGGGAAACCGGCTTGGACACGTAGTCGTCCATGCCCGCTTCTAAGCAGCGCTCGCGGTCGCCCAGCATGGCATTTGCGGTCATCGCGATGATCGGAACCTCGCGATTGCGGACCGCGGATTGCGGATGGCGGATCTTCCGGGTGGCCTCCAGTCCATCCATCCCGGGCATCTGCATGTCCATCAGCACCAGGTCGTAAGGAAGGGTTTCGAGGGCCTTGACGGCTTCTGCGCCATCGGCCACGGCATCCGCTCGAAGCCCCAGTCGTTTCAGCAGGGC
>CAIMUX010000035.1 GCA_903844735.1 Candidatus Eiseniibacteriota bacterium
GGCAATCGCTGATACTGATACAATGCGCTTCTCCTTCCTCATGCGGTGAAGAAGGAGAAAACCCCCTCCGGAAGCTTAGAGCAAGCTCTGCGAGGGGGTACTTTCTACGGTTTCTGAGGGACGCAGACCCCGGAACCTCAGCTTCCATGATTCAAAACCAGGGCTCGAACCCTCAGATTCCGTGCTCACGCTCAGATGTCCCGGTGGATGATCTTCTGGCGGTGTGCATGATCCAGGGCCAGCAGGACCTGCCGCATGATCGAAACGGTCTGTTCCAGCCCCAGGGGCTTCGTCGGGCTCCGTTCAAGTCTATCCGCCAGGCTCTCCCCGGAGATGAAAGGCATGATGAAGGCCAGAAAATCGGGGTCCTGGGGATCCCGCAGGAGATTGACGACCGGGACGATGTTCGCATGACTGAGGCCTGCCTGGAGCTGCGCCTCGTCCAGAAAGCGCTTCCGGGCGGCCTCGGTCAGCGCGAGTCCCGGGGGGAAGACCTTGATCACCCTGGGCACGTTGAGGTCCGTGTCCATGGCCTTGAAGATGACCCCCATGCCCCCGCTGGAGTTCAGCAGGTTGATGTCGGAGTACTTCCCCCGCAGGAGCTCTTCCAGGCGTTTGCGGATGTGCGGGACCAGGTCCATGACGTTCCCCCTACAGCCTGACCTCCAGGCCCAGCGTGCCCATGAGGCCCCCAAAACTCTGCGTCTCGTCCGCTCCCGAGGTTCCGGAAGCCTCGGTCAGAGATGCCTGGGAGTACCGGGCCTGCATCAGGAGCTTCGTGCTTGCTCCGAGAGCGACATCGCCACCGACGCCCAGGTCTCCCCGGCTTGCCTTTCCGGTGCCGAAGCCGTTCTCAGCGAAGGCACGACCGCCGGTGAAGAACTGGAGCGTGACGCGCCGGCCGGCCATGTGGCTCACATTCACCTGGAGGTAGTACTCCTTCGAGTTGCTGTTCTCTGGTTCCGCCACCAGCTCGTCCGGGCCGCCGATCTTGTTCTTCCCCGCCAGGACGGCCTGAACCGACATCCCGACATTGGTCTTCTGACCCCGGTGGAGAATCGAGGTCCGCAGATCAAACCGCGGCCCGGCCTGAAACACGTCCTCGCCGGCCCGCTGGTCCGCCAGGTATCGGGCGTGCACGAAGTCGCCCCGCCATAGCCAAGCGGTGTTCCCCACGTCGACGCCCACGCTGAATCGGAATTGGTCGCCGGGATCGACCTTCTCCTGATCGGCGAGAACCTGGTACTTACCTTTGAAGGAGTACCCGGCACCAAGGCCGAGGGAGGCACCTCCGAGCTTGAACGAGCAGGCGCTGCCCAGATCGGCCCCCACGCCCTCACCGAGACGGTACCCGCGGTATCCGCGCAGTCGATCGGAGAGGAGCCGGACCACCGCGGTCTCCTCGTCCCCATGACCGGTCTGTCCGGTGGGGGCGCTCATCCCGGCACGAAAGGCCCAGTGTTCGCCGGGCATGTAGGAGAAACGAGCCCGGGTGTCCATCAGCCCCGAGACGGTTCCCGGGACATCGCCACTGGCGCTGGCGTGCCCGGACATCATGTCGAGTTGGCTGGAACGACTGGTGGGGAGGGAGATGCCCAGCGTCGTGGTCATTTCGCCCAGGCCCAGGTCAAGCTGGTTCCACTTCTCATAGGACGTCGTAAGCCGAACCCGGGGATCGCCGGCCGCCTCACTTGTCGCGGCCGGAACAAAGGACACCAACAAGGACCCCAACAGGATCGCCCCCAAGATGGCCGGGGTTCGACGCTGAACGCGTATCTGATTCGTCACTGGCTACCTCCTAGCGTCTGAGAAGCGGGCGGCTGGGAAGGCGGATCGGTGATCCAAGACCCTCCCGCTGGAAGCTCCGGCGGCCCCGGAATCGGCGTCTCGGCCTCCGGAGGAGTAATCCGATCGTCGGCCGGGTCTTCCGGCCAGGATCCACCGCCGACCTGGTCCACCGTCTCCTCGCGACGATCCGGGGTCTCTCCCGGCGGCACCTGGCCGAACTGGTCGAACGTCGGGTCGATAGCGCCCGCCTGCTGGAACGAGTTCTCGGCCTCGGCATCGTTGCCCGCCCATTCTTGCTCCACGCCGTGCGAGTAGGCCAGGAACGAAGCCAAGGACTGGGTGGGCACCCGGCTGATTTGAACCCGCTCAAGCGGCGAGATGGCAATCCCCATGTGGGCCAGCAGATCGAAAACCAACCGCTTCTCGATTCCAAAGAAGTCGGCCACCGGTCCTTCGGCGGACACCGAGACGTCGGGACTGCCGCCTCCGGTGACGACAGCGAAGAGATCGACCCGAATCCGGCCCTGACCGAGATCCAGGACGTTGCCGGAGACGATCTTCTGTGCCTTCAGCAACCGCCCGAGGCGCGGAGCAGTGCTCTGATCCACCGCGTCTGTCTCCCCCAGGGCCAGCTCCTGCAGGATCGCATCGGTCCGCATTCGCTCCAAAACCCGAAGGGCGCGGACGTACTGAAGGTCGGTCATCATCCACTCGGTCAACCCGCTGCCGATCGGCTTCAACTCCTCGTTCCCGGTGACAGTCTTCAGGCGGAGAACGGCGAGGCTGTTCGGAGGAATCTCCGCGCCGACCATGTCGTTCCGGGCCACCGCGGCCCGCGCGAGCTCGCGCACTCGCCGCACCATCTCCCGGCGATGTGGCGACAGGCGGCCGACCTGGGAATACCGCGAGTAGACCGCAAGTGCTGTATCGGGCGATCCGGTCCGCTCGTAAGCCCGGCCGAGGCAGGAGAGACCTTCCCCGTCAATCCCGCCGAGCCGATCCGCCCGGCGTAGCTGCGCGATGGCGCAAGTATCGTTCGCGGCATGGAAGCAGGCGATGCCGAGATCGTTGCGGGCGGCCGCTTCCTTCGGTGCAGCAGTCGTGGCCACCCGAAGGAGACGGACGGCCTCCGTCGTATTCCCGGCATCCAGTGCGGCTCGCCCCTGCGTGCGTAGAGATGGCGCACAGCCTCCCCACCAGGGGGCCGCTCCCAGGAAGACCAGCACCGCGGCCGTCCGCAGCACCGCGTCCCCGCGGCGACGACCCGCCCCCTTACGTCCCGTTGACGTTTCAGGCATCACACCCTCCCCTTCTCGATGGTGACCCACGTTTTGACTTTCACACCTGGCGTCCATACAACACACGGCCTAGCCCCGAATGACGCACACCCGCCGGGTGTCGGTACCCGCGGCCGTGCGCAGCTTGACAAAGTAGACACCGGAAGCGACTCCGTTCCGCTTGGGCGACCAGGTCAGGGCACACGGACCTGGCTCTCGCGTCTCATGCATCAGACGATCCAAGATACGCCCTTGGACGTCGAAGACGGAAACATCGACGACACCCGCCCGGCCGATCTGCAGCCTCATGTTCACGTCGTTCGGAGCTGGGCTGGGGCCGAGCTCGAGGATCCGACTCAGACCCGTCTCCACCAGTTGACCCGGCCACGGGTCCCGAGAGACCCGCACGGTCAGGCCGCGCGACTCTCCGGCACGGAGAACCAAGTCGTAGCGGTTCGCTGTGCGCATGTCGACCGCCCTCGCCTCGCCGGTCACCAGGTAGACGTTCCACTCCGCCGGGACTCCGCCTACGTCCTGCCAGGCCAGGCTGGCCGTGTCTTCGTTCCTTCGATCCCCGACAAAGCCCACAGTCAGGTCCCAGCCGTACGCCGTCTCGCCCGGCCCGCGGATGTCCGTCAGGTACTCGCCCGCCGACTTGTCCGGCCAGTCCCCATGACCGATGGACAGTCGGACACCGTCGCCCAAGGATGGCGGCTTGCGGATGTCATGGCCGTCTCGACCGGCGGTGGCGTCGCTGCTCACGCCGAGCTCCAGCCAGCCGTCGCGGGTGTCGTCGGCTTCGGCGTAGAGGCGGATCGACCAGTCGCCGGTTGCGGCGGCTCGGGTCGCGCGGTCGTCGGTCGTTACGCCGGAGAACGGCGAGCCGTCGTTGGCTCCGCCTTTCGACGCCAGCGGTACCGCCACCCGCTCGCGGAACACCAGAGTGCACGGCATGCTCGCCTCCAGGAGGTAGCCACCCCACGGGTTGGATCGCGCTGGCGGCTCGCTGAAGAGAGAGGAGCTGTCGGACAGCGTCTGCCACAGTCCATTGTTGCGCAGGTCGCCTGTCTCGTCCTCCCACCATAGCACGGCGCGCTGCACGTCTCCCTGATCACTGAATGGCCGCTCGATCCCGCCGCTGATCACCAGGCATCGGGACCAGGGGTAGGAGCCGGCGCTGTCATCGATGCAGCCGATGAGGTTCCAACCCGCTTGCAGAGTGACCGCGATCGAGTCGCTGTGTCGGAGGCCGCGGAATGTCGGACGGGGCGATTCGCTCGCACACAGGATGATGCTCTGACCGGGTGCGACCACCGGGTCCTCGACGTACGCACCATTCGCGAAGCCGAACCCACGCCACTTGTACGCGCCGGGCGGACCCAGATCGCTGAGGGCCGTCGAAAGATGGGTGCCTTGCTCCAACCGCACCGGAAGCGACATCATGAGGTACCGTCCCGCGGGAATGTCGTCGCGTGCGGGAACTGCGATCGGTCGATCCCCCACCACTCGGAAGCTCCAGGTGTAGCTGTCGCCGCCCTGGCCGTCGCCGTTGCCGTCCAGGTAGTGACCTGACGTGTCCGCGATCGCGCCCGAAAGAGTGGCCGTGACTTCCTCGTCGTCCAGGAAGGGAGCCTCCGGCCGGAATGTCACACTGTCCGGTGAGACCCACTCGATCTGGCCCGTCACCGCATGTGACATCGAGCCAGCCACGGTCCATGTCGCGTCGTTTACCGTCAAGGCCTCGATCGGTTTGGAGAACCGGACGCCCAGGGAGGTTCCCGCTGCGACGTCGTGGGACCCGGCCCGGGGAGAGACGCCGGCAACGCGGGGAAACGTCGTGTCCCCGAGTTCCACGGCAAAAGCCCACTCGTAGGCATCGCCGCAGAGGCCATCCTCATTGCCGTCCAGGAGGTTTCCGGCGAGGTCAGACACCTGCGCGGACAGTCGCGATGTGATCGTCTCCCCGAATTGGAACGGAGACGAGGGACTGAACGTGACCGTCCTGCCGTCCGTTGTCACCGACAAGGTGCCCGCAACAGCGCCGGACTGGCTCCCGGACACCGTCCAGGTCCCGCTGGAAATCGTGGATGGCTGGACCGGCTCGGAGAAAACGGAGCGCAGGGTTGAAGACCGGGGAACCTCCCGGTCGTCGCGGACCGGCACAATGCTCACGACCTTGGGGCACACGGTGTCTGAGCTAGCCACGGTGAATTCCCAGACGACCGGCGCCGGGAGGGTCTCCCCCTCTGTGCTCATGATCGCGGTCGACAGCGAGCAGCGCACCGCCTCACCGGGTTCGAACAGAGGACTCGGTTGGTAGGTGGCGCCCGTGTCCGTGGGGACGATGGTTCCGTGATTCTGACCCGACCCGGTCCCGCGCACGAACCAGCTCGCATTGCTGACCGTGCTTTGGTTGATCGGCTTCGAGAAGGCCACGGCAAGGTTCGTGTTCGTTGGCATGTTTTCGGAGCCGGGTCGAGGCGTGACCGAGTTCACCTGGAAGCCCAGGCCGATGATCTTCACGTCGTCGATGTACCAACCGTCGTAGTACGTGCCCCCGGTTTCTCTCAACCGGAACCGGAGGAGCACCGGAGAGGTCTTGTAGGCCGAGAGATCGATACTTTGCAGATTCAACGTGTTGATGTATCCGGTGTAGCGTTCCAGCTCCGACCAGGTGAACCCGCCGTCCGCAGACACCTCGACCAAGCAGAAGTCAGAGCCGCTTTGGACGTTGTATCGGTGCCAGAACGACAAGACCGGCGCGGTGGTGGAACGCAGGTCGATCGGCGATGCGAGGGTGATGGTCGCGTTGGACCAGGCGGGATAGTTGCCGTCCGGACTGTCGGTGATCGCATGGGTCGGGCTACGGAAGGTCA
>CAIMUX010000036.1 GCA_903844735.1 Candidatus Eiseniibacteriota bacterium
CCGGGGGCTGCTCGCACGCATTCGGATCGCAGACGCCGTCCAGGGTCCAGATGCCGGTGCAGTCACCAGCGATCGTGACCAAGCAGGCACCCGTCGGGAGGCAGCAGGAGCCGAGCACCGGGGGCTGCTCGCACGTGTTCGGCTCGCAGACGCCGTCCAGGGTCCAGGTCCCGTCGCAGACAGCACCCTGCTCCGTCACCGTGCAGCTACCATCCGTCGCACAACAGGAGCCGTACACCGGGGGCTGCTCGCACGTATTCGGCACGCAGACACCACCCTCGGTCCAGATGCCGGCGACGCGCCGGACAGCCTTGGTCAAACGCTGGTCGGTGACCTGGGTCAACCCGGTCACGGGCACGTTGGCGCACTCGGCCTCCGTTGTCACGGAGCAGGTGCCGTCAGGCAAGCAGCAAGAGCCGGTCGGCGGCAGGCAAATCGTCTGGACGTCGCACGGCGCCGTACCCAGCCAATCGAACCCGGACACTATGCACGCGGCCTGGGTCATGACCGCGCACTCGGGAATGGCGCGGTTGCAGCAGTTGCCGGTCTGCTGGCAGGTCGTCTGAACGTTGCACGCTACCGCGCCCAACCACTCGTAGCCCAACGCCTGACAATCCTCCTGGGTCTTGATGTAGCACTCGCCCGTGGCGTGGTCACAGCAGTTGCCCGTCGCCTGGCAGGTTGTCGTGTTGCACACCGTAGCGGGACCGCGCCACACCAGCGGGGACACGCACAGGACCTCGGTCTTGATCGTGCAGGCGCCCGTGACCGTGTTGCAGCAAGCACCGGTCGGATCCACGACCGGCGCCACCGGGCACGGAACGACACCGGGGCAACCAAAGCCCAGGGAGCCGTAGCCCGCGATCTCGTCCTTCCCCACCGGGATTACGTCATCGCCGAAGCTGCTGTCGCCGGTCTTTACCGCTGTGCCCCAGGTCGGGCAGGTGTACGCACCGCCGGAGTTGTAGCCGAAACCCCAGAACTGGAAGAGCGGGGTCACAAGGCCGAGCCGGGCCGCACCGACAAAGCTCTCCCCGACCGCGCCGTCGTTGGCGGTCGGAAAGCCACTGACTCCCAGGAAGAAGACGGTGGACGCGGTTTCCGGGTATACGCGATCGCCGCCCATCACGTTTACATACGAGTACGGGGAGCTGACGTTATCCATGTAATGGGTGGCCCAGCCGACGCTCTTCAGCCGCGGGGTGCTTCCCGCGGGGAACGCCGCATAGACTTTCCAGTACCTGCCGAGTGTAGGCAGGGGCGCCGCAATAGTCACCGGCATCTCGCTGTCGACACTGGTGATAGGGCAGCCGGTCGACGCGGCCGGGCTGTCGGGCCATACGATCGTGTCCGTCGTCTGCGCAATACCCGTGTCATGCACCCAAAGCACGCCGCCGGCGTTATAGCCAGCCATGGCTGCCGTGGTGGCACAACAGCACAACGCAAGAAGCCAGATCATTTTACGCATACGAGCTCTTTCCTCCTGAAAGCGGCATCCCGCGTGACCGCGACCGCCCTCAAACTGCCATGGATTCCGCCCGGTGGACCGTGTCTCGGATCCCCTCCCGGCGACCCAAAACGATATTGCATAGATCCGCCCACCACAAGGCAAGCTGCTGAATATGGCCTGCCAGCACCACAACTATAGCATATCTATCGCGCCGCGGCATCAATAAAACAAGTTGGTTATGGATCGACTTCTGTTGATCAAGACTCGCGGGCGGGCCTGACGGCACGTTCCGGGACCGGCCTCAGTTGGTCATCGGCCGGAGTTCGGGCGATCTTCACGCGCGGGTGGGGGTGGTGATGTTGGGCGCGACCCACAGCCTGTGTTGGCGGGATGGATCTCTGGCGACCGCCGCCCGCGTCGGCGCATCAGGGACGCGGAGCCCTGCGTCGGAGCATCAGAACGCGAAATGCGCGTTGTTCTCGGTCTGGCGATCGCCCAGAGCCGCGGTCTTCACCTGCCGCCAGTAGTACTTCCACCACGATCCGGGCAACTCGCGTTCCCGCGGAAAGCGGCGGCGTGCAAAGACCTCCGCCCACCGCAGGCGACGTTTCACCATCCTCGCCTTCATCGCCTCGGTCTCGCTGGGATGGTTCTCCCGGCGCCATTCGGCGGCGTTGCGCCAGACGGCGAAGTGGTAGAACCGGCACTCGATGTACGGGCAATGGCGAGGCCGGAAACGTCCGGCCGGGAGGCGGAGGATCGGTCCCGGGAACGGAGGTCGGTAGCGGGAGCGGACCGCCCGCCGGTGCGGCGTTCGTTCGGCGGCGTCCGGAGAGTCCGCCGGGCCTGTCGGAGGGGCAGGGTGTTTGGATCTCGACATCACAGAACAATCGGCGAAAACTGTACCATCGTCGCGCCGGATCGAACAGGTCGTCGAAGGCGCCGCGCATCCCCTTGGTGGTCGCGCCGTTGTAGGCGATCAGCCAACAGGATTCGGTCCATAACCGGCGGGGTCCCAACAGACCGCGACAGGCCCCCAGCTCAGCGCCGCCGGTTCCGCCCCGCCCACGGCAGGCTTGCACGCTTGCCCCACCGCCGCCTATCCTGGCGTCTGCATCAGATCCCATGGTTGCGCGGAACCGAGGGCTCCCGGGATCGGGACCTTTCCGGGCGGAAGCGCTCCGAGGCCACTATCGAAAGGACCACGATGATCCTACTCGGCATCGACCTGGGCTCGGTCAGCGTCACCGCGGCGGTCCTGGCGGTGGACGGTGTTCGCCGCAACGGCGACGCGCCACCGGACCCCGGACAGATTTCCGCAGATCGAATCTCCGCGCAGACCTCCGTGCTGCGCGACCTGATCCGCAAGGGATCTCCCTTCGTTCCCGACCCGCTGGAGATCACCCTGCCGGATGGCCGGTCCGGGGTTGCCGGGATCATCGAGTACCGCCGGACCCGCGGGCGTCCTTTCGAGACCGCGCGCGACATGCTGGAGCGGGTGGTCGAGGCACTCGGCGAGCGTCCCCTCGACGGCGTACGGGTCACCGGCTCGGGGGCAAAGCTGCTCCACGCCTCACTCGGTCTGCCGGAAGAGAACGAGTTCCGCGCCCTCGCCGCCGCCACCGCGGCCATCGCCCCCGCGACCCGCACCCTGGTAGAGATCGGCGGGGAGTCGTCCAAGATCTTGTTCTTCGAGCCGGACGGCCCGTCGGGATGGCTGGGGATCGCCGACTACGCAACCAACGGCGACTGCGCGGCCGGGACCGGATCGTTCCTCGACCAGCAGGCGGGACGGCTGCAGTATGCGATCGAGGATGTCGGTGAGATCGCGGCGGGAAGCGAACGGGCCGCCAAAGTCGCCGGACGCTGCTCGGTCTTCGCCAAGAGCGACATGATCCACGCCCAGCAGAAGGGCTACCTGCCGCCAGAGGTGCTGCGGGGGCTGTGCGAGACGGTGGCCCGAAACTTCCGCTCCGGTGTGGCGAAGGGGCGGATCCCGCAGCAACCGGTGCTCTTCGTCGGGGGCGTTGCCGCCAACCGGATGGTGGCCAAGGCCCTGCGCGAGGTCTTCGAGTTGCCCGGGGACTTAGTCGTGCCATCGCACCATGCCGCGCACGCGGCCCTCGGCTGCGCCCTGCGCGAGGCGATGGAACCCACCCACCACCCGGTCGGATCTGCGGAACTGGCAGCGCTGCGCGCCGGTGTCGCGACGATTCCCCGCGCCGCGGCCCTCTCCATGGACAAAGTGATTCTTTTGCGCGACCAGGCCCGCCCGTTCGAGTTCCCCCTCGACGGGAGCACGGTCAACGTGGCTCTCGGGATCGATATCGGCTCGGTGAGCACCAACTTGGTTCTTCTCGACCGCGAGGGACGGATCGTGCGAGAGGTCTACACTCGGACCCAGGCCCGCCCGGTGGAGGTTGTGACGGCGGCACTGCACGAGCTCTATGCCGAGCTGGGCGATCGGGTGCGGGTTGTCTCTGTGGGCACCACCGGCTCGGGACGCGAATTGATCGGCGAGCTGGTGGGAGCCGACACCATCAACGACGAGATCACGGCCCACAAGACCGGCGCTGACTTCGTGGCCCGCACCATCCTCAACGGGACGGTGGAGACGATCTTCGAAATCGGCGGCCAGGATGCGAAGTACATCCACATCGAGGACGGGATCGTCGTCGACTTCGCCATGAACGAGGCGTGCGCCGCGGGCACCGGCTCGTTCCTCGAAGAGCGGGCCGAGGAGCTGGGGGTCTGCATCAAGGGGGAATTCGCGGAGCGGGCGCTGCGCTCAACCGCCCCTGTGCGCCTCGGCGAGCGCTGCACCGTCTTCATGGAACGGGATGTCAACGCGTGGCAGCAGCGGGGTGCCGTGACCGATGATCTGCTCGCCGGGCTGGCCATCTCGGTGGCGACCAACTATATCAACCGGGTGGTGCGCGGGCGCAAGATCACCGGCACGATCTTCTTTCAGGGAGGGACAGCCTACAACGACGCCGTGGCGGCCGCCTTCGCGCAGATCCTGGGGCGCGAGATCGTGGTCCCGCCGTACAACGGCGTCATCGGGGCGATCGGCTCCGCCCTCCTCGCTTGGGAGCGGGAAACGGCCATCCACGCGGGCACGCGATTCCGGGGCTGGGATCTCGGCGCTGTCGATTACCGGATCCGCGAATTCACCTGCCGCGCCTGCGAGAACCACTGCGACATCCAGGAGTTCACCGTAGAAGGAGAGAAGACCTTCTGGGGCGACCAGTGCGGAGACCGGTATCGCCGTCGCGCCCGCACGGAGTTCCACCCTGTGATCGATGATCTGGTGCGCCAACGGCGCGAGTGGCTCCTCGACGGATACCAACCGGGACCCGGACGCCGCGCCACCGCGGTGATGCCGCGCGCACTCTATCATCATGAGCGGTTCCCCTACTGGAACGCCTTCTTCCGGGAGCTCGGCATCGGTCTACTCCTCACTCCGGAGACCACCCGGGCCACCGCCCACGCGGGGATCGAGGCCTCGGTGGCCGAACCGTGCTTTCCGATCCAAGTGGCGCACGGGCACATGGCCGAGGCGCTGTCGATGGAGGCCGATTTCGTTTTCCTCCCGAACTATGTCAACGCCGAAGCGACGCACGAGACCATCCAGAGTTTCTACTGCCCGTGGGGCATGGCGCTGCCGTTCGTGGTCAAGGCCGCGACCGGATTCGAGTCAAAGTCCGAGCGGATCCTTCACCCGCTGGTGCGATTCCGCGGCGGACGCGAAGCGGTGGCGACGACGATGCACGCGGCACTCAAGAAATACGGCGTGCGCCGCGGCGAGGTGGAACGAGCGCTGGTCGCGGGCGAGGCGGCCATGGACCGTTTCCGTGCGCGCATCCGCGAGGCGGGGCGTGAGGCGATGGCGAAGCTGGACGCCACCGGCGAACCCGCGGTGCTGCTGGTGGGGCGGCCCTACAATCTTTTTGATCCGGTCGTAAACATCGACATACCGCGGAAACTGCGCGACATCTACGGCGTCAACGTGCTGCCTCTGGAATTCCTGGCCGCCGACGACACCGACATCGAGGCGATCAACGCCAACATGTTCTGGAGCTACGGACGAAAGATCCTGGCGGGGGCACGCGAGGCGGGGCGACACGAGCGGTTGCACCTGATCTATCTGACGAATTTCAAATGCGGGCCCGATTCGTACATCAAGCAGTTCGTGCGTGATGCGTTCGGCAGCCCATTCCTGACCCTGCAATTCGACGGGCACGCCAACGACGCGGGAATGCTGACGCGCGTCGAGGCGTTCCTCGACAGCCAGGGGATCCTGCGGCGCTGGGCGCATCAGCCCCGGCCCGCGACGTCGGTAGATGACGAGACAAGCCTGCCCGCCGTGCCCCCATTGGGGGGCGTCCCCCCGTTGGGGGCCATGCCCCCCTTGGGCGTCGCGCCGGTACCCGTCGGGTGCGCCTGTCCCTCCGGGTGCGCCGGTGATCTGCTCTGCGCTCAGCCGCGTACGGCCAAGGCCACCGACCTGGAGGCACGATGAACAAGCCACTGGCAGCCCGGCCTGAAGTCCAGCCCCTGACAGCCAGTTCCGAGCACCAACCACCGGCAGCCCAGCCTGCGCACGAGCTACCGGCAGCCCGCCCCGAGCGCCTGCGCAACGACCGGCGGGTCAGCGGACCTTCCCTGAAGGACAGGATCCTCTACCTTCCCCGCATGAGCGCGGGCGCGGCACGCTGTATGTCGGCCGCCATGCGCGGCTACGGGATCAACGCCCACCCACTGCCTCCGTCGGACGCGCGCACACTGGAGTACGGCGGTCGTTTCACGTCCGGGGAGGAGTGCTATCCCGAGGTGCTCATTCTCGGGGACGTCATGAAGGTGGTCCTTGACTCCGGGGAGCCCGCGGGGAGGCTCGCCTTCTTCATGCCCGCGGCCCCCGGCCCCTGTCGCTACGGCCAGTACGCGCCGTTCTTGCGCCGCACGCTCGACGCGGTGGGCGCCACCGAGGTGATGGTGCTCTCGCCCTCCAGCGGCTCGGGGTACGAGGAACTGGGGCAGGTCGATCCCGGCATCCACCGCGCCGCCTGGCGGGGACTGCTGGCGTCCGACGGGCTGCGCCGCACCCTTCTGCGCGTGCGGCCCTACGAAACCAGCCCCGGCGCGGCCGACGAGGCGTACGAAGACGGTATCGCCGCGGTGGTCGCTCTACTCGAACGATCGGGGATCCCGACGCGCCAGGCTCTGGGCGACCTGCGCACGGCGCTCGATACTTCCGCCGCCCGCTTCGCCGCCATCCCCCGGAGCACCGAGGAACGGCTGCTCATCGGGGTCGTGGGCGAGATCTACTGCCGGTTGAACACGTTCAGCAACGATGAGCTGATCCGATCCCTGGAGCGGCTCGGAGGTGAGGCCTGGCTCTCCGACATCGGCGAATGGGTTTTCTACACGAACATCGAGCAGCGGCGGAAGTGGATTCCCTACGCCGGCAAGCGGTTCAGCCTGCGCATGGCCAAAGCACGGATCAAAGACGCTGTGCAACGACGCGACGAACACGCCCTGCTCGCCCCGTTCCATGACCTGCTGCACGACCGCGCCGAGCCGAAGCACATTTCCATCGTCACCGATCTGGCCGAGCCGTACCTGCCCGCCGAGGGGGTCTACGGCGAGATGGTGCTGAATGCCGGGAAAGCGGCCTGGCTGTGGTCGCAGGGATGCGACGGCATCATCGACATCAGCCCCTTCACCTGCATGAACGGGATCGTCTGTGAGGCGATCTACCCGAAGATGAGCCGCGATCACGACGGAATCCCGATCCGGACGTTCTACTTCGACGGCACAGCCTCGCACGTCGACCGGGACTTGGGCATTTTCCTGGAGCTGGCGGGGTCGTACAAGAAGCGGAAACGGCAGCCGCAGAACTGATGGCGGAACAGACCGGCCTTGGTTCCGGTCAGGCGCCGGCAGCTCCGGCATGTCACCGCGCAGCACCGGAGCCATGCCGCATGAGCACGAAGATCCTGGGCATCTCCGCGTACTACCACGACAGTGCCGCGTGTCTTGTGGTGGACGGGGAGATCATAGCCGCCGCCCAGGAAGAGCGCTTCACCCGCCGGAAGCACGATTCTCGCTTTCCGAAGCACGCGATCGAGAGCTGCCTGCGGGAGGGCGGTCTCGCCGGATCGCGGGACCTGGATTTCGTCGTCTTCTACGACAAGCCGATCCTCAAGTTCGAGCGTCTCATCGAGACCTATCTGCGCTACGCGCCCGGCGGCCTTCCCTCGTTCCTTCAGGCCATGCCCCTCTGGCTTCGGCAGAAGCTCTCGATTCGGGAGCTGATCCGCAAGGAGCTTGATTACAGAGGGACGATCCTCTTCACAGAGCATCACGAGTCACACGCGGCGAGCGCGTTTTTCCCCTCGCCGTTCGAGCGGGCCGCCATCCTCACGGTGGACGGGGTCGGCGAGTGGGCCACCGCCGGTCTGGGGCTGGGCGAAGGGAACCGGATCCGCATCCTCAAAGAGATCCATTTTCCGCATTCACTCGGACTGCTCTATTCGGCGTTCACCTACTTTACCGGCTTCAAGGTCAACAGCGGCGAGTACAAGCTCATGGGGCTTTCGCCCTACGGCCGGCCGATCTACGTGGACCTGATCGAGCGCGAACTCATCGATCTGCGAGAGGACGGTTCGTTCAAGCTCAACCTGAAGTACTTCAACTACTGCGCCGGCCTGACCATGACCAACCGCCGGTTCGCGCGCCTCTTCGGCGGCCCCCCACGCCGCCCCGAAAGCCCGCTGACGCAGAGAGAGATGGACCTGGCCGCCTCGATTCAGGTCGTGACGGAAAAGGCGATGCTCGGGATGGCCCGCGCCGCCCACGCGCAGACCGGGTGCGAGAACTTGGTCATGGCGGGCGGGGTGGCCCTGAACTGCGTGGCCAACGGCCGGATCCTAAGGGAAGGACCCTTCAAAAACCTGTGGATCCAGCCGGCCGCCGGGGATGCCGGCGCAGCGCTGGGCGCCGCGCTCTTCGTCCACCACCAGATCCAGTGCGGCGCACGCCGAGTCGACGGGCGCCGCGATCTGCAGAAGGCCTCGCTGCTCGGCCCGTCCTTCGATGACGCGGCGATCGCCTCGTTCCTACGGGAACGGGGCGTCAAGGCGGCACACTGCGGTGATCTGGAGACCCTGGTCGAGAAGGTCAGCGACCTGATGGCCGAGGGCCATGTGATCGGGTGGTTCCAAGGGCGGATGGAGTTCGGCCCGCGCGCGCTGGGTTGCCGATCGATTATCGGCGATGCCCGCAACCGCGAGATGCACACGACGATGAACCTGAAGATCAAGTTCCGCGAGTCATTCCGGCCCTTCGCCCCGTCGGTCATCAAGGAACGCACCGCCGACTACTTCGATCTCGCGACCGAGAGCCCGTACATGCTCCTGGTGGCCCAGGTCCGTCGGGACCGCCTGCTTCCGACGAACGGCGACAACCCCACCGGCCTCGACAAGCTGAAGGCCGGCCGGTCGGTCATCCCCGCGGTCACGCACGTGGACAACTCGGCCCGCATACAGACGGTGTCGCGCGAGGACAACCCCCGCTACCATCGGCTCATCGAGAGGTTCGCCGAGAAAACCGGATGCCCGGTCATCGTCAATACGTCGTTCAACGTCCGAGGCGAGCCGATCGTTTGCACTCCGGATGATGCCTACCGCTGCTTCACGCGGACCAACATGGACTACCTGGTGCTGGGCTCTTGGCTCGTGGACAGGAAGGACCAGAACCTGCCGCCGCCCGGCACGAGCTGGATGAAAGAGTTCGCTCTCGACTGAGAGCTTGGGGGAACGATGGCCCGAAACACCATCTCTCAGACCAGGGAGGCCCGGCGGTTCTCGCTCATCCTGGCCGGCATCCTGGGTCTGCTCGCGGTCTTCGCCCTGTGGGAGCATCATCCCACGCGGGCCCGGACCTGCCTGGTGTCGGCCGTACTCGCTCCCGCTCTCGCACACCTGGCGCTCCCTCTGTGGATCCGCTTCTTCCGGGTCTGGATGAAGTTCGCCGGGGTTCTCGGCTGGGTGATGACCCGCGTGATCCTCACCGTCTTCTTCTATGTGCTGCTGACGCCGTACGGCCTCGTGGCCCGGCTCTTCCGCCGGGATCCTCTGGACCTGGACTGGCAGCAGCGGAAACCCAGCTACTGGATCGACAAGCCCTCGGTGGCTCCCGAGCAGGAGCGCTACGAGCGGCAGTATTGACGAAGGAGGCGGGAACCCATGGGTCAGTTTGACATCGCCCGCGAGGTTTGGCAGTTTCTCAAGCTGCGCAAGAAAGTCTGGTTGATCCCACTGGTCATGGTCCTCGTCGCGCTGGGCGTAGTCATCGCGCTGTCAGCCGGGGGCGCGGTCGCGCCGTTCATCTACGCCCTGTTCTAGGCCCCTTCCGTCCCCCACACCGGCAGGCAGAGGCTGGGTCGCCGGCCCGACGTCAATCCGCGCGCCGGTCGAGCTGCATCAGCAGATCCCGATACCTCTCCCCCTCTTCGACATCGTGGTCTATGAGGTGAAGGATCAGCGTGCGTAACGTCCGCTCCCCCGCTCCCCGGCGAAGATGGATATCCAGGAGCCGACGGCCCGCCTCGACCGGGAAGTCGATCTCCGCGTAGTGGGCGAGACCCCGCTCCATGCGCGAGTGGATGAGTTGCTCTAAGAGCTCGACGGCCTCATCGTCGCGGCCGAGAGCCACCGCAGCCTGGGCCGCGGGGATGAGGATCTCCTCGTGGTAGCCGATCTCCTTCAGTCGGCGCGAGAGACGGTCAAACGCCTCCTGCGTCCGGCCAGCCTCGATCAGAACCCATCCGAGCATCGCCTCGAGGGTGGGTGACGGTTCGACCGATGCGGCTGCGTCGGCCAGCGCCCGGGCATCCTCCACCGCTTCTTCCAGGCGGCCGAGGACGCGCAGCCCGTCGATGCGGAGATAACGGCGGCGCACCTCACCGTCGGGATCGTCGGGAGGAAGCGCCGCGCCAAAGTCGGCCGCCGCGGTCGCGGGGACCGATGATCCAGGCGCCCCGGCAGGGGCCATGGCGTCAATCAGCTCCAGCGCCTCATCGTCCCTGTGCGCAAGAAGGAGCGCGTTGGCCCGCTGGCGAACGGCTGCCGGATGGCGAATCGCCCCCCAATCGAGCCGCTCGAAGAAATCAAGGGCGCGCTTTCCCTCTCCCTGAACCAGCGCCAGGTAGCCGAAGCGGAAGTCCGGGCCCAGCGCCCGCAGGTAGTCGGCCACCGGCTCGCTCAGGGCGTGCAGGTGAACCTCGAAAAGCTCCTCGGGATTGTCGCCGAATAGCTCGGCGTCGTCGCGAGGGGTGGCTTCCCGAACGGGTCGATCGACCGGCGTCGCCTGCAAGACCACGCGCCGATCGGCGCCCGGCAGAAGGTCTGTCTCGTGCACCTCGCCCACGTCGGGGCCGGCGGCCACGGCCCGCGAGGGGGCGTCGATGCGCTGCATCTGCTCCTCAACGACAGACGCGTCGAGGTCATCGCCCACCAGGTCGGCGGCGGTCTGGCAGCGGTCACGGGCGGCCTCTAAGTCCCCGGCCAGACGCAGCGCTTCCGACTCCTCGAGCCGCATCAGGATCATCCGCTCCCGACACCCGCGGGAGCCTTGGCGGGCCTCGGAGTGCTCGCCCTCCGAGACTTTTCCTCCGGCTTCGAGGACCTCCTCGAAGAGACGCATCGCCTCGAACCAGCGTCCCGCGGCGAAGTGATCGCGCGCCTTTTCCAGCTTCTTCCGTGGCGACGAACCGAAGAGTCCCACTACGCCTCCCCCAACCGCGGCGTCCGCGGCCGTCCACAGTTCAAGCATCGAATCGCAGTGCCTAACCTGATCCCCATTGTGGGCTTCGGCCCGTGGGCCTGCAACTCCCGGCCTTTGGCCCGAATCTTGAGTCTTGTCTTTGCGACATCACGGCGGATCGAACAGGTCCTCGAAGCTGCCGCGCATTCCGTTGGTGGTCACGCCGTTGAAGGCGATCGGCCAACAGGATTCGGTACATAACCTGTTGCTCACCGAAGACGACCGAGTTAGCCTCACCGTCGATGAGAGGATCGGTGCTCTCCATCGGGGAGAATCAAGGAGGTTCGGCCATGCGCGGATTGTTGATCGGGGCGGTGATGGTGGCGATAGCGTTTGCCGGATGCGGGGGGGACGACAACCCGACGGTGCCGCCGTCCGGTTCCTGTTGCCTGACGAACGGCACCTGCACGTTGACGACGCAGACGAACTGCACCGGGACATGGGCGGCGGGCGGCGTCTGCGATCCGAATTCATGCGTCCAGCCGGACGGCGCGTGCTGTGCGCTCGACGGCACCTGCACGGTCACGAAGTCGGTGGCCTGCACCGGGACCTCGACCTGGACGATGTTCGGCGTCTGCG
>CAIMUX010000037.1 GCA_903844735.1 Candidatus Eiseniibacteriota bacterium
ACGTTCGGGCGGCCCGCTTGTTTCGCTCGCTCAGAAAGAGAGGAGTCACCGTTCGCGGCGCCGTGGACTGCGTCATCGCTCAGGTGTGTCTGGATATCGAGGCCGAGCTCCTGAGCCCCGATGCGGACTTCGAACGGATCGCCGGCCACACGGGGCTTCGTCTCTGGCGCCCGTAGCGGGCCGCCATCGAACACTTCTACGCCTGCCGACCGGGGAAGGGCGTACACGCCGCCTGGGCGTCTTTCCCGGCACGCTGCGGCGCAGTCGGCGAAAGATCCGGCGGTTCCGGGACCTGGCCCGCAGGCGCATTGCCCTAGTACCTGGCCGGTGAGCGGGACGATGCGTCGGTGCAGGCCGCGCTCGGCTCGATCATGGCGTATGGCGAGATGGGCGGCCCTTTGGGGTTGCGCCGCGCGGTCCGGTCTGCGAATCGCAACAACAACAACCCCGACAACACGAACAACAATCTTGGCCTGCGTCTCTAAGGGGCCAAGTCCCGCTGCTCACGCAGCATAACTCCCTGGTTCTCAGGGAGTGGTTGAGCGTAGGATGTCCGGGTCTGCAACGAGTTGATCAACGCGTGGCCTGCGATCCGGGCGGCGTCGCAGAGGGTTGGGCAGGTGGGGATGCATCGACGACGTCGTCTCGCCGGGGCGCTGCTGGTTGTGATGCTCGTGGCCGGGGTCGCCGCGCCGGCGCGGGCGCAGGCCGGCCCGCCGATCAGCCCGCCGGCCGACCCGCAGGCCAGCCCGCCGGTCAGCCCTCGGTTTCTGTTGGAGGCGGTGCGTGTTGAGCCGCCCGGAGGCGACGCAGAGCTGCTCGTCCGCCGCAACCTACCCCTCCACCCCGGCCAGATGGTCGACGCCGCGACACTGATCCAGGCCCGCCGAGACCTCGCCGCCACCGGCCTCTTTGCCGAAGTCGATCTGTACACCACGCGCGGGAGCCGGCTCGGCGCCGTCATCGCCGTGGTCGCCGCCCGAACAAGCCACCGCTTCTACGTGGAGACCGGGGTCGGGCCCGATCCCCTCCGCGGTTGGTACTGGAACGTGCTCAGCCTGCGGCGCACCGGGTTGCTCGGCCGCGGCGGCACGGCCCGGGTCACCTACCGGATGGGACCGCGGTCTGCGGGCCTCTATGCCGACCTCGAGGTTCCCTCTCTGCTTGCACGCGAGACGGATCTCCTGGTGAACCTGAGCGGCTACCGCGACACCTGGACGATCCGCCAGGGTGACAGCACGCACTTCCAACGGCTCGACCGCGCCCGGTTCCGGCTCGGCGCGCGCCGGCGGCTGGCCGACGACCTCAGCGCGACATTCTGGGGTGGGGTTGCACAAGCCCGCCTGAAACCAACGCTGCAGAGCGAGCACGATCGCCCGGAAATCCCGGCGGCCGGCCTCGTTCCTGTGTACAAGGATGATCTGCAGTTCGGTGAGGCCCAGCTCGAGCTGCTCCGCAACGGCCGCGATCGGCTGCGCCCGTGGCAGAGCGGATCGTGGGCGCAATGGATCTTGCGAGGGACGGCACCCCGCAGGGGGGAATGTTTCTGGGGGAGCGGGCTGGATGCTCGGCTGGCCATACCGGTGGCGGGCACCCGGGCCGCGGCGTTTCGTCTCCGCGCGCTTTACGCCTCCGCGGACACGCCCTATTTCCTCCGTCCCATCGTCGGCGGTCTGGGGAGTCTGCGGGGGTTTTCTGAAGGAGAGTTGAGCGGCCCGCTGGGCGCCCGCGCGTTCTGCCACGTCAGTGCCGAGTGGCGTCATCCGCTGATCGGCTCGAATCCCTGTCAGCCCCGCGTCATGGCCACCGTCTTCGCTGACGCCGGCGAGCACTGGAGCGCGAGCGGCGGGCGCGCCGATCCCGCCGCCGGCGCCGGTTGTGGCGTCCTTGTTCGCGTCCCCTGGTTGCAGACCGTGAACGTGGAGCTCGCCTACCCGTTGACCGACAAGGTCAAAGGCCGGCCGGCGGCGTTCTACCTCAGCGTCGGCCGGTCGTTTTAGATCATGCGTGGGCGGCGAGGCGGCGGCGTGCTGCGCGGTGCCGGGCTGGGGCGCGATTGCGGCTTGAGGCGAGACGACGGGTCGTGGTGCGTCGGCGGTCTGCGTCGGCTTCTCCCTCTGGGCATGGCCTTGCTCGCGGCCCCGGCGTTCGGTCAGGGAAGCGTTACCGAACTGCTCTTGTACCGAACAGGGGAGTCGTTACGCGCCGAGGTTCGCGCGCACGATCTGTTGGACGAGCGGACGATGCAGACCATCGAGAGCGGGTTTCCGGGTATCTGCTTGTACCTTCTCCGGCTCGAAGATCGCTCCGGCCGGCTGGTGGCTGAGCGATCTGTGGAGCGCAGTCTGCGCTACGATCCTTGGAAGGGTCACTACCTGCTGACGAGCGAAGACGGTTCGCTCGCGTTGCCAACCCTGGCCGCGGCCGACTCCGCCATCTCTTGCCTGGCAAACTGCGATTTGTGCCCCACGTCCCTTTTGCGTTCCACCGAAGAGTACCAACTGTCCTTGCAGATCGCCGTGAAGCCCCTCGCGTCCGATCGTGGGGAAGGTCTCTTCGGCCTTGTCAGCGGCCGCGGCGCCGATCCTGACGGGGTCGCGTTCGACCTGCAGGCTCTCTTCGGACGCGCCGTGCAGGAGAAGAGCGCCTCGGGGCACGTGATTGAGCGCTCCAGCCCATTCTTCCGCGCCGCCGATCTGAGGGAGGCCCCATGAGATTGTTCACCCGCCTGGCGTTGCTCGTCGTCTCGTTGATCGTGCTGCTCGCGGTGCCGGCCGCGTGGATGGCGCGAAAGACAGTGACGCGGATCCTGAACGTGGGCTTGAGCTCGGAGATCGACACGGCGCTCAAGTCGGGTGTCAGCCGGGCGCGCGATCAGTACCAGTGCCTGAGCCGCGGCCTGGCCGATTCGCTAGGCGTCTGGGTTGCCGAAGCGGCGGGTCAGGGGGGACGTTCGGAAGGCGTGGCGCGGGCCGGGGCGGAAGGCGCGGCGCGGGCGGCGGCGGAAGGCGTGGTGCTCACGACAGCGGCCGACGTACTGCGGGCGGTGGCCGGTCCCGCCGGTGCGCGATTACCGGGAACGCAAGCGGTGCTGAAGCTACCGGATGGCACCATCCGAGTCCTCCGGTCAGCCCCCTCCGACACCACCACCGACACCGCCGGCGTTCCGCCTTCCGGGTACCCGCCACCCCGCACGGCGGACGCCACGCGGACTCTCGCCGACGGGAGCGTGCTGACGGTGCGGTGTCCGACATCCCAGGCCTGGCGATCCGATGCCCGGGCGATCTCAAGCGCCTTCCAGATGGTGCGTGGGCAGCAGTACCTGCGCAAGGAGCTGGAGCGAAGCTTTTGGCTGCCGTTCCTCGGGCTTTACGCCGTATCGATCCCGGTCGCGCTTCTGGTTGCGGGGTCGCTGGCGCGTGGGCTTCTCGTGCCGGTGCAACGCCTGGTGCACGCCACCCACGAGGTTGGTGCCGGGAACTGGAATGTGCGCGTGCCGATCACCGGACGTGACGAGATCAACCGGCTGGGCGAGCAGTTCAATGACATGGTTTGGCGGCTCGACGCTCAGTCGCGGCGCTTGGTGGAACTCGAGACGATGGCCGGCTGGCGCGAGATGGCCCGGGCCTTGGCCCACGAGGTCAGGAACCCGCTGACGCCGATCCAGCTCACGGTGGAGGAGATGCGCGAGCGGTACCGGGGGGATGACCTGGAATACGCAGCACTCCTCGACAAGTGTTCTGGCATCGTGTTCCGCCAGGTCGAGAGCCTACGCAACGTGGTGGCGCGCTTCCGTGACTTCTCCCGGCCGGTGGAGCCACGGTTCGCCCTCGTGGACCTCAACGCGCTGGCCGCCGACGTGGGGGCGCTGCAGCGTGATCTGCACGTGGAGCTGGACCTCGCTCCTGATCTGGGTACGATCCGCGCGGACGACGACCAGTTGCGTCAACTGCTGATGAACCTGGCGCGCAATGCGCAGACCGCTACCGCTGGTTGTGAAAGCCCCCGCTTACGACTGGCGACACGCGCGGCAGGTGATAACGTAGTCCTGGAGGTGGAGGACAACGGGCCCGGTATCCCGGCAGAGGAGCGGGAGCGGGTCTTCGAGCCGTACCGGTCGGGATCGGCCGGCGGACTGGGCCTGGGCCTGGCCCTGGTCAAGGGGATCGTCTTGGCGCACGGGGGTTCGGTTCGGGTGGAGGAAGGGCGGCTCGGCGGGGCTCGTCTGTGTGTCGAGTTGCGGCGGGATCCGGAGGCAAAGCATGACTGAGCGGATCTTGGTGCTGGACGCGCCAGGATCTGCCCGAGTGTCGCTGGAGTCGTTCCCACATGCTATTATGGTGGCCTGTTCCCGGCGCGGGTGTGGTCCGGGTTTCGACGGAGGACTCGATGATTCCGATGGCGGTGCTGGAAGAATTCGCGGCGCAGATTGCGAGTTGCTATGGCCCGGAGCGGGTCATCCTCTTCGGTTCGCAGGCGCGTGGCGACGCCAAACCGGATTCGGATGCCGATATCCTGATCATCATGCCGTTCGATGGGTCGGGCTTGCGCAAGTCCGTCGAGATCCTCGTGCGCCTTTCCCCCAAGTTCCCGATCGACCTGATCACAAGACGCCCCGAGGATGTCCGCCGAAGCTACGCGGAGGGAGACCCTCTGATCGGCGAAGCACTCGAAGAAGGAATCGTCCTCTATGAACGAGACGGTCAGGGAGTGGCTGCGTAAGGCCGAACGGGACTTCGCGACCGCTCGGCGCGAGATCGCCGTTGTCCAGGATCCCAACTACGATGGTGTCT
>CAIMUX010000038.1 GCA_903844735.1 Candidatus Eiseniibacteriota bacterium
AGTACCTGGCCGGCGAACGGGACGATGCGTCGCTGCAGGCCTCGCTCGGCTCGATCATGGCGCACGTCGAGATGGGCGGTTCTCCCGGGTTGCGCCGCGCGGTCCGATCGGCGAATCGCAACGCCAACAACCCCGACAACACGAACAACAATCTCGGCTTGCGTCTCTCCAGCACGGCCCAGTGCGAGTGGCCCCGGTTCACGGACCGCGGGCGGGTGCGGGGGCTGTCCAGATCTCCGTCCGGCTCCGCCGTGCCCCGGCTCGTAATGGTCGCGCGATGCGTGGCTGTGAGCGTCGGGGCCGCCTTTCTCCTGGCTGGGCTCGATGGGAACTCCGAAGCGTGCCTGGTCAAAAAGGGCAGCTTGTGCCCCTCCCTGCGCCGCCGATGCCGCCCTCTACCAAGAACTCCGCGTCTGGCGCGCCGAGATTGCCGATGTGGCGGGCATCCCGGTCTTCATGATTCTCACCAACCGCCGGCTTCGCGGCATCGTCCGCCTGCGCCCCGCAAGCATGGTTGCACTGGGGGGGATTTCGGGCATCGGGCAGGCGCGGCCGCAGACGTACCAATCAGGCCGGGCCTGAGCGTTCGCGGGCGTTCATGAGCGCCAACGGCGGGAACTGCCGGCGCCGGCGGGGGAGGATGTCGATGGTGAACGTTTCCGATTGCAGCGATTATGTAGTAGCTACATAATGTAGCTACGGCATAGTCGCCCCCGGGCCGAGTGTAAGGAGGGGAGATGAAGCTTCCGTTCCTGGACCGAAGAGAAGAGCGGGCGAGACTCCGGAAACTCTTCCTGCGGCGCGAGGGTTCCTTCGCCGTTCTCTTCGGCCGTCGTCGCTGCGGGAAATCCAGGCTTCTCCGGGAGACCCTTCCGGGACGAACGTCGATCTACTTCGTGGCCGACGATCGACAGGACACCCTCCAGCGGGCTTCTCTGGCCACGGAGATCGCACGGGTTCTCCCCGGCTTCGACCGGGTGGACTATCCACAGTGGAACGCGCTCTTCGACAGATTCTGGGAGGATGCCCCGGCGGGGACCGTTCTCGCCCTGGACGAGTTTCCGGCTCTCGTCGCGGCGGCGCGCGAGATCCCGAGCCTTCTGCAGAAGAAGCTGGATCGGAATGGCAAGAAGCCGGTCCACTTGGTGCTCGCCGGGTCCTCGCAGGAGATGATGCAAGGGCTGGTGCTGGACCGAAGCTCGCCCCTCTACGGCCGGGCGGACGAGATCCTCAAGATCGCCCCCCTGCCCGCGGGATGGATCCAGCAGGCTCTCTCGGAGCCGGACGCGATTCGCGCCGTGGAGGCGTACGCCGTCTGGGGCGGAGTCCCGCGATACTGGGAGCTGGCGCGGGAGCACGGATCGCTGGACGTGGCGATCCGGGAAGTGATCTTGAGCCCTCTCGGAGTCCTCCATGACGAGCCGGTCCGCCTTCTGCGCGATGACTTGAGGGACACCGCGCAAGCGGCCTCGATCCTGAGTCTGGTCGGACAAGGCTCCCATCGCCCGTCCGAGATTGCGGGCCGGCTGGGCAAGCCGATCACTTCTCTCTCTCGACCCCTGCAGCGGCTTGTCGAACTGGGGCTGATCGAGCGCGAGACGCCGTTCGGCGTTCACCATCGAGCGGGCCAACGGGCGCTGTACAAAGTGGCGGATCCTTTTCTGCGCTTCTGGTTCCGCTTCGTCGAACCCAATCGATCCCGCCTCGAGGGTCGCTTGGTCGGCGAGGTCGCGGCCGTCGTGCGGCGCGGATTGGCTGCGCACGTCGGCGGTGTCTGGGAGGAGCTATCGCGTGCCTGCGTGCCGCACCTGACTCTTTTCGACCATCGGTGGGGTCCGGCCTCTCGGTGGTGGGGAACGGGGGTGGATCGCTGTCCGATGGAGCTCGACCTGGTCGCGGAGAGCGCCGAAGGTGATGCCCTTCTGGTGGGTGAAGTCCGGTGGAGCCGAGAGGAAAGGGCGGATCGGTTGCTCGATGAACTGCGCCGCAAGGCGGAAAACCTGCCGGAGGCGCGAGGTCGCAAGGTCTTCTGTGCTCTTTGGCTCCGGTCGCCGATCGATTCCACAGCCCGACCGTGGATTACTCCTGCGCAGGTGATGCGCACCCTGCGTTGAGAGCGCGGCCCCTTGGTCTGCGGAGCAGCCCGCGATCAGGAACGGCCGCCCGTTCGAAGATCCTGCTCACGATCAGCAAGTACATTTGGCGGCAGGTTCTGGCAGAGGGAACGGGGGCGCGGGAGGCGTCTGGCGCGCCGAAGTGGCCGATGTGGCGGGCATCCCCGTCTTCATGATCCTCACGAACCGGCAGCTTGGCGACATCGTCCGCCTGCGCCCCGCAAGCCTGGCCGCGCTGGGGGGGATTTCCGGCATCGGGCAGGCGCGACTGCAGAAGTACGGCCGGGTGCTTCTCGAACGGGTTCGGGGCGGTGCGGATCCGCGACCCGAACCCTCGTCGGCGTCGATGCCCGGGTCGGATGGCGCGGGTTTGGCTGTGGGCCTCCCGGAGGTCGCGGTCTCAGGGGCATCGGCCTCGGTCTTGGTTTCGGCCGAGGTCGCAGACCTGCCTACGCTGATCGAGAAGCCTGATTCCGCTTCGCAACGCCAACAACCCCGACAACACGAACAACAATCTCGGCTTGCGTCTCTCCAGCACGGCCCAGTGCGAGTGGCCCCGGTTCACGGACCGCGGGCAAAGACAAACCGGCGGGCCCCGGCTCGTAATGGTCGCGCGATGCGTGGCTGTGAGCGTCGGGGCCGCCTTTCTCCTGGCCGGGTTCGATGGGAACGCCGAAGCGTGCCTGATCCAGCCTTGCTGGCCTTGGCAAAGAAAGGCGCCCCCCATACACCACGAGCTGCTACCTTGGTGTAGGAAGGGAGGCAGGAACACCATGGGACGGACCAACATCGAGATTGACGATACGCTCGTCGAGACGGCGATGCGTCTTACGGGTGCGCGGACGAAACGTGAGGTCGTCGATATTGCGCTGCGTCGCCTGATCACAAAGGGCAGCTTGTACCGCTCTCTGCGTCGCCTGCGGGGGAAACTCGCCTGGGACGGTGACGTCGAGGCTTCGCGATCGACTCGGGGGACGCGAATGTGACGATCGTCGACTCCAGCACCTGGGCCGACTTCTTCAACGGGGTCGAGAGTCCTCACGCGCAGCGCCTGGACGAGGTGCTCCAGGAAGAGGAGGATCTTGGAGTGATTCCGATCATCCTCACGGAGGTTCTGCAGGGATTCCGGACGGATGCGGGTTTCCAGCGAGCTTTGGGTGTCCTCACCGCACTGCCGGTGATGCAGCCGACGGTGGACTGTCA
>CAIMUX010000039.1 GCA_903844735.1 Candidatus Eiseniibacteriota bacterium
CTGGCGTAAGGTAGGCATCCGGCGCCTTACCGGCTCTCACCGGCAGGTTTCCGGACGCCCCCTTCCGAACCGGGCATGCACCTTTTCGTTATGCACCCGGCTCTCCATGACGGATCGCATAGAGAGGTGGGCGGGCCCAAGCCAGCCTATAGGGACCGACTCGGGTACGTGCGGTGACAAACAACGTGACACCCTGATGATGCCACTGTCCCGCACGGGTCCCGGACTCCTTGGCGGGTGGATAGAGTGCCTTCAACGCCTTCATGGATACGTGCTGATGCTTCTTTCGCAGCCAGCGAAATACGCACCACCACGCGTAGTAGTCGAGCGAGCCGAAGACTCGCTTCGCACCCCAGGCGTGACGATAGAAGGAACTCCACCCCCGTAGAAGCCAGTTCAGGTCACGGAGCAGATCGTGCAGGCTGTGACTGGTGCGATTGCGCCGACACAGTCGCTTGATCCGCTCGCGTAACCGATGGCTGCGCTCCTTTGGGATCAGCGTCACGCAGGCAGTCCGCTTGTACCCGCGGCTGTCGCGCACGCAAATGTGGTGCCCGAGGAAGGCGAAGGGCTGCGTCACCGGGGTGACGAGCGTCTTCGTCGCCGAGAGCTCCAATCCCAGCTCCTGCTTCAGGAGCGCCGCTACCGCAGCCATCTCCTCCTGCGCGGCCTGCTTGGCCCGTTCGTCCTGACCCGGACCGGGCGCGACCCCGACAAGGAGGAGGAAGTCATCCGCGTACCGAAGGGGAAAGACGATCGTGCGTCCATGACGCCGATCGCAAGCCCGAGCCAAGAAGGCCCGTCGCTCCAGCGGTACATCGCCGCGCCCTGTCGGCGCCACTCTGCGCTGCCGGACATGCTGCTCGTATCGTTCCTCGATAACACTGAGGGCGATGTTTGCGAGCAAAGGAGAGAGGATCCCGCCTTGCGGCGTGCCGGAATCACTGCGGAGAAAGGTTCCCTCCGCCAGGACGCCGGCCTTCAGGAACGCCACGACCAACCGGTTCACTTTGGGGTCGCTAATCCTTCGGCGAACCCGGTTCATCAGGCCATGATGGCTGATGTTGTCGAAGCATCCCTTGATATCTCCCTCCACGACCCATTGGTACGGGAGCCGTAGCCCCGGGTCTTGCTTGACGGGGCGGGGCCGGAGAAGCACTCGCAAGTGCTCCAGGGCTCCGTGAACCGACTTGCCCGGCCGGAAGCCATACGAGACGGGAAAGAAATCCGCCTCGAAGATCGGCTCCAGGATGCTCTTCAGTGCTGCCTGAACCACCCTGTCTTTCACGGTGGGAATCCCCAGGGGGCGAAACTTCCCTGGTGCGCCGATCTTCGGGATGAGGACTCGCCGCACCGGCGAGGGCCGGTACGCCCCGGAGCGGAGCTCCGCGCGTAGTTCTGCGATGAAGGCCTCGGCCCGCTTCGACACGTGTCCCACCGTGATCCCGTCTACGCCTGCCGTTCGGCGCCCGCGGTTGCCCGCGACGCGCGCGAGGGCCATCCGTAGGTTGCGGGCATCTGTGACCGATCCCCACAACTTGCGAAAGACGTAGTCGATTTGTTCCTCGCTTTGCGTGTACAGCTTTCGTTGCTCGATCCGGAGCCAGTCCCAGTCGGGTCTGGGCGCCACATACATGGCTTTCCCCGGCGGCCTCGAAACCGTACCCATCACTGCCCCCCTTCGCCATGTGCGTGGCTTTCCCACGCTCGGACTACTACGGAGGCTCCGCCCCCCGTCCGAGACATCACCAGACCTGTTGGCTTGCCGGACTTCGCGGGCCCGGCGCTCGGATCGAGGTTCCCATGTTCAAAGAGGGAACCCTTGGTGCTGTAGGTGGACGGCTGTATCCCTGGCAACGCGGACCGCACGCCGAATCGGGATAGGGCGGCGGCGTACTCATACCAAGTACACCCGATCATGCCGAAACAGCGATCGGGACTGGCTGCATTCTCGCTTGCGCGAGCTTTTACTCCATACAGAGACTTCCATCGCCGCCTTCAACTGCAGGTCTCCCTGCCTCGTTTCACCATGGCACCTTCGGTAGCCCGCCTCGGAGCCGATGCTCTTTCGCGGGCAGTTCAGACCGCTCGGCTGTTGCAGGCCGTCGGATCAGCCCCGACGACGTTCGCGGTCCCCTTCTACGCCCGGCCCGACCCGGGCGAGGATGACTCTTTAGGTCATCGGTTCCTCCTTCGCTTCATGGCGCACATTTTCCTGTAAGGGAACACTATGCCCAAGCTGTTTGGCCCGCCGCACCGCCGACACCGCCGCGTGGCTGGTCGATAGCCTCCTCCCCGAAGCCGGCTACCGGCAGTGGGTGCTCACCTTCCCCTATACCATGCGCTTCCGCCTGGCGGCCGACCGACATCTTCTGAGCACCCTGCTGCGGGTGTTCCTGCAGGTGTTGTTCGCCTGGCAACGACGGCGGGGGCGGGACCTCGGCATCCCCGATGGTCGGACGGGGTCCGTATCGTTCCTCCAACGCTTCGGTTCCGCCTTAAATTTGAAACGTCCACTGCCACTGCATCTTACCCGATGGTCTCTTCGTCCCGGTCTCCGATGACGCGAGCACACCGCTGCGGTTCGTGCCGCTGCCTCCACCCACCACCGCCGAGGTGGAGGAGCTGAC
>CAIMUX010000040.1 GCA_903844735.1 Candidatus Eiseniibacteriota bacterium
GGGCTGTTGGACTATACGGGGGCGCTAAAGACGAACAGTGGTCTTGGCTTCGGTGTGCTGGGCGGTGTGGAAGTGCCGATGGGCGAGAAGGCCAGGTTCGGCGCAGAACTGAAGTACAAGGTCGACGGCAACATGGATCTGTTCAAGGTGACCACCGGCGTGACGATCGAGCTGGGGCGGTGATGAACGTCTTCGACAACAACCGCGCCGGTTGGCGGTCGGGTGGTTGGCCGGCTGCAGCGTGGTGGCCGGGAGTGTTCTCGGGGGCAGTGCTCGCCGCGGCGTTGACCGACGCCGGGCCAAATCGAGGGCACCGCCCGGCGCCGGCCAGCGTCGCGGCGGCAACTCGCGAACAACGTGGACGGCGGGACCGTGGCACAGTGCCAACCCGCGTACGAGGTGGAGGACGGCGAGATGAGGCACAAGCGCGGTTCGACGGGGCTGGGCCTGCGGTACCCTGGTCCGCGAGGGCGGGCGAGGGAGCGCCCCAGCCACTCGAACGTGGCCACGGGGGTCATCGCAGTTGCCTGGTTGCTCGCGCCGGCGATGGCCCACGCGTGGGGATCGGTGGAACTCGGGCCGGGGTGGGTGCCCGGTGCGCGACTGCCGGCGACTCACCAGTACATCGATGCCCAGGTGCTCGAACGCCTGCGCGGCAATCCCGCGTTCCGCGAGGATCAATTCCCCGGGGCGGACGAGATTCGCCGTTTCGGTACCATTAGCCTCTCCCAGATCGGGGATGGTCCTGATGCCATCGACGCCTCCCTGTACTCCTCGCACTACTACAACCCGGCCCTGGCGGCGGGGACGTCTGCCGGTGGAGGACCCCAGGCGTCGGGCGAGTTCCTGGGGCGTTTGATCGGGCAACTGCAAGTCGATCCGGCCGACGCCGCCCGCGACGCGGCGTGGAGTTCGCATTTCCTGGCGGACATGTTCGTGCCCTACCACGTGGTCGGATGCTCGGCCGCCGATCTCGCAGTCCTCCGGGCGCGATGCGGGGAGCCGTGCGAGCGGATCGAGTTGCCCGGGGTCATCACCGGACCCCTCTATCTCTGTTCCCCACTCCAGGGAAACGAGTTTCACACGGAGATCGGCCGGTTTCCAGCGACCGGAACGGGAACGCAGGACTGGTTCGACCCGTGGTACTGGAACGCCACGACCTCGCTTTCACCGAATTCAAGCAGCCACCTCGGCTGGGAAGTGGGAGTGGCATTTCGGAGCACCGGAACGCTGGAAGTCGATCCCCTATGGCGGGAGGGCGTGCGAGGGGCCGCGCCGGTCGACGACTGGTGGTTCGACGGCTATCGGGCGGGACAGGTCGAACTGGCCACGCGGTTCGCCGCCGCCTGCGCTGGACGTACGCGGGCGAGCATCGGCTACTACTTCCGGAACGGCGAGGTCGCGCTCACCGCGGCCGCGGGCGCCGTGTACACCCTCTGGCGTGCATCGTTTTCCGCTCTCCGGCCGAGCGCCCGGCTCACGTCCGTGGCCGGCGAGGACGGAAGCTCCGGCCTCTACGACATCACTTGCACGGTTCGGAACACGGACGGCGAGGATGCGGCGGAGGGTGTGCGGGTGCGACTCACCCCGCTCGATAGCGCCACCTTGGTCTCGGGAGAGCGAATCCAGTCGCTGGGGACCGGGAGCCTGGCTCCCGGCGCCGAAGGCACTGGCGGTTCCTGGCGGGTCCGAAGCGCGGACGGGGGCACTTGCCGCGTCAAGGTTGAGGCCATCGCGACCTATCGCAACACGCCGGACCTGCAGTACGCGTTCTCCGATGAAGAGCCGGACGGCGTCGGAGCCATGGTCATCGCGACCGGCATCGAGTGGATGATGATGGGCGGTGGCATGGCCACCAGCCTCCCGGGTGCCGGTGACCTGACCGGAGGCATGGCGAGTCTCTCTCACATGTTCCAGGTGGTGTACCCGGGAGTTCCGGCCACGCGCACCGGGAACACGGAAGAGACGTGCTGCCCGCCGAGAGGGGTTGGAGTCGGGGGGGCGTCGGGCGACACCGGGACCTACCCCGACGGGGAGACCGGCTACGGGGACGGCGGATCCGGCTACCCGGATGGCGGATCAACCTACTCAGGTAGCGGAGCGCCGGCGCCCGGGCTGAAGGCCCGGCGGCCGCCGCGAGGGACCGGGCGGGGCGGGGCGAAGTCGAGCTACGGGGATGGCGAGGCCGCATACGATGACGGCGGGACCACCTACGACGATGGCGAGACGGCGTACGACGACGGTGAGAGCACCTACGACGACGGTGAGACCCTATACGATGACGGCGAGAGCTTGTATGACGACGGTGAGACCCTATACGACGATGGCGAGACCATGTATGACGAGGGTGAGACCCTATACGACGATGGCGAGACCATGTATGACGACGGTGAGTCGGGTGAATCCGGGGGAGGGGGTGCGACGGAGGAGGCTTGCCCGAAAATCCCGATCCAGGACGAGGGGACCGTGGAGTATACCGAGAACAAGGTAGACTGGACCTACAAGTGCCAGATCGGGGGAGGGGGTCTCGATTGTCCGAACCTGGAGGCGGAGGGGAGTCTCCTCTACTCGTCCAGCGTGAAGCTGCGTGCGGGACAGACCGCGGTGCTCCGGGCCGAGTTCACGGCTGAAAGCGAGGTCCCGGCCCGCTCAACCTGCGGGTTCGGCGCATTCGAGTTCATGATGGCGGCCGCCGACCCCGCGGAAGGGAAGAAGGAGTTCGAGGGGCCGGCGGATGGTACGTCGCGGACCTTCGAGATCCGGATCACCTATGCCGAGTTGCGGGACTTCCTCTACCGGAAGATCGTGGATGCCTTCTCCGAGGCCGACCGTTCGTCCCTTGAGGGCCAGGGGGAGCTGGCGCGGTGCGTCGGTGAGAATTTTCCGGAGATCGTGGACATGAACCTTAAGGAGGTGACCGCGGTCTTCATGGTCACGTCTAAGTACAAGGTCGAAACGGCTGGAAACGGCGGGAGTTGCACCGTCTCGGCGACGATCGAAGTCGAGGGGGAGCCGACGGTCGACGAGGCGGCCGGAGGCGCCCGGCGCTCCCCCTGTGCGGACGCCGTCATGGCTGAGATCGCCCCGCACCTTTCGCAAATCTCCGGCCTCTCCGGGATGACCGGCCTCCCGGGCGCCGGGGGGATGTCGGGACCCGACGGCCCGATGGGACTCGAGAACCTGCCTGCCCTGTCCGCCATGCCCGGAGCACCCGGCCTCCCGGGTGGCGTGGTTCCTGGTCCGGCGGGGCTGCACGGCTTGCTGAAGTCGTTCGGGATCGGCGCCGGTTTGCCCAGCCTGGTTCGACCCGCCGCTGGTCGCATCGAGACGCCGCGCGCGCGAGCCGGTCGCGCCGAGCAACCGCGGTCGCGTGAGCCAGGGCCTCGGCCGGCTCGTCCGGGGGCCAAGGCATCCCCGGAGTCGCCGCCGCCCGAGGAGTCATCACCGTACGAGTCGGGACGAGGGGACCCGTACAAGTAGGGCGACGGCGATGGTGGTCACGTTCGTGCGCCGCCGCCAGCGGATGCGAACACATGTGCATGGAGGCGAACGCCGGTCGGTCTTCTTGCCCGTCTTCCTGAGTTTGACGAATCGCCACTCCGGCACCAGCTTGCAGCCTGTCAGGCGGACGGCCCGGCGTCCGTCCAGCCGACTGGCTAGCGCGACGACCCGGGCGATCTTTTCACGCCGATCGCCGGATCCGGCAGAGACAGGCTCAGCAGTACATTGCCGATTGTTCCACGTTCTTTCTGCCTGACCCCGCCGTCCGGCACCGTCGTCTTCCGCACCCAGACATGAAGCTTTGCCAGCCGTCCAGCCGCACGAACGGCCGATTCGGACGCCAAATCGTCCCGCCCGTGCCTCACTGCGCGCAAGAGGCCGGCCCGCCGGATCGGAAACCACGCCGGACCGGCCGGCTGACTGGAGACGGCTTTGGGGTGGCGTGTTTGGGGAGCGATCGGCCTGCGGTCATTTAGGCTGTTCGATCCCGCTCCTGTCGGCGTTCTAAGGCTGACCGGGTTGTGAGCCGGTGGTTCATCGAACCCCCGACCGATGACATGATGATCTGGCTCCCCAAGGACCTGGACAACCAACCGGAATTGACGGCGGAGGATCTCCAAATGAAGCGGGCCATACATCGATCCACCGCAACCGCACCTCCCCTCTCGGGTTGCCTGGTGCTTGCGATCGAAGAGATCATGGTGGCATTGCCGCCGCGGGTGATGCAGTGATTGCCATGCTGATGTTCAACATGGCCGATCTTCAATCCCCTCGGAAATTGGGAGAGTGCGACATGAACACCGGGACCGACTGTGCGGCAGGCGTGGGCCTCTTTGGTGCGCTGCGACGCAGATGTGTTCAAAGCCGCGGATCGCGTGACTCCGCCGGCCGTTGTCGCCCAACGGCAGGCTATTTCCTGGGGCACGTGGGACTTCTGGCCTGGATGGCGTGCCTCTTGACCCCCCTGCCAGTATGGGCGTGGGGATCGGCGAGGTCTCTGGTTGGTGTGTCCACAGGAAGCTATTCGACACATCAACACATCGATAACCAGGCATTTTTCTACCTGAAAGAGAACCCAGCATTCTACCGTTCGGGCTTCCCAGATATTGGAGACATCAGTGGATTTAGCTGGGTTGCTATAAGCGCGACCCCATCCTTGCCCCCTATAGTATCGACAGGCCCGGGTCCGGACGCCGACGGCGCTACCGACTACAGTTGGCACTACTTCAATCCCGTCACGGGGATGGGAGCGGCCCCGGTGGGGGTCCGGAAACACTTCAAGTTGCTCACCGCCGGTATGCAGGGAGTCCCTCCCGCCGGGGCGAGAGACGCTGCGTGGAGTTCCCATTTCCTGGCCGACCTCTTTGTTCCATACCATGTCGTGGGCGCCGGCGGTGAGCAGATCAACAATATCTACAAGGAGCAGTGCCCCCGTTCAGATTGCCAGCGGCTGGAGCTTCCCGAGGAGATATCCGGTCGCCTAACTCTTGGGGATGGCCAGATTCCCGCGGCCAACGGCAACTTCTTGGATCAGGTCGAGCACTTTCGCGACTCAGGCGACAATCTGGATTGGTTCGATCCCTGGTATTGGAACGGTTACACCCTGGCGACCGTCAAAAGCAGTCACGTCGACTGGGAGAAAAATGTCGGGTACGGGCACGCCATCGTAGTTACTTTTGATTACCTGTGGAAAAATGGAGACCTGGATTTCCCTCTTGGGCGCGATAACATCGAACAAGCCCAAGCTGACCGAGTCCAGGTCTTTGTGGCCAAGTGCGCAGCCAGAACAAGGGACAGATCCGAGGCCTACCACCGTGATCCAGCGCAGGCGTTGACAGCCGCGGCGTGCGCTGTGGCTACGATGTGGCGCGCCTCGTACTCGGCCCTTCGCCCCGTCGTCAGTATCGATCCCATGGTCGAAGGTGCGGGAGGGGGAACCCGCCGCATCACCTGTGAGGTGACGAACTCCGACGGTCTCGCCTCGGCCAACAACGTCACCGCGCGGTTGAAGGTGATAGAAGGTGGAATCCTGTCGGAGGGGACGACTGAAGTCCTGCCGTTGGCGAAGTCAACACTGGCTCCGGGGGCCTCGGGAACCATCGGTCCATGGACTGTTGAGGTTCAGGGCGACATCGCCCTGCAGGTGATCGTCGAGGTCATTGGCGGGTTCACGGAAACACCGGATCTCCAATATGCCTCGGCCTTCGGAGACGGGACTGCTGGAGGCGATGGCACGAGCGGTGGCATGAGCGGTGGCACGAGCGATGGCACGAGCGGTGGCATGAGCGGTGGCACGAGCGATGGCACGAGCGGTGGCACGAGCGATGGCACGAGCGGTGGCACGAGCGGTGGCACGAGCGATGGCACGAGCGGTGGCACGAGCGGTGGCACGAGCGGTGGCACGAGCGATGGCACGAGCGATGGAACGAGCGATGACACGAGCGGTGGCACGAGCGATGACACGAGCGGTGGCACGAGCGATGGCACGAGCGATGGCGCGAGCGGTGGCACGAGCGATGGCACGAGCGATGGCACGAGCGATGGTGAGACAGACTGCCCAAGAGGACAACGGAAGAACGCAAATGGTGAATGCGAGGCGGTTGACTGCCCCGAGGGCATGATCATCAACCAATTCGGGAATTGTGACATCGGGGAAAACATGAGGGATCCGTTCGACTGCGCGCCATACTACGGAAGGAGCAAGAAAGGCACCTTTTTCGTGGGGTACGAATCTGATAAGACAGAGATGTTCGAGACTGCTGACTTCGCTCGGTCTTTCATCGAGAATATTATGAGCGCCAAGTTGAAGGCCGCCCGAGAGTACAGCCAGGCCGTCGATCGAAACAGCGGTTCTGCACCCGCGTTTGTTCAGGAAGATCAATCTCCGGTGAGTCTAATGGAGGAGAAGAACGCCTATCAGAGGATGAATTGCGGCGGCATTGATGTCCTAAACGCAATATTGAATATTCACAAACGACTTACTGCACCCTCCGCCACCCCCGACGCTCCCTCGGGTCCGCCCAGCCAGGCGCCCCCCAGCACTGATGATCCATACGCCGAACCCAAGCGGAAGTAGATCTGGCTCAATTGCTGTCATTTGGGCTGTTCGATCCCGCTCCTGTCGGCGTTCTAAGGGTGACCGGGTTGTGATCCGGTTGTTCATCAAACCCCCGACCGATGACATGATGATCTGGCTCCCGAAGGACCTGGACAACTAACCGGAATGGATGAGGGAGGATCTGCAAATGAAGCGGTCACTTGTTTTTCTGGCGGGCCTGATGGCTCTTCTGGGTGGATTGGTCGGA
>CAIMUX010000041.1 GCA_903844735.1 Candidatus Eiseniibacteriota bacterium
GCCGAGTAGTCTGCACTTGAAACGCCTCCTTTCGGTTCCAGAGCCTCTGCTTTCACACAACTCTGAAATGCAGGAAGGAGGCGTCTCTTTGCAAGCTCGTTCTTCATACTTCGGGAAAATCCTCGCTTATTCGAGGCCTAGGAGGTTCCGAATCTTCCCGTGCAGCTCTCGCGCCGTCGGTGCACCGACCGTGTCCACCACAAGTAGGCGGTTGTAGTCAGGTGGAAGGAGAGTGGCCGCCCCGTCGAACAGCGGCTCCAGGACTCCGCCGTAGAGCGAAAGAGCGTATGTTCGTACCGTGGATTCGAATTGGCAGCCCACGAGGAGCTTTCGACCATCGGGAAACCACTGCAGACTGAGGACCACGGAACCTCCGAGTTGGGGCATAGGATCCGTTTTCCCGGTGTCGACGTCTCGGAGGTACGCCCCTGAGGGATCCGTGTAGGCCAGGAGCTTCCCGTCGGGTGAAAGGGCAATCGCTCGGACCGGATTTCCGTCCGCATTCATCGTGATTTGCCGAATGGTTGCACTCCGATGGGGCAGAATGCGATCGGACCAGCGATACGCACCCCAAACAACGACAGCAAGGAGAACCAGAGCCGGCATCAAGACCCACCAACTGCGCCGCGGAGGGGACACGGCGGTCTTCTTGGGAATGAAGCGCACCCGCTCAGCAACCCCAAGCGCGCCGTTCAGCGCCTTCTCCAACGCCCCCATGCTGGCGTACCGCCCCTTCGGGTCGGGACTCATCGCCTTCTCAGCCACATCGATAAGTGCCGCTGGCAGTTCGGGACGAGCGTCCCGCAGAAGGGTCCGCTTCCCCTCCTTGTGGGCCTGGAGCAGCTCCGAGAAGGTCATCGCGTCCACAGGATAGCGCCCCGTGACCAGGTAGAAGATCAAGACCCCCAGACTGTAGACATCCGAGGCGATTGAGGTGGCCCCCTGCAGGAGCTTCTCGGGAGCCATGTAGGTCGGCGTACCGGATCCGGATTGCAGTTCCTCCCCGCTCTCTTGGGGGACCCCCAGACCGATCCCGAAGTCCATGAGGACAATCCGGCCGCCCTCCTCCCGCATCACGTTCTGCGCCTTGACGTCCTGATGGATCAAACCACGGGCATGAACCGCGGCCAAAGCCCGGCACACATCAAGGCCGATCACGGTGGCTTCCTGAGCGCCAAGACGACCCTGCGCCCGCACCCACTCATGCAGCGTCTGGCCCTTGATGTAGTCCATCCAGAGGCCCACCTCGCCCTGGATCTCCTCCGCGCCGTAGACGGTCACGACGTTTGGGTGCTGCACGCGGGCCATGAGCCGTGCTTCGCGCATGATCGTGCGGCGACGATCTTGGGCGGCCGCGGTGCCGTCCGGTCCCTGGCGCTGGACGCCCCCTCCGGCGGCCGGGCTCCGATAGATCTTGAGAGCCACCTCACGTTCGAGATCCGGATCGTGGGCGAGATAGACGTCTCCGTAGGCACCTGCCCCGATCTTGCGCCTCAACTCGAATTTGCCCCAAGTCCGGAGTGGCTCTTCGCTAGGAATCACGGGAAAGGATGGCTCGGCTGGGGGGTCGGGTTCGGAGGGTTCATCTGAGGCGATCCGCCGGCTGATCTCTCCCGACGCCACGCCGACCATCTGGAGTCTGTTGAAATCGGCGATTCCGCGAATGATGCGGAGGTTCTCAATGACGCGCCGCTCCTCATGATTCGAGGAGCTTTCCAGCAGCGACTGCCAGTCAACGGGCCCCTCGCTGAAAGCAGCCTCAGCCGCCTTGGCCAGCGTGCTGTTCCATTCGGTCATTCTTCGGTTCCTTCGAACAGCTCATGTGAAGGTGCAGCCCACGGCCCGGAGTCCCCTTCAGTCAGGCCCGGAAAGGGTACATCGCATTGAGGTGACGAGGTATCGGTTTCTCCCGGTGTAGGCCCGAAGGCGGGAGCGCCCAAGGACGGTTTCCGGCCGCGGCTGACCCCACGAGGGCGTTGGGTCCATCTCCGAACTCGTCTATACCGACTGGTGGTCACGCGGAACGGGTCGAGCCGGATCCGAGCCTCAACCACCCCATTCAGGAGTCATGCAGGACTATCGGATCATCAGAAACCTGTGGGTAAGGCTTTCGCCCCGCGGGGTGGGCAGGCGGAGATGTTCGGCTGGGTAGCAGACAAAGCCGACGCGCTCCAGGGCCCCAGCCCCGAAGCGCGTCGACAGAGATCGTTCGGTTTCGCGATGTCAACCCACCCGGATCACCAGATAGCGGACCTTGCGGAACTCCGTCGGATCGGTGACTCGGAGCTCGAACTGATCCTTGGTCACCGAAACAAGCTCATAGCTAGACCGGCTCTGGTCGGTGAGAACTTCCGGATCCTTCCCGCGGACGGGAATCACCCGATCTTGGTCGAGGTCGACCGCGTTGAAGCACTCGGCCGGGAACTCCCGAGACAGCTTGATGCCTTTGCGGAGGCCAAGGAACCCGCCCGCATCCTGCAGCACACCCAACCCCTTGAGTCGCTTCTTCGTCCCGATGAGACAACTGACCGTGCTGATCTCGCGCTGTTTGGCCGCGATCTCCACGCTCTGCTCCTCTATGACCTTCACCCCCGTGGCCAAGTCGGCCTGAAGCACGACAATATGGCCCTGGAGGGAATCGACCCGGGCGGAGAGAGCGCTGATCAGTGCCTCCCGATCGACGAGGCGCCGCCTCAGGCTCCCGACCATCTGTTCGAGTCCGGCGACTTTCACGTCGCCGTCCCGCACTTTCCTCTCCAGTCGGTCCACCATCTGCCTGCCGGCCTGAATCCCCTTCTTGAGGTCGGAGATGGACTGGAGCATTTGCTCGTTCATCGGCTTTGTCATTCGCGATCCGTGCTCGATCTCGTAGGTGATGTCCAGCACCCTCTTCTCGCTGGGCAGTAGCGTATCGAGACTGTCCTGGATCTCGGCGATCGAGGCCACGGCCTGATCGAACCGCGTGACAACGGAGTCCCTCGATGCCTGGGCGGTGGCGCATTGGCGTTGGCTCACCTCGTATCGCTTCTGCAGTCGATAGCCGGCGATGGAACAGGCCAACACGGCCAGGACCGTCAACAAGAGAACCTTCTTCATCTCAACCTCCTGGTGTTGCACACAGACATCTTGCCCCACGACATCCAACCGGATGCCGATGACACCACGGTCGCGCTCCCCCGGTGGCGTCCCACTCCAAACAACGCCGCACACCGGGCAATCGAACACCTGAACCCTCTGCTCAAGAGAAATACTTCGGACCGTTCGTACTGGGCCGTTGCAGCGTTGTTCCGGCAAGACCCGGGGCGTTTCCGGGATCGTCTCAGTCGAGCGATCCGGAGGACGGGCGGAGATGAACGGAAGAATGAGGTACGCGTGGGTCGTCGCGGGCCGTGTCGCGTTGGCCGTGATCGGGTCGGGACGCATCTGTACCCGGGGTTCGTTTGTCGCCTCGGCCCACAAATAGAAGACCGGGTCTTGCCACGGTCCGGCTCATCCCGTATGCTAGGCCCACTTGAAGAGGGCCTCGGGCTCTGCGAATGGGTCAACCGTGTTCAGGCAGGTCAAATCATGGAATCAGAAACTCCGAAGTCCCCGACGCCCTTGGAATCCACCCTGACCCTCTTGCGCGCCGGCAAGGCCGGGGATCGCGCCGCGCTGGACCGGCTCTACGTCAGATATCTTCCCCGGCTCTCCCGCTGGGCCAAGAACCGGCTCCCGGCCACGGCACGCCATCTGGAGGACACGTCCGACGTGGTCCAGGACGTTCTCGTCAAGTTTTTCACGAACAAGGTCGACGCATTTGAGCCGCAGCATGCAGGATCCCTGATGGCTTACCTTCGCACGGCGGTTCTCAACCAGATCCGGGACCGCATCCGCAAAGAGGGCCGGCGCCCCGAACAGGTGGACGCCGACGATGTGGACCTCCGGGCCGGGACCCCGTCTCCGTACGAGGAGTTCGTGGCCCAAGAAACCGCCGAGCAATATGAGGATGCGCTCGCTCGCCTCAGCAGCGAAGAGCGGGCTGCGGTGATTCTCCGGGTCGAGCTGGACTACAGCAACGAGGAGATCGCGGAGGATCTGGGCAAGCCATCGGTCGATGCCGCGCGGATGTTTGTCCATCGGGCCATCTTCAAGCTGGCCAAGGAGATGACAAAGAGCGGCGCGTCAGGACCGTAGCTCGCCGGCCCCCCACATCGCCCCGCCGGAGAGGACCCCGGGCAGCTCTCTGGCGTCCAGAGGCGGCGAGCTCGAGACGAATCTCCTTTGTCCATGCGATGCGATTTCGTGTTCGAACCGGCCCGCGCACTCGTTGCATGAGTGGAGTCTGTTCACAGAACGCTTCGGATCAGAGTGTCCCCGGTTCTGCGGAACTACCGACCTATGATCACCCCGCCGTCAACACTAAGGCCATGCTGGAGTTATCCGGAAGGAGCCGGCCGTGGATGAACCAAACGACAGGCTCCTCGGCATCATCGAACGGGCCGTGACCGGCGGAGCAGTCGACTGGGCGTCCTTGATCGCTCAAGCGGAATCCGAAGAGGAGCGCGTCTGGATCCGGAACCTGCGAGAAATCTCCAGGATCGCCGCTCACTGCCGCGTGCTTGCGGCGAGGCCGCGTGGGCCCGCACGGCGGGATCTGGTCAGAGCCGCGGCCAGGGTTCCGGCCACTTCCTCGCGGGGTCAGGCTCCCACCGCTTCATCTCTTCCCCAACCCTTCTTGGGTGACCGGGCTTCAGGCTTCAATTCGTGACCTCCAACTACCGCTCAAGGCCCTCCGACCCGAACCAGAAAAGCCCGAAGCCTGAGGCCCGAAGCCTGAGGCCCGAAGCCTGAGGCCCGAAGCCTGTCTACGCCGATTCTCAGGCTCGAGTATCGCCCTTGACAGGTTGCCCGCTCTTTGTGATACATATCTTCGCAAATCCTGAGCTCGCCGCCTTCGCGTTCACGATCGGAGGGTCCCTCATCGATGCAACCTCGCCGGCCCCGAGAGAACGGGGAACAGCACTGCGTGCCCGCCATCGGGATGTTGGCGTCTTGCGCTTTGGCGTTCTGTCTCGCTCTCGCGGGGCTTGGGTGCGTCAAAGATCCCCAGCGCCCCGAGCTCCACCCCGGGTTCTCCCACTCTCCCGAGCAGGGAACGGATAGCACCTACTACACATTCGAGGCGGTAAACGTCGGCGCCGACACCCCCGGTTCAGTCAGCGAGGTACGCTGGGATTGGCACAATGACGGAACCTGGGACACCTCATTCACGACCGACAAGCATGCCACTCACCGGTTTCTCCGGGCCGGAATGTGGCCAGTCCGCATGCAGGCACGCATCCTTGGAGACATCACGGGCGAGGGCACCCGAGATGTCGTGGTGCTTCCCTACGGCTGGGGTGAGCTCCCCGGCACGGGCGTCGACGACGAGATCCATGCCATGATCGAGTTCAAAGGTTCACTCATCGTGGGAGGATGGTTCTCGGCCCCGGCAGAACACATCGCTTCCTTCGACGGAACAACCTGGACTGGCATGGGTGGAGGTCTCAACCTTTTCGTAAATGCCCTCTTGATCCACGATGGAGATCTCATCGTGGGAGGATCCTTCACAACGGCGGGAGGTTCCCCTGCGAACAGGATTGCC
Organism: Candidatus Eiseniibacteriota bacterium; assembly: GCA_903844735.1. Lineage (GTDB taxonomy): Bacteria > Eisenbacteria > RBG-16-71-46 > CAIMUX01 > CAIMUX01 > CAIMUX01. The sequence goes on from CAIMUX010000041.1 coordinate 5,627, forward strand.
CGCTGGAATGGAGCCTCCTGGGACTCTCTCGGGCATGGATTGGACGGAGAGGTGAGCGCGCTCTGCACCTACAACGGCAACCTCTATGCCGCCGGTAATTTCCATCACTCCGGCCCGGACTCCGTCGTGGGCATCGCCCGTTGGAACGGTGCATCCTGGGAAGATGTTGGTTTCACTGAGGCCGGTGTGAAGACGATGATCGAATTCGACCACAAGCTTGTCGTAGGCGGAGACTTTTCGACCATCGGTGCGGTCCCCGCCGCCAGCATTGCGAGTTGGGATGGTGAAAGATGGACCGCGCTCGGCAGCGGAATTGATGGATGGGTTCAGGCGTTGGCAGTTTACCAGGACGCCTTGGTCGTCGGCGGGTGGTTCACCGATCCCGCGGCCAATATCGCGGTTTGGCGTGGCTCGACCTGGACACCCCTGGGTGATGGCATTACGCCTGACGAGAATACGGCCGACTCGGGAGTGATGTGTCTGGCGGCGTTCCACGGTGACCTAATCGTCGGGGGCGGGATCCTCATGGCGGGCGAGACCCCGGCCGCGAATGTCGCTCGGTGGTCTGCGTCGACCCAGAAATGGTCCGCTCTGGGCCATGGACTTACGTACCCCGATGAACTCGACTCCGACGATGTTTACGCCCTGGCCGTCCACCAGGACATGCTCATCGCCGGGGGGTACTTCACGAAAGCCGGAGACACGAACGTCCCGTACGTCGCGAGGTGGATAGAATGAACGTTCCCTACGTGCTTCGCCGCGGCGCGTTTCTCTCCGCGGGAGCGATCCTGCCGATCCTGCTCCTGCAAGCCTGGGCAACTCCGGGACAGGCTGCCGCACCCCTGGCTCTTCGAAACCTCGCACCACGATTTGGGATCAGCGGCGGGCTCTTCCTACCGACAGGCGATCTCGTGAACTCCCGGGAACCGGGAGAGTCCCTGCAGATGACCCAGCTCACCGGCTCCTCCTGCACGGGCCAGTTGTCGATTTCGCCGTGGAGACGATTCGGCCTCGAGATGTCCGGACAGTATATCAGCAGCGGCGTACGACTTCGGGCAACGATCGACAGTTCTTTCAGCTCCTCCACCGACAACCCCGCACACATTGTCGCCACCACCCTGAAGCTGGTGTACAGGTTCTACTCATCGTCTGATATGCGGATCACCCTGGCCGTCGCCGGCGGACCGGCCTTGGTGCATCGGAGCGGGAAGATCTACGACACCGAGACCCTTTCCAGGTCACGGACGAGGCTTGCCGCCGGCCTCGGGCTCACGGCACGTCGTAGTCTTGGCACGGCGACATTTCTCCGTGTCGACAACGCGTGGGCCTTCTTCCCCTACAGCCCCCGTCAGGGAATCGACACGCGCTGGCAGCGGGACATGACCCTTTCGGTGGGGTTGGAGCGAACCCTGACCTACTGAGTTTCCCCTGTTCGAAGCCGAGTGATTCGGACGACCCACCACCCGGGCCGAGCGCACTTGTTGTTGAGGCGCACCAGGAACCTGCTATCCGCCCGGTTGGTCGTCTTGTGAATGAAGTCGACCTGCAACCGAGCGGCGGCCACGCCCAAGGCCGCTTCGACCTCCGGGGCGGAGACCCATGAAGTACCGGTGACTCGGCGGGCGATGCTGAACAGGCTGTCGATGACAGCCCTGTCGCGGGCGGGTATCTGCCCGCAGTAGCACTCTTCCATCAGGTCAGGCCTCATGCTCTGGAAGGCTGCGGCCACACCACCCAGGCAAAGCTTCACGAGTTCGTCCGGAGATCGATATGGCTCGACTCTGATGACCCGGCTCGCTGTGTCGGCGAGTCCGTCGGAATCCTCGACCAAGAGCCGTACCCTGATCCCCTCCGGTGTCGGTTCGGAGAAACGGTGACGGACTATCTCCGTGGTCAGGGACGATGTCCAGGTGTTGCCGGGTCCCCAGGACCAGGAGGCAGTCAGGCTTGAATCGGGGGAGTCCGCGTCCTTGCTCGCCGAAGCGTCAAAGGAGACGGTGTCCGCGGTCGTGACCAGAGATGGCAGGAAGCTGAAAGCCGCCGTCGGCGTGGCCTGGACCAACACGGAACAAGATGCCGTGTCTTCTTGGTCCGGCGCGACCACGGCTTTCATGACCACCCGGTAGCGGCCGGGTCGAGCATACTGGTGACTGATCGTGTCCGACTCCGCCGGCTCCGTATCCCATTCCCCATCGCTATTCCAATCCCACCTGTACCGGATTGCCGGAAGCGGCTCCCCTCGTGGATCCTCGACACGACCATGGAAGCGAAACCGCGTTACACAGGAACCATCTTCGGGCTCCACCACCACCCCGGCGGCCAGAGTCGGTGACTGAATGGGTTGGAGAGTTTCCCGATCGGACGGATGGACAATCGTGCTGTCCGGCCCGGAAGTCTGAGGTACGGGCCCTTCCGGCCCTCGCGTCTGCGCCTTGACCGCGTCTTCGGAGGGATTCGCGGTGTCAATCACGGCCGAAGTGTCGACCCGCCCCATCCCGTCCGATGGGGCTGTGGACTTGCCGTCGGACCCAGCACCGTCTCGATTGGACAGCCGGACACCCAGGAAGGCAATCAGCAGGGCTCCGACCATCGACACTACAACCACGACGAGACGCTTGCGCAGCCGCGGATCTCCCCCCGGCTTGGCCAGAATGCCATCAAGAGCAACCCCGATCTCCTCCGTCGACCCCGGGCGGTGGCCAGGATCGATCGCCAGCGCCCGCTCCACGACACGCCCGAGCGCCGCGGGGATCCCCTTCCGGCGAAGCAGGAGGGACCGATCGCCGAAGGCTCCCGGATACTCCCCGGTCAGAAGATAATGCAGGAGTATGCCTACGCTGTACGTATCGGTCGCCGTAGAGTACTTCCCCCGCGTGAAGATCTCGGGTGCCATGTACTGGGGCGTCCCCAGGATACGATCCGCACTCCGGGAATCGGCACCTGGGATATCCCTTCCGATGCCGAAATCCATGAGCACAATCCGCCCGCTGTCTTCCAGCATCACATTCTTGGCGGTGATGTCCCGATGGATGATCCTGCTTCCGTGAACCGCGGTGATCGCATCGCAGAGCGAGCGAACGGTCTTGGCGGCCGCACGCCACTCCATCGGTCCCCGCTCGCGGATCAACTGGTGGAGGGTCTTTCCCGGAACATATTCCATCCACATGCCGACGGTGCCATCGTGCTCATCGGTATCGTAGATGGTCACCACGTTGGGATGCTTGACCTGCGCGGCCATGCGCGCTTCCCCGAGAAACGTCTCCAGGGCGGATCGGAACGACTCACCGGGGAGAGGCTGCGGCTGCTTGTATAGCTTGAGAGCGACATCTCTACGCAGCTTGGGGTCCCAGGCCAGGTAGACGGTTCCGTACCCGCCGACACCGAGCTCTCTTCTGATCTCAAGCCTTCCCCAGGTCCTCGTGGGGGCGCGTGGATCGCTGGTCTCGACGGCGGGAATGTTGATCTGATCAGCGGGCGCGACATCCTGCTGACCCCGGCAGAAGTCGGCTATCCCGAGGATAAGGCGCAGCTTCTTGAGGGTCTCCGAATCCGCCGGGTCCGTGAGCGAACTCTCTATCTTCTCCCAGTCGACGTGCTCCCCGTTCAGGGCGGCATCTAGCGCCTGCTGGACGGTAGCGTCTTGTTCAATCACGAGGCGATCGGCTCCGGCTCACTTAGAGCCCACCGCTCCGTACCACACGCTCCCGGGACGCTTCTTCTCCCGCCTTGCCATGACATCCAGGATCTTCCGATCTGTCTCCATACCCGCCACTCCGCTCTGAGCCTCGACCGTTGCCAAAGCGAACTCCTCGATGAGAACCAGGGACTTCTGCGCGGAAGCTCGGTGCACCTTCGCCTCCAGGAGCCGCCCGAGGGGAGCCGCGGAGCTCCCTACTCTACTGTAGGAACGACGGCCAGGCGGTTAGCGAACGCAAAGACCATTGAGCTCGCCTCACGCCGATGGGTGTGGAGTCTATGCAGTATCGCGGTGGGAGTCAACCGGAGTTCCGTGACTCACCGCGGTTCAGACAGCATTCCTGCTGTCGAGCCTGATCGGGCTTCTCGCGGGGTACGCCTGGGGGCGGTTCTGGACAAAGCTCTCCGCCCGTGTCGCCGGAGCCTGCGTGCCTTGCGCGCCGCGGCTCCGTACGGTGCGCGGCGGGCCACAAATGAAACGGCGGAAACCGGATTTCCGGTCCCCGCCGCTCCCCCGAACGCCGTTGGACTCGACTACTCGATCGTGGCGGTCAGAGTGTAGGGTGTCTGGTCAAAGGTTCCCTTCGCCCGGTCGGTCGGGTAGATCATAATGTACCAAGTGTGATCCTGGTCGTTGGACCCATCCAGTGTGTAGTAGCCGGTGCCCCCGTGTACGTTGTTCGCCCGAAAATCGCTGCCGGATTCCCAAGGATGCTCATCCGGCCGACCGGAATCGCGCTCCTCGGCCAACCTCACCTCGCACCCAACCGGAAGGCCCGCGATCGTAACGATCAACCGGCCTTCCTCAGGAGAAAAGGAGTAGATATCGGCGTCGTACTTTTCCGTTCCACAGAAGGTGCCAGTCGGATTGTAGTTGTAGCGGATGAACGCCTCGACCGTCTCCCCCAACGTGAGATCCTCGGCCAGGTCGTAGCATTCATTGGGCTCGGCTCCGTCCAGATCGTTGACGACCAGGCCGATGTTCTTGAAGACGGTACCGCCGGACGGCACTGTGACCGGTTCCTCTGCCAGGTCGTAACAGCTTTCTTCACCGCGATCGATCACGATCGTCTGCTCACCGGACGGTACGTTCCAGAGAGAGTACTGCCCGGTTTCGTCCGTCCACGCGAAGACCGCGGAGTCTTCGACCGTCACTTTGACTCCGACCAGGGGGGAGGCGGCACCCCGGAGTTGGTCATAGACGAGCCCGCGAACCGATCCCGGCTGAGGACACAAGCCGGGGCTGCAGCTCGTGGCGTCGCCATGCCAACCGTCTTCGCTGCACGCGTCTTCGAATGTCAGCGAACAAATGCCACTGGCGGAACAGCAGGCCGCCTTGAGCGAGTCGCAGGCCACGGGCGAACAAGTGGTGCCCTCACCCATCCAATCCTCGTCGCAGGCGTCTTCAAGCACCAGGGTGCAGTGGCCCGAGGCTGCATCGCAGCAGGCCCCGACCGGCGGCGGGCAGGTAGTCGCGTTGCAGACAGTGCCCGCGCCCCTCCACGTCTCGCCGCAATCGTCCTCCGTGGCGATCTCGCATTCGCCGGTCGATTCGTCGCAGCAGGCGCCGGGCGAGGGCGGTGGACAGGTGATGGAATTGCAGACGGTGGCCGCGCCCAGCCAATCGTCATCGCAGTCGTCCTCGAACGTGATCGTGCAATTGCCGGCACCGTCACAACAGGCTCCTTTGAGCGAGTCGCAGGCCGCGGGCGAACATGTCGTGCCCTCGCCCATCCAGTCCTCGTCGCAGGCGTCTTCAAGCACCAGGGTGCAGTGGCCCGAGGCTGCATCGCAGCAGGCGCCGGGTGTCGCAATGGGGTCGCACGGACTCGGCGAGCAACTTTCGACTCCATCCATCCAGTCTCCGTCCGTGCAGTCGTCCTCGAACGTGATCGTACAGCTGCCGTTATCGGCGCAGCACGCCGCTCGGAACGACTTGCAGGCCTCGGGCGAACATGTCGTGCCCGCACCCATCCATTCGTCGAAGCAGTCGTCTTCGAGTCCGATGCTGCACTGGCCGGTGGCCGGATCGCAACAGGCGCCTCGGATCGACACGGATGGCGTAGTGATCCCAGACACCGTCGCGATCTGCGAGTGGTTGCCCGCATCGTCACTGACTCTCAGGCCGAAGTAGTAGATCGTCCCCGAGCTGAGGCCTGTGACCGTGTCCGCCTCCGCCTGTCCTGAGACGCGGGGAGCCTGCAGGTTTCGCGACAGCGCGTTCGGGAAGTTGCTCTCGGTGATCGGGTTCGCACTGTAGCGCAAGTCATGGAGCGAGGCCCGTCCGGTCCGCCCGTCGTCGCCGACCGCTGTCCAGGCGAGCTGAATGGAGTTTCCGGCGACGCCTTGAACCCTCAGATCGCTGACCATGGCCGGCGCGGTCGTGTCCACCGGGCTCGTGGGGCCATCTTCGCCGCCGCACCCTCCCGCACCGAGAACGACGACCAGACACGCGAACCAGAGCCAACAGCGTAACGACCCTGCGAGTTTGGAACGCGCGGAGTCCCGATACATCCAGGTTCCCATCTTCTTCATGGCACCCTCCTGTGACACGACCTCGATACTTTGAGCCCGGTGCTAAGATCCGGACCCACCGGGCGACCCCGGCCTCTGAAGTAACAACGCGCCTACTCGCATTCCGAACGGCAATTCTTCGTTCCACCCCCTTGAAGGAACACGCCTCATTCCTTCTCGGTCCCCTGCAGGCAGGTCGACCGACATGCGCTCCAGCGGGGCAAACCCGTGTGCGACCCGGTCGAAACGAAAGAACAGCCCAGATTTCTCGGTGGGAGTCGTCGCGGCGTAGGCGCTATCCTCGATCCCCTTTAGCTTCCTGTCGTGGATCTCACTATCGAACACACTTTCGCACGCGGAAGGACCGTGGGGTCAGCGTAGGAACACCCAGCTCCCACCAGATGCGGCACCGGCTCCTCGCCTACGCGCTCGCATAGTCAGTCCTCACACATCGGCGCGCTCAAACCCAACGGGACGACACCCCTACCGTTCCTCATACGGGCTCTCCCCGCCTGGCAAGCCCCACGGTGCTGGGAAGGCCCCCTGGACCACCTCGCTCGGCCAACCGGGCTGCCGACAAAGACCAAACCGGGGTGCTAACGAAGAGCCCGTGTCATCGCCGGTAACGCAAGCGCTCCACGTCACCATCCCGCAACCCTGATCCCGTTCACTTCCCACCAGACCCGCTTCGATCTGTGCGAATACGAGCAACGGCACAAACAGCGGCTCGGATGCGGCATCGCGGGTCGTGTCCGTCTGGTACGGCTGGCTTCCGGAATTGATCTCCGTCAGTTGGCTACCAAGGACTCGGGGCAGGTCGTCGCGCATCGCGGCAACGAACTCCGCCGTGCATTGGGGATCTCCGCTCCAGTACCGAGCCCAGCGGCCTATCGACCTCTGGAGGGCGCCCTGGACTGCATCTCCCGGCCAACTCGGCGAGATCCCGTCCATCCCGAGTCCGGGCCCGACCAGTAACCTAAGCGCCGCGTAAGAGTAGACACCATCCTCGGCGGGCCCCCACTTGGCCCCGTGGCAACCGCCCTCGCGCTCCACTCCCTCATCGTAGTCATTGATCATATCGCACGCAGCTCGCAGGTCCCGCAGCCGACCCCTTCGGTCTGCCAGGCCCACAACACAACTGGCGCGCGCGCCGTCTACGCCGAACCCACCCGGAACGATCGCCCCCACGTTGACACGCAGGGACTCGCCGGGAAACACCTTCACCATCATCGCGACGCACGTGCGCGCATTGAACACCAGAGGCCTCTGCCCACCGGTTCCGCCGACTTCCCCGGTCTTTTCACTCTCGATTGTGGCTTCCAAAGGCTGAGTCCACGTGCCCGGAGTGTACTGATAACCGACCCTCAGTTCCCCGCCTTCGGAACTCGCCACGACCTCGGCGAGCGAACGCAGACTTCGTGGGTGGCCGGCTTCTGGCCTCCCCCACCGGTCTCCTTGCGACGCCGCCGGATTCGCGGCGCACGTATCCGAGACCTGGCGCGCGTCCCTCTGCAGGAACGGCGCCCAAACGCCGTCCCTGCCCGTATCCCATGCCACTGCCGGAAAGCTAGAGAACACCCTGCCATCCAGATCGGCGACGAACGCGACTGCCGCGGAGCCGCCGCGCGGAGCCGACCCGGGGCTCGACTCGCCGCTCGCTTCGACAATCGAGCGCGCGTCACTCGGAACGGCTATGGTCAACGCCGCGGCGAGCACTGCCCCCGAGAACACTCCCGGCCACCACGCTGCAGCCGGCCAACCACCCGACCGCCAACCAGCGCGGTTGTTGTCGAAGACGTTCATCACCGCCCCAGCTCGATCGTCACGCCGGTGGTCACCTTGAGCAGATCCATGTTGCCGTCGACCTTGTACTTCAGTTCTGCGCCGAACCTGGCCTTCTCGCCCATCGGCACTTCCACACCGCCCAGCACACCGAAGCCAAGACCACTGTTCGTCTTTAGCGCCCCCGTATAGTCCAACAGCCC
>CAIMUX010000042.1 GCA_903844735.1 Candidatus Eiseniibacteriota bacterium
CATCATGTTAGGGTTTGGGCCTCCGCGGCCAACGGGAAACAGCCGAGACTGGAGGCGGGGACGACGAAGATCGAACAAATACATAAGAGAGCACGATCGATGCCATGGCACCTGCGACCGTTGCGCCCGGGGCGAGGCTGGATGCCGTCTAAGTCGTTACCTCGATTCTCTGCCGCGGGGTGGTGGAGGCACCCGTCTTGATGGAATGCCGAGCAGGACCGTTTTCGAACTCGGGTCCACTGTGGCCGACTCTGCTGCCGCCCTACCGCTGGGCATGGACGTGGACCTCGCGGGAGACTTGGTCGTCCCTTGTCCCCGCAGCAGACTCGGGCGCGGCGGCCAGCCCCGGGCGTGCCCCCGAGGCGGCTGTCTGGTTCGGCACCGATCCTGCCACTCCGCCGCTCATGGACATTCCGACTCCTGAATCCGGTCTACCTGAGTAGTAACCGATCGCGGTCTCCAGGACATGGTGATAGAGGACGCCGCGTCTCTGCGAGCACGACCGGCTCAATGGAGGCTGACTCCATCCGTACCCCCTCGATGATCCCTGCAGCTACGGCGCCAGCCCAACCAGCTTCGCGACCTCCTCTCCGTGATTCCCCTGTCCCTGGCGGCTGACCAGCACCGGACTCCCTGTTGTCTCTGCCGCCGGAACCAAGGCTGGCGCCGTCTCTGCCGCCGGAACCAAGGCTGGCGCCGTCTCTGCCGCCGGAACCAAGGCTGGCGCTGTCCCTGCCGCTGGAACCAAGGCTGGCGCCGTCTCTGCCGCCGGAACCAAGGCTGGCGCTGTCCCTGCCGCCGCGTCCTCCGGCTGTCGCGCCCCCCGGCGGGGCCGGCGGAAGTACGAGCGCACGCGGTTCCACTGGTTCGGATACAACTCCGACAGGCGGTTGCTGATCCGCCGGCACGTCTCGACGGTCTGGATCTTCTGCTCCTGCACCTGACCTGAAGACGCGGATTCGGCCGCCAGCGCCTGCGCCCGACGGTTGAACGCCGCCTGCATCCGATCGGCGGCCGCATGCAAGGTTCCTGCCTGTTCCCGGATCTTCGGGCTGGGATCCTGGGCGCACCGCTCGGCGATCGCACGGACGGACACCAGTTGGTCCGTGTACGGAGCCCGGATGACGGCGCGCAGGCCGCGGGGGAAGTAGATCTGGAACTTGGGTGCCCGCCGGCTGTGACGCACGTCAGCCAGAATGACGTCCCGGCAGGTCCGGACCACGAGGTGCAGGTCCTCCTCGGCATGCTCCATCCCGGATTGCGTTTCGTGAACCAGGTTGTACTTCTGCCGCCAATCCTCGCTTCGCGCCGCGAGTGTTGCCCGGGCCATCTCCACGCCGGGCACCAGCCGCGCGGTCCGCGGATCGGCCCTGAGGTTTGCGATCAGATGACCCAAGTCCTCCAGATGCTCTGCGGGTGCAGCCTGCAGGGATCGAGCTTCCATGGTGACTCCCCCCGTCGGCGTCCATGCGCGCCGACATCCGAACGTCCAACACGTGTCTCCAGCTCGCGACGGCCGGTTCGGCTGCGGCAGCATCCGCGACCTCGCAGGCGCGTTTACGACCGTCAAGATTCGCGCCAAGAACACGAAGTCGGGCGTCACCAATCTACGAACGTACAGGGGAGCCCCGGCTTCCGCGCGTCTGCACGCGCCAAGAGCTGGAATCCCCACGTTTCATGGTGGTTCGGCGAGGCCAGAAAGCGGGAAACGATCGACACGAGCCATCTGGCGGGGTCCAGGAGGCTCGGCGCGACCGGCTCGAGGCGCTCCGACACGGCCTGGGGGCGCGGGCCGGATGCCACACCCTGTTGCGCGGACGCTACAAGGTGTCTCACGTGGCAAGCCACTCTTCGTCAAGGGCCGGTGGCCCACGCCCGAATGCACCTCATAGAGAGAAACGCTGCTGCTTCCGGATCATCCCGGGCGGTGTCCCGCAGGGTCTCCGCGGTGGACCGGGTGGCGGTGACTGGGGTGCGTTGATCTGCCCGGGGATCTGGCGCCCGAAGGGCCGCCGCCCCGGCCCCGGAGGCGAGGTCGGATCGCGTCGGCGCCGGGCCGCGCCAGTCGGTCGTGGATGCGAGGCGCGCGCAGCCCCGGCGACGCAGGCGTACGTTTCGTACGTCGAGGAGACGGGGCGGCGCGCAACGAAGCAGACGCGGCCGAATGGCGCGGCCCGGGCGCGGCCCGGGAGTTGACCGGGCGCGGTCGGAAGCCTACCCTGGGACCTTGGTAGCGGCAGCGCTGGGCTCGAGGGGAGGGGGACAAAGGGAATGCAGAAGATCACCATGCTGGGAACGGGATATGTGGGGCTGGTCACCGGCGCCTGCCTGGCCGACTTCGGAAACCGAGTTATCTGCGTCGACACCGACGCAGATAAGGTTGAGGCGCTGAAGTTGGGGAAGCTGCCGTTCTATGAGTTCTCCCTCGGGGAAGTCGTCACGCGCAATGTTGCGGAGGGTAGGCTCAGTTTCACTACCGACCTTCCCGGGGCCATCCGCGCGAGCAAGGTCATCTTCATTGCCGTGGGAACGCCGACGGGGGAAGGCGGCGAGGCCGATCTCGCGCAGGTCTTCTCCGCCGCGCGCACCATCGCCGCGAACATGAACGGGTACAAGCTGGTGGTGCAGAAGAGCACCGTGCCCGTCGGCACCGGCGAGCGGGTCCTGCGCACCATCGAAGGGCTGCTCAAGCGCAAGAAGCTGCCTTTCGACGTGGCCAGCAACCCGGAGTTCCTCCGCGAAGGTTCCGCCGTCGAGGATTTCATGCGGCCCGATCGCGTCGTCATCGGCACGTGGTCCAAGAAGGCGGAGGCGATCCTTTCGGAGGTCTATCGGCCGCTGTACCTCAGCGAGACGCCGATGGTGAAGACATCGGTGCAGACAGCGGAGCTGATCAAGTATGCCAGCAACGCGTTTCTAGCGACCAAGATCTCCTTCATCAACGAGATGGCCAACCTCTGCGAGGTCCTCGGCGCCGATGTCAAGACGGTGGCCAAGGGAATGGGTTTGGACAAGCGGATCGGCCCGAAGTTCCTCCACGCCGGCCCCGGCTACGGCGGTTCCTGCTTCCCCAAGGACACCATGGCGTTGGCGATTTTCGCCCGCGAGGCGGGAATGCCGAGCCGTATCGTCGAGGCCACCATCGAAGTGAACCGGGAGCAGCGACTGCGCATGATGGCCACGATCCAGGCGCTCGTGCCGCGTCTGCGGGGTTCCACCATCGCCGTCCTCGGCCTCTCTTTCAAGCCGATGACCGACGATATCCGCGACTCGGTGGGGATCGACCTGGTGCGGATGCTGCGGGCGCGAGGGGCGAAGGTGCGCACCTTCGATCCTGTCGCGATGGAGCGGGCCGCCGTTGAGCTCCCGAAGACGATCTACTTCGCGAAGGACTCCTATGATGCGGCGAAGGGGGCCGACGGCCTGGTCATCGCCACCGAGTGGAACGAGTTCCGCATGCTCGACCTCGGCAAGCTTCGACGCCTGCTCGGACGTCCGGTCGTCATCGACACCCGCAACATCTACGACCCGATCGTGCTCACGGCCGAAGGGTTCCGCCACGAGGGCGTCGGCCGTGGCCGGAGGGTGCCGGCGCGGGCCGGCGACAAGGTGAAGCCGGCGGCGCGACCGGCCCGAAACGCGGCCGCGAGCAAGACTCCCAAAGCAGCGGCCCGGGTCCGGCGCGCGGGAACTGCGTCATGATCGAGTGCCGCATGATCGAGGGGGTCATCGTCAAACCGCTCCGGGTTGTCCCCGACGAGCGTGGTTGGCTGATGGAGATCATTCGGCGCGACGATCCGTTCTTCGCGGGCTTTGGTCAGACCTACGTCACGGTGATCTATCCAGGGGTGGTCAAGGGGTGGCACTGGCATCAAAGGCAGACCGACCACTTTTGTGTCGTCAAGGGGATGGCCAAGGTCGTGCTCTACGACCGCCGCGAGGGGTCATCCACGAACGGCGAGGTCAACGAGTTCTTCATCGGGGAGAAGAACCCATCGGTGGTGGTGATCCCCTGCGGGGTGCTCCACGGGATGAAGGGGATCGGCGCCGAGCCGACCTTCCTGCTCAACCTGACCACGGAGCCGTACGACCACGCAAATCCGGACGAGTTCCGCGTGCCGCCCCACGACGGCACCATCCCCTACGACTGGACGCAGAAGGATGGCTGAGGAGGTGCTCGCGAGGGCTTCGGAGGGTGCGGGCCGCGTTCTCGTCACCGGGGGCGCCGGGTTCATCGGGTCCCATCTTGTGGAGGCACTTCTCCGGCGGGGCGAACGGGTCCGGGTGTTGGACGACCTTTCCACCGGCTCTCTCAGCAACATCGCCGCGTGCCACGGGGACGAGCGCCTCGAAGTCGAGATCGGCACCGCCAGGGATGCGGCCACCTTCCGTCGCGTTCTCGATGGATGCGGGACCGTTTTCCATCTGGCCGCCTCTGTAGGTGTCGGTATGGTCACCGCCGAGCCGGCCGAGTGTCTCCGCAACAATGTCGAGGGAGTGCAAAACCTCCTCGCCGGCCTCGCCGGCCTCCCCGGACGCCTGACCCTGCCGCGGGTCATCCTCTTTTCCAGCTCTGAGGTCTACGGCAAGTCGGAACGGGTGCCGCTGCGGGAGGATGGTGACTTGGTTCTTGGTCCCAGCAACGTTCCGCGTTGGTCCTACGCTTCAGGAAAGGTGACGGGGGAGTTTCTCGTCTTGGCCGAGCATCGTCGTACCGGTCTGCCGGCCACCGTGGTGCGCTGCTTCAACACCTGTGGCCCGCGCCAGCAACCCACCTACGGGATGGTCGTGCCGCGGCTTCTCGGTCAGGCGCTGCGTGGCGAGCCGCTTACCGTTTTCGGCGACGGGCGCCAGTCGCGCTGCTTCTCGTTCGTCGACGACGTGGTGGCGGCGGTGCTCGCGCTTGCTTGTCGGCCCGAGACCGTGGGTGAGGTGTACAACGTCGGCTCCGATCACGAGACCACGGTGCTGGAGTTGGCGTCGCGCGTTCGCCGGGTCACCGGCTCGGCTTCGCCGGTCCATCTCGTTCCCTATCACGAGGCGTATGGTGACCACTTCGAGGACGTTCGGCGCCGCGTTCCGGATCTGGGGAAGATCCGGGGTGTCTTAGGTCCGCTGCTGCTTACCGATCTCGACACTCTGCTGCGGCTGACGCTTTCGCACCTCGTCGCCACCGGTGCGGCCGCCGTCTCGGCCTCGTCCTTCGCGACCGCGGCCGCCGCTCCGGTCACCGACCCGTTCTCCGCGACGGCCAACGGGACCCCGGTCATCCCCGCGGTTCCCGCACCCTTCGGGGCGGGGCGTCCCGCCTCCTGAGGCGCGGCACCGGCGACGTCTCGGTGTCCTCTCAACACTTCTTCTTCGTCCCGGCCGTAGTGGGCTTCGCCGCAGCCTTCGTCACGGCGCCGGCATGGGAACGCCGTCTTCGCGGCCGCGTCTGGGTCGATACTCCTCGCCCGGAGCGCCATGCGAAGCGACCGGTCTCTCGCGCCGGTGGGGCCGCCTGGCTGACCGGGTTGCTGGCGGGGATGGCGGCCGGCATCGCGGCGGCGACCGGCGCCTTGGGTGGGTGGAGCCGTTTCGGCGTGCGGGATCCGTCGGGTGCGATGGCGACCTGGACGCCGGATCGAGGTCTGATCGCCTTTGCCCCTTCGGGGATTGTCGGCCTGGTCGCCGTGCTGGCCTTTGTCCTCGGTCGGCTCGACGATCGAAACCTTGTCCAGCCGGGACGAAAATGGGTTCTGCAGGTGGCGATCCTGGCCGTCGGAACGCTCGGACTCCTCTGGGCGTCAGGCTCACGGGGGATATTCCCCGGAGTCGGATTCGGGACCGGCTCGGCAGATCCCGCTGGAAACTTGGTCCTACTGGCTGTCGCGTTTTTCGCCGCGGTTGTCCTGCAGGTGGCGCTGGAGATCCTCGACCACCTGGATGGCTTGCTGGCTGTTCACGCGGTGGCGGGTGCGGCCGCCTTGGCTCTGGCCGCCGCGCCGGGCTGGGCACGCGATGCCGGCCTCGCCGCGTGCGGGGCGTCGCTCGGCTTCCTCTACTGGAACCGTCCGCCTGCGCGGCTCTACCTCGGCAATGCCGGCAGTCTGGTCGTGGCCACGGTCCTGCCGCTTCTTCTCATTGTCCTCGCGATGCGTGTCGCGAGCGGGATCGGGCCGGAGTGCCGCCTCGGCCCGGATCTAGGCCTCTCCTGGGATGCGAGGGGGCCTGCATCGGTGGGGAGGAGTGACTCAGCAGTTGTCTCACCCTGGCGTTTTCTGGCGGTCCTGCCTGTTTTCGCGTGGCCGCTCCTCGACTTGACCGTCGTGACCTTGGCTCGCGTTCGCCGGGGTGATCCACCCTGGAAAGGGGGCTGCGACCATCTGGCCCATCGGTTCGCCCGACGACTCGGTTCGGACGGCGCCTCCTTGGCCGTGGGGGCCCTGGCGGCCGCCACAGGATTCCTCCTAGCCGCCAAGGGGTTGCGTTGACCGGGCCGGCGTCTCCGTGCTAGCGTCGCCTATCGTGACGAGGGTGGTAGGTGCGCGCGGTTGGCGCCGGGGCGTCGGGAGAGGCAGGACATGCTCGATCTGAAGTTCATTCGGTCCGAGCCGGACCGGGTCCGCCGCGGACTCGATGCCAAGAATGTCAGCCACGAACTGGACCGGATCTTAGCACTCGACGACGAACGCCGCAGCCTCCTGCAAAGCGTCGAGACGCGAAAAGCCGAGCGAAACAGGAGCTCGCAGGACGTGCCTCGTCTCAAGGCGGAAGGCAAAGACGTCTCGGAACTCCTTGCCTCCATGAAGCGACTCGCCGACCAAATCAAGGAATCCGACGCGCGGCTGAAGGAAACCGAGTCGGAGCTGGAAACGCTTCTCTCCTGGGTGCCGAACCTGCCCCACGAATCGGTGCCGGTCGGCCCGAACGCGACGGCGAATGTCGAAGTGCGCCGTTGGGGCGCGTATCAGGCTCCGTCGTTCCGTCCGCGGCCGCACTGGGAGATCGGTGAGGAGCTCGGGCTGCTCGACTTCCGGCGTGCTGCCCGTCTCTCGGGGAGCGGCTTCGCCGTCTTCACCGGCCTCGGCGCGCGACTGCGGCGGGCGCTCATCCGTTTCATGCTCGATCAGCATGCGCGCGACGGGTTCCTCGAGGTTTCCGTGCCGTACCTCGTGCGACGCGAGTGCATGTTCGGGACCGGGCAGCTTCCCAAGATGGAAGAGGACATGTACCACTGCGGGGTGGACGATCTTTTTCTCATTCCCACGGCCGAGGTTCCGATCACGAACCTCTATCGGGACGAGGTGCTGGCCGAGTCCGATCTGCCGGTGTGCCTCGTGGGCGAGTCGCCCTGCTTCCGTCGGGAAGCCGGAACCTACGGCAAGGAAACGCGCGGCCTAGTGCGCGTGCACCAGTTCGACAAAGTGGAGATGGTGAAGATCGTCGATCCCGCCACTTCCTACGACGAGCTGGAGTCGCTCACCGCCTCCGCGGAGAAAGTCCTTCAGGCGCTCGAACTGCCCTATCGGGTACTGGCGCTGGCCAGCGGTGATCTCTCCTTCGCCGCCGCCAAGTGCTATGACCTGGAGGCGTGGGCGCCGGCTGAGGATCGTTGGCTCGAAGTCTCCTCGTGCAGCAACTTCGAGTCGTTCCAGGCCCGACGGATCGGGCTGCGGTATCGCAACGCGGCAGGGAAGCTGGAATACCCGCACACGCTCAACGGCTCGGGCTTGGCCCTGCCACGTGTTCTTGTCGCCCTGCTGGAGGTTCACCAGACCGAGCGAGGGACCGTGCGCGTGCCTGCGGCCCTGCGGCCCCTCCTCGATGGTCTGGAGGAGCTGGGACCGCCGCCGGGAGACTAGCCCGGTGGGGAAGGGAGCGTCGATGCGGTCCTCGGGTGCCTCCCCGCAGTTGCTGCGGGTCTACTTCTTCGTCGGGGCGCTCCTTCTCGTCGGTGCGTCCGGCGTCTACACGACCTATCTCGCGGGTCGCGTGAAGAAGCAGTCGCAGGACTACGCCGATCTCGTGGCTCGCTTCAGCGCCAGCGCTACTCTCACCGCTATCGACAACCCGGAAGTGCGCCGCCTCTTCGAGGTGGTTCGGCGGTCTGATCTGCCGCTTGTCCTTACCGATGATCGCGGTCGTCCCCGTGTCTGGAAGCTCCCGCCAGGGGCCGACTCCGCCAACGTAGGCCGCTATCTCGAGGAGTTCGACCGGCGCAATCGTCCCATCGAGATCCTCACGGCTGACGGTCGCGTCTTCGGCCGCATTCACTACGGTGTGCCCGCCATCGTCAATCGGTTGCGTTGGGTCCCGGTGGTGCAGATCGCGGCCATTCTCCTCTTCGTGGCCGTGGGGTATGTGGGGTACGCCGGCATCAAGCAAAACGAGCAGCGCGCCATCTGGATCGGTCTGGCCAAAGAGACCGCGCACCAGCTCGGCACCCCTATTTCTTCCCTTCTCGGCTGGGTGGAGCTCCTGCGCGAGCGAGAGGTGGAGGCGGGACATGCCGGCGGGATGGTGGAAATCCCGGAGGCTCTCATCCGCGAGATCCTCGACGAGATGGAAAACGATGCGGAACGGCTGCAGAAGGTGGCCATGCGCTTCGGGCAGGTAGGGAGTCTCCCGCGGCTCGAGGTGCAAGACGTCGCGCCGATCGTCAGCGAGGCGGTCCGCTACTTCCGCCGCCGCATCCCGCACCTGGGGAAGGATGTCGAGATTCGTGAACGCTACGAGTTGGTCCCCCCGGTCAGCGTGAACAAGGAGTTGATCGAGTGGGTCGTAGAGAATGTCCTGAAGAATGCGGTGGATGCCAGCGACCGCTCTCAGGGGCATATCGAGGTGGAAGTGCTCCGGCGACGGGAGACCGAGACGGTGGAGGTCCGCATCAGCGACCAGGGGAAGGGGATGTCCCCCGCGGAGATGAAGCTCGTCTTCTCCCCCGGTTTCACGACCAAACAGCGAGGGTGGGGGCTGGGAATGACCTTGGCCAAGCGGATCGTGGAGGAGTACCACGGCGGGCGGATCCAGGTCGCCAGCAGCGCGCCCGGCGAGGGATCCACCTTCGTCATCTCCTTCCCTGCCTAGGAGACATGATGTCTAACACGCCGCGGCGGATCCTCTGGGCTGACGACGAGATCGACATGCTGAGGCCCCACATCATCTACCTGCGGGGGAAGGGGTTCGAGGTCACCGCGGTCTCCAACGGCGACGACGCCCTCCAGCTTGCGGCGAAGGAACACTTTGATGCTGTCCTTCTCGACGAGATGATGCCGGGCCTGGGGGGCCTGGCGGTTCTCGAGTCGTTGCAGGCGGCCCACCCCAACCTTCCCGTCATCATGGTGACCAAGAGCGAGGAGGAGAACCTGATGGACCGGGCCCTCGGCCGGCGCATCAGCGACTACCTGACCAAGCCGGTCAACCCCAGCCAGGTCTTTCTCGCCATCAAGAAAGTCCTGGAAAGCGAGGCCTTGCAGCGAACGCAGAAGACGCGTGACTACGTAGCGGACTACAACCGGCTCCTTTCGCTTCGCCACGGCGACCTTGACTGGCGCGACTGGCTTGACCTCTACCGGGGGGTGGTCGACTGGGACCTCGAGCTGCGCGGGATGCAGAACGAAAGCCTTCTGCAGGCGCACATCGACCAGAAAGTCCAGCTCAACCGGGAATTCGGGCGCTTCGTGGAGTCGCATTACCGCGACTGGGCGGGGAAGCCGCGCGCGGTCCGGCCGCCGCTCTCGGTCGACGTCTTTCCCGAGTGGCTCCTGCCCCACCTGCAAGCGGGCCGCCGTCTGGCGCTGGTGGTCATCGACTGCATGCGGCTCGATCAGTGGCGGATGTTGGAGCCCCTGGTCGCTCCTTATTTCGAGATCCGCACCGAGCACTACTACGCGATCCTTCCCACCGCGACCCCGTACGCTCGCAACGCCATCTTCTCCGGGCTCTATCCGCTGGAGATTCAGCAGCGCTACCCTGACTGGTGGCTGGAGGATGCCCCCAAGGAAGCGGGACGAAACCGGTTCGAGAAGGAATTGATGGAGGAGCAACTCAAGCGGCACCATCTCGCTCCGGAGATGATGCGTTACCAGAAGATCTATACCGAGCAGGAAGGGAACCTGCTCCGGCGTAAGGTGGGGACCTGGGGGGATCGTCGGTTTCTCGCCTTTGTTTTCAACTTCCTGGACATGCTGGCGCATGGGCAGTCCGATTCGGAGATCCTCCACGAGCTGGCCCCGGACGAAGAGGCGCTGCGGCGGTTGCTGCAATCGTGGTTCCAGCATTCCGTGCTTCTTGAGGTGCTGCGGATCCTCTCCCGTCAGAACACGGTGGTCGTGGTGACCAGCGACCACGGCCTCGTTCACTGCCGTCGTCCCTCCGTGGTCCTCGGCAACCGCGAGACTTCGACCAGCATCCGGTACAAGTTCGGCGACAACTTAGTCTGCGATGAGAACGAGGCGATCCACATCCGGAAGCCCATGGATTTCATGCTGCCGCCGGGGCACCTGAACAAGCAGTACGTGATGGCGCGTGAGAACTACTTCTTCGTCTACCCGACGAACCAGCACCACTACGAGCGGCAATTCCGCGGAACCTTCCAGCACGGCGGCGTCTCCCTGGAAGAGGTGGTGCTTCCGGTCGCGACCCTGATCCCGCGGTCCCCCGGGGCATGACGCAACTGGTCTGGCGCAGCCCCGGCGAGGAGGCGACGATCCGCTTCGGGGTGATGCTGGGCCGGTCGCTCACGGGCCCCGCCTGGATCGGCCTCTGTGGACCGCTGGGCGCGGGGAAGACTCGTCTCGCCGCGGGGGTCGCGCGCGGCCTCGGTTTCACCGGGCGGGTGCGCAGCCCCTCCTTCGTTCTAGAGCACCGCTACCAGGGGCTGCGACCCATTCTCCACCTCGACCTCTACCGGCTGGAGAAGGACGATGAAGATCTGCGCGCGAGTTGGGAGGAGGAGATTGACGCGGTGGTGCTGGTGGAGTGGGCCGAGCGGGTGGCTGTGCCGCCGCGCGGGGGGCTCTCCGTGCGGCTCGTCCCCGACGGTGAAGCGGGCCGCCTGATCTTGCTGAACTGGGAGGCGGGGACAAGTCCGGTGGGCCACCTGCGTCTGGAGGCGCTGCGGGAGGGGACTGCGGACCCAGAGGCCGCGAACCCGGGGACCGGCGGGCGGTCAGGAGCCGGCGCGTGACGGGCGGCTGGATCCGAGGGCCGGTCCTCGGCATCGAGACTACCGGTCGGCTCACCGGGGCCGCGATTTTCGCGGACGGGCGGCTCCTTGCGGAGAGCGCACACGATGCCCGGGCCCAAAGCCAGGAAACGCTTCTCGCTCAGGCGGATCGTCTTCTGCGCGCGCTCGGCCTCGCGCCGCGCGATCTGGTGCGGATCGGCGTGGCCCTGGGGCCAGGATCGTTTACGGGTGTGCGTGTGGGGTTAGCCTCGGCGCGCGCCCTTGCACTCGGCGCGGATCTTCCCCTCGCCTGTATCCCCTCGCACGAGGCGCTGGCCTGGCCGTTGTGCGATCTCGGCCGGACGCTCGTTCTCCTCACCGGATTGCGCCGGGGCGAGGTCTTTCTTGAGGCGGGTCGCTGGGAGGGCCACGCCTGGCGTGCGCTCCTGCCTGGCGCCGGTGTTCCGGTCGGCGACGTGGGTGCGAGACTCGCGGCGGTGCCGGGCGCGGGGTCGTTTCTCTTCCTGGGCGAGGCCGCCGGCCTTCCTGATCTCTCAGGCGAGTTGGCCGGACTTGGACAGGCAGTGACGGAGCCCCTGGTGTCGGCACGGCGTCCGGCGGTCATCGCCTGCCTGGCGGCGCGGCCGGATGCTCTCGTCGTCCGTGGAGTCGGCCTCGACGCCGTGGAGCCGCTGTACCTGCGGGCCGCCGATGCGCGCCGCCCCGGCACGTCCGATGGCTGAGGAGCCGCCCGCCGACCCGGACCCGATGATTCTCCCTCTCGGCACCGCCATCGTGGCGATGTCCGACGCGCACGTGCCGCAGATCGCGCTGCTCGAGCTCACCGTATTCACCGACCCTTGGCCCGCGAGCGCCTTCCGCGAGGAGGTGGCCCGCGGAGCGAGGGGCGGGTATTCTCGTGTCCTCGTCGAGTCGGGAGCGGTCCGAGCCTACAGCGTGGCCTGGTTCGTCGCCGACGAGGGGCACCTGGCCAACCTCGCCACGGATCCGGTTCATCGCGGGCGCGGCTTTGCCCGGGCCGTCCTCCGTGATCTCCTCGCGGAAGCGCGGCGCCGCGGGACCGCCAATGTCTGGCTCGAGGTGCGGACGGGGAACGCCGTGGCTATCCGGCTCTACCAGGCCCACGGCTTCCGCGCAGCCGGAATCCGGAAAGGGTACTATCAGAAGGAGCGTGAGGACGCGCTCGTCATGGTCCTTCCGCTGGAGGCGGAGGGTGACCGGGGAGGGAACGGGCAGCATGGCGGAGGGATCGGAGCCGAAGGGAAAGAATGACGGGTCGCCCGCGCCGCCCGGGACCTGGGTGAAGTGCCCGGGCTGCGACGAGATTCTCTATCGCCGCGAACTGGAGCAGACGGAATGGGTCTGCCATAGCTGCAACCACCATTTCGGAATCTCGCGGGACGGGATCTCGGTGGAGGAGTATCTCGGCCTGCTTCTCGATCCCGGATCGTTCATCGAGCTGTTCGGGGGCATTACCTCGGTCGATCCGCTCGGTTTCAAGGACTCGACACGTTACAAGGACCGCCTGGCCAAGGCCACCGCGACCGGCCGACGCGAGGCCGTCATCACCGGCCGGGGCAACCTCGATGGCCTGCCCCTGCACATCGCGGTGATGGATTTCGGCTTTCTCGGCGGCAGCATGGCCTCGGCGGTGGGGGAGAAGATCACGCGCACGGCGCAAGAGGCGCTTCGCGCCGAGACGCCCCTCGTCATCGTCTCCGCCTCGGGCGGCGCGCGCATGCAGGAGGGGATTTTTTCGCTGATGCAGATGGCCAAGACCTCGGCCCTCTTGGGCCGGATCGCTGCGGCCGAGCTTCCCTACATCTCCATCCTCACCCATCCGACCACCGGAGGCGTGACCGCGAGCTTCGCCTCTCTCGGCGATGTCATCTTGGCCGAGCCGGGGGCGCTCATCGGTTTCGCCGGGCAGCGTGTCATCGAGCAGACGATCAAGCAGAAGCTGCCCGAGGGGTTCCAGAGATCCGAGTTTCTGCTCGAACACGGGATGATCGACCGGATCGTGCCGCGAAGGGAGATGCGCGGCGTCCTCTCGACTCTGCTGCGGCAGTTCATGGACGCGCGGGCCGTGCGCGGGGCAGCGTGATCTGGGAGGAGGCACTCCGGCGCCTCTATCGGCTCGAGTGGCGCGGAATCAAGCTCGACTTGGAGCGAATGCGGGCGTGCCTGCGGGTCCTGGGCGATCCCCAACAGGCGTTTGCCTCTGTCCTCGTGGCGGGCACCAACGGCAAAGGCTCGACCGCCTCGGCGCTCGCCTCCATTCTCTCGCTCTCCGGCACCCGCACGGCGCTATACACTTCGCCCCATCTACTCGACTTTCGCGAGCGGATCCGGATCGACGGGCGGATGGACGACCGCGAGTTGCTCCACGTGCGCCTGGAGCGCGATTGGGCGGTCTGGGAACGATTTGAGCTCTCCTTTTTCGAGGCGGCGACCGTCCTCGCCTTCGCGCGCTTCCGTGATGCCGGCGTGGAGGTCGCGGTGCTGGAGGTGGGTCTCGGGGGCCGGCTCGACGCGACCAACATCGTGGAGCCGATTCTCTCGATGATCACCTCCCTCGGCATGGACCACGCGCAGATCCTGGGCGATACCGCGGCAGCCATCGCTGTCGAGAAGGCGGGGATCTTCCGCGCGGGCGTCCCCGCGGTGACAGGCGGCGGCCCCCCCGGCGCCCCTGCGGCGGTGGAGGCGCGGGCGCGCGAGGTGGGCGCGTGCCTCTATCAGCGTAACCGCTGCGTGCGCGTGAGTGGGATCACACCCTCGGTCGCGGCGGCCGGGGTCCGCTTCCGACTCGCACCCCGCGCCGGAGCTCCGGCCGGCCTCACGCTGCCGCCCGATGGACTCGTGATCGAGTCGGCCTTGCCCGGGGTACACCAAGCGGGGAACCTTACGCTGGCGGCGATGGCCGCGGCGATGTTGCGCGAGCGAGGCTTTAACATCACCGACGGGCAGATCGTCGAGGGGATTCGGCGTGTGCGGTGGCCCGGGCGTTTGGAGCGGCCCCTGCCGGGCAGTGCTCTCATCGCCGATGTCGCCCACAATCGCGAGGGCGCGCGGGCCGTGGCGCGCCATCTCGCTGTCGTAGCACCCGGGCGCGAGGTGCGTCCCGTGGTCGGCATGGTGCAGGGGAAGGACCACGCAGGTTTCTTCCGCGAACTGGGGCGAGTGGCGCGGTCGGTTTGGGTCGTCCCGCTTGCCGATCAGCGGGCCGCGCCCGTCGAGACCTTGGCTGTCTCCGCCGAAGCGGCCGGGCTCGGCGTGCGGCCGGCCGGTTCCGTGGCCGAAGCGCTCGGCGCGGCGCTGAGCGGGGCCCGCGAGCCGGACGGGCCGTTGGTTCTCTTGTGCGGTTCGTTTCACCTGCTGGAAGAAGGGTACCGAGAGCTCGGCGTTTCGGCGCTGGAGCGGGTGTGGGCGGATGGCGGCGATGGGCCGGCCGACGATGGAGGGGAGAATAGCAGGGGATGAGGCGGGCTCTTGGCATAGATATCGGCGGTACGGCGGTGAAGGCCGGCCGGCTCGGTCCCGACGGCGCGATCGAGGCGCGGGTGGAGAAGCCCAGCCCGGCGCGAGAGGGGCCCGAGGTCATGGTGGCGTTGCTCGCGGAGGTCGTCCGGGAACTCGGAGCCGCTGCGTCGCCGCGGTCTTTCGGCCCGGCCGATCCGGCCGGGATCGCGGCGGGACCGTGTCCCGTCGGTATCGGCTGTGCCGGGCTCGTCGACCCTTGGCGCGGCGTCGTGCTGACGTCGCCGAACCTGCCCGGTTGGACTCAGGAAGTGCCGCTCGCTGACCTCGTGGCGCGGGCCACCGGCACGCGCCCGGAGCTCTTCAACGACGCCAACGCCTTCGTCCTCGCCGAGACCAGGCTTGGCGCGGGCCGCGGTGCCGCCACGGTCGTGGGAATCACGCTCGGCACCGGCGTGGGCGGCGGCCTTGTGCTGGACGGCAAGCTCTGGATTGGCCGCCACGGCGCGGCGGGCGAGATAGGGCACATGCCGGTCATTATCGACGGGCCGCCCTGCGCCTGTGGCGGACGCGGCTGTCTTGAAGCGCTGATCGGCACGCGGGCGATCCTCGATCGCTACCGGTCGCTTTCCGGCGCCTTCGGAGTTGCGGAAACGTCACGAGAGTGGACCGGGGGCGAGCCGCTCACCGTCCGCGGTCTCGCGCGGCGCGCGGGGGAGGGAGAAGGCGCGGCGGTTGCCACCTTCGGCGAGACCGGGCGCATCCTTGGCTTGGCACTGGCCGGCCTCACCCAGTTGCTCGATCCGGATCTCTTTGTGCTCGGGGGCGGAATCTCCCGCTCGGCGGCGCTCTTCCTTCCCGCGGTCCGCGCAGCTTTGGGGGAAGCCGTCATGCTTCCCACGGCGATGCAGCCGCGGGTGGAAGCGGCCACTCTCGGCCCGGATGCCGGTTGGATCGGAGCGGCGCGGGCTGCCGCGGAGGGTCCTGCCGGGTGACGACGATGCGGTGCGGGAATTGGGCCGTGTTCGTCTGCCTGCTCGCCGCCGCGAGTTCCGGGTGGGCCCAATCACCACCCCCAATCGCATCGCCCGATTCCGCCCATGCATCGTCCGACTCCGCAGCAGCATGGTCCGACTCTGCCGCAGCATCGTCCAACTCCGCCGACGCAGCGGTCGATTCGGCGGGAGCCGGGCGCGCCGCCACGGGGTCGGTCGGCGAGGAGCGCTCGCGAACCGACGCGGTCGACCCGGCGCCGTCACCGTCCGGCCCCGTGGAGCCGTGGTTTCTCGAAGGCGAGTCGCTCGATGGGACCAGTTACGGCGGCACCGAGATACGCTCGCCACACATCACCCACCGTAGTCTTGACATCACCGCACGGGCCGGACGCCTGAGTCCCGACCGCGACATTCTCACCCTGCGCGATTCGGTGGTGATCGCCGACTCCTCCCGCACGATTCGAGGCCGCGAGGGAATCTACCGCCGGGCCTTGCGCATCCTCGACCTGGCCGGCGATGTTCAGGGCGAGGGACCCGAGGGGAGTTTTCGCTGTGGCGATCTGACCTGGGATCGCCTCAACGGACGGATGGTTCTGCGCGACGGACCGGTCGTGTCGGAACCCGACCGCGTCCTCCAGGCTCGGCGTATCGAATACGAGACCGGGGCCCGCCACGGCACCGCCTTTGGCGACGTCCGGGTCCTGCTTCTCCCCGACTCGGTGCGCGCCTACGGTGAGCGCTCCGAATACGACGAAGGGACCGGCCGGTCCGTCCTCACCGGCGAACCGCGCCTCGTGATTCCCGGCGGTTCGGGAGAGCCAGGCATGACGGTGCACGCCGACACGCTGGTGCTGCGCGAGAGCGATCGGTCCGGCGAGGCGATCGGAAGGGTCCGCATTGTGCGCGGTGACCTGCGCACCGTCAGCCGGCGCGCCGAGTTCCGCCTCCAGCAGAATCAGATCCTCCTCACCGGTGAGCCGGTGTCCTGGGACTTAGACGGCGACATTCGTGCGGACACCATGTCGGTTCGGGTGCGAGAGCGGAAGGCTGACCAGTTGCGCGCCTGGGGTGCTGTGCGGGTGCGCTACGAGCCCCGCGACAAGGCGGGGGAGCGAAATCTGGTACTCGGCGACACCCTCACCGCCGGACTGTCCGGCGGGGCGCTCAACGGCATGGAGATCTTCGGCCGTGCCCAGAGCCTCTACCTGCCCGGCATCCGCGATGTTCTCACGGGCAGCGGCCGGAACCTGAGCCGGGCCCGGTCCATCCGCGTGGTCTTGCGCGAGGGACAAGCGCAGCGGGTCGATCTGATAGGAAAGGCATCCGGTACCTACATCTACCCCGGTGATGCCTCCCGTCGCCGCCTCGACGAACCGGCCGTTCTCGACTCCGTCGTTCCGGCCTGGGCTCGCAGCTCCTCGCCCGCGAGGGGATCGGAAGAGGAACCGCCCGCCCTGGCCGAATTCCTGGCCAAGTTCCTGAAGGAGCACACGCTCGCCTTTCCCGACAGTGCCGGCGCCTTTGACCGGCTCTTCGACGAACGAGTCGAGTACGAGGGGGACACCATTCGCTTCTTCGTTCCCGAGGACAGGATCCGCCTGCAAGGTGCCGGTGTGTTGCGCTATCGCGAGAGCACGCTCAAGTCGAACCGCATCGACTACGATGCCAAACGCCGGCTGGTGACGGCCGTCGGCGAGCCGGAGTTGAGCGACGGCCAGAGCACGGTCACCGGCGTGAAGATGACGTACCGTACCGATGAGCGGCAAGGGATCGTCTACCGGGGTCGGACTGAACTCGACGGCGCGTTCTACCGCGGGCGTGAGGTGAAGAAGATGCCGGACGATGAGCTCTTGGTGAAGTCCGGCGACTATACCACCTGCGAAGAGGACAGCGCGCCGCACTATCACTTTCACTCCAGCCGCATGAAGCTTCTCCAGAAGGACAAGGCGGTGGCGCGGCCGGTGATCCTGTACATCAAGAGGATCCCGGTGCTGGCGTTACCGTACTACATTTTCCCGCTCCGGAAGGGGCGACACTCCGGAATCATGATGCCGGACATGGAACTCGGCTTCAACCGCAACGCCGGTCGTTTCGCGCGCAACATGGGCTACTACTGGGCCATCTCCGACTACATGGACGCGCGAGCCTGGTGCGACTTTTACGAACGCGGACCGCGTTACTACTTGAACGGGGTCTATCAGTACAAGGTGCGCTACCTCCTCGACGGCAAGGTCGATGGATCGTGGCTTCGGGAGAAGAGCACCTCCGGAGGCCGCAGCAAGGGGTGGAGCTTACAGAGCTCCCACTCTCAGCGGCTGGGGAACAATGCCTCCGCGATGATGAGCACCAACTTCACCAGCAGTCAGTCCTATCGCGGCGACCGAAACTTCGGGACCGGAATCGACGAGCGGCTGAACCGAAAGCTCAAGTCCTCGCTGGAGCTGCGCAAGGGTTGGTCGCGGACCAGCCTCAGCGCCGGTGCCTCGCGCACGGAGTACCTCGACGAGACGACCGGTTCCGGGGTGAAGCTCCAGGTCGACGGTCCGTACGCTGATGTCATATTGAACACCGGCGCGCTCGGCCGGGCCCCTGACGCGGCGGGCCGGGGCGGACATCTTGCGGCGCTCTCCACGGTATCCTACGGGACAAGCTTCCGCTACAGGACCACCTATGAGCGTCGCTTCGACGGAAGGGTCAGTGCCCGCCGTGCTTTCCAGCAGAACGTCAGTCTCTCCGACAACCGCCGCTTGGGATCGTATCTGCGTTTGAGCCCGTCGCTCACCGCGAATTGGGCCGTTTTCGGACGCGACAACCAGGGCCGTCACAACCAGGCTGCCGCCGCCTGGTCATTCGGCGCGTCGGCCGGAAACACCCTCTACGGGACCTTCCTCTTTCCGGTGGGTCCGCTCGCGGGTCTGCGGCACATCGTCGAGCCTTCGGTCAACTGGGGGTACAGTCCGGAACTGCGGCAGCTCACCTACCGGGACCCTGCCGATACCACGGGCCACCGGCGTCTGGCCCGCTTTCCATCGGTGAGTGGGATCGGGCTCAGCGGCTCCAAGCGCTCGGCTCTTTCGCTGTCGGTGAACCAGCGGGTACACGCCCGCTGGAAGCTCGGCTCGCGGGTGATCAAGCAGGAAAATCTCCTCACGCTTTCGAGCAGCAGTTCCTATGACTTCCTTGCCAAACCGGTTCCTGGAAAGGTACCCACGCGGCGGTTCACTTCGTTGAGCAACAACCTCCGCTTCAGGCCCTGGTCGAGGTTTGAGACGTCCGCCTCCGTGAGCCACGATCCATACGGGTGGGCACCCATTTCCTTCAACGTGAGGACCGATGCCACGCTGGCCGGGTCGGCCTTCGCCGGGGGCCGGGACACCACCGGAGCCGGGGGACAAACGTACGGTGAGTTTGGGAGCGTAAGCCATCAAGGACCCAGTGGCGGCACGAAGCAGCCGGAGAGTGCACCCGCTTCGGCCGGAGCGTCCTGGTCAACCCAGATCAGCCACTCCTACTCGACCAGCCGTGGCGCCCCGAAGCCGGTCCGCAGCCTGACGCTCAATCTCACCCTCTCGCTTCATCCAACGCCAAAGTGGAAGTGCGACGGCAGCGTCTACGCGGACGCCCGTACCCGCAAAGTTATCTCACACTCATTCAGTCTGTACCGTGACCTGCATTGCTGGGACTTGCGCTTCGAGCATCGCACGGTCGGCAGCCGCGCCGAGTACTTGTTCCATATTGCCATTCGGCAGCTTCCCGACGTGAAATACGATCGGGAAAGCCGCTGACCGAGTCATCCCCCAACACAGGCCGGTTTTCCATCGAACTGACACAGTCCTTTGGTGTAGCCTTCCTGATTCAGCGGGGCGGGACCGGCCGGCCTCCGGGACCCTTCTCAAGCTCAGGCTTGGACCGGACGATAACCGAATGATAGACTCCCGGAACCGGCCCCTGGGGTCGACTGAGGAAAGAACAAGGCAAGGAGTGGAGGCATGATGCGCGTACTTCGCCATTTCGGCCTGGTTGCCCTGATCGGGCTCCTGGCAATGCTGGAAGGCTGTGCTGCCTACCGTGGTAGCGGACAACGGCTCACCAACGCCGACGTGACTATCGTCTCCTTCGGCTCGTTGCAGGGCGAACTCGCCCCCTGTGGGTGACACTCGAGCCAGAAGGGCGGGCTGACCCGGCGGGCCAGCATCATCGATTCTCTCACGGCGACCCAGCGTCCGTTTCTCCACGTAGAGTTGGGGGATTTCGCCAAGATTGACGACGTGACCGGCGACTTTGAGACTCGTTTCATTTGGGAGGTCTTGGAGGAGACTAAGGTATCGGTGGTCAGCCCTGGTCCGCGCGAGCTGACCCTGTGGAATACCTTCGAGCAACTGCGCGCGAAGGGGACGATCCCCGTCATCTCCACCAACCTGACGGTCAAGCGGGGTGGTTCTGAAACCCCGGTCGGGCTTCCCTACCTGGTTATCCCCGTGAACGGCCTCAAAGTAGCGATCTTCGCCGTCATGGGCGGGGCCGAGCTGGCGGGCGTGCGTGCGCCCGAAGGGATCGAGTTCGGATTCAAAGATCCGTTTGAGGTCGCTGCCGCGCTGGTGCCGAAGCTGCATCGGGAGGCCGACCTCGTCGTTCTCATGTCGCAGATGTCCACGGCCGACACCGACCGACTGCTGCAGGCGGTACCGGGCATCGGGGTTGCCCTCTACGGGCAGCGTGCAGGCTGGGAACAGAACGCGCGCAAGAAGGGGGAAACGATCTGCCAGGAGACGGGCACGCGTGGACAGTACTCGGGCGAGCTCGTCGTGATCATCGACCCGGCGGGACATGTCGTCGACTATGGATCGCAAAACGCGACGCTCGACAAGGAGGTCCCCGAGAACCCCGACATCTTGAAGCAGGTCAACGAGACCAACGATAAGTGCAAGGTCATGCGCGAGGATGTCCGCAAGGCGCGTGAGGCGGAGCAGGAGAAGAAGACGACGACCGGCGAGCGCTATCTGGGGGACGAGAATTGCCGACGCTGTCACAGCGAGCAGTATCGCTCGTGGCAGTCCACGCCGCACGCCCGGGCCTTTGCTTCGCTCGACCGTCCGCTGCCGGGGAAGCCCAAGGCGGAAGGGTGCGTCTCATGTCATGCCACCGGGTACGGGGCCGGAGGGTTTCAGCCGGACCTCTCACGTCCGGATTTCCGCCCCGCGCAGGCCACAGCGGCCGATTTCGCGAATGTCCAGTGTGAGGCGTGCCACAAACAGGGCACGCTGCACCTGCGGACGGGAAATGTCGAGGTGGCGGAGGCCGTGTGCCGTGGATGCCACACCCCCGAATGGTCTCCGGGGTTCGCCTACGCGACGGCAATCCAGGCGGTGAAGCACTGAGGCGTTTCCGCCGAGCGGAAGCGCGCGGGTGAGAGTGGCCGCGCCGTCTCGGCGAAGCTCGCGAATTAGGTTGTCCCTGGCTGGACTCGACGCTAGACTCAGCAGTCGTCGCGAGCCATGACATGGGGAGGGGACCGAGGTGGATGCGTTCGAGAGTTGCTTGAGGAACGGCCGGCTCAAGCGAGTCGAGGCTGATCCTGAGAAGATTGACAAGGAAGTCCGAACGGCGATCGCCGAGCTGAGTCGTGCGCGGGGCTGCTACGCTGATGGGAACGATGAGGAGTGCGTCATCCAGTCGTACTTCGCCATGAACCGGGTTCTCCGTGTGCTACTCCAGCGGCTGGGCTACCGGGATACGAATGTGTATAGCCTGCTGGCGGGTCTGGACCACTTGTATGTGCAGCCGGGCCGTATGGAAAATCATCTGCTGGAGATCCTGAAGCTGGCCAAGGATCAGAAGGATCTGGTGCAGGATGGAGCCAGGTGCGGACGCAAGGAGACGCGGCTGATCCTCAGCGGGGCCGAGGAGACGATGGAGGTCGCGCGGGAGGAGCTGGCCTTGGGCGAGATCCCCGAGCTTGACACCCAGCCCGGTACCTCCGAAGAACAGGTCGACTGATCGGGCCGGCCCCCGGGCTCGCGCGGCCGGCGGACGGGAGTTCCACCGTGACCGGAAGATCGACCCGCGCGGGGTTGCGATGGATCCGGGCGACCCGTCAGTGCCGCTCTCTCCCCCTGATTGTTTTCGGCTTCCTCTTGCCTGTTGCCGTTCCGCTGACCGTCCCGTGCGCCCTGGCCGCGGTGGCGACAGTTCGACAGATTCTCCTCGTCGGCGCCGAAGCCGGCTCCGGGGCGTCGGGCACCCGCGGCGCCGTGTTCATCTTCAGCTTGGACCCAGCAGTGGGCCCTCGCCTTGCCACCGATGCGGCCGGCATGGTGAATCCGGTAGCCACCGCCGTCACCCCGGACCGGCGACTCTACATCGCGGACGCAGGCGCCGATCCATTGCAACTCCATGGTCCCCTTGGCGCCATCTGGCTGGTCGATCCTGCGGCCTCGGTCACGGCGCCGGCCCGCCTGGTCGCCGCCAATCAGCTCTTCCGCAAGCCGGCCGATCTCCTCCTGGAGTCCGGCGGGACCCTCCTTCTGCTCGACAGCGACGCTGACCCTCACGAGTGGGGAGCGCGCAACGGGGCCATCTTCCGGGTCGATCCCGCCACCGGCAATGTGTCCATTCTGGCCGACCCGCAGATCTTCCGTGAGCCGCGCAGCATGACCGTCGACAGTGATAGCACGATCCTGGTCGTCGACGAGGTGGCCAATCCCCAGGCATTCGGTGATCCAGCCGGGGCGATCTTCCGCGTCAACACACGCACCGGGGCCATGACCACCGAGCGGGCCTTCCGGAAGGGAGACAGGCGGAAGGTTGTCGCTCCCTCCGCCTTGGCGATCATCAAGCAAGGGGAGCACAGCGGGGACTATCTTCTGGTCGACCGCAATGCTGACCCATACGGCCGCGGCAATGCGCCGGGAGCTGTCTTTCGCGTTTCCAGGTTGACGGGAGAGGTCGAGCGCTTCACGGCAACTGAGGTGGTCGAGTTTTCCGACCCGGTGGACATTCTCATCGGCTTGGACAATGACGTGTATGTTCTCGACCGGGCCGCCACCGTTCAGGCGCAGGCTCCCCAGGGCAAGGGGGCGGTATTCCGTTTTCGGCAGAGCGACGGGGTGCTTCTGCAGTCGCCCAAGGTCTCCGACAACTTCCGTGGCTTGAACAGCTTCGTCCAATTGTTCGGTGCCCAGCTCGACTCTTCCAGAGTCACCTGGACCGACGAGACGCCGGGATTGACGGGACCCGGGGACTTCTTCACGGCGCGGGTGCTGGTGCGCAACACCGGGACGGCGGACGCCCCGACGGTGTCGCTCGATGACACCGTGCGTGCTCCATTCCAGTTTGTCCCCGGCTCGGACTCCGTTGGAACCGGACGGGCATGTTTCGACCAAGGGAAGCAGAGGTTTTCCTGGTCGGGAGTCCTCGCGCAGGATGCCGAAACGACGATCCGCTTCCGCCTCAAGATCTCGGACCTCGCGCCGCCCGGTGTGCCCGTCGAGCACCGGCTCGTACTTCGCGCGGGCGAGACACCCACGATGCTTTCCCGGTGGTTCATCCCCCACCGCGAGTTCGGCCCCGGTGCCAGCCTCTTTCTCGACACGGTGCCGCCTGTCGGCGGCGCTACCGCTACCGGGATCATCTATGCCGCGGGGGCGGATTCGGCCGATCCGGATCCATTGAGCCAAGGCGGGCTCCTCGTGAAGCCGGCCGATTCGGTTTTCCTCGAGGATGGCCGATTGGCCGTCCTCGATCCGGGCAGTTCGGGCAGCCCGGGCAGGGAGCTCGGCGCGATTCTGGTCTGCAGTCTCAACACCACGGACACGGTGAGTGTCTTGCTCGGCCTTGGCCAGGACAAGGGGTTCGTCAGACCGGCCGGCCTGGCCCTGGATCGGGACGGGACGCTTCTCATCATCGACAGGGACGCAAATCCCAGAGGATATCCCTATCCCCGTCCCCACCCCGATCAGCTCAGTGATCCCGGCCCGGGGGCCATCTTTCGCTACGACGCAGTGACCAAGGTGCTGTCCGTGGCAGCCGCCGACTCGGGCTTCCATCAGCCGTTGGACGCAGTGGTGGACCGCCGAGGGGCGCTCGTCGTCGTGGACTATGACGGAGGAAGGGATTGGCAGGGGGCGTTGTGGGAACTGCCCCCCGGCGGCACGGCCCGCGAGATCGAGCTCGATGCCGGCCTGTTCCTGGGCCCCACCGGCGTTACCGTGGATGCGGCCAATGACCTCTACGTTTGCAGTTTCCGTTCTACGGGCGGTCCCAACCCCAAGGGAGGCGCCATCTACAAGGTGCACCGAGGGCGAGATGTGACGATTTCCATCGCCTCGGCTGACACATTGCTGCGGGAGCCGATCGATCTCACCGTAGGGTCGGATGGCAATCTGCTCGTGGCCGACCGAGCGGCCAACCCGCATCAGCTTCCGGAGTACGACCGTGGGGCGGTATTCAATTTGAACCCCTCCACCGGGGCACTGACCGTGGCGGCAGCCTCCGGGCTCTTGCGCCAGCCCGACGGCGTGGCTTCTCTCGGGTGGCCCGATTTGCGCAGCAGCCGGCTCAGCTTGCGGACATCGGTGCCGGGGGATCCGCGCCCGGGCGACACCCTGTGGGCCGAGGTGCAGATTGTCAACACGGGGCAGCGATCCGCGCCGCAGTCGCTGGCGGTCTTGTCTTTCAGCAGCTCGACTCTCCGTGTGCTTCCGGTCCAGTCATTGATTGCGGGAATTGCCGTTGACACCTTGTCCAACCAGGCAGCTTGGACCGGACGCGTGGCCTGGGGGGACACGGTGCGTCTTTCCGTGCCCGGCATCGTGCTTCCGGGCGGCTCCTTTGGCGCGTTGGCGGAGGTGAACCTCTCGGTGCAGGGAGGTCGATATCCGTATTCGGCCGATCAGTCGTGTCCGATCCGTTCGGGCTTCCTTCCCAATGACCTTCTGCTAGTGGACAGCGCCGCCGATCCGCACAACCTCGGCGGCTCCTATGGAGGAGCGGTTTTCTGGCTCGGGCCGGAACCCCTCCGG
Organism: Candidatus Eiseniibacteriota bacterium; assembly: GCA_903844735.1. GTDB lineage: Bacteria > Eisenbacteria > RBG-16-71-46 > CAIMUX01 > CAIMUX01 > CAIMUX01. The sequence continues at coordinate 24,669 of CAIMUX010000042.1, forward strand.
GGGCGTCGGCTCATTTGCAGCCAAGCCAATCTGCTGGGGGGGGCCGCCGCGGAATGGACATCGGAAGGCGAACTACTCCTCGCGGCGGATCGCGGGGATACGTCCGGGGCGATCTACCGCTTCGACACGTCACGGGGTACCCTGCTTCAGTACGTACGTTCCGACGAGCGGCTGAAGACGCCGACTGACTTGCTGTTTGCGCCGACGGGGGATCTTCTCATCGTCGACCGGGACGCTCAGGAGCAGGGCCCGACGGCCCCGTCACGGGGCGCGATCTTCTCGCGGACCGCAAACGGCTACCTCTCCCTCTACTGCGCCGACTCGCTCTTCCGGTCCCCGACTCAGGCCGCATTCGGTCCCGACGGGATGCTCTACCTGGCTGATCCCGCCGCCAACCCAAACGGCGCGCCCGGGAATACCGGCGCGGTTTTTACCATCGACCCGGGCACGCGGGAGGTTGTGGGGTGGCTGCAAGACCCGTCGCTCCCGGAGCCCACGGGAATCACCGCTTATGACGACTCGACGCTGCTGATCAGCGATTCGCTCGGAGCCAACCCTGTGTACCCGCGCGGGACGATCAAGCTCTACCGGCCGCAAGGGCTGGTTCGCCTGACACGGCTCCTCGATCTGCCGGACATCAAGTCGCTTTGGCGTTCCGTCCGCATGCCTTCCGGAGAAGTGCTGCTCCTGGACCGTCTGGCAAAGCACGCGGTGGGGCAGACCGGCGTCGGGCTGGTGCGGGGATTCGATCCGTCCTCGCGCCACTTACGGGAGTTCGCCTGGTCCGACTCCTTCGTGCAGATCTCCGACTTGGTGATGAAGCCGGGACCGGTGATGACGTTCCCGCGGTACGACTGGTCCGACCCCAACGGCCCTCCCCTGCACCAGGCCGATCGCATCCACTGGCGGGCGGTGCTGCGCAATGCCGGCGTGGCCGAGGCCTCCGGCGTGGCCTATCGCGACAGCCTGCCTGCAGAGGCGGCGGTCATTCTTGGCACAGCCGAGTCGATGAACGGGCAGGGTGTTCGTGTGGGGCTGATCAGTGAGGATATCCGGGGATTGAGCTGGGCCGGGTCCCTCGCGCCCGGGGACTCGGTGATCATCTCCTACGACGTGCAACTGAACCCTGTGTCAGAGGGACGGCTGCTGGTCTTCCGCCCCACCGTATCCAGCCCCTTGGGGGGGATCCTGAACAAGACGGTGAAGCTACAGACGTGGGTTGGATTGGATCCGGGGCATGCCTACTTGGTCGATGCCGAAGCCGATCCGTTCAGCGAGTCGGGCACCGGTCCATCGGGAGCGCTGTTCAAGGTCAACTTGATCACCGGGGCGGTCGTTCCGATGTTGACCAGCCCATCTCTACGGCGGCCGGTCAGCTTGGCTTTGGTCGGGAATGCCGCCGCACCGCGTTTTCTGATCCTCGATACTCTTGCCGTCAATCAGTACTATCGGCGCGGCACCCTCTTTCTGTTTGACCCATTCACGCATGAACTCCGCAATCTGGGCGGTCACCGCGAGTTCAAGGCGCCGGTCAAGGTGCTGGCTTGGACCGACACGACGGCACTCGTGCTCGACGCCAAGGCCGATCCCGACACCCTTTACACAGGCTCGCTCATCGGTCCCGGAGCTATCTTCAAGGTGAACCTTCAGACTGCGGAGATCACGCCGGTCTTCTCGGATACCACGTTGAAGTTGCCCGCATCCATGACATGGCTCGAACCGGGCATCCTGGCTATCTCCGACGAGAAGGCAGACCTGAACGGCCCCGACACCACCGGGATCGGGGCAATCTACCGTCTCGACCTAGCCACGCGGGAACTCCGCGTCTTCGCCACATCCCGGGACTGGCGGACCCCTGGTGCCATCTGCTCCGACCTTCACGGGGGTCTTCTGATTGCCGATCGCGATGCCACCCCTTGGAACGTGAGCGGGGGCCACGGCGCGGTCTTCAGGATGACTGCCCACGGCGTCATCTCGAAGACCGCGATGTCGCGCTTTTTCATTGCGTTGCGGGACGTCCAGTCGGAGTTGGATGGCGACCCGCTAGTGGTTGACGGAAACACCGACCCGTACGGATTGGGCCTGTCTCCCGGCGCGATTCTGCGCTGGGTGGCGGGCAGCTTCGTCCCCATAGCATCGTCGCCTATGTTTCGCGATCCGTCCGGGGTGGTGATCTTCGGCGACCCGACGCCGGTGAGCCTGCTTGAGGCGGCGGCGGACAGCACCAGTGAGGGGATTCGGCTCCGCTGGCGGGCGGGCGCTGACGAGAGCGGGGCGCGCTGGCTCATCTTCCGGCGTGAGGCCGAGGGGCCTGATGATCCCGGCGACGCCGCTCCCGAGGGTTACGATCCGGTGGGGGGAGACCAGGACTTCCGCGGGGCCGGCCCGCACGAATACCTCGATCGCGGTGTCGAAGGGGGAGGGTGGTACGTCTATCTCGTGGCGCGCGTCGCTCCGAGTGGGGCCGTCGACTATTCCGCTCCACTGGTAGCCCACGCTCCGGGAGGCGTCGTGCGGCTTGAACTCCTGCCCGTTGTCCCAAGTCCGTTTTCCGGGCAGACCAACTTCGCCTTCCTTGTTCCCGCACCGGGTGGTCGGGTCCGGCTGGCCGTCTTCGATGTGGCCGGCCGTCGCGTGCGTGTGCTTTACGACGGGCAGACCGTAGCCGGGCGGCACGCCCTGGGATGGGACGGCCGTGACGATGCCGGGAGACGCCTCGCATCGGGAGTGTACTTTGCCCGGTTGAGCCTGGGCGACGAGGCGCACAACCGACGGCTCGTGCTCATGCGATAGTCATGGGCCGGGACAGGGCACGGGATACCGAGGGCGGAGCGAACCGCCGCCTGTCTGCGGAGGAGGCCTCTCCGGGTCGTTTCCGTTGGATCGTCGACGGCCACAATGCCATCTTCGCCGTTCCTGAATGGGAGGAACTGCAGGTCGCAGGGCAGCGCCGCGAGGCGCGTCACGGCCTTGAGGAGAGCCTAGAGGCGTTCGGCCGCGCCGTCGGTGCCCGCATCACCGTCGTGTACGACGGCAACCATCAGGATCGGAACCCCGACGCCGTCTCATGGCCGCACCTGCGAACCGAGTATTCATTTCCACCGGAGGAGGCCGACGACCGGATCCGTTTCCTGGCCGAACGGTCGGTGCGGGATGGTGAGCACCCGGTGGTAGTGACGTCCGACCGGCGCACACTCGCGGCCACCCTTGCCCCCGGCGCCCGCTCGATGGACGTACGCCACTTCTTCCGCCGCGTCCACGCGCGCGCCCTTTTCGTTCCCGAGAAACGGTCCGTGGATGGTCTGGATGAGATCGAGCGGCATTTTCTCTCCCGGTCGCCCTTCGCGGAGGATCGCCGCGAGGCTGAACAGCGGGGATCCGGCACCGGGTCTCCCGGCGGGGGCGACGAGAGCGGTCCGGGCGGCCCTGACGACATGGGCGGCGGCAGCAACGCGCCCGTTTGAGCGGGGGTCCGCAGACGGTGGTTCTTCGCCGTCGGCGACCACACCGGGAGTTCACGGACGACCAGACGGGGCTTCCCCAACCGGGGATCGTGATTCTTCGGCGCGGAGGGTGGCACCGCTCTTGAGTGGCGGACTCCCGCTGCGGTACCGTCAGGATCTAACCAGGAGGTCACCCGATGTCGAGCTCCCGTCGAGCCATCCTTGCCACCCTTCTTTTCCTGCTGTCGATCCCGACCTTGGTGCTCGCGGCCGAACCGGCCGCCCCTGACTCCGCGGCGGCCCTCCCGGACTCCGCAGCAGCCGTCCCGGAGATCCGGGAGCGCGAACTCAAGGCGAAGATCGAGGCCCGTCCGGACGATGTCGCCCTGGTCATGGATCTGGCGGCTTTCTACTACGATCAGGGGGATCGCAACCGCTCGGAGAAGCAGTACCGCCGCGCCATTGAGCTCGATCCGCGCAACGCCACGGCCATGGTCCGTCTCGGCACCGTCCTGAACGAGTCGGCGAAATCCGAGGAGGCGCTCGCACAGTTCGACGCCGCCCTCCAAATCGAGCCGCGCCGCGTCGACACCCTCTGCCGCAAGGGGCAGGCCCTCTATGCTCTACAACGCCACGAGGAAGCGGTGCGCCTCTATCTCGAAGCGAAGAAGATCGACCCGAAAGACCAGACGCCCTACTACTGGCTCGGTATTGCCTTCGCCGATGCCACGATCTACCGCGAGGCGATTGTCGAGTGGACGGCTGTTGTTGCGATCGACAAGGATTCGGAGTTGGGACGCGCCGCGTCCGAGGGGATCGAGGTTCTGCGCCCGATGATCGGCGTCGGCGGGCCGTGATTTCCTGGTGTCGATACGTTCTCGTGGCGGCATCGCCTTTTCCCGCTGGATAGGATGAACACCGAAGCTTGTGGTTTCGTGGGCCGGCGCGTCCTCGTGGCGATGAGTGGCGGCGTAGACAGTGCCGTAGCGACAGCGCTTCTGCGCGACGAGGGGCACGAGGTGGCAGGCGTCACCTTCAGGCTCTTCTGTCACGGGGAGCAGGAGTCCTCTCGTCGCGCCTGCTGTGGCCTGGAAGGGATCCGCGACGCGCAGGCGACCGCCCGCCGGCTGGAGGTGCCGCACTTTGTCCTCGACCTTGAGACGCTCTTTCGTGAACGAGTGATCGACGACTTCACCGCCGAATATGCCGCCGGGCGCACCCCGAACCCCTGTGTCGAGTGCAACACCCATGTGAAGTTCGGGCCGCTTCTGGCCTGGGCCCAGAAGAACGGCTTTGACCGCATCGCGACCGGCCACTATGCGCGTGTAGTGGGAACGAGAGGGGGCGACGATGTCGAGCGCCACCTCATCGCCCGCGGCGCCGATCCGGCGAAAGACCAGAGCTATGTCCTCTGGGGGGTCCCGGCTGACGTCCCGCCGTTCTTGATGTTGCCGCTAGGCGGGCTTTCCAAGGACGAGGTGCGGACCCGTGCCCGGGACCTGGGGTTGCCGGTCTGGGACAAGGGAGAGAGTCAGGACATCTGCTTCGTGGCGGGCGGTGATTACACAGAGACGCTGCGTGCGCGGCTCGGCCCGGAGCACGCGGCTTTCACTCCCGGGGACATCCTCGACGAATCCGGGAAGCTTCTGGGACATCATCAGGGGCTGGCCCGCTATACCGTGGGGCAGCGACACGCGCTCGGGCTCAGCGGGCCGGAGTCGTTTCGCGTGTTGCGCCTCGTGCCGGAGACGAACACGCTGGTCGTCGGGCCCGCGAAGCGACTCGACCGGGGTGGGCTTACGGCATCACGGCTGCACTTCTTCATGCCGCCGACGGAGATCGCTCGCGCGCCGGTGGCGGTGAAAATCCGCTACCACCACGAGGCCGCGGCGGCCGACGCACGGGTGGACGGAGATCGGCTCCACGTGCGTTTTCGCGAGCCGCAGCGGGGGATCACGCCGGGGCAATCGTGCGTAGTCTATCGCGATGGGCTCGTTCTTGGAGGTGGGCGGATTGAGGGGGCATGCGACTGCTGCGCACCGTAGGCGGATCGCCGGTCGACGGGACCACAGACAGGTGCTAGCATCAGCGCCCCGCCACGGGGTCGGCGTCCGCGCGTCTACCGTTCCGGAGCCATTCTCGGTCTTCGACTCGGCTGTTGACATGCGCCGATCGCCGTGGTTACTTCTACCTTCCCTGAGGAGGGATGGCCGAGCGGTTGAAGGCAACGGTCTTGAAAACCGTCGGTCGCAAGACCCGTGGGTTCGAATCCCACTCCCTCCGCAGTTGCAAGGGTTGCGGGAGAGGTGGCCGAGTGGCTGAAGGCGGCACATTGCTAATGTGTTGTAGGCCAAAAGCTTACCGGGGGTTCGAATCCCCCCCTCTCCGCCATCTGCCGGCGACTGGAGGCAGGCTTGGACGACGGCCTGGAAAGCCGGCTGGAGCAGGTCTCGGAAGAGACTGCAGAGCTGTCCTTGGAACGGTTCTCGGTATTGGCGCCCATGGCTCAACTGGATAGAGCATCTGACTACGGATCAGAAGGTTGGGGGTTCAAATCCTCCTGGGCGCACATTTCTTGATCGCGGGATCGGAATCGCGATCGGAATCGCGATTAGAATCGGAATCGGGGTTGCGGAGAGGGGAGGCGAGATGCTGCGCCTGTCGCGGGTCTCTACTGTGAAGCCACCGCCACGACCAGCCGCGGCGTTGCTCGTGACCATGCTCGTGTTCGCGGTCCTGCCGGGCCTCTCCTGTCGCGCCACCACCGCCGGTATCCGCCCGGCCACCGCCATCCTCTCCCCCGAATGGGATTCACTGAACATCCAGAGCCTGGGCTTTGTCACCGTAGGATCTTCGGTGGGTGACGAAGTGGCGCGCCAGATGGTCGAGGGGATCTTGGAGGGTCAACTCTCGTCCAACCAGGACAGGTTCGTCGTCCTCGGTGTGCAGACGGCGCGCGCGCGTGCGGCCGCGGCCGGAGCGGGCGATGTCTTCGACCGGCTGGTGAAGGTCTGGCATGACGAGCGCGTGGCAGACAAGTTCCTCGTTGAGAGTCTGTGTACGAAGATGGGCGTCGATGGCCTTCTTTTCGGCGAGTTGAGCGACTGGAAGCGCGAGAAGGTCGGTGTCACAGAGGAAGGGTCGTCTTTCACACAGGTCGAGATGCGGCTCGTCATTCTCAGCGGAAAGACCGGCATGATCGTGTGGGAAGCTCAGAAGATGATCCGGCAGGACACGCAACTCTATACGCCCGGCGGTGATGATACCGGCGTGGCCAGCGACAATGAGGCTAGCGCGCGGGACCGGCGATTGGGCGGTCTGGCGCCGGAACCGCCGCGACCTGAGGATCTCGTCGTCGACGTGCTGGCGTCTATCATGGCGGCCTTCTCTCCGCGTCCGACGAAGTGACCGCTGCCGCGGCTCCCGTTCCAGGGATTCCCGATCCTGCGATTCCCGGTCCCGCGGCTCCCGCTCTTGCGCCGCGAGATGCTCAGCGGTTAGGTCCCGCCGACGACGAGCGTTGGATGCAGCGCGCTCTTCACGAGGCCCGGACCGCCCTCGAAGCCGGCGAGGTCCCGATCGGGTGCGTGGTGGTGCTGGGCGAACGCGTCATCGGGCGCGGTTGGAACCGCGTGGAGACGACCCAGGATCCGACCGCCCATGCGGAAATGCTGGCCATCACGGCGGCGACCTCGACCCTGGGCCATTCCCGTCTGATCGGTGCGCGCGCCTACGTGACCGTGGAGCCTTGCTTGATGTGCGCCGGGGCGCTGCTCTTAGCACGGGTCGAGGAGATCGTGTTCGGAGCTTCCGAGCCGAAGTTCGGGGCGCTTGGATCACAGCTTCGCATCCAGGACGCGGAGGGGTTCAACCACCGCTATCGAGTGCGCGGCGGGGTTCTGGCCGAGGAATCAGCGTCGATGCTGCGGGAGTTTTTCCGGGCGCTGCGGAAGGACGGTCGCGCGGTTGGAGACGGTGGGATTGGGGACGGCAAAGGAGAAGTGACGTAAAGCAGGCGAAGGCACCCAGCCGGGTCGGGCCGGCAAATCCCAATCTGCGTCCATGTCCACGTCCAAGCCCAAGCCCAAGCCCAAGCCCAAGCCCAAGCCCAAGCCCAAGCCTAAGCCTAACCAACGTGCTCTTGCCGGTTTGCCTCGGGCCGAAGAGCATGCATGACTGTCGTACGGGCACCTTGAGAAGTCCATGTACCATGATGCCAAAACGTAAGGTATTCTTGCGGCGTTGTCGGCGGGCGTCATTGCCGCGACCGGGGGGGCAATCCCTACGGCGATCTCCGGGATGGCCGCGCCGCCGGGAACGGCGACCCCGTCAGGTAGGATGGAATGGATCTTCGGTTCTGTGGCCCGGAGCCACGCCATGATCCACCGTCCCGGATACCTCGACCGAATCCAAGCCTACCTGGACAAGCCCATCGTGAAGGTCATCACGGGAGTGCGCCGGGTGGGCAAGAGCACGCTCCTATCGCCGACAACTACGCCAAGCTGGTGCTCTCCATGGACGAGGTCGGCCCCGATCAGCGCAATTGCATTCGACGGAGCCACTTGGTGGATTTCCTGCTCGAAGACCGGTGACAAAGGCACGCATGGCCGGCCCATCACCTTCGGACCGGGTGGGCTGGAAATGGCGATCTGACGTCCAGCGTTCATGTCCACCGTCGGTGCGGCTGGACTGTCGGCTCCGGCGCCATCTTGCAGAGTCGGAAATGTTTGACGACGTCGAACAAAATCGTTGAAATCGTTCGACTCCACCCCACAAAATCGAGCCATGAACTACGTCCGGCAGCTTCAACTCGCCCCACTCCTCCGCAAGAAGTCCTTCTTTCTGCTCGGCCCTCGTTCAACGGGAAAGACCACTCTGATTCGGGCTCAGCTCGCCGCGGACGTCCTGGTGATCGACCTTCTTAAGTCCGACAACTTCCTGCGCTTGAGCAACAGGCCGAGCGATCTCGGCGACATGATCCGCGCCAGTGGCAAGGAGATCGTGGTGATCGACGAGGTTCAGAAGTTGTCGTCGATCCTGGACGAGGTGCACCGATTGATTGAAGAGACGCCCACGCGTTTCCTGCTCACGGGAAGCAGCGCCAGGAGGCTCCGGCATGGGCAGGCGAATCTGCTGGCGGGGCGTGCCTGGCAGGCGAACCTCTTTCCTCTTGTTTCGGCTGAAATCCCACAGTTCGATCTCACGCGGTACCTGACCGTGGGCGGCCTGCCCCAGGTGTATGGATCGACCGAACCGCACGAGGAACTCGATGCCTACGTGGGAACCTACCTGCGCGAGGAGATTCAGGCCGAGGGCGCGGTTCGCAACCTCGCCCGCTTTGGCCGCTTTCTGACCATCGCCGCGCTCACCACGGGCGAAGTCCTGAACTTCACCAACGTCGCGCGCGACATCGGCGTATCGCCCTCGACGGTGATCGAGCACTTTCGGATTCTGGAGGATACCCTCATTGGGTTCTTCGTGGAGCCGTGGGGCCAATCGACAAAGCGCAAGGAGGTGACGGCGGCGAAGTTCTACCTGTTTGACACCGGCGTGACCAACACGCTGGCGCGTCTGCGGACGCTCGAACGCCACTCCAACCTCTATGGTCGCGCCTTCGAGCAGTTCATCGCCATGGAACTCCGTGCCGCCATCGCCTATCAGAGGTCTCCCGCGCGACTCGCCTACTGGCGGACCCAGGACCAGAACGAAGTGGACTTCGTGGTCGGGGATGTCTGCGCCATCGAAGTGAAGGCGACGGAGCGGACCTCCGATCGAGATGCGACCTCGCTCCGTCGGCTTCAGGCGGAGAAGGAGCTCCCGGCCTACTTCGTGGTTTCCCAGGATCCCGTCGAGCGCCTGAAGGATGGCATCCGGTTTGTTCCGTACGGCCGCTTCCTGGAACTTCTCTGGGGCGGAGGCCTTCTGAGCGGCAAGGTGGATTAGTTGACGAAGTGGATCCCCGCCGACCGATTGAGAGGCGCGATGGGGCGCTGATGGGGACTTCCACTCGTCGTTACTCCTTGTCGATCAGTTCGTTACGTTTCCTCGTCGTCGTCTTGAGGTCCTTGGCCAAATGTCACCCAAGAGAATAATCGTCTTGACGATATTTCAGCGTCGTTCATATGGGCACGCACCTATCACCGGCAACCGATCCGCGAAGATATCCGGGATGCGACCGCGATCAAGAACATCGATGACGTCGAGACCCTCTTCCACTTGCTGCCCTCAAAGGTCGGTGCACCTTTGTCGATTCCCAGCCTGGCCACCGACCTCAAGGTAGCGTACAACACGGTCGGCAACTGGCTCGGCATACTCGAACGCTTCTACCTGACGTTCACCCTCTCCCCCTGGACGCCCCAGGTGGCGCGGGCACTACACAAGGAACGAAAGACGTACCTCTTCGACTATGCCTTGATCGAGGATGAAGCAGCACGATTTGAAAACCTGATCGCCCTGGAGCTGTTTCGAGCGGTGTCCAACTGGAACGACACGGGACTCGGCGAGTACGGGCTCCACTTCATCCGGACCAAGGAAGGTCGCGAGGTGGACTTCCTTCTCTCGGAAGGGAACCGCCCCTTACTCCTCGTGGAAGCGAAGCGAGGTGACGACACGCCGGCGGCAAATCTGAGGCGGTTTCAGGTCGCCCTGGGTGTCCCGGCCGTCCAGCTTCTGGAGCAGGGCGAGGGGTTCAGACGGATCGATCAGGCCGGCCATTCCTTGTTGGTGGTTCCGGCGGCGTGGTGGCTGCCGGGTTTGCCGTAGGGGATCGCGGCGGGGAGGGAACCCGATTCGCTCGCATAGTGGGGGACGAGGCGGTCCAAACGAGGCGATCTGGTTGTGTGAGGCGTGACTCTTGCGATCGTGATCCGGGCGCGTGGCGCGCGAGTGCCCGGGACTGGTCGCTGCTCTCTCAACGCTCGTCGGGAGGCAGCCGATCCCTCCATGACTCCGGATCTCGGTGAAGATGCATGACCGCCACGACTAGAATCACGTCGCCATGAAGCTGATAGACGACGCCATACGGGAATCGACTGGTTCGGCAACGGCGCGTACGGCTCGACAGTGATGCCCGGGCGTTCGGATACTCCATCACGCGCCCGATCGTGCGCTTGACCTCTGCCGCGAATTCATATCCGAGCCCTCGCTTTCACCGTTGTAGTAGGCGACGGCATTCAGGAGCTCGATTTCGGCAGGATCAAGGAACTCGACGATCATCAGCTCCGGGGCCGGATACAAGATCCTTCCGTGACATCCGCCGTGTGGGTTCGGGCCGGGGATGGCGTTGAGCAGTCTGAAGCCCGAAGCCTCCGAATCCCACGTTCTCGTTTTGATTTGACCCCGGCTCACTCAACCGGTACACTATCTGCGCAGTCAGTGATTGCCTCCGTGATCGTCACGCAGATCGCCCTTCCCGAATTCCGGACAGACATCGAGATCGTTGCATGACAACAAATCCGGCGGGTAGAGGTGCCTTCGCGTCCGACTTCGACGGGTGGGCCGTACGCCAGTTCCTTCCCTCATGGCCCCGCCACGAATCTCACCGCTCCCGGGTATCTCCCCGAGGCAGCCCCGGCGGCTGATCTCTCCCCGCCTGAACACCGGGCGGTTCGTGTATGCGCCGACGACCCTCAATCCGAATCGCTGGTGGATCTGACGCCGCCTCAATGGCTGGCAATGCAACAGGAGGTTGACATGTCCGGACGCTCTCGAACTCTTGGTGGCAGCGGGAAGGTGTTTTTTTCTCTCTTCCTCTCTCTCTCCTAGCGCTGCTCTTTGTTAGCACCGCCCCCGCCTGGGCCATCCCTGCCAATGAAGAGGCGATCCACTCGCTGAGCCAACCCGACGGTTCTTCCTTCGATTCGCGGCTGGCGGGCGATGAGTGGGCGCACTGGTACGAGACTGACGGTGGCCAGACGGTCGTGCAGGACGCGGGCGGTCTGTGGTGCTATGCGGCCAAGGGACCGGATGGGCAGCTCGCGTCCTCGGGGACCGCGGTGGGACAGGAAATGGCCGCCGTCGAACCGCACCTTCGGCCGGATCCCTCCGTGCTGAAGCAGGTGGTGGCCCAGCGCGACCAGAGCTGGCCGCACGTGAGCACCCTGGCCTCGATCACCGGGACCGCGCAGGCGGTGATTATCCTAGTGGAGTTCACGGACACCCCCGCGGGCTTTTGGGAGGAGCTATAACGGGCCGGCGCGCCGCACCTGACTTTCTTCGACGGGCGTGCGATACTTCCCCCCAGGTGTCGGACGGCAGGAACGCGGTGACAGATCGGAGGCCTGACTCATGAGCATCCCGAAAGAACAACAACGTGACCTGCTGCTGCGTGTGGCTCGGAAGGAAATGCTCCAGCGCGGACTCGAACCCGACTTCCCGGCCCCGGCGCTGGCTGAAGCGGAGCGCATGGTGGCCCCGGGAGCCCCCTTCGCCGCCGACGTGCGTGATCTGCGGGACCTCGCCTGGTGCTCGATCGACAACGACGATTCGCGTGATCTGGATCAGCTCACCGTGGCATCGGCGCTTCCCGGTGGCGGCGTGAAGGTGATGGTGGCGGTGGCCGATGTCAGTGCCTTGGTCGCGGCGGGTTCGGCAGTGGATGCGCACGCGGGCACGAACACGACGTCGATCTACACCCCGCCGCAGAACTTCCCGATGCTGCCCGAGCGGTTGAGCACCGACCTCACGTCGCTGAACCCGGGCGAGGACCGGCTTGCCATGGTCGTCGAGACCGCCGTCGATGGGACCGGCGGAACCGGCGCGTCGAGCGTGTACCGCGCGATCGTGCGCAACCAAGCCAAGCTCACCTATTCCGGCGTGGGGGCCTGGCTCGAGGGCCGCGGCGAATTGCCTGCAGAGGCCGCGACCGTCCCGGGTCTGGCTGACGGCCTCCGGCTCCAGGACCAGGCTGCCCAGCGTCTCAAGAAGTATCGCCACGAGCACGGGGCGCTGGAGCTCGAGACGATCGAAGTGCGGGCCCATTTCGACGGGGATGCGGTGAGCGCGCTTCTGGCCGAGGAGCGCAACCGCGCGAAGGAGATCATCGAGGACTTCATGATCGCCGCCAACGGCGCCATCGCCCGTTTCCTCGAGGGGCGCGGCTTTCCGGTCATGCGCCGGGTGGTCCGCTCACCCGAGCGCTGGCAGCGGATCGTGGACATCGCCGTCGACTACGGAGACCATCTCCCGGCAGAGCCCGACGCGAAGGCTTTGCACGAGTTCTTAGTCCGGCGCCGCGCGGCGGATCCTTTGCGCTTCCCCGACCTTTCGCTGTCGGTCATCAAGCTGCTCGGCCGCGGCGAGTACGTGGCCACCTTCCCGGGCGCGGATGTGACAGGCCACTTCGGTCTCGCGGTGAACGACTACACGCACTCGACCGCGCCCAACCGGCGGTACCCGGATCTCATCACGCAAAGACTGCTCAAAGCGGCGCTGGCGGGGCAGCCGATCCCGTATGGGCGCGAGCCGTTGGAGGCGCTGGCCACCCACTGCACCCGCAAGGAGGACGACGCCAAGAAGGTGGAGCGGTTGCTGCGCAAGGCGGCGGCGGCCTGTCTGCTCGACGGCTGGATCGGGCGCGAGTTTGACGGCCTCGTCACCGGCGCCTCCGCCAAAGGGACGTGGGTGCGCATCTTCGACCCGCCGGTTGAAGGCCGGGTGGAGCGTGGGGCGCAGGGGCTCGAAGTCGGGGATCGGGTGCGGGTGAAGCTCATCCACACAGACCCGGAGCGGGGCTTCATCGATTTTGCCCGCACCGGCCACATCGAGGTCGGCCGTCGTCGCTGAGGCGAATTTCCGGTGTGGATCCGGGCAAGGTTCTTGACGCCTATTGGTACGCCTCGCCCGCGAGCAGCCGCGCCTTGTAGGCAAGGTTGGCTGCCGCCCGGATATCGCCCCGCTGCATCGTCTCCCGGGCCTGGCGGGCCAGCCCTTGGGCGGCCGCCAGCTTGGCGGGGTTGCGCGGGGACGGAACACGGGCGCCCGCCAGGCGGGTGAGCGAGTCGGCGGCCGCGAGATTGCGCCGCGCCACGCTGGTGAGTCGGGCTTGGTCCTCGGGATCGAGATCGATGGAGATCATGGCCGCTCTCGCCGCCACGGCGTGGACCGAGTCGGCGGCGTTGTGCTCCGCGTCGGGATCGGCTCCTTCCGTTCCCGCCGGCGGGGGCAGAGACTCGTGCAGCCCGGGATCCCGTGGGCGCACGGCGGGCGTCTCGGCGGTGTGTCCGCTCGTCCCCTGTGCAGACGGCCGGGTCTTGGCGGTGATCTCGTCCCCCGGGGCGGACGAGGCGAGAAGCGCGGGATCGATCACTACCCAGACCGGCTCGGGCGGCGGGATGTACGGAGGGCCCACCGTCGGACGCGGTCCTGGCTGCGGCAGCAGCGCGCAGCCGGTCCCGAATATCAGGCAAACTATCGCCAGGAGCTTCTTCATCACTCCTCCTCGATCGGCAACCGCATTGCTACGGTGGTGCCGCGCCCCAGCTCCGAGTCGAGAACAACTTCACCCCGGTGCATCTCCGTTGCCTGCCGCACCAACGCCAGTCCGACGCCGGTGCCTCCCTCCTTGGTGGTGAAATAGAGGTCAAAGACCTTCCCTCTGTTCTCCGGAGGGATGCCCGGGCCTGCGTCCTCTACTGCAAAGATGACCATGCCCGCCTCGCGGCGGCCGTGGAGAACCACCCGGCCGGTCTGTGAGGGGAGAGCTTGGACGGCGTTGGAGACGAGATTTCTCAGCGCCTGGCGCAGAACTTCGCGATCACCCAGCAGCACCGGCAGATCCGCTTCCACGACGAGTTCCAGATCGAGGCCGGCGAGATTCGCCTCGGTCTCCTGGGCCTGGTGCAATTCGGTCAGCAGTTCGCCGGGCCGTAGCGGGGCCGGCGTGAGCTCTTGCAGTCCCGCCACCTTGAGGCAACCTGTCACCGCGAGCTGGAGCCGCTGTACCGCATCGAGCGCCGTGCCGACATGCACCTGCATTTTCTCTTCGGGGAGGTCGCGGGCCCGGCGCAACTCTGAGAGCTCGAGCTCGATCGTTTGTAGGGAATTGCGGATCTCGTGAGACACTCCGGTCGCCATCTGCCCGAGCGTAGAGAGGACGCGCATCTGGTCGGCCACGGAGTGCCGTTGCCGAAGCGCTGCCACTTCCTTGAATTCCACCAGAACGCCACCCGGCCCGTCCTGTCCTTCGATCCGGTGTCCCACTGCCATGCACGAACCATCTTCCCCCTCGCCGCCCAGGAGTACCGTGAGCGAGGAGGGGCCGTCGTGAACGAGAGCATCCACCAACCGACGCACCGAATGGTCCTCGGGAAGGAGCTCGGCCAGGGCCCGGCCCACCGCCGCCGGTGAGAGACCGAGGGCGCGACCCGCGGGTCCGTTGAGGAGCACCACTTCGAGAGTCGGCCCGAGGGTGAGCACTCCGTGGCCCAGCATCTCGACCGTCTCCCGCAGCGCGGTCGCCTGCGGTCCACGACTCTCTCGCGCGAACTGCTCGCTCAGAAGGTTCAGGTCACGGGCGAGTCGGCTGAATTCGTCCACGCCGCTCTCCGGGACACGCGCATGAAAGCGTCCTTCTCGCAGCGCGGCGACGCCATCCTCCATCTGGCGCAAGCGAAAACGGAAGACTCCCGAGAGAACCGCCCCCACCCAGAGTGCGAGGAGAATCTGCAAACCCGCCACGATGAGTCGACGGCGGAGGACGTCGCTGACCCGGGCGCGCAGGAGCCCGCCGGCGATTCCCACCCGAATGTCGGCAAACGGACGACCGCCAAAGCGCAGCGCGCTGCGCTCCTCGTAGAAAGGGGGAGATCGGCGCAGGCTGGCGAGGAGCCGGAGTGACTCGACGAGGCTGTGGCTGCGCGGGAGCGGAAGCGGTTCCGGCCCCGCGAGCCGTTGCCCCACGAGGTCGGGGTTTGTGTGAGCGAAGGCGGTTCCGTTGGTGTCACAAATCGCCACCCACGCGACCGACGGCGCTGCGATGGTGGCCGCGTCAAGCACCAGCGGCACGCGCCGGTCACGCCGCAACGACTCGGCGGGGTCGCTGGTCGACTGGGAGACCAACTCTCTCACCTGCATCTCCAGCGTGCGGGTGATCAGACCGCTCTCCACGGCGGCTCCGTCGGCCGCCAAGCGCACCGTGTCGGCCAACTCCATCAGCCCGGACACCAGGATGAGGATGGCTGTCAGCGAGACGACGGCAAGGATTTGCCGTGGCCCCCAGGCCAATCTCATCGCGCGCTCCCGCTCTCCGGACGATTGCCGCGCCCGTCGTCCCGGACCCCATAGCGGTTGAGTTTCGAGTGGAGTGTCTTGGCGCTGATCCCGAGGATGGAGGCGGTGCGGGTCTTGTTGTCGCCGCACGACTCGAGGGTGCGCAGGATCACCACTCGCTCCACCTCATCGAGCGGGGTGCCTACGGCAAGCTGGATCGAGCCGTCCTCGCGCGGAGCGCTGCCGAAGACTGGCCGCACGGCGGGGAATGGGTCGCCGGCTCGGTATTGCCCTGGTCGGGCGCCGCTCCCCGCGCGCACGGCGGGGGGCAGGTCGACGGGCCGCACCTCGGCGCCCGGGCATAGGATCACCGCCCTTTGTACAGCGTTGCGCAGCTCACGCACGTTGCCGGGCCAGGCGTGGTGCCGCATCTCGTCCATCGCCTCGCTGCTGATTCCCACCACCGGCTTGCCATTCTCCGCGGCATATTCCTCGAGGAACGATTGGGCGAGGATCGGGATGTCCTCGATGCGGTCGCGCAGTGGGGGCAGGTGCAGATTGAAGACGTTCAGCCGGAAGTAGAGGTCCTCCCGGAAGGTCCCTTCGGTGAGACGCTCGTCGATGTGCGCGTTGGTGGCCGCGAGGACGCGTACGTCGATGGGCGTTTCCCGCTCGCCGCCGATGCGCCGCACTCGCCGGTCTTCCAGCACTCGGAGGAGCTTGCTTTGCAGTCCCACCGGCATCTCCGCGATCTCGTCGAGAAAGATCGTCCCTTGGTGCGCCAGCTCGAAGACTCCGGCCCGCATGGAGGAGGCGGAGGTAAAGGCTCCCTTTTCGTGTCCGAGAATCTCGTCCTCGAGGAGCGATTCGGGGATAGATGCGCAACTGATGGCAACGAAGCGGGCCGAGGCGCGCGGGCTCAGGTTGTGGATGGCCCGGGCCACCACCTCCTTCCCGGTACCGCTCTCGCCGGTGATGAGGACCGGTGCGCTGGAGGGGGCGATCTGCTCGATGAGGCGGTACAACTGGAGCATCGACGGGGCCTGGCCGACCAGCTTCTGGAAGCGACCGCTGCGCACCATTTCGCGTCGAAGGTGGATGACCTCCTGGCGCATGGAGGCTCGCTCGAGCCCCTTCATGATTACCGTTTCGAGACGCTCCGCCTTGACTGGTTTGGTCAGATAGTCGTAGACGCCCCGGCGAGTGGCCTCGACGGCGCTGTCGATGGAGCCGTGCGCCGTCAGAACCACGAAGGTTGATTCAATGCCGCGCTCTTGCAGGTCGGCCACCATATCGAGGCCGCTGCGACGAGGCAACTGCAGGTCGGTGATGATGAGGTCCGGTGGCGAGGCGAGGGCCTTCTCCAGGCCTTCCTCGGCGTCGGCGGCGAGCTCGACGATGTGACCGAGGCCGGTGATCATGCGGGCCAGACCCCTGCGGAGCGGCTCCTCGTCATCTACGACCAGGATGCGATGCTGAACTCCCAAGGCTCCCTCCTGCGGGTCGAGCCCGCGTCACCGGCACTGGATCGGGCCAGCTGCGTCCCAGGGCGGCGACTTCGACAGAATCGACGGTCCTGGCCCTCACCTTGCGTCCCCAGTGTACGGCAGCCACGGTACACTAGCACGCATCGGCCCTGTTGGTATATCTGTGAAGAAAGGTAACGGTGTGAAGATCCGTCCCGTAGAAATGACGGACCTTCCGGATGCGGCCGGTCTGGCGGCGACTCGCCCGATGTCGTAACGTGTTGACTTTCATGACAATACTACAATTTGCGCCGGAATTGCCGATTTGGTACGCGCATTTCATGTCCATCATCGGCTGGCGCGCTCCAGGGCCGATTTCCCCGGAGGTTGCTAGCTCCCTCGGCGCGGGCATGTTGCCAGGCGAGGAGGATTCGGGGTCGGGTGTGGCAGGCTACGAGCCGCCTTGTGTGGACCGGACCTTGCGTGCTTGCAGCGGGCAGGTTGTTCCGGCCGCACCCCACTCCAAGTCTTCCCAGTCTTGGTGGCGGCCCGCGCCTCTCTTTCACTCCGATCTCTTCGCGAAATCTTCCCCGTCGCGCCTTCCTGGCCGATATTCGCCATCGACCTTCCTGATGGTGTCATCTTTCCTACGACCGGGATCGATCGCCCCTTCCGCCCGTCAGGAGTAGTATCCGCTGATCGGCGCCGCCGCGTCACTGTGTCCGCGCGCCCAGGAGGACCGCCATGCCCGAGTTCCGCCAGAACTTCGTGACCAAGGAGTGGGTCATCATCGCATCGGAGAGGGCGAAACGACCCGACCAGATGAGCACTGGGCTCGAGCCGCGGCCGCAGCCACCGGCGTTCCGCGAGGACTGCCCTTTCTGCCCGGGGCACGAGGATCGGACGCCGCCACCGGTCATGGTCTCGGAGCAAGGCGGGCAGTGGGCGGTACGGGTCGTGCCCAACAAGTTCGCCGCGCTGCGATCCGACGAGCGGCCCTGCCGGGAACAGAACGGTCCCTTCCTGCGGGCCGGTGGGTTTGGGATTGCCGAGGTGGTGATTGAGTCGCCGCACCACGACGTTACGTTGGAGACGCTGCCCCTGGGCCGAGTGGAGTTGGTGTTGCGCGCGTTCCGCAGCCGCCATCTCGCCATCGCGTCCGACCCGCGGATCAATCTGGTCAGCATTTTCCGCAACTACGGGCCACTGGCCGGCACCTCGCTGGAACATCCGCACTCGCAGATCATCGCCACGCCGATCGTGCCGCCGCACGTGCGCGATCCGTGGAGACACGCCCAACTGCACTTCGACACCACCGGGCGCTGCGCCTACTGCGAGATGGTGGAGGGAGAACTGGCGGCCCGGGTGCGCGTCCTCGTCGAGACGCCGCACTTCGTTTCCTTCGTTCCTTACGCCGCGAAAACGCCGTTCGAGACGCGGATCTACCCGAAGAGGCACCACGCCAGTTTCTCCTGGGCAAGCGACGCGGAAGTTGCCGACCTCGCGAAGGTTCTGCGAGACACGCTGCAGCGGATGCGGCTGGGGCTGCGGAACCCTGACTACAATTTCATCATTCGCTCGGCCGGGAGCGGCGATGAGGATGTCCGGCACCTGCACTGGTACCTCGTGATCATCCCGAAAATCACCACGCCGGCCGGGTTCGAGATCGGATCGGGGATCTACATCAACACCGTGGCGCCGGAGGGCGCCGCTGAGTATCTTCGGGGGGTGCAGACGGATGCGTAGTCGATCCACGCTCGGCCGATCCACTCCCGCCCGGCGGCCCCTGCTGCCCGGAGTGTCTGACCGTCGTCTGACCGGTGTCTGACCGGCGAATGGCGAGGACATTCTTGATCGAAGATCGAAGGAGAGACAATGTACAGGAAACTGCAGGACTTTCTTGGTGCGTGGAAGTACGAGTCTGAGGCGACCCACAAGATCCTGAGCGCTTTCACCGACATCTCACTGGGTCAGAAGGTGGGGCCTGACGATCGCACGCTGGGTCGCATCGCCTGGCACCTCACGACCGCGATTCCCGAGATGATGGGACGAACCGGGTTGCGGGTGGCCGGGGTGACCTCCGATGCCCCGTGCCCGGCCTCGGCGACGGTCATGGCCGACGCGTACCGGGCAGCCGCCATTTCTCTGGCCGGGGAGATCGAGAAGAGGTGGACCGACGCCGACCTCGAAATCGAGGACGAAATGTACGGCGAAAAATGGAAGCGGGGATCGACCCTGGGAGTGCTCATCGCTCATCAGACGCACCACCGCGGGCAGGCGACGGTGCTCATGCGCCAGGCCGGGCTCAAGGTGCCCGGAATCTATGGCCCCGCGCGTGAGGAGTGGGGTGCCATGGGGATGAACCCGCCGGAGGTCTAGTCCGGGCCAGGGCCCGCGGAGAGTTCATGAATAGCGCGGGTCAAGCGTCGCCGACCGAGTGACCGGCTGCGCTTTCTGCGCGCGGTCCGTACAGGAAGCCCTCAGCGAATTCGGTGGGAGCATCAAGACTCGCCTCGGTCTGCACGAGGTGGACGGCCACCACGGCTCGCCCAACGGTTTGCTCCTGCTCGAGATGGTGGGAGGCGAGGAACGGGCTCAAGGACTTCGAGTAGGCCTCCGGCGCCATCCCACCCAAGACCCAACCCTATAGCTCGGTCGGCTCGTCCGCGAAGTCGTCAGGGTCGCGAGGGTCATCCGGCGGCTGCTTCATGAGCTCCGTCGTGACCATCTCCCGGTGCTCCACCTCTTCGAGCCGTAGCTCCTCGAAGAGTGCCTTCACGTCCGGGTCAGCCAGGTGATGGATCGCCGCGGCGAAGAAGTCATGGGCCTTGATCTCCGCCTCCAGCGCGATCTCCAACACCTTCCGCGGAGTGATGAAGGAACGGGCCTTCTCGTAGGCCGGAGCTTCGACTTCCCAAATCATAGAGCGATGCACCAGCACGGGGAGATCCCCGAACCGCGCCTTCCGTCGAGCTCTGAGCGCCTGGCCATGCTTGGCCTCGTTGTCGGACATGAAACGGAAGAAACGGGCCGCTTCGGGGGTGAAGCAGGCGTCCATCTGCTCGGCGAACTCCTGGTAGCGATCCTTCGCCTCGTCCTCAATGAGAACCGCCAGGTCCAGAGCGTCCTGCAGGGTCAACCGAGCGAAGTCGATTTCCTTGGCCATGTCATCTCCTCCGATTGCCGCCTGAGGGGGGAGACCCTCGTATCCCGCTGCTTCGTCGTATTCCCGCACCAGCTCCGCCATCAACTCCTTCACCGAAACGATTTCCGTCGTGCGGTAGGCATTGGCTCCGGCAAAGGGGAACCCGTGAGTGAGGTTGCCTTTTTGTGCGTTGATCAGCGCCAGCGCGATACAGTACGGGGTGTTCTCGAAGTCACATGTGATGATGCAATGATAGGGGCACTGGAACGGTTGCTTTTCCCCGCGGTTGATCGCATCGATGAACCGATTGCGAATGGCACGTCCCGGCATTCCCACCGGGCTCTTGATGATCACGATGTCTTCCTGTTTGGCGTCGAGATAGGTCTGCTTGAACGCTGAGGTAGCATCACACTCGTGGGTGGTTACGAAGCGCGTCGCCATCTGCACCCCCGCTGCGCCCATCTCCAGGAAGCGGTGGATGTCCGCGCCTGTATAGATGCCTCCTGCCGCGATGATGGGGATCGTCCGTCCGGACGCTTCGACAAACGGCCGCACGGCTTCGATTACCTCCGGCACCAGCCGTTCCAGTGCAAAGGCCGGGTCGGAAATCTGCTCCATCGAAAATCCGAGGTGGCCCCCCGCGCGCGGCCCTTCCACCACCAGGGCATCGGGCAGGCAGTTGAATCGTGCGGTCCAGCGTTTGCAGAGGAGCGCCGCCGCGCGTCCCGAGGAGACAATCGGTACGAGCTTGGTGTGGGCGCCGGCACCGCGATAGTGCGGCATGTTGAGTGGCAGGCCCGCTCCGGAGAACACTACGTCAATCTTCTCTTCGATAGCGGTGCGTACTAAGTCGGCGAAGTTCGAAAGGGCCACCATGATGTTCAGGCCGAGAATCCCGCTCGTGGCCGCTCGGGCCTTGCGGATCTCCGCGCGCAGGGCACGCAAGTTGGCCTCGGCGAAGTTCGTGAAGAAATCCGGTTCCCCCAAGCCGATTCCGGCTGAGGCGATGACGCCGATTCCTCCCTCATTGGCGACTGCGACGGCCAGGCCGGCAAGCGAAATGCCGACTCCCATCCCACCCTGAATGATGGGCACGCGTGCGCAAATGTCGCCGATCTGCAGTGGCTTGAGTTTGCTGACCATCAAGGACCCTCTTCGTAAATCGTTCCATCCTCCCCTGCGGGGAGAAAGATGTGTCGGGCTCAGGTGAGAATCAGGAAACCCCCTGCGCGACGGCGAAGCCCCCGTACGGAAGGTAACGCCATCCCACGTGGGAGTCCCATGAAGCAGTGTAGTCGTTATCCGCCAGCGGTGAAAGCCCGAACCTGTTGGTGTGGAGCGGGTGCCTCCACGGGACCGGACGCTTTCCGCTTCCCGATCCGGCGGCAGGCTGCGAATGCCGCGGAATCCCCATCGTCCCTTCCTTGTCCGTCGGTGCCTGCTACCCACCGGTACCCGGAGGGCGGCGAGAGAGTGAATCGCAACTAAGACCACGATCCTGAGCTCCTCTCCCTTCGATGTACTATGCGGAGTACTTGATCGGCTCATAGGATGGTCGGACTGCAACGAACGTAGACACAATGGACTGCCCGGGTGGGGCCAGAAGGAGGGTCGACGTGACGGCGGCCAGGATCTGGTGAACGAGCGGAATCTTCAGCGACCACTGTGCGCGGGATGGAAGTGGACGGGTCTGCGGTCACCCGGCTCGGCCGGGGAGTGCCGACCCGGCCGTCGCAGGCCGTTGGTGGCCGGCCCTCCTCTTGCCGGGCTGGACGGTACGCAGGGCCGGTGAAACAATTCCTCGGGCAGGCCGGGAAGGATGTGATGTCGATGGATGAGTCGACGCGGGGAAGGGATGGACGGTGGGACCGGGGAGCCTCCGGTTGGCGTGCCGTGATGCCAAGGAAGCTGGCGCCTAAGCTCATCGTCTACCTGACCATCATCGTGATCGGGCTCCATGGAACGTCCGCACTGATCACCCTGGACATCCACCAGCGGCAACTCCGGCAGGAAATGATCCTCGGGGCGGACCAGATCAGCGGCACCATCGCCCACGGAACCTGGCAGGCGATGCTCGCCGACCGGCGGGACGATGCCTACCAGATGATGCACAACATCGGCCGGCAGGCCGGTATCGAGCGGATCCGCATCTTCAATCGCGAGGGGCGGGTGATGTTTTCCACCGGTCCCGACATGGGCACCATGGTCGACAAGAACGCCGAGGCCTGCTACCTCTGCCACGCCCAGAGCCGTCCTTTGGTGCGGGTGGATGTTCCTTCGCGCGTGCGCATCTTCCGCCGCCCGTCGGGGGGACGTGTGTTAGGGATGGTCACGCCGATCTACAACGAAGCAGCCTGCTATGAGGCCGCGTGCCACGCTCACCCGCGGGAACTGCAGGTTCTGGGCGTGATCGACGTCGATATGTCGCTTGCCCGCGTAGACCGGGAGATGGCGGGAGCCCGCATGCGTGCTCTCGGTGTGGCGGTGATGACCATGATCATCACCGGGACCTTCATTGCTCTGTTCGTGCGGCGCTTTGTGGGCAAACCGATTCGGCGGCTGATCGAGGCCACGCAGGAGGTCAGCCGGATGAACCTGGATCGGGCCGTCGGCGTCCACACCGGGGACGAGGTGGGGGAATTGGCCTGGTCGTTCGACCTGATGCGTTCTCGCCTGAGCCGTGCGGTGGAGGCGAACTTCCAGTTCACTCAGGAACTGGAGCAGAAAGTCGCCGAAAGGACGGCCCAGCTCGATGTGAGCCGGCAGAACCTCGTTCGGAAAGATCGCCTCGCCTCTCTGGGGGCTCTTTCTGCCACCATGGCTCACGAGATCAACAATCCTGTCGCGGGGGTGCGCAACGTGGCCACGCTGATGAATCGCCTCCTCAAGGACGAAGGTCTTCCGCCCGAGGGGGTGGCGAAATTTCGGGCCTACCTGGAACAGGTGGAGGAGGAGACCGGGAGGGTCGGTCGCATCGTCACCGACCTCTTGTCGTTCTCGCGGCAGGGACAGCCGGTCCGCGAGCCCACCGACCTGAACGCGGTCCTGCAGAACACTCTCACGCTGCTCTCGCCGCGGCTGCACCAGTACTGGATCTGGTGCAAGCTGGAGGCGGACGAGTCGCTGCCCCTCGTACCGTGCGACAAGGCTCAGATCATGCAAGTGGTGCTCAACCTCGTCATGAACGCAGCCGAGGCCATGACGGATGGCGGCGAGATCGTGCTGCGAACCCGCTATGAGGGGAGCAGCGGCCCGTGGGTGGGCGCGGGTGGCGAGAAGCCACGGGATGCGGCAGAGAGCTCAGGTTTGGAGGGAGATCCGGGTATCGTAGGGGACCGGGGCGTGGCCGTGGTAGAGGTTCAGGACTGCGGGCGGGGAATCCCGGAGGATGTGCAGGCCCGGGTTTTTGACCCCTTCTTCACCACCAAGCCCGAGGGCCAAGGGGTGGGGCTCGGCCTGGCGGTGGTCTACGGGATCGTGGATGCGCACGGCGGGACGATCGAACTCAGAAGCAAACCGGGCGAGGGAACGACCGCGCGCGTCATACTCCCTCTGTCGGTGCCTGACTCCGGTGCCGGGAGGGACGCCAAAGCCGCCCCCTTCGGGGGAACGCCTCCTCTTGAGGGGTGCGCGGGTGGAACAGGAGCGGTGGAATGAAGGGTTGCCGGATCCTGGTGCTCGACGACCATGATGTGGCCCGCGAGTCGCTGGCCTCCTGGCTGAAGGAAGATGGTCACACCGTCGACACTGCCGCTTCCGGAGAGGAGGCGATCGGCCTCACCCGAGTGCACGACCACCAGATCTGTTTTCTCGATCTGAAGCTGCCGTCCGGTCCCGATGGCATTCAGACCATGCTGGAGATCCGGCGTCAGCGGCCGGAGACATCGTGCGTGATCATGACCGCCTATGGGACCGTGCACACGGCCGTCACCGCGATGAAGGAAGGGGCCGAGGACTACATCCTCAAGCCGTTCAACTTGAAGGAGATCTCACTCCTGGTGGAGCGGATCCTGCGGCACCGGGCCATGCGCGAGGAGAACATCTATCTTCGGCGGCGACTCAAAGGGGAGTACCGCTTCCAGGACATCATCAGCAAGAGTCAGCGAATGCACGAGATCTTCGAGCTGATCAGACAGGTGGCGGACCACCGAAGCACCGTGCTCATCCAGGGGGAGAGCGGCGTGGGCAAGGAACTGGTGGCCCGGGCGCTCCACTACTCCGGGGAGCGCGCCGACCGCCCCTTTGTGCCGGTGAACTGCACGGCGCTGCCCGAGACGCTGCTGGAATCGGAGCTGTTCGGCCACGAGAAGGGAGCTTTCACCGGCGCCGTCTCCCGCCGGGCCGGGAAATTCGAGCTGGCCGAGGGCGGCACCATCTTCCTCGATGAGATCGGGGAGATGTCGTCCAAGCTGCAGATGGATCTGTTGCGAGTGTTGGAACAGCGGCGCTTCTTCAGGGTCGGGGGGGCCGAAGAGATCAGTATCGATGTGCGTTTCATCGCCGCGACCAATCGCGACCTCTACGAGGCGGTGGAGAGTGGCTCGTTTCGAGACGACCTTTATTACCGCCTCAAGGTGATCCAGATCACGATCCCGCCGTTGCGGGAGCGGTTGGAGGACCTCCCCCTCCTGGCCGCGCAATTCGTGGAGGATCTCTCCATCGAACTCGGCAAGAACGTCACCGGGATCTCGGAGGGAGCGCTGGCGATGCTTCTCGAACGGGAGTGGCGCGGGAATGTCCGGGAGTTGCGCAACTGCGTGGAACGGGCGATGGTCACCTGCCCGCGGCCTGTCTTGGGCGAGGAGGACTTCGCTTTCTTGCTGACGGACGACCGTGAGCGGGACAGTTGGAAGCCGCCGCTGACCCTCCCTCTGGCGGAGATTGAGAAGCGCGTGATCGAAGCGGTGCTGGCCCGGGTGGGCGGCAATGTGCGGGAGGCGTCCGCAATGCTCGGGATCGACCGGTCCACGCTCTACGACAAACTCAAAAAATACGGCACCCGGCGCTGAAGGGGGATGAGCAACCCCCGGCGCCGGGCAACCTTGTTGCGGCCTTGTTGCGGCGCACCCGGAGGCGGACACGCCCAAACGGTTCTCCTCAGCCCTGCTTTCCGTGCATTGCCGAGGGATGAACCTGCGCTGCGTGCCGACGCAAGCTCCGTATGCCCTCGCGGATCGCCTGGACCACAACGACGACGCAGACCGAGAGAACGGACAGCCCAAGAACGGCATTGGTGATGTTCAAGGCTGTGACATCCCTGATGGGGAGCGAACTCATAAGACTCCTCTTCCTCTTTCTTCTTCTTCTTCTCGTCCCCGTGCGAAACACCAAGGGCACGATGTGACTGACGAAACACAAACCCCGGTGGGTCACCGCAAGTGGCGTGCCCACGGTTGGATCCGCCTCGAACTCTATCTTCTTGTAGGGTTTGTGGTTGCGGAGCAACGATCGGCCATCGAGAGCATCGACACGCTGATCTGTGGGATTTCCCGACGCAGGGGAGGAACTCCCGACACCGGGCCATGCTCCGCGAAAACATCGCGGGCAACATCCTTCACCCAAAGTGAACTGTGGTCGGGGTCTCCCGAGTCCGGCCGGCCCTTCTCGGCTGGGCCGTGCGGAAGTAGATGCGTCCGCTGAGCGCCAAAATGGCGGGATGGCTGACGAAGACGCCTCTACCCAACCCAAAATGACGCGAGACCTGACGAAGAAGCCTCTACCCAACCCCAAAACGGCAGGAAAGTTAACGAAGAAGCTATGGTCAACCCTTGACACTGGCTTGCGAGTTAAAAGGAA
>CAIMUX010000043.1 GCA_903844735.1 Candidatus Eiseniibacteriota bacterium
CGTATCAAGGACTGAACGTGGCGTCCGACAAAACGCACACGCCCGTATCAAGGACTGAACGCGGCGTCCGATCAAACGCACTCCCGTATCAAGGACTGAACCCGGCGTCCGATCAAACGCACACGCCCGTATCAAGGACTGAACGTGGCTTCCGATCAAACGCACACGCCGGTATCAAGGACTGAACGTGGCATCCGATCAAACGCACACGCCCGTATCCAGGACTGAACGTGGCGTCCGATCAAACGCACACGCCATTTTGGGGTTGGGTAGAGGCGTCTTCGTCGGCCTTCCAGCCATTTTGGGGTTGGGTAGAGGCGTCTCCGTCGACTTTCCCGCCATTTTGTGGCTCAGCCGACGCATCTACCTCCGCACGGCCGAGTTGAGAAGGGTTCGACAGCCCCGGAGGTAGCGTCTGGTTTGCACTTGGCGGCATTCGGTCACACCTTCTGCTTCGGTGGCGGCTCCTTTGCGAGGCCCTCGACCACCTCGATGCACGGTACCTCTAACCCATGCCGGGGTCCGAACGGCCGGCAAGCAAAGATGGATCAGCTTTTTCACATTCGACGCACCGCGCCCCCCCTGCCCGAACCCAACTACGAGCCACCGGACGCAACCCACCCGCGGGCGATGATCCGCTCGATCGCGGAAACGTGCACCGGGTAATTTCCTGCGAACCTTTCGTGCCCGTTTCGCGTTTACCGTATGTCGGGTCCCCGGGTTGGCCGGAGGCCGGCGGGGGGCGCGATGGAGATCGGTGATCTGCTCGACCGATGCCGCGCGGGTGATGAGCTGGCCTGGGAGGCGCTGGTTCGCCGCTTCCAGGCCCGCGTGCATGGACTCGCTCTGCTCTACCTGGGCGATCGTGAGGAGGCGCGCGACTGCGCGCAGGATGTCTTCGTCCGCGTCTACCGACACCTCGACGATTGCCGGGAAGCGGAGGGGTTTCTTCCCTGGCTGCTCCGCATCACGCGAAACGCCGCCATTGACCGGCAGCGCCGCCACCGCGCCCGGCCTTCGGGGCGTTCTGTTCCACTGGAAGAGGCGTCATCGATCGCCGCTCCCGGACCGGACCCCGCGGATGAGTTGGCGAGGACCCGTCGCCGCGACCGCGTTCGCGCAGCCCTTGATCGTCTCGGCTCACTGAACCGTGAGATCGTGATCCTGAAGGAGATCCAGGGACTATCGTTCGAGTCGGTGGCCGGAATGCTCGGCATCCCCGTGGGCACCGCGAAGTCGCGTTCGAACCGGGCGCGGTTGGAGCTGGCTCGGATGCTGGCGGGTCCGTCCGGCGATGGTCCGGGCGAGACCGGGGAGGGGCGGTCATGAACTGCCGTGACTTCGAGCTGCTCCTGCCGGACCTGGTCGCGGGCGGCAGCTTCGACGGTGCATCCGCGGAGGGGGCGGAGGCGCTCCGGCACTGTGCCACCTGCGATCGCTGCGCCCGTCTCGTCGCTGTGTCCCGCGGTGAGTCTGATCTCCTGGAGGACGACGAGGCGGAAGTCGCCATCCGGGCCATCCTGCGGCAAACGACAGGGGATGCCTGCGTGGCGGCTGAGAGCAGGCTGCCCGCCTGGGCGGACGGGCTACTCCAGGCCGGCGACGCGGATCTCCTCGCCGGCCACCTCGCGCACTGCCCGCGTTGCCAGGAGCTGGCGGAGACGCTGGCGCTGCTGCGCGAGGAACTGCCGGGAATGGCCGAGGCGGATCCAGGACCGGACTTTGCCGCATCGGTCTTGGCGCTGACGTCACGTCGGGTGGATTCCACCGGGCGAGGGCCGGTCCGTCCCCGCAGCCCCTCCCTGCTCGATGACATTCGCGAGGCGAGCGCCGCCTGGGGCCGTTACTGGACGGCGGTGATGCGTCGGCCTCGCGCCGCCCTGGAGCTGGCGTACGGGGCCTCGCTGATCGTCTGCCTCGTCCTGGGCTCGCCCGCGACGCGGGTCCGGGAAGTCTCCTCGGAGATGACGGCTCTGGTCTCCCGCGTTCCCTCCTCGCGGCTCATCATAGCGTCGGTCGTTCCTGAGAATGGGTGGGGCGGTGCCGCCGGCAGTCTGCGCGCGCTGACCGTCAAGGCGGAGGGCCATGTACCCCGGGGACTCATGATTCGCCTCGTCAAGGCCTGGAGACGCATAGCAAACACCGCCGCAGCGGTGCGGGATCACGGCCCAGTTCTGGGGCAGGCGCTCCTGCGGCTCGATGTAGTGCGTGCGTGGAAGGAAGCGGAATTCATTCGGCAGGCAGGGACAAAAGACGGCGAACCCGCGGCTCCGGCCGTGCGTCCTGAGAATGACGGGGGGATGGCAACACCCGGGGGGGCCGGCATCGGTCCCGCCGCAAACGAGGGAGGATCTTCATGAACATCCCGCGAAGTCAGTTTTCAGGCGCCGGGGGGGCGCTGATTCGCCGCAAGTCCGCGGGTCTGGCTGCGGTGCTCTCGCTCTTTCCGGGGCTGGGGCAGGTCTACGTCGGTGCGTTGCGCCGCGGCTTCACGTATGCCGGGATCTTTTCCGGGTTCATTGTGCTCTTGAGCTCTGGAGCGGCGGAAGGGATCGAGCCGGCTGTGGCGATGATGCTCGCGTTTTTTTACTTGTACAACATGTTCGACGCGGCCCGCATGGCGAACCTCTTCAACGACACGGCGGACGGGGCGACCCTGGAGGATCTGCGCCGTGACTTTCTCGCCGGGATCGGGCAGCGCGGCTCCATCGTCGGAGGGATTGCTCTTCTCGCCGGAGGCATCCTCTTCCTGTTGCACACATGGTTCGATGTTTCCCTCGAGTGGCTCCACGACTGGTGGCCGCTGGTGCCGATCGGTTTTGGGGCGTGGTTGCTGTGGGCCGGGATTCGGGATCGGCGGAGGGGCGGGAGCTCCGGCGGGGCGTGAGTCGTCCATGGCCATTGGACTCGCGGTTCCGCAGGCGTATGCTGGAAGTGGCGCGAGGAAGTGCGGCGGGTGGGTCGTGACGGGGAGACATCGCGCCGGGAGGTCGCCATGCCAACCGGGATCCACCGCATCATTGACCATCAGATGCGGAAATGGGAGTTCGAGGCCTCGGCGCGGCGTGAATCGCCGCGGGAGTCTCCGGCCAAAGCACCCGTGGTCCACCCCTGCATCACCATCGCGCGCCAGATCGGCGCCGGTGGGGGCGAGATCGCCCGCGGGGTTGCCTCGGTCCTGGGCCGACCGCTGTGCGATCGCGAGATTCTGGATACCATCGCGAGGGAAGGCCGAATCCGCTCGCAGATCCTTGAGCTCCTAGACGAGCGCGACCGTTCCGCCCTGCAGATCTGGATCGAGGGGATTCTTCGCGGGCGGCTGGCCGACAAGGAGGATTACCTGCGGGCGCTGGTGCATGCCGTCGGCTCCGTCGCGGCCCACGGCCCGGCGGTTTTCCTCGGACGCGGGGTGAACTTCTTCTTGGGGCCCGCGCGCGGGCTGCACCTGCGCGTCGTGGCGCCGGTGGAGCGTCGGGTGGAGGTACTGCGCGATTCCCGAGGGCTCGCGGAAACCGAGGCCCGCACGCTGATCGAGCGCACGGACGCCGACCGGGCCGCCTTCGTCCGCCGCCATTTTCACCGGGAGATCGACGATCCGCTGGCCTACGATCTGGTGCTGAACACCGTTTCCACGTCGCCCGCGCTCTGCGTGGACACGGCGTTGGCGGCGTGGCACGGGGTGGAGGAGGGTGTTCCTGCTCACTAGCAGCACGGCCGCCACCGGCACCCTATGCCTTGCTCTCTATGGCGGTTCGGTCACGGCGGGTCGGACGGACCGTCTTTCCGATGCTACGGCCAGGGTGGAACGACCCGCAGTCCCGGAAGGTGCCTGGCAATGGTGGCGAAATGCGCGCCCCATGTTACCATGGCGTACTTCGGCACCATCAATCTCGGTCGAACCGATCGAGACCGCCGACGGCAACCAGGCGGTCGATACCGGTGAGCACCTCCCCGCGGAAGACGACCAGATCCAGTGCCGCGTCGACGGTGTCCGTCTCGCTGGCGCCCCCCAGGATGACGCGCGCCCGCTCCGGTTTCCTCTGGGCCATGAGCATGTTCTCTCGCTTCCGGGAGGCGCTGTCCTTGGTGGCGGTTCGCCGGCGTGGAAGGTGGGGCTCATGTACCTCACTTTCGCCGTTCTTGCGTCTGGTGGCCATGGGATCTTCCTGTGTATATCGCCGGGCGTCACCTGCAGACGCGAAGCGCCTGGCAGGTGCACGCCCTTGATACTCATCGGCCCGCTGATTCCAGTCGAGACCCGCAGGGCTTTCGCCGCCGAAGCGAGCTGACGATCGAGTGTCCAGATCAGTGTCCGCGAGAGAAGGGTGGCCGTGAGCAGGTGTGCGTCCACCCAGCCAATGCCTCGGCCAAAGAGACGTACGTCCTCGACCAGGCGAAGGACCTCCTCACTCTCAGCTATCTGTGCCTGGGGGAGTGACCGCAGAAGCGTAAGAATCTCTTGACGATTCTAGAGAGAGCCACAGGCCAACTCTCCGGTGACGAAGGGATGGCACAGGACCTTGCTCTCCTACAGGAGCCCTTGCAGTTCCTCGTTGCCACGTCGGAGATGGTCCACCCACACCGAGGTGTCGACAAGGATCATGTCGCCTGCCCAGCTCGCCTTCGTGGCACCGGTCGCAGTCTTGGCTCACTACCGCCGAGGACGGCTAGGCGCCGTGCGCTGGCAGCTGCGACCAGAGCCTCCAGGCCCATCCGAACAAGGGAGGTCTTCTCGGAGACCCCGGTGAGTTTGGCCGCCTGCAACAGCAAGGCATCATCGATATTTAGCGTGGTTCCCATATGCATCAGTATGGCGCTGCCATGCATACATGCCAAGTGCCGAAGAAGAGATAACTCAGTATGAGTCGCGCTCCACGGTTGTATCGTCTCGACGTCAAGCGGGACTCGGCTGGTACCCGGGCGACCCTTGGCCGATCCTCGCCGCAGAACCTGTGCGATCAGGGGAGGCAGGTCGAGGCTGGCCCGCAGGCGATCTGCGTCGGCAAGCCACCGGCTGGGCTCCAGGACCGGAAGCTCCGTGGCCCGTCCCAGGCAAAGAATGACCTCGCGGTTAATGCTGTGGCGACGATGGGCTGCCCGGCGCCGCAACTGCGCCAGGAGCTGTTCGGGGATCTCCTTGCTCGTGAGGTTGGGCATCTCTGACATCTCCGACCGTGTCGGAAAGCGTCGAGCAAGCGGAGCCTTGCCTGCGGATTGGGATCTGAAGTGATAGCTTGACGTTGTCCCGAGACCCGTCCATCGTCTCCGGCGATCACTCGGAGTGGATCGAAGGACGTTCGGGGCCGATGACAAGTGTCACCAGTCCTCGCGGCTTAGGATTCGGTCGGGTGCGTCGGGGGGGAATCATGCTTTCCTGTCAACGATGTCCGTCCTGGAGCCCCTCGTGGGGGTTTCCGGCCATGTTCGTCTTTGCCGCTCTGGTTCTCCCTGTGGCCGTTCGACCGCTTCCCGCCCTGGCGGACGGGACCGGCACGCGTACCCTCGCCGTCAGGCCGCAGTACCTCCCGCCGAATGACCTCTGCCGGCTTCTGGGGCTCGAGTCCGTGGCCGGGTGCGAGCGCCTGCGCATCGGAATTCTGGACGCGCCGCCGCGCTGGGTGGAGGTGCGTCGCAATGAGTCGGCAAACCTGCTGCTTTTCACCGGGGCCCCGGGGGACGTGGAGGCCGCAGCCGAGTTGGTGACGCTGGCCGACGTTCCGCCTCGTCAGATTGAGATTGATGTGCGCCTTCTCGATGTGAATCGGGGCATGGCGCGCGACGTCGGAATCGACTGGCAGGCGGTAGTTCGGACGGCCGGTCCGCGGACCTCGTGGGGATACAGCGAGAACTCGGCTGAATCCCGCTCCCAGGGGACAAACCGTTCCGAGCAGGGGGTGGAGGGTGAACCAACGCACAACGCCAGCGTCACTGGCTCCCGGTTTAGGACGGAGTCAGGAGATATCCGGCGGACCTTCAATACGTCTTCCCAGCTCGATCTCGGCAACGTCATCGCCTTCCTGGATGAATCGGGCGCCGCGACGATCAAGAACGCCCCGCGGATTCTCACCGTAAACAACCGGCGTGCGACGATTCTCGATGGACAACGGGTGACCTATGTTGCCCGCTATTCCAGCTACACGAACCTCTTCCAGACCGACTCCCTGGATACCGGCGTGCGCCTCAGCGTCGTGCCTTCGCTGGGGGAAAGCGGCTATCTCACGCTGCAGGTCGAGGCGGAACTGACCAGCCTCTCAACCGACTCGTACATTGCCGGAAGCCCGATCAAGGACGGCCAGATCGTCGAGAACACGGTCGTGTGCAAGAGCGGCGAGACGGTCCTGCTCGGTGGTCTCACCCGCGCGCGCGAGGAGGTCAGCCACCGGCGGTTCCCCATTCTGGGTCGAATCCTCCCGTTTCTGTTCTCGAAGGATGTGCGGACCGAACAGGTGATGGAGAGCTACGTCCTGCTGACGCCGCGCGTCGTCGATCTGCAGGCTGGCATCGATCCGCGTCCCATCGAGGAGAGGATCGTGATCGGTCGCGAGGCCGCGACGCCCACGCCGGCGTCGCGCCCCTAGCACTCGATCCGCTGATCCCGGAGCCCGTTGGCCGGCGCGAGTCAGGCCCCGTCAGTGATCGATCTCACCGAAATCAGATCGCTGTCCGAGACCGGGCGCACATCATCGGTTGTCAAGGTCGCCACGGCCTGCGTCTTTCCCGCCGCCGTAACGAACTCGACCTCGAGGTCGACCGAGCCGCACACTTGAACCACGGCACCGAGATCGCCCTGGCGGAGACCGTATTGAGGGAGGTCACGCCGGAGCACCACCGTCTCGAGAAGCTTGTAAGTCATGACCCCTCCGCTGGAAAGGCGGTGACGAAGCGGGGAAAGTCCTCATGGGACCGGATGATCCAGACGGTCACGATGACCGCCTCCCCCCGATTAGCAGGTCGATCGTACCACGCACCCGATACTTTCGCCCATACGATGTTTCCTCTATGGCTTCCACGGTTCCGGAGTCTGCCACGTCGAGCAGGACCGACTCAAGAAGTCGCCAATCTTCGGCCAAGTATCCGAGCCTGGCGAAATACGCGGCCTTGAGGCGACCGACCGGATGGGCGAAGGACAGGAGATAGCCCGTCAGCTTGGCGGGATCGATGACGGCGCGCGTGGCCCCCGGGAGGTTCAAGCTCTCGGTCCTCCAGTCGTCACAGGTGACTCTTTCCGTCGAACAAGGCAGTCGCCGGGGCTGCGCCGCCGGACAGCCGTCCTGGTTGCGTCACACTGTGTACTGCAAGCCGATCTCGTGCCTGTCGCCGAGCGCCTGGACGCGGGATCGTCCTAAAACCTCTTCCAGAGCTTCCTCGCCAGCTCCAGGGACTTCGCCGCGATCTCCTCTTCATCCAGGTTGATCTTGAGCTTCTTGCGCTCCATGAGCACCTTGCCACCGCAGATGGTGGTGTCCACGAATGACTGGGAGAGCCCGAAGCCCACATGGCCCAGGAACGTGCTCTCGTCGAAGGGGGTGGGCGGGAAGTAGTCCATGAGCACGATGTCGGCCGCGTATCCCTCGGCCAGCACGCCGATCTTCGGCTCCCAATATCGGTTGGCGATCTTCGCGTTGTTGAACATGAGTGCCGACAGGGCTTCCATGAACCCCACGCTGGGGTTGCCGTGGGAAAGATGTTGGGCCCACAGAGCGACCCGTACTTCCTCCAGCATGTTGACGGTCATGGCGTCCGTGCCCAAGCCCACCAGGATGCCCTTCTGGCTCATCTTGATGATGTCGGCGACACCCACCGCGTTGTTCATGTTGGACTGGGGGTTGTGAACCACCGCCGTGCCGGTCTTCTCGAGCAGATCCATCTCACGGTCGTTCACGTGGACGCAGTGGGCCGCGATCGTCTGAGAACCCAGAATGCCGAACTTGTGGAGCCGCTCCACGACGCGCAGTCCGAAGTTCTTCTTGTTGTAGTCCTGGTCGGACTTGGCCTCAGCCGCGTGTATGTGAAAGCCCACGCCCAGCTCCTGCCCGGCCGCGGCCGCGGTACCCAGGGTCTGGTCTCCGATGGTGAAGGAGGCGTGCAGGCCGAAGAGCGCCTTGAGCTGCGGGTCGTTCTCCTTAGCGCAGCGCTTGATGAACGCCACGTTCTCGTCGATCCCGTTCTGCGCCACCTTGGCTCCGTCGCGATCCGACACCTCGAAGCAGAGAGAGGCGCGCAGGCCGGTCTCCTTGACCGCCTGGGCGATCTTGTCAAGCGATCCGCGCGCGGCCATCGGGCTGGCGTGATGGTCAGTCAGCGTGGTGGTGCCCCGCTTGATCGCATCACACAAGGGCAACAGAGCGCTGTAGTAGGAGTCGTCGAGGGTGAGCTTCTTGTCCAGCCGCCACCAGAGGTTCTCTAAGACCTCCTGGAAATCCTTGGAGGGCGCGGCCTTGCCCAGCCCGCGGACCATGGTGCTGTAAAAGTGCATGTGGGTGTTGATGAACCCGGGCAGAACCACCTTGCCGCCGGCATCGATCACCTTGGTGTACGTAGCCGCAAAGGACTTGGTGGGCGCGATCTTCTTGATCAAGCCATCTTCGCAAAGGATGGCGTGGTTGTAGAGGACCTTGTTTCGTTCGCCCAGCGTGACGATGATGCCGTTCTTGATCAGCAGTGTTCGGGGCATGTCCTAAGCCTCCTTGAGTACCGCCAGCTCCTTCTTGGTCCGCTGGCGCATGTAGAGAGCACCGGAGAAACATTTCTGGACGCAGATCGAGCATCCCACGCACATCTCGGGATCGGTCTGCGGGATCTTGTCGCCGTTCAGGGTGACCGCCAGATAGGGGCAGCGCGTGCAGTTGCCGCAGTGCATGCAGAGCTCTTCTGTGACCTGGGAGATCTTCTTGACCGCGGTGAGCTCCATGAAGCCGCAGACCGGGTCGGGGAGGGCCCGGCCGATGAGTTGCGCGGTCGAGCGAATGCCGCGGTCCTCCATCAGGTGGCTCAAGCCCGAATGCAGATCGTCGATGATGCCGTAGCCGTTCTTCATGACCACGGTGCAGAACTGCACGGTCTTGGCACCCAGGGCCAGGAAGTGGGCTGCCGCGAGGTAGTCCATCGGGCCGCCGTTGCCCGAGACGGTGACGCCCAGGCGGGAGACGTTGGCCAGGGTCAGGTTGCTGATCGGAATGACGCCCTCGCCACTCATGCCCACGACCACACCTTCCTCCCATGCCGGCTTCGTGCCCTTGCGGAACGCCAGCGTCGGGAAGGTGTTGGCCAGGGTCACGCCGGCCTTGGCCTTGGGGTGGCGTGCGAAAACCTCTCGGATGGCGGTAATGATCGGGTAGATGGAGGTGACGGCCGCCGTGAGCTTGAAGAGCTTCGGGATAGCGGGGTCGCCCACTTCCAGGATCCACCCGATGATCTTGGCCGTGAGCTCGGCATCCTGGGAGACGATGTCGCCCTTGGTGCCGTCGCCGCCCTGAGGACACGAGAGGCTGTACTCGATCCCCATGATGCCGCAGCTCTCCAGCTTGCGAGTGTTCGACTGCCAGCCTTTCCGGTCGCTCTCGTCGTCTCCCGTGACCGGTCCGCCGGTCGAGGCCATGGTCAACCGGTCGGGGTACTGCTTGATCAGGCGCCCGGCCTCGCGGCAGACACGCGCAAGTGAGTGGCCCGATACGTTGTCACAGTTGGCATAGGTCGACGGCGAAAAGGCAAACATGTACTCGCCGGGGATATGTATGGGCACGCCGTCGAACGCCGTCTTCATGACGCCGCCGGGCCAGCCTGCCTCGTAAGCCAGTTTCATCTGGTCGTAACCGTCGGTCGGCGGCGCAGCCGAGAGCAGGAAGGGGGAGAGGATGCGGCGACCGAAGAAATCGGCGGTCAGGGGTACGGGCACGAGTCGCCGCCCGGCCAGGGGCGTGCGGCTCTTCACCTTCACCGGAATCGACGGCGCCGGGCTCTTGCTGAGATAGGCGTCGACGTTCAAGGCGGCATTCTTGCCCGCGGCCACAGCCTCGACCACCGTGGTCGGGCCGTTCTCCACGTCTCCGCAGAAGAAGACGTTTTTCCCGGGCGCGGCCTTGAAGGTGGCCCGGCTGCCGATAGCGATGATGACGCAGTCGATGTCGCCCCGGCTCGCTTCGGTGCCCGGAACCGGCTTGACCTCGCGGGGATGAAACGTCTTGGCCCTGGGGAGCTGCACCTTGAGGGTCTTCAGGCCGGTGACCTTCCCGCCCTTAGTCAGAATCGCGGTGACGCTGATCCTTCCCGTGACCTGCGCGCCGGATTCCTTGAGGCTATGCATCTCCTTGGGTGTGAGTGTCATTTCGCCCAGCTTCTCCAGGCAGAACAACTCCACCTGGGCGGCCCCGCGCTTCACCGCGGTTTCGGCGCAATCCGCGGCCACCGCTCCGCCGCCGATGATCGCCAGCCTGCGGCCCTTGACCGGGCAGCCGTTCGGGTCCTGGAGGTAGGCGAACCAGTTCACCGCCGCCTCCTCGCCGGGAATGCCCAGGCTGATGGGATTGTCCAGCCCCGACGCCACGACGACGGCGTCGTACTTGGGCGCCAATGTCTGCGGGGCGGGGACCTTCTTGCCCGTCTTGAGGACGATCTTGCCCAGGGATTGCAGCCACGCAAGGTCGGTGTTGAGGACGCTCTTGTCCAGGCGGAAATCGGGGATGAGGTTGCACATCCCCCCGAGCTTTTCATCGGCGTCGAAGATCTCAACCCGGTATCCCTTTTGGGCCAGAGACACCGCCGCCCCCAGACCCGCTGGGCCGCCTCCGACCACGGCCACCTTCCAACCGTTCGGTTTGCAGCGGTCGAACGTAGGCATGACGCCCAGCTCTTTGGCCTTGCGGATGATGGTTGCCTGGATGGCCGGGATATTCAGGGGCGAGTCGAAGTCCTGATGCACGCAGGCACGCATGCAGTGCGTGTCCGGGCAGACCACGCCGCAAACCCCGCCCAACGGGTTGCTGCCCATGATCAGGGCCGCGGCGCGCTTGTAGTCGGGCTTCTCTCCCACTCTGGCCGCCATGATGAAGTCGGCCGGGGAGCAGTCGACGGGACATCCCTCCTTGCAGGGCTTCTCCGCGCAGTATTCACAGCGGGCCATCTCGGCCTTGAGCCTGGCCTCGGACAGGAAGTAGCGGCTATTCGTTTCCTTGTTCATAACACCCCTGTATGGCCGGGATCCGGCCGGTCTTGGCCGAAGCGGGGAGGAGTACGCCTCCCGTCGATAGGATTGAGGGAGGATACCACATCAAGGGGGGCGATCGGGCCGGCGCAGCTTTCGCGGGGTCCGGGGAGCAATTCTGATAACCTCAGGGCGGTTGCGCGCGATCCCGGTGCGAGTTATCGTACGCGCGCGGGCGGTGGGATGTAGTTCGGGCGCTTCGGTACCGGATCGAGTCCCGGGTGGGCTGCTGCAGAGGGGAATTCGGACCTTGGGGTCAGATTCTCGCAGCCGCGAAGCCGCTGGAACGGGTTCGCGGATCCGGGAGATGGGACGAGTGGCGACTTTCTACCACGCCAAGTACTGGGCCCACGCCCTCACGCTTCGCGGCGAGACGGGGAGCATCGAGTCGCTCACTCGGTCCATCGCGGGGTCGCGCGTCGATCTCAATCCCCATCAGGTGGACGCGGCGCTCTTCGCCATTCGCTCTCCACTCACGAGGGGCGCGATCCTGGCCGACGAAGTCGGGCTGGGGAAGACCATCGAGGCCGGGATGGTCATCGCCCAGCGGTGGGCCGAGCGCAAGCGCCGTATTCTCGTCATCGTGCCCGCGACGCTGCGCACACAGTGGCAGCAGGAGCTGGAATCCAAGTTCTACCTGCCCACGCGGGTGCTCGACTCGCGGGCGTTCAACGATCTCATGGAGGAACGGGGCGCCAATCCATTCGACTCCCCTGACCGGCTCATCATCTGCTCCTACCATTTCGCGTCCGCCAAGGGAAACGAGGTTCACCGCGTCCCCTGGGACCTCGTGGTTCTCGACGAGGCACATCGCCTGCGAAACGTCTACAAGAAGGCGAGCAAGCTGGCCCGCAACGTTGTGGCCGCGGTCGGGAACTCGCCCAAGCTCCTCTTGACCGCCACGCCGCTGCAGAACTCGCTCATGGAGCTCTACGGCCTGGCCAGCATCATCGACGATCATATCTTCGGAGACGCGACATCGTTCCGTGACCGCTTCGTCCGCACTCCGGACGAGCGCGAACGCAACGCCGATCTGCGCGCCCGCCTGCAGCCGATCTGCGCCCGCACCTTGCGGAAACAGGTCGTGGAGTACGTTTCCTTCACCCGGCGCGTCCCTATCACCCAGGACTTTCTGCCGAGCGACGCGGAACACGAGCTCTATGAGGCCATCTCCGCGTATCTGCAGCGGGATCACCTCGTCGCCCTGCCCGCCAGCCAGCGCGCGCTGATTACGCTGGTCCTGCGGAAGCTGCTCGCCTCTTCCACGTTCGCCATCGCGGCCACGCTGGAGCGGCTAGCCAGGCGATTGGAGGCCGTCTCCGCCGGCCCGGAGAATCTGCTTAGCGACGAAGATCTCGAAGGCGTCGATGACCTCCAGGACGAGTGGGAAGGCGAGAAAGAAACGGAGGAGCCTGAGGAAGAGAAGCCCGCCGAAGAGCCTCGGCACATCGACTCGGCATGCCTCAAGGAGGAGATCGCCGATTTGCGGCGATTCGTGGAACGGGCCAAGCGCATCTCGGTGAACGCCAAGGGCGAGGCCCTGGTCCCCGCCCTGAAGATCGCTCTGGAGAAAGCTCAGGAGCTTGGAGCACAGCAGAAGGCCGTCGTCTTTACGGAGTCCCGTCGGACCCAGCAATATCTCTTCGATCTGCTCTCCCGAAGCGGCTACGAGGGAAAGCTCGTGATGATGAACGGATCGAACAACGATTCGCACTCGAGCGTGATCTACGAAAGCTGGAAGGTTCGGCAGGAGAAGAGAGAGGGCCTGACCGGCTCCCGCGCCGTGGACATCAAGACCGCGATCGTCGAGCAGTTCCGCGACGATGCCACGATCCTCATTGCTACGGAGGCGGCTGCCGAGGGCGTGAACCTTCAGTTTAGCTCGCTCGTCGTGAACTACGACTTGCCTTGGAATCCTCAGCGCATCGAACAGAGGATCGGACGCTGCCACCGCTACGGGCAGAAGCACGACGTTGTGGTCGTCAATTTCCTCAATCGGCGCAACGAGGCCGACCAGCGGGTCTTTGAGATCCTCAGCGAGAAGTTCCGCCTCTTCGACGGCGTGTTCGGGGCGAGTGACGAAGTCCTTGGCGCGCTCGAGTCCGGCGTCGATATAGAGCGCCGCATCGCCCGCGTCTATCAGACCTGCCGAAGTACGGATGACATCAAGACCGCCTTTGATCAGCTTCAGGCCGAACTCGACGAGCAGATCCAGGCGCGGATGGCTCAGACGCGGCAGACTCTGCTGGAGAACTTCGACGAGGACGTGAGCGCCCGCCTGCGCGTCCACCGCGACCGGACGTTGGAGAGCCTGGGCGAGCGCGAACGCTGGCTCCTGGAGCTGACGCGGACCGAGCTGGACGGAGACGCCCGATTCGAGCCCGCGCAGCCGCGCTTTCAGTACACGGGGCCGGACGCCCGGCAGGGGTGGTATCACTTTGACTGGAAAGAGGCCGAGAAGCGCGGCGATACGTTCTACCGACAGGATCATCCGCTGGCCGCTCATGTCATCCAGCAGGCGATTTCCCGCCGACTGCCCGTGGCGGTTCTGCGATTGGACTATGCCGGCCACGGGCAGGTGGTGAGCGTCATCAAGCCCCTGGTCGGATCGTCGGGTTGGCTGGATCTCTGCAAGCTGACGATCGAGTCGTTCGATGTCGAGGAGTTCCTGCTCTTGGCCGCACGGACGGACGATGGCCGCGCTGTCGATGACGACGCTTGCAGGAAGCTGATGCTGTTGCCTGCGGTCCAGGAGGGTTCGGTTGCGGAAGCTGCGCCCAACCTGTCCATGATTCGCGAAGCCGAAACGCAATCACGGCTCAGGCAGGTCGAGGAACGCAACAGTCGGTTCTTCGACGAGGAGGTCGTCAAACTCGACGGATGGTCCGACGACCTCAAGCAGGGGCTGGAGCGCGAGATCAAAGAGCTCGACCGTCAGATTCGGGAGTTTCGCAAGACATCCGCCCTGGCCGCCGCGCTCAAGGACAAGCTGGAGGCCCAGAAGGGGCTCCGGTTGCTGGAATCCGAGCGCAACCGGAAGCGTCGGGAGCTCTTCGATGCGCAGGACGCCATTGATGTCCAGCGCGACGTTCTGATCGGGCGGATCGAGAAGCAGTTGTGCCAGCGTCATACGCTCGAGCCGCTCTTT
The DNA here is from genome assembly GCA_903844735.1 of Candidatus Eiseniibacteriota bacterium. Lineage (GTDB taxonomy): Bacteria > Eisenbacteria > RBG-16-71-46 > CAIMUX01 > CAIMUX01 > CAIMUX01. The sequence goes on from CAIMUX010000043.1 coordinate 14,349, forward strand.
GCTTTCCGGTGGAGGCTGGAATGATTCCGAAGACACCCGCCGACGAGAAAGAACTCGCCCGCCTGCCTTCCGGGGTGACCGTGGAACAGTTGTCGCGGTCGCATCGATCCGAGCTTCGCAATCCGCTCATCGCCGAAGCCTTTCACCGGACGGGGGCGGTTGAGGTCTGGGGGCGCGGCACGAACCGGGTGATCGCGGAATGCCTGGCATACGGCATTCCTGCGCCGGTGTTCGAGGAGCTGGAAGGATGGGTCGTGGTGACGTTCCGCGCCTCGATCGTTCCTGCCGGGGTCGGAAGGGGGTCACGGGAAGGTGGGGAGAAGGCTGGGGAGATAACTAGGGAGATAACTAGGGAGAAAATCCTTCGTGCCATCCAAGGCGATCCGGAGATCACCATGGCGAAACTGGCCCGAGAGACAGGCCTGACCCCCAAAGGCATCGAGTGGAATATCAGAAAGCTGAAGGATGCCGGTGTCCTCAAGCGCATCGGTCCCGACAGGGGCGGGCGATGGGAGGTGGTTCCTTGACGACCTGGAGGGACAAGCCGGTGATCGGCTCGGCGCTCCGCGAGCCGACTGGAGTGAACTGACATGACCAGACCAACCAAGCTGGAGCTTACCTGGATCGGCAAGGAGAACCGGCCGAGGCTGGAGCCGCGCATCCTCATTGAGGACCCGGCGAAGTCCTACCACGCTCCGTTTCGGGCGAGCGAGACGGACTCCTTCGACAACCGGTTGATCTTCGGGGATAACTTGCTGGCCTTGAAGGCTCTGGAGCAGGAGTTTGCGGGGAAGATCAAGTGCATCTTCATTGATCCTCCGTTCAATACTGGGGAGATGTTCGACCACTACGACGACGGGTTGGAGCATTCGTTGTGGCTGACGCAGATGCGAGACCGGCTGACGGCGTTGCACCGGCTCTTGGCAGGAGACGGATCGTTCTTCGTGCAGATTGACGACAACGAGCTTGGCTATCTCATTGCTGTCATGGATGAAATCTTTGGGAGAAGGAACCGCATTGCGGTAGTCACCTTCAAGCAGAGTTCCGTTTCCGGGCCAAAGGCGGTCAATCCAGGACTGGTTAGTACCACAAGTTTCGTGCTGTACTATGCCAAGGATAGAGCTCAGTGGAAGCCAAATCGAGTGTTCCAGCCGACCGAGCGCGATGATCGGTACAACAGGTATGTCGCGAACGTGGACGAGCCCTTCTCTGTGTGGCGGTTGGAGCCTCTCCGGAAGGCCTTCGCCGATTTTCACGGGATTGCTGTGAAAGAGATCAGGAAGCAGTTTGCCGACAGCCTGGAATCTACCATGATGGAGTTTGTGTTGACAGACCCGCGAAGGGTGGTTCGTACCGCTCGCGTCGCGCCGAAGGACATCAATCCGGACGCGCGTGCGGCGCTAGCTCAATCAGACGCTTGCCACGGTCGGGTGTTTCGATCGCAGCGAGCAGACCGCGGAGATTACTACTTTCTGGACGGCGAGCAACTCGTGTTCTACTCGGCCAAGGCCAAACACATAGACGGAAAGTGGGTTACCGCACTTCCAGCCTCAACCATGTGGGACGACCTTCTGTCGAACAACCTGCACAACGAGGGCGGTGTTGACTTTCCGAACGGGAAGAAACCGGAGGGTCTGCTGAAGCGCATTCTGGATCTTGCTACGGACGCAGGTGACTGGATCCTCGACTCCTTCGCCGGTTCCGGCACCACCGGCGCGGTCGCCCACAAGATGGGCCGCCGTTGGATCATGGTCGAGCTTGGCGAGCACTGCCATACCCACATCATTCCGCGCCTCACCCGGGTCATCAACGGAGCTGACGATAGCGGTATCACCGGGGCCGTAGACTGGAAAGGCGGCGGCGGTTTCCGCTACTACCGTTTGGCCCCCTCGCTCCTCGAAAAGGACCAGTTCGGCAACTGGGTTATCAACCGCAAGTACGACGCCCCGATGCTGGCCGAGGCGATCTGCAAGCTGGAGGGTTTCGTCTACGCCCCCAGCGACACGGTCTACTGGCAGCACGGCCGCTCGACCGAGCAGGACTTCATCTACATCACGACGCAGACGCTCACCCGCGAGCAGATCCAGAGGCTCTCCGACGAGGTGGGCGAGAGTCGCAGCCTTCTGGTCATGTGCGGTGCGTTTCGCGTCAAGAACCTGGACGAGTACCCGAACCTGACGGTCAAGAAGATCCCCAAGGCTGTGCTCGCCCGCTGCGAGTGGGGTCACGACGACTACAGCCTGGAGATCAAGAACCTGCCGACAAGGCAGTCGGAGGAAACGGAGCCGACTTCCGACGGAGCACTGCGCAGCAAGGAGGAGCGCCGGGCGATGGCTGGACAACGATCGCTGTTTGATCCGCCTACAGGGAAAGGTGGCGCAAAGTGACGTCAAACGGCTCCACCGCATTGTATGGCCGCATCCGGGAAATCCTGGAGTCCGCCCGGGCCTCGGCTGCACGGTCGGTCAACACGACCCAGGTCGTGGCCAACTGGCAGGTCGGACGGGAGATCGTTGAGGAAGAGCAGAAGGGAAAGGCGAAGGCCGCATACGGGCGACGACTCCTGGCCGAGCTCTCCGTGCGTCTTCAAGCAGAGTACGGCAACGGCTACTCGGTGGACAATCTGGAGCTCTCCCGCCGTCTCTACGGGGAATACCCCAGCCTCATTTCCGACGCACCGCCTCGGAAAACCGCCACGCGGCAGATTTCCGACGCACCGCGTCGGAAATCGGCGTCCGTGGATTCCAGCGCGATCGCCCTTCCTAAGAAACACGGAGGTGCGAAATGAACCCAGCCGTCAACACCATCGCCAACCGGTTGAGCCTTCGCCCGCCTCAACGGACCTCGCTCGAGATCCTGGCACGGATCTGCGAGATCGTGTCGCTCGAAAAGGGCGCGGATGTCGCGGGTGCGCTCCGGACGGTCGCGTCGGAATTCCCGACGGTCACCGATTTCGAACGGGATTTCCCGTCGCTGTGCTTCGCCCTGGCGACCGGCGTCGGCAAGACGCGACTCATGGGAGCTTTCATCGCCTACCTCCACAAGACCGAGGGCATCCGCCACTTCTTCGTGCTTGCCCCGAACCTGACGATCTACAACAAGCTGATCGCGGACTTCACGCCCAACACGCCGAAGTACGTCTTTCAGGGGATCGCCGAGTTCGCAGTCACTCCTCCGGAGACCATCACCGGCGACAACTACGAGAGCGGGCGCGGCGTTCGAGCCCGGACCCTCTTCGGCGAGGATGGGGCGGTTCACGTCAACATCTTCAACATCGGCAAGATCACGAGCCTCGAGACCCCCAAGGGCGCGGTCAAGACGAACGTGCCCAAGTTCCGCCGCCTGCAGGAGTACATCGGCCAGAGCTACTTCGACTACCTATCGAAGCTGGATGATCTGGTGCTCCTCATGGATGAGTCGCACCGCTACCGCGCTTCGGCGGGGATGAAGGCGATCAATGAGCTGAGGCCCATTCTCGGCCTGGAGCTCACGGCGACCCCGCAGATTGAGCGCGCCGGCGGCGCGGACCCCTTCAAGAACGTGATCTACAGCTACCCCCTTTCGAACGCGATGGAAGACGGCTTTGTCAAGGAGCCCGCGGTGGCCACGCGCGAGAACTGTGAGATTCACAACTACGACGAGGCTAGGCTGGAGCGCGTCAAGCTGGAGGATGGGGTTCGCATTCACGAGGACACGAAGGTCAAATTGGAGGTCTACGCCCGCGAGAACGGTCTGCCCATCGTGAAGCCTTTCATGCTCGTCATCGCCAAGGACACAGACCACGCCAACGCCCTGGTGAAGCTCATGGAGGACACCGCCTTCTTTGAAGGCCGCTACCTGGGCAAGGTCATCACGGTGCACTCCGCGCTCAAGGGCGAGGAACGGGATGAGACGGTCGAGCAGCTCATCCACGTGGAGAACGCGGATAACCCCACGGAGATCGTGGTCCATGTGAACATGCTCAAGGAAGGCTGGGACGTCACGAATCTCTACACCATCGTTCCGCTGCGGACGGCGAACTCGAGGACCTTGGTGGAGCAGTCCATCGGTCGGGGTTTGCGTCTGCCCTACGGCAAGCGGACCGGTATGGACGCGGTGGACCGCCTGACCATCGTCTCTCACGACAAGTTCCAGGAGATCGTGGACTACGCCAACAGCCCGGAGTCGATCATCCGGGGCGGACTGAGGATCGTCGGCATTCCGACGGAGCGGATGCGCGTGGTTGTGGCGGAGCCGGAGATCATCAACCGGATCGTTGGAGCCCTCGTTCCGCAGGGCGGGCCGGGAACGGCGGCCGAGCAGCCGAGGCTGCTCTTCGCGTCGCCCAGGGAGCAGGAGGCGGCGAAGGCGACCCTCGAGGTCATCCGGCGTCGGTTTGAGCACCTGCCGCGCTCGGCCGACCTTGCCAAGCCAGAGATTCAACGAGTAATCGTCGACGAGGTCAGGACACTCATCTCATCCCCCCAGCCGGATCTCGAAGGCGTGGCAGAGACGATCGACCTGGAGGCGGTCGTAGCGATGACCGTTCAATCGCACAACGACCTGTCCATCGACATTCCGCGCATCACGCTGCAGCCCGTGGGTGACGTGACGCGGGGCTACCGTGAGTTCACGATGGAACTATCGGGGGTGAGCTACCAGCCTGTGGACAACGAGATACTCATCCAGGAGCTGCACCGCCGCGAACAGCACCGCCTGATGAGCGGAACCGGCATTGTTCCCGAAGCCAAGCCGGAGGATTACCTCGTGCGCGGGCTCATCGATTGCAACGACATCTCTTACGACGAGCAGGCGGACCTGCTCTACAGGCTGGCCGGCCAGGTTGTGGCCCATCTGCGCTCTTACCTGAAGGACGAGAACGAGGTCGACAACGTCCTGCAGTATCACCAACAGGGGCTCGTGAATCTGATCCATGCCCAGATGCAAGAACACTACGAGGAGAAGGCTGCCGCCTTCGAGGTCCACATCAGCAAGGGATTCACGACACTTCGACCGAACAACTACTCGGCTCCGGCGGAAGAGGTCGTGCGCGACTTCCGTGTTCCCGTCGTCGACAAGCAGGACATCCGCAGAATGCTCTTCGGCGGATTTCGGAGGTGCCTCTATCGTGTCCAGAAGTTCGACACGGATTCGGAGAGGCGATTTGCGGTCGTGCTGGAGAACGACCGAGAGGTCTTGAAGTGGTTCAAGCCCGCCAAGGGAGACTTCCGGATTCACTACTCGATCGACGCCTCCTACGAACCAGACTTCGTGGCCGAAGCCAAGAGCGAGGTCTTCCTCTGTGAGCCGAAACGGGCCTCGGAAATGAAAGACCCCGATGTCCTGGCGAAGGCCCGGGCAGCCGCCGAGTGGTGCCGGCGCGCGACGGAGCATGAACGCGCGAATGGCGGCAAGCCGTGGACGTACCTGCTGATCCCCCACGATGTGATCACGGAGAGCAAGACCCTCCAGGGGTTGGCGGCGACGTACACGTTTCAAGCTGGATCGGCTGCGGTGGCTAGCCCCGGGGCACCCGTCAGTCGGAAGGTGATCTCCCTGGTCCTGGTGACGCCGCGGGAAGGGGAGAAGTACCGCACCTGCGTCCCGATGCTGACGCTCAAAGCCGCCGCCGGCGCCTTCGGCGATCCCCAACACGTCGAGGGCGACGCCTGGGAGTGGATTGCCATCGACAGCAAACACAGGCTGCGGCCGGGGATGTTCGTCGCCCAGGTCGTTGGCAAGTCGATGGAACCCGCCATTGCAGACGGTGCCTACTGCCTGTTCTCCGCGCCCGTCACTGGAACGCGGCAGGGTAGGACCGTGCTGGTTCAACTTCGCGACACGATCGACGCCGAGACCGGTGAGCGCTACACGGTCAAGCGCTACGAGAGTCAGAAGATCCAGGATGGCGACTCCTGGCGGCATGTGGCGATCACCCTGAAGCCGAACAACCCGGAGTGCTCGCCGATCGAACTCACCGGTGCGGATGAGGGCCAGATCCAGGTAATCGCCGAGATGGTGGAAGTTCTCGGTGGTGCGGGGTGACGCACCGGCGGCGTCGCGGTGCACGGCGACGGTAGCATCGGCGATCCTGCCCAGGGCAGCGCGCAGAAAGTGAAAAGCAGTCGTGCTTCCTGCGCGTACCAAGTCAAGAATGCCTTCCCCTACTCACGCGTTCGGTGAGGTTCGTTCACATTGAGACGTATCCACTCGGGTATCTCATCCCCGGACGGCCCCGCGGAGCGGTGGAAACATCTGGGAACCCGGGTCTCTGCCGGGGCCGGAGAGGCTGCTGGATCCCCGCAGCACAACAGCATGCAACCGCGGGCGCTTCGCGCCGTCGTTCCTGCTGACTGTTCGGCGGCCCGGAGGCCACACGTCCGGTGAGTTCTGACACCGCCCGTCAGGTCAGCTTGCCTCGGCGGCGAAAGCGGTGCAAGTCTCGACCTGGACCGGCGGAGGGCACGCTAGCCCGACGCAACGCGCGTCAAGGAGAACATGCGACATGGACGTAACAGAGAAGGTCGTCATCATCACGGGCGCTTCGGCCGGCATCGGCGAGGCGACCGCCCGGTGCTTTGCCGCCGCGGGCGCCAATGTTGTTCTCGTCGCCCGGTCCGCCGACAAGCTGATCGCGATTACGGAGGAACTCGGCCGCCTCGGGCAGAGCGCTCTGCCCATACCTGCCGACATGCGCGACCGCAGCGCCGTCGACCGGATGGTGGAGCAGGCCTTCCAGCGCCATGGACACATCGACATCCTGGTCAACAACGCGGGACAGGCCGCGGCGGGTACCGTGGCGGAAGTGCGGCCGGATGACTTTCGCAGCATCCTGGAACTGAATGTGTTCGGAGTCCTGTACGCCATCCAGGCGGTCGTGCCGATCATGCGCCAGGGCGGCGGGGGCGTGATCCTCAATGTCAGCTCGATGGTGTCGAAGATGCATATCCCGGGCTTGGCGGCCTATGCCGCCACCAAGGCGGCATTGAACATGCTCTCGGAGACCGCGCGGGGCGAATTGGCTGCGGATCACATTCGTGTCATCACGGTCTATCCCAAACTCACGGCCACGGACTTCGGAAAGAACTCGCTGGGGGACAGGGGGCTTCGCCAGGGCCAGCGAGCCGGGGCCGCCGGGGGGCAGGTTCCCGATAGCCCGGAGCTGGTGGCGGAGAAGATCTTGGCGGCCGCACGAACAGAACCTGCGGAGCAGTACATGGATGGCTGAGGCGGCGCCGGTCTCGATGGGAAGAGGTCGTCATGAGACTCGCGTCCGGTCCGTCTGACGAACGGCTAGCAGGCGCGGGCAGCCGCCGGTGGGGACGCTGTGGCGGTCGCGCTGCGTGGGGGAACACACGGAAGTATCGTGGGGAGTGTGAATCCATGACGCAAGGAATCCAGCCGCCGTGGTGGCGTGGAACGCGCGGGGAGTGGTATGTCGCCGCTCAGCTCGCTCTGATTGCCGTCGTCTTCTTCGCCCCGCGAACGCTGCCCGGTCTGCCCGTGTGGCATGGGCCTCTCGCCCGGATCTCGATCTTTGCCGGTGCCGCACTCGCCATTGCGGGCCTTTGCCTGCTCCTTGCCGGCCTGGGCAGGCTCGGCCCCAGCCTCACGCCATTGCCGTATCCCAAGCCGGACGCAACCCTGGTCCGGACGGGGCCCTATCGCCTGGTCAGGCACCCGATGTACGCGGGCGGCATCGTGCTCGCCTTCGGTTGGGCTCTATTCGTTCGTGGCTCGCTCACGCTCGGCTACGCCACCATTCTTCTGATCTTCCTGGACATCAAGTCCGCTCGCGAAGAGCGCTGGCTCAGGGACAAGTTCGCCGAATACCCGGACTACCAGCGGCGCGTGCGGAAACTCAGTAAGCGCCAACTGAACCCCATCTGGCGACCGCGCCGCGTCCGGGCCACACTGTTCTCCAGAGGAGGAGAGCAGCGATGCCAAGCCGACGATCACCGGAACCGACCAAGAAACAGCGTTACTGGATGGATCATCTCGTGGC
>CAIMUX010000044.1 GCA_903844735.1 Candidatus Eiseniibacteriota bacterium
AGGGAGGTTGACGTGGAAAGTCGGTGGCGACATCTCGATGCCGGCTCGTTGGCCGTGATGGGGCTGACCCTGGTCCTCTTCATCGTGGCGCTGTTCGCCAAGGGTTTCACCCATGACCTGCTGTTGGAGGCGGGCGTGTTCTTGGTCTCGGTGAAGCTCATTCTGGCGGCCTACAAGAACAGCGTGTCCAATCAGCGCATCCTGACCCTCCTGCAGGAGATCCGCGATTCCATCGGCCCTACCGATCGATCCGACCCCTGAGTGCGAACAACGGTCTTCGCCCCGAGATCCGCCCCCCCCGCGCCCGGCCACTCGGGTACAGTGGTGGCGTGGAGAAGACGTACTCAGAACCCGCTGAAGCGAGAGCAGAGCGCTGCCCTGTCCCTTGTGCGCGCCGGTCCGGCGCCGGCGGGACCGAGCGTCGTCCGCCGGCACGGCCGGCAGCGACGCGGGTGGGGTCGCGGGCGGGACTCTTCCTGCCGATCGCCTGGCTTGCGATCTTCGTCTTTCTTTCCCTGACGCTCATCCCCCTTCTTCACCTGACCTGCCTTCACGCCTGTTCACCCCATAGAGCGCACGACGCGGGCGCCTGCCCCACCTGTCATCAACTGTTGCGGGGGGTGACCGGGCTGATGTCCCCGGAGACGGCGAGCCATCGTACGGTCGCTCCGGGAGCGATGTTCATCCGGGTCGCTCCCCCGGATTCTCACTCGCCTGCGGATACGATCCCGCCCGCCCCGCGCGGACCTCCCCTCGCCTGATCCTGCCCGGCGGGTTCTCGTCGGAGTCCCCAATCCTGCAGGCCGCTGCATCGGTCGCGCCCTGCGGCACGGATCAGCGCGCTTCTGCGAATACAGCCACATTGGGATCGCCTGGGTTACCGGGACTGAACCGCGAATGGGCGCCGCGTTCGGCGTGGCGTGAGCGGCATACTCGGCTCCCTTCAGGCAATACAGGGTCTTCACGACCCATCGAGGTCTTGTTCATGAGAAACCTACGATGCGCGGGCGTTGCGGCCAAAGTGGCCGCCGGCCCGATCACCGCTCACTGGCTCATTTCCCTGTTGTGCGCCGCGCTCCTCGCGCTGGCCGACGTGACCCCGGTGCGAGCCGGTGTGACCAATCCCGACGTCTCCGTCATTGGGCAACCGTTCATCTCGCTGAGTGATGACCGGGGCGCCGAGGGGATCGGAAACCCGGATCGGAACCGGCTACAGCTCAATCCGGGAGAGGCCGAGGTGGTGATCGACTCCTACCTCAACCCCTATGCCCGCGGAACCTTCGTCTTTGCGTTCGGGGACGGCGAGGCGGGCGTGGAAGAGGCCTACTTCCAGTTGCTGCGCGGACTGCCCGGCGGGCTCAGCCTGAAGGGTGGCAAGTACCGGGTGGGCTTCGGGCGGTTGAACCAGATTCATCCGCACGCCTACCCGTTCGCGGAGCGCTTGCGCGTCCTGGCCTCGTACCTGCCGGGCGAGGAGGCGTTCAACGAAACCGGCCTGTCGCTTTCGGGGCGCATTCCCATGCCCGGGGAGTTCTCGCTGATCGCCAGCGCTGACTGGCTGCAGGGAGACAGTTTCCAGACGGCGAGCGGAGAAAAGAGGGCTGCGCAGAATCTCCGCGAGACCGGTGGCGGCGGATCTCGTCCGGCCGTCTGCGGCCGTCTGGCCGGCTTCACCATGCTCGGCGAACGCTCCGGATTGGAATTCGGGCTCTCGGGCACCCACGGTACGAACGACCCGGATGAAATGCTGCGCACTACGGTCCTCGGGGCCGACCTGAAGGCGAAGTTGTGGAGTTCGCCGCGCTCATGCCTGGTTCTGCAGGCAGAAGCGCTGCGCCTCTCTCATGACCTGCTCATGGGGGCGGAACAGCAGGAGGGCAGCGGAAGCGAGACCGTCGACGCCGCGGGCGGATCTCTCTTCGCGGACTACAACTTCAACACTCGCTACAATGTCGGTCTCTCCTATGAGCGATTTCAGCAGCCGTCCCTATCCGCGAGCGGCCGTCCGCCTGCCGAGGCAATCTTCGGGATCGAAAAGACGTGGGATTCGGCAATCGGCGTCTTCGCCGGATTCTCCTTGATGGAAGAGACGACCGCAGTTCGGTTCGGTTGGGAGAGGTTTCAGCCCGGCACACCCGACGCTACCGACGGAATCCCCGCCCCGAAGTGCCCGGACGCGATCAACACCTTCACCGTGCGCATGATCTTTTCCATGGGTCCGCACAAGGCACACCAGTTCTAGGAGGGCTGTCATGAAACACCGAGTTCTCGAATACAAGCACGCGCTCAAGCTCTCAGGTTCCGGTGGTTTGAGGAGTGCAGAGGATCGGGTGGCCGGACCGTTGACCGTGGCCATCATGCTGGTATGGCACGTCGCCGTCATGTTTCTCGGCATCGGCGCTACGGAAGCGTTAGCGAAGGGGCCGATTCGCGTGGTGGCCTCGATCAACGATCTCGCCTCCATCGCCGCGGAGGTCGGGGGCGGCCAGGTCGAGGTTCAGGCGGTGGCCCGACCGAACACCGATGTTCACCGGGTGGAAGTGCTTCCCTCCTACATGGTGAGGGTCTCCCGCGCCGATCTCTACCTCATGGTGGGACTGGGCCTCGACGGCTGGGCCGATCAGATCATCGACGGGTCGCGCAACAACCACCTGGTCATCCTCGACTGCGGTCGGGGAATCACCCCTCTGGACAGGCCGACCGGGAAGGTTGACGCCTCCATGGGCGACGTCCATCCGGACGGGAATCCGCACTACTGGCTGGATCCGCGCAACGGCGCCATCGTGGCCGGCGAGATCGCAGAGGCGCTGGGTCGGCTGGATCCCGCGAACTCGGAGCGGTACCGGCAGCGCGCCGCCGAGCTTCAGAGGAAGGCGGAAGCTCTGCTGGCCGAGAAGAAGACCAGCGTCGCGGCGATGCCGGTGAGGGTGATCTTCACCTACCACTCTTCGTGGGTTTATCTTGGCGCCGCTTTCGGTCTGGAAATCGCGGCTTCCGTGGAGCCGGTGCCGGGGATTCCTCCCACCGCAGGCCATCTGCAGAAACTGATCGGTATCGCGAAAGAGCGGAACGTATCGGTTCTGTTGCAGGAACCGTACTTCTCCGACGAGGCGGGGAGCTTCCTGGCGCGAGAGGCCGGCGTGCGGGTGGTGAAGGCCTCGGCGTCGTGCGACGAGCCGGCGGCCGGGAGCTGGCTGCAGCACATCGGCTCCGTCCTGGAAAGGATCCTGGCTGCGGAGAATTGATGCCTTCTGCGGGCGATTCCCGCGGCGCCGTTCGGAGCCGCGGGATCACCCGAGGCTCATGAGGGGAGAAAGCCGATGAGTGCCTTCGCACTGCCGTTCTTTCGCACCGCCCTGCTGGCAGGCTTGGTGTTGGCCGGAATCCACGCCTATCTCGGATACCATGTCGTGCGCCGGGGTGTCATCTTCGTCGATCTGGCCCTGGCGCAGATGGCAGCCCTGGGGACCGCTCTGGCTCTGGTCCTCGGGTGCCACGACCACCCGGTGCATGCCTACCTGCTCTCCTTCGGCGCTACGCTCGTCGGCGCCGCCGCTTTCGCGTGGTTGCGGAGCCAGGAGCGCCAAGCACCGCTGGAGGCGTTCATCGGAATCGTCTTCGCCACCGCCCAGGCGTTGGTCTTTCTCGTGCTGGCCAAGAGCCCGGCGGGGCCGGAGCACCTGAAGGAGACGCTGGCGGGTGCGCTCTTCACGGTCGACCCGAAGCACGTCGGCTACACGGCGATCCTGTACGCGGTAGTCGGCCTCACGCACTTCCTCTTGCGGCGTCCGTTCTTCGAGATCACCGCCGCTCCCGAGGCGGCGCACGCGCGCGGACGGCGTCTCTTCTGGTGGGATTTCCTCTTCTACGGGCTCTTCGGCGTGGTGGTGACCTCGAGTGTCCACATCGCGGGGGTGCTTCTGGTGTTTGGACTGCTGGTGATTCCGGCGGTCGCCGGCCTCATGACTACCGGCACACCGGGGCGGGCTCTCGGTTTCGGATGGGTCTTCGCGGGGGTGGGATGTTTCCTCGGCCTTCTCGGATCGGTGCGCTTCGATCTGCCGGCGGCGCCGAGCATCCTCGTAGCCTTGGCGGCAATGCTCGGTCTACTGGGGGTTGGGGTGAGCCTGGCGAGGCGGCGGAGTGAGTAGTCTCCTCCGCAACCGCCGTTTCACCGCAAGACGGTGCGGTCCCTTTCACTCCGTACACGGGCGGCGCGCTGGTGCCCGCGGCCAGGTCGTACCAATCGATCGGCTTGGCCAGCGCTTCGCCAACGAACATCCCCCACCACGCGCCCCGTAACCGCTCGTGATGGTCCGACTCCCGCCGCTGCAAACCTCGCGGCCGACTATCAGCAGGCCCGCCTCCAGGCCGTCAGTTCCGCGACCGTATGCTGGAACTTCCGTCGCGTTTCGCGAATGACGAACTCCACGTTCTGCGGCGCATCCAGCATCACGAAGTGCGGGCCCAGCAGGTCCCGAAGGGCGTCGAGAGTCATGTAGGGCTCACCGCCCTGGCGGAAGCCGCCCAGCCAGTGTTCCTTCTTCGTGAACTCCTCCAACCACGTGTATGGCGAGGTGATGACGAGAACGCCCCCCGGATTCAGCCGTTCGTGAATGGCCTCCAAGAACTTCCGGGGATCATGAAGCCGATCGACCAAGTTGGCGGCCAGGATCAGATCGTAGCCGGTGAACTGCGGCTTGAGGTTCGTCGCGTCACCCTGGAAGAACTCCACACGGCTCGCCATCCGCTCGAGTGTCAGTTCGGACAAGCTTGCTTCGTGATAGGAAACAATGTCCCCTTCCTCGACCAGTTCGAAGCGCACACTGCCTTTCTCCTTGAGTTGCAGCGCGACGCGGATGAACCGGGCCGAGAAATCGATACCGGTGACGAGATCGAATTCCTTCGCCAGCTCAAACGAGGCCCGTCCCACGGCGCAACCCAGGTCCAGGGCCTTGCGTCGTGGCAGTTCTCGAGCGTAGCGGCAGCAGGCCGTGGCGCACTGTGCGGGGAAACTGGGAATCCCGAAATGAGTCTCGCCGTAATGGAAGTCGCAGTACTGCGAAACGGCGGCATCTCGCTCGTACATCCCTTCAGCCAGCACCGGGGACTGCGCCGACTGCACATAGCGCAAACCAGCGTGTTGGAAGAAGTGCCGCCGGAAGGCGTAGCGAGAATCGCGGGTCGCCTCGTTGCCGGTCGAGATCCAGGACCCGCCCTTGATGAGGTTGTGCTGGGTATCAAACGTCGGCGTGGAGAAGTCGTCGTAGAAAGGATGGACGGCAAACCCTTCGAAGCCGGTAATCGGTGTTTCCGTCCACTGCCACACGTTGCCGATGAGGTCGAAGAACTCTCCGAAGCGGAAATGGTTCACCGGACAGGGCGAAGCCCAATGCTCCAGATTGATGTTCCCCGGGGCGTTCTGCCAGTAGGGCTGATCCGGAATGTCGTGCAAGTCCCTTAGTCGGTACCATTCGGCCTCCGTAGGCAGTCGGATCGGCTTGCCGCTCCGGCGCGCCATCCAGTTGCAGAAGGCCTTGGCCTCCAGATAGTTCACCTCGACAGGCCAGTCCCAAGGCATATCGATGACCTGGGCCATGGTCCGCAACCGGTAACCGCCTGGCGACTCCGTCCAGAACAACGGATGCCGTGCCTGGGAGAACGCAACCCACATCCAGCCCTCGTGGGTCCAGTACTCCTCGTGTTCGTAGCCGCGGTCTTCCACGAAGCTTAGATACTCCCGATTCGAGACCAGGTACCGGCTGGCCGCGAAGTCCCAGACGTCGTTTTCCTGGCGGCCGAATTCGTTGTCCCAGCCGTACAGCGGGTGGTCCTTGGACTTGCCCAGCACGACTCGCCCCCCGGCGACCGAGAGCAGTTCGTTCGACGGCGCCTCGCCCGTTTGCGGACAGATGTTCCACGACGGGAGCTGCCGGACCCTCTCGATCGGAAGACGGCGAACGATGACCGAGGAGGTCTCCAGGTGGATCCTCTGGTGTTCAATCCCCATCAGAATCACCCAGAAGGGATGATCCCAGTGGATGGGTATGGCCAGGGGCATGGTCCGGATGATCTCGTCCACGAACGTCCGCACCTGGTCGCGATACGCCTTGACCTCGGCCGGCGTCGGCCAGTCGTAGTGCGCCTCGTTCAGATCATCCCAGGACATCTCGTCAACACCGACCGCGAACATGGACTCGAACCTTGGATTGATTCTCTGGTTCGTGATCTTGGCCACGATCAGCTTGTTGATGTAGAAGGTAGCCGTGTGTCCGAGATAGAAGATCAGGGGGTGCCGCAGCGGTTCCGGCCGCAAGTAGAAGGCACCTGGTGACGCCAGGGTGTCGTAAAGCTGCTCGTCGAGGCTATAGGTGGCGTGGAAGTACCGCCTGATTTCCTCCCGTTTCTGCTCGACATTTCCCGCACTGAGGATCGGGGTCCTCGTGTTCATCAGATCCATACGTTCCTCCACCAGATGCCGGGTTCAAGGACGTTGGGGGACGAAACCAATCCCAGGCCGCCAGGCCGAGCCGCACGCGGCCACCATCCGAATGGCAACCGTCCCCAGGGTAAGCAGAACGGCCCACGATCTGCACGCCGCGAGATCGACGTCCCTCCTTGTACTTCGTGTGCTTTCGGCAAGCCTGCCGAAGCTCCGCGATCCGGAACGCTCAATCCCGGCAGACAACTCCGCGGCCCCGCCTGTAGATCGCGCCCGGCGCGTAAGCCTCCGGACGCTCATTCCCGCTCCGCCGCCCGCGCGATCCCCCGCAACATCCCGGCAAAGATCAGTTGGTGGATCGGATAGAGACCGTACCAGTAGGCCAGACCGAACAGGCCGAGCGGGTCGAAGATCGCCGTCTGCCGCACGAGCGACCCAGCTCCGTCCGGCTCGACCTCGAACTCGAGCCAAGCCCGTCCGGGAACCTTCATTTCGGCCACGAGCCGCATCTGCCGATCCGGATCGATCATCTCGACGCGCCACCAATCGACCGGATCGCCCACGTTGAGCCGATCCGGATGGGGCCGGCCGCGCCGCACGCCGACACCGCCCACGAGCAGGTCGAGAAAACCCCGCACCCCCCAAAGCCAATCTCCATAGTAGTAGCCGCTCTCACCGCCGATCCTCCGGATCGGAGCGAAGGCGCGGGGGCAGCTCGCCGCGACGCGGATCGTCCGCGAATCCACGATCCGGCTCCCGAACCTGACCCCACCCCGATGGCCCCGCAATCCAGAGGACGAGAGGGCGCCGGACCAGCGCGTCTCGGCAACCTCCCGGTCCTCGTGGCGGAGCGCCGTGGTGATCGCCTCCCGGACGCCGAGTGGACGGATCGGGAACAAGCGCCGGGCGGTGTCATCGTCGACGACCGTGGGATGGCGAAGGCTGTCGACCAGTTTCCGTCCGATGCGGGCGTAGAGCGGGGTGACGAGGCCGAGCCACAAGCTCGAGAGGTGCGGGGTCAGAACGGGGACCGGAATCATCGTCCGTCTGAGACCGCGTTGCCGGGCATATTCCTGCATGATCTGACCATAGGAGACCCGATCCGCCCCACCGATCGGGATCACGCGACTTCCTTCGACGGTGAGATCGATCGCGGACTCGAGGTAGTCGAGCAGGTCCGTGATCGCAATCGGTTGGGCCGGCACCGCCACCCACCGGGGCGTGACCATCACCGGCAGGCGCTCCACGAGCGCACGAATCATCTCGAAGGAGAGGCTGCCGGAACCAATCACGATCGACGCGCGGAACTCGATTCTAGGCACACCCGAGTCACGCAGGATCTCACCGACCTCCTGCCGGCTCCGCAGGTGAACGGACAACCCGGTCTCAGATCTTCCCAGGCCCCCCAAATAGATGATCCGACGGACGCCCGCCTCCCTTGCGGCCTGGCCGAAGGCGTGCGCGCCACGACGATCTTCCTCCTCGAACGATCCTGCGGAACCCATGGAGTGGACGAGGTAGTAGGCGGTCTCGACACCGTTCATCGCGGGGCCGAGAGAGCTCGGGTCGAGGACATCACCGGCGATCAGCTCGGTGGTCGCACGCACGCGGCCGCGCAGTCGTTCGGGGCGGCGAACCAGACAACGAACCCGACGCCCCCGTTCCTCGAGGCGGTGGAGAAGCCGCCCGCCGACATATCCCGTGGCGCCGGTCAGGAGGATCAGGCCGTTCGCAGGCATCTCAGGCCTCCGTTCTCACGCGCGCCAGGGCGGCCAATGCGCGCAGGCGTGCACTCGCGTGGTCCACGATCGGGGCCGGTCGTGGTTCCGCGGTCCACCGCCGGACGTACACACCGTCCGGATCGAACTTCGCTTCCTGCATCGCGGGATTGAAGACCCGGAAGTAGGGCGCCGCGTCGGCGCCACAGCCGGCCACCCACTGCCAGCCTAGCGTATTGTTCGCCAGATCGGCATCGACCAGCGTATCCCAGAACCAGCGCGCCCCTTCGCGCCAAGGGAGCAACAAGTCCTTCACCAGAAAGGAGGCGACGATCATGCGCACGCGATTGTGCATCCAGCCCGTCGTCCGGAGTTCGTTCAGCCCGGCGTCGACGATGCCGTACCCCGTTCGGCCCCGCTGCCACAACCGGAGCCCTCGAGAATCCCTGCGCCACAGAAAGGCTCGGAACTCCTCTCGTAGAGGTTCCAGAGGAGTGCGCGGGAAATGATAGAGGAGATGGTGCGCGAACTCGCGCCACCCGAGTTGGCGGATATACGCCTCGGCCGCCGTGATCATCCCTGCTCTGCGGTCGCGCGCCGCGCCGGCCTCGATCGCCTGGAGCACCTGCCGCGGACCGACCTCGCCGAAGTGCAGATGGGGGGAAAGTCGGGAAACCCCCTCGCGATCGGGCCGGTCCCGCCCGGTCGGATATCCGATCAGGCCTTCACGGACAAACCGCCGCAAACAGGCGTGAGCGCCTTTCTCGCCGGGCTGCCAGCGTGCACGGATTCCCGCAGTCCAGTCCCTGGCCGGCTCGAGTCTGAGCGCTGGGAGCTCGACGCCCGAAGGCCAACGCCCGGGCGTGGGAAGGCGCTTCGGCCCGGGCCTCGGTGCGGGAGGTTGGTCGGCGACGGCCCTGCAGGCGCGCCAAAACGGCGTGAACACCTGAAAAGGTCCGCCCGACCGATTCCGGATCGTCCCGGGTTCGTGAAGAAGGGCTGCATTGAAACTTCGCGCATCGATTCCGGCGGCCGGCAGTTCCTTCTTCGCCCGAATCTCCAGCGCAATTGACGCGGGTTCGTATCGTCGATTCCAATAGACAGCATCGGCTCCGGTTTCGACTGCGAGGCAGCGCAGGATTTCGAGGCTCGGACCGGTCCGCAGGATCAGCCGCGAGCCGAGACGGGACAGGGACGCGGCGAGGCTGGCCAGGGACTGGTGAAGCCACCACCTCGAGGCGGCGCCGGGGGACCAGCCCCCCTCTTCATCGGGCGCCCAGATATAAACAGGAATAGCAGGACCGCCGCGGGCCACGGCCGCGGCGAGGGCAGGATTGTCCTCGAGACGCAGGTCCTGTCGGAACCAGACGAGAGTGCTCCGGGTCATGGTCATGGTCATCGACCCAGTATAGGTTGATTCCTGGGGCTTGCGCTACGAGGCGGCCAGGCTGAGGAGTGGTCAGCACCCGAGGCTGAGAAGGTGTTCATGTGGCCCGAGCCCACGCGTCGAGATCGGCGAATCCCCGGATGACGTGCACGTTCTCCGCCGCGATCGCACCGGCGCCTCCGGCCAGAAGCGTCACCGAGACTGGCAGTAGCTCACGCAAGGTGCGCAGGGACTCGTCCCGTCGAGCGCCGTCATAGTTCGCCGACAGGCTGAGGGCTACCGCGGTCGCTCGCCGACCCATGGCAACCGCGGCGATCTCCGCCAGCGGCACCTCGGTGCCCAGGTAGAGTACCCGCACTCCGGCCTGGGCCAGCACCAGAGCAGCCATTTCGAGACCCAGGTTGTGGGCCTCACCCGGCGGGGTCGCGAGAACCACGATCGGACCGCGCGCGGAGGCCTCGGACGGCAGGCGCAGGGAGCGCAGCAGGTCGCCGACCCGCTCCGAAACAAAGTGTTCGTGCCGAATCTCGAGCCGACCCTGTTGCCAGGCATCGCCGACAGAACGGAGCAGCGGTCCGATGAGGCGTTCCAGGAAGGGAACCGGGCCGAGCCTGGCCCAGCCCAGTAGGAGACGGTGGGTCAGCGTTGGCGCGTCGAACGATTCGATGGCATGAAGGCAATCACGGAGCTCGACTTCAGGGCTCAGAGTCTCGGGCTCGCTCCCTCGGGGTGTCGAGCGCGACGGCAAGGAAGGGGATTCCAGGATCGCCTCGAGTTCCCGATCGTTGGCGTGGATGACATCGCCGGCGCGATGGCCCTGAGCCACGGCCTGCGCAATGCGCCGGAGTCGGGGGATGCCGGAGACCCGGTACAGACGGTGCCCCGATGGTTTCCGCACCGGGGCCGGGAACGAATATCGTCGCTCCCAGGTACGCAGGGTCTCCGCGGGAATCCCGCAGGCGCGAGAAAGAGCACCGATGGAGATCATCCCAGACTGAAGCCCGACCTTGGCGCCTGTTTCTACGTTCATCGTTTGCCCCTCATCGACAGTGCACCGGTTCGACCGAGTGGGCGAGCCGGAAGATGGTCTGCTCGCCTTGGGGACCAGCAGTACAGGCTCTCCCGGCTCTCGAAACACTCAAGTCACGGACCATGGGCCTTGCTACTTCGGCAGAATGACGGTGTCGATGACGTGAATCACTCCGTTGCTGGCCGGCACGTCCGTGGAGACGATCTTAGCACCGTTGACCTGTGCGTAGTCGTCCTTGACGCCGAAGGTGACCTTCTGACCCTGCACCGTGGTGGCGCTTTTCACCTTCAAGACGTCCGCGGCCAGGAGCCTTCCCGGGACGACGTGGTAGGTGAGGATCTTGGCCAGTTGAGCCTTGTCCTTGAGCAGAGCCTCAACCGTTGCCGTGCCCAACTTGGCGAAGGCAGCGTCGGTCGGCGCGAAGACCGTGAACGGCCCTCTTCCCTGCAGCGTCTCGACGAGGCCGGCCGCCTTGACCGCCGCAACCAGGGTGTTGAAGTTCCCCGCCGCGACGGCGGTCCCAACGATATCCTGGGTGCTCTTGACGGTCGATGCTGCCTGGACCTGCACGGTGCCGCAGCTTCCACCGGCCAGGGCCGGCGCCGCCAGGCCGACCGAGACGGCCAGCAGGACGGCCGTGACCGCCACCTCTGCCCAGCGCCGCTGGATCGCCTTCCAAGAAGCGATCTGGTAGAGAGCGGCGACGCCGACGAGGCTGTAGATGATGGCGCCGAGAGCGTTCACGCTTCCGAAACGACCGGCACCCGAGACGAAGGCCACGAGGTCGAACTTGGCGAGGGCGACCAAACCCCAATTGAGGCCACCGACCACGAGCAGGATGGCCGCAAGTACGTCTAGCTTCTTCATTTCCGTATCCTCCAAGGCGCCGAAGCGCCGTTCGGTCCTTCCATCAGCCGGCCTCATCGACCGGCATCATCAAACAAGGGTTAGATAGTGAACATGTATTTGTGATTGCACATAAGTACTGAATAGCATATCTGATCTGACGAGAACGTCGATTTCATTGTCAATAAACACTTTATGACAATCACATCGATCTGCTCCTGGCAGGCCCACCTCTCTCTCTCCGGGTATCTCGGCTTCGAGGTCGGAACGCGGAGAACTGAAGGCAGCGGACCCGGCGGTTTCCCGGGTCGGCTTGGGATCACGCCCCCCGGCGTCCCGAATCAGATCTGGTACCATCAATACGTACACGCTGTCACAACTTCGCTGGCGTGTTCCCGACGGCGACACGCCCCCGGACCACCGGAAGGAGTCTCGAGTGGTCACGGAAACGAGGAGAGGCCGAACGGAAGGCCACGCGGAGCAGGCGCGCGAGGGCGCGAGAGGGGACGGGAGGCCACATGATTCAGAACGGCGAGTCCGGGGCGCCTCCGGGACCGATCGCGTCCGGTGCCGCTGATGCCGGCGGGGTGACGTGGGAGGGCCAGCCTCCCTCCGATTCCAGCTCCCTCTACTACGACGGGACGACCGGAGGGCAACGCCTCTACGACCTGGCTCCGAGCGAGCGGGCCATCCTCGACCTCGTCAATCAGAAGGTGGCGGCGGCGGAATCGCTGGAAGCGGTCGTCGACTTCCTCTTCGACGCCACGCAGCCGGTCTTTCCCTGTGATCGCATCGCCGTGGCGTTCGTGGAGGACGGCGGCGAGCGGTTGGTGGCCCATCATGCCCGCGCCGCCTACGAGCCTCTGCTCCTGAAGCGCGGGTATGCTGAGGACCTGGCGGGCAGTTCCCTGCAGCGCGTTCTTCGGGAGCGCCAACCGCGGATCATCCGTGACCTCGAGGCCTACGTGACGGAGCATCCGCAAAGCCGCTCCACCCGCCTGCTGCTGCGGGAGGGGGTGCGCTCAAGCCTGACCTGCCCGCTGGTGGTGGAAGACCGCGTGGTCGGGGTCCTCTTTCGCAGCTCCCGCCGGCCTCAGGCCTACGACCGGCGCGAGGTGGGGTTGCACCTCGCCGTGGCCGAGAGGCTGAGCCAGGCCGTGGAGAAGGCCCGCCGGATCGAACAGCTTGCCGAGGCCAACCGGGCCTACACCGAGATGCTGGGTTTCGTCAGCCATGAGCTGAAGAGCCCGGTCGCCTCGATCGTGATGGACGCGCGGATGATCGGGCACGAATACCTCGGCCCGGTGACCGAGAAACAGAAAGCCAAGCTGGGATCCATGATGCACAAGGCCGAGTACCTGCTCGGCCTCGTGCGCGAGTACCTCGACCTGGCGCGGATCGAGGGCGGAGAGCTGGCGATTCACGCGCGATCCGGCGTCGACCTCCTCCGCGAGATCGTCGAGCCGTCCGTGGAGATCGTGCGGCCCCAGATCGAGGCGTCGGGCATGCGGCTGGAGCTTGAAGTGGGCGCCGGCGGACCACCGGGCGGACCACCGCTGCTCGTCGAGGCCGATCCCGATCTGCTGAGGATTGTCGTCGTCAACTTGGTCGGCAACGGGATCAAGTACGGAAACCCAGGGGGACGGCTCCAAGTGCGGGCGGAGCTTGCCGGCACCGAACTGACCTTCTCGGTCTGGAACGAAGGTCCGGGCTTTCCTGAGTCGCAGCGGGCGAGGCTCTTTCGAAGGTTCTCCCGCCTCGACACTCCCGAGTTGAAATCGCGCAAAGGGACAGGGGTGGGCCTCTACTCCTGCTGGAAGATCGTGAAACTGCATGGCGGGCGGATGGACGCGTCGTCCGAAGAGGGCCAGTGGGCCGAGTTCCGCTTCACCATCCCGCAGGCCCCCGATCCCGCGCGTAGAGGTCAGTGAGTCGCCCGAGGGTCCAGGCGGCCACTGAAGATGTAGAACATCTGTCCGAAGACGATCGCCGCGGCGGTGACCGCATGGTCACCCGTAGGACTCTGCCCCCTTCTCTCGGTCAGGGCGTTCGCGCCGAAGCGGTCCCGACGCCGGCTTGCCTCCGCCGCATCCAGACCCACGTCCCGATTCGCGCCGAGCAGCGCCAGCACGTCAGCGTCGGGAACCTCGTGCCAGTGCTGGCCGAGGACCTGTTCCATCGACCCCGGTTTCTCTCCGGTGCGTCCGCCGGGATGGGTCATCTCGCTCATGGACTGGACTATGGCAGCCGGAAGCTGGGCTGGCGAATCGGCGCGGGGCGCGCGAACCGTTGGGGCAACGAAGTGAATCCGGGTAGAACCTGACATCTCGGCGGACATTGCGGTTGCCAGAACCCGTCACCCGCGCGATTTGCGCATCGGAGACTGGTAGCGTCTTTGACCGGCGCGCCTGGCGCAGAAAGAAGCGAAGGGCACCGCCGTCGGATCGGGTCGGGCTACGGAATTGCCGGGAGGGCTATCATGTCACGTTCTCTGGCCATGGCCGCCGCGATCGTCCTGGGCGCAGTCGGCATCCCTCACTCTGCCCGGGCTCAGTGGTTCCTCGACCTGGAGTCCGGGGCGACGTTTGCCGGGTACAACGATGTCCGCATCCCGGGAAAGGGCGGCACGGACATTTCCTTCACGGACGATCTCTCCACCGACCCGGGCGCTTTCCTACGTCTTCGCTGTACCTATCGCATGCGTGACCGGCACAATCTGAGCTTGCTGCTGGCCCCTCTGCGCCTCAAGGCCCAAGGGACCCTGGGCTCACCCCTCCTCTTCGAGGGGACCGAGTTTCCCACGGGAACGGCA
>CAIMUX010000045.1 GCA_903844735.1 Candidatus Eiseniibacteriota bacterium
CGAGGTCAAAGCCGGCAAGCTAGCGGCTTGACGGACGTACGCCCAGCTTGGCTGGGGATCGCGAGACCCCTTTCGGTGTGAAGCCGGGAGGGGTCTCAAGCGTTTGTCGGTAGCATCGCTTCCCTCACAACCCGGACCGGAGACGGAGTGTGCCCCTTTTTCACGGTTGCTCTCCCGGGCGATGCGGCGTTCGTGAAGATCGCGCGTGACGTCATCGATGTCGTGTTCACCATCGATCCAAGCATTGCCGCGAACGCCGGCCTCTTCGACGACGCGGTGCGCGTGCCGTCGTACGGCCAGGCCGTCGTTGAGCGGCTGGTTGCGCGCCTCGACCGGCCAGGGCAAGATCAACGAGGACGTGCTGCGCGCGATCCAGTGGCCCACGCAGTTGATCGGCTACTTCACCGGCAAGAGGCAGATCGTCGCGCTCAAGGCGGAATACAAACCAATGGAATAGTCGCGGACTACGACAGGGTCATGGCGCGTTCGGGCCATCGAGGTGTCGGGATGGGTAAAGTTTAACGACGCGCAAGCGTTCCGATTCGACGACCGCGAAGAGTCCCGTCCAGGAAGGCTGGGAATCCAGGGCTTCGACGACCCTGCGAGTGACGGTGGGCCAGTCCTGGATCATGAACCGGAACAGCAGAACGCCGCAGGGGGCAGGCAACCCCCAGCGGAAGGCGAGTTCCCCGAAGTCCTTGTCGAAGGTCAGGAGGATCCGTTGATCCTCCATGGCCCGGCGGAGCACCGCCTCGTCCTCGGCCCCGGGCTGCTCCTCGCGGGCCCATAGGACATCATGGCCCGAGGTCCGCAAGGCCCGGACGACCGGACCGGGGAAACTCTCATCGGCCAGGAGTTTCATGCTCAGGCCGGAACGGGATAGATGTGCTCGGTGCTCAGCAGGAAGGCCGCGTAGGCGATGCAGGCCTGCAGATCCTCCCGCGCCAGGCCCGGGTAGGCATCGAGGATCTCGCCCTCCGCCATGCCGCCGGCGATTAGGCCAAGGAGGAACTCCACGGCCAGCCGGGTGCCCTTGACCACGGGCTTCCCGCACAAGACCTTCGGGTTGATCTCGATGCGCGCTTGCCAATTCATGGTCGCCTCCCGAACAGTAGTTGAGTTCTATTCCCCATCATGCCCCCCGCACTGATCTGGGCGGCAATTTCGTAGGGGCCGACGCGAGGGCCTGCCCCAGCCACCACATCGAGAAGCCGGGGACTCCCATTTCCTCGTCCATCCACTTGCCGATACGTCGTTCTATCGCCCCCCCAACGGGAGCACGGCGGGCACCCCGCGCCCGGCTCCGAGCCGCCGATATGACTATAGGCGACCCCCGGGGGCGACTGCAAGGTCGCTACTTGGTCATTCGCCGTGCCCCCATTGGGGGTGGATCGTCACAAGCGGGAATCCCAGCCTCGGCGGGGAAAATCGAAACAACGTCCATGGGCGGCGGGAGTGGCAGGATCGGTGCCGAACGGAGCCATCCCCAGCGGGGACTCGCCGGGGCGGGCCGGCGCGGCCGAGTCTCCGCGGGGAGGGCGGCAATCGGATCTCGCACGAGGTCTCCGTCCATATCCAGCGGCTCGGCAAGAGCCAAGAGCAAGGTCAGTCACAGCGAACCCGGCGCACAAAACCGAGCGACACGCCTCCCCGTGCCGAACACGAGCCTGCACCCCTCCGGTTAACGCTCCCTCGACCGGACCCCACCGGGAGGGCACGTCCCGTCTCCGAGCGTCAGATGGGGTTCTTGCGGAGGACGATCGCGCCTCCTCCCGGGACGGATGGCCTTCCTGCTCATCTGCCCGTCCCAGTCTCTACGCCTCATCCGGCGGGACGATTCTTTCGAGGGCCTCTGCCAGCAGCGGCAGGTTGCAGGTGGCAACCCGCCAGAGAATCCCCCAGTCGACAGACATATAGCCGTGGACGATGTGGTGCCGAATGCCGGTGATCTGGTTCCACGGGATCTCGGGATGGGCCTGGCGCATCGGGGGCGAGACCTGAGCAGCCGCCTCCCCGATGATCTGGACCAGATGTGCAACAACGAGGCGCAAATCCTCGTCCGTCTCAAAGTCGTCCCGTGACTTTCCAACAACCCGAGCCACGGCCTTGCGGGTCATGTCCAGCATGTGGCCGAGGTAGACGATGTCATCCTTCGGCATACAGCTCCTCGGCTTCGGCGAGAACTTGATCCTTCAACCGGCGATTCAGGTACTTCGGGTTGACCAGGTCGACTCTCCTTCCGCCGAACAGCGTCGAGAGCTCCTGCTCAATGTCCACGATCTCCAAGCCCGGGACATGTTCGGGTGCGAATTCCACCAGCATGTCTACGTCGCTGTTGGCGCGGAAATCCTCGCGCAATACGGAACCGAACAGCGCAAGACGCCGGATGTGACGGCGTCGGCACAACGCTCGCAGCTCGTCGGTCGGTACACCAATCCGGATCATGCCGCCGCTCCCCTAGTTCTCAAGACATCCGTCCTCGGCCACTGCTGACTGAGGATGGTATCACGCCTGAGATCCTGTGCGCCCCGAGAGTTCGATCCCGGGTGTGCGACATCACGGGTACAGCGAGTCGAGATCGGTCCGAGTTCGAAAGCCGCCTGAAACGGGATCCCAATCCAGACGGGTGCGTCCACCACTTCGAAACAGAGAATCGAAAAGGAGAGAGTTTCGCCGTCCGGAAGGCCGAATCGGGCAAACAGCCCCGATCTCCGATCGCCACCGTCCCGAACCAGAGAGTCTGCGCGCTCCCTAGTCAATCACAACTCTCTGCTCCCATTGCGGATATGGCGTGACCCCGACAGGTCTCACCGCCAGGGTCTGCGTTCAACTCTCGGGCCACTGCAGTTCGTGGTCCGAAGGCTTGGGTCCCCGTGCCGAACACGAACCTGCACCCTTGTGGTGGACACGAGCACGATGGCTCCGCCCGAATCCCTCGCAGGAGAACCCAGAAGGCTCGATCTTGGCCCCGGAGCCAAACCCGGTTCTGAGTCCGTTGGTAGGTCGTGAGTTGCTTGCGCAGCGCGGCGTTCTCCAGAACCGGATTGGTCCGGGACAGAAACGTCGCCCCGAGGAGGGCGATGAGCGAGGATATCAGTGTCTTTCTGAGGTCTTGAAGGGTATCATCAAGGGCGGCAAGTTGATGCTGGAGCGGATCTACGAGGTCTTCGCGGACCACAGGACCTCGACTGGCGGCAGAAGCTCTACCAGCCAATTAGCTGAGCAGGTTTGGAGTCCGGAACGGCTTGCGCGGGAGGCGACAGCATGAGCCCGGAAGCCGCGAACACCCTGGAAGTCCGAGCAAGCCTGATCGACGCCCTGAACCTCGACGTCGCCGGGCTCGCAGCCGGGCGCAGGCATGAAGATTGACAGCACCGTCGTCGTCCGGGGCTGGCGCAACGGCTCCCGGACGTTCTCTCTGACGCCGCGGGGCCGGGGTGGCGGGAGCGCCACCATGCCAATGTCTTCGATGTTCGGCGGATAGGCAGGCTGTCGCCTGGTGACCCATATCTTCGACACGGAGGCCGAGATGACGGAAACGGTGTACGTCGAGACGAGCATCCCGAGCTTCTACCACGAGGCCCGAACCGAGCCCGAGATGATCGTACGGCGGGAGTGGACCCGTCGGTGGTGGAAGGTCGCCCAGGAGAGGTACGAGCTTGTGACGAGCCCGCTGTCGTGGATGAGCTCGAGCGGGGTGACTATCCCAGCCGTCCGAAATGCCTCGAGTTGATCGCCGCACTGCCTCTCCTTGCCATCGAATCCGCGGTGGTGGAGATCGCGGAAACCTACATTGCCCGTCACGTGATGCCGGCAGACCTGGCAGGCGATGCCCTTCATCTTGCGCTCGCTTCTTTCCACCGCTGTGACTATCTGGTAACCTGGAACTGTCAACACCTCGCCAACGCGACCAAGTTCGGCCACATCCGTCGAGTCAACACCTTGCTCGGACTCTACGTTCCGACACTGGTGACGCCGCTCGAATTGAGGACGGAGAACGACGATGAAGCCTGATCCAGGTTTGCAGCCCACCCGGGAAATCCGAACGAAGATTTCCCGCGAGCACGATAACGATCCGCGACTTCTGGTTGCGTACTACATGGAGTACCAACGTCGGTTCTCTGGCCGTCTTCGCTGGACACAAGACGCCGAGCATCGGGCGAACGGGACTACCGAGCAAGGCGATGCAACCGGCGCCGCTGCACCTCGGCGCTGAATTCAGGTGACCGTTGCTGGTGAGGCAATTCATTGCCCCCGGCGCTCTTCGCCCCTGTCGGTCCCGAGGATCAGAGCGCGAAGTGCGCGCT
The DNA here is from genome assembly GCA_903844735.1 of Candidatus Eiseniibacteriota bacterium. Lineage (GTDB taxonomy): Bacteria > Eisenbacteria > RBG-16-71-46 > CAIMUX01 > CAIMUX01 > CAIMUX01. The sequence goes on from CAIMUX010000045.1 coordinate 4,308, forward strand.
GTTTTCGGTCTGACGATCGCCCAGAGCCGCGGTCTTCACCTGCCGCCAGTAGTACTTCCACCACGATGATGGTGCGGCGCATTCCCTTGCTGGTCGCGTTGTTGTAGGCGATCGACAACAGGATTCGGTACATAACCCAGCAGCCTCACGAAGCCTCAAAGAACCGCCGATACCCCTTAATGCCGAGGCATGCGAGCAGGGGGGAAACCGGATCGAAGATGAGCGATCGCAAGGTAATGGGCCGATACGTCAGCCGAACCCCATGGGCGATCATCGGGCTGGTGGTCGCCGCTGGGATGGCCCTGGCCTGGGGCTGGGGTCACCAGCGGGAGGCAGCCACCGACGCCACGATGCGAGAAGACCTTCGTGGGCAAGTGGCGGACATCGCGCGGACCCTCAACCCCGATTTGGCCAAGAGGCTCACCTTCACGGCCGCGGACCAAGGCACGGCGGTCGACGCCGTGATCCGCGAAAAGTTGATCGCCTGCGGCGCGCACATCCCCAATCGCGGCATTTACAGTATGGCCCAACGCGAGGGGAGGATATTCTTCGGGCCGGAGACGTATCCCCTGGGCGACCCGATGGCCAGCCCATCGGGCACTGTCTACGAAGAGCCGCCGACCGAAACCCGAGAGATCTTCCGAACGAAGCGCTCGACCACCGTCGGGCCATACACGGATGAATACGGCACGTTCGTCACGGCCCTCGCCCCGGTCCTCGACCCACAGAGCGGCGAGGTGATCCTAATCGTCGCGTTGGATATCCTAGCCGACAACTGGCAGGCCAAGCTCAACGCCGCCCGCCAGGGCCCGTTTCTGGCCGCTCTCGCCGGGCTTCTGCTGCTCTGGGCCGGCGCGGTCGTCGTCCGGTGGCGCAACCGGCGACGGGCCGGGACCGATCTCAGGCTCAAGACGTGGATCGTCGCCCCCGTGACCGTGGCGATGCTGGCCGCAACGGTCGCCGTTGTCTCGTACCAAAGTCGACAGGCCGCCCGAGAGTCGAACCGCGACATGCACCGCATGACGGAGCAGGCCCGGGGCGAGTGGAACCGCGGCATCGCCTCGGAGGTCCGGCTCCTGAAGGCGCAGATCGATCACCTCGCCGGAGATCCGGCGATGCTGAGGGCTTGGCAGAACCGTGACCTCCCGGCGCTCACAGTCCTGGGGCAACAGGCATTGGAACCGTTGCGGCGCGATTACTGGATTACACACTTCTATTTTCTGGCGCCCGACCGGACCGTCTTCCTGCGAGCGCATCAGCCCGAACGCCGCGGAGATCTCATCGCTCGCTCCACGCTCCTCACGGCGGAGCGGACCGGTGAGGACTCCTGGGGTCCCGAACTGGGCCCCCTGGGGACGTTCACGCTGCGCTACGTTCGTCCCTGGAAACAGGACGGCGCCACGATCGGCTACCTGGAACTCGGCATGGAGGTCGAGCACCTGGCCGGGGCCCTGGCCGCGAACATGAACGTGGATCTTCTCACCGTCATCCACAAAGAGTTCACCACGCGGGCGAATTTCGAGGCCGGCAAACAGGCCTTCGGCTATGCCGGGGAATGGGACGACTACCCGGATCTGGCGGTGGCACACCAGACACTCACCGCCCTTCCCGACGATCTGGTCCGACGGCTCAAGATGGGCCGCGCCGCCTTGGGCGACGGGGAGACGTTCCGTCTACGACAGGGCGACCGGGTATTCGACTGCGGCTTCATTCATCTGCCTGACGCCGCCGGCAGCGATGCCGCGGATCTCCTCATTCTCTACGACGTGACCGCCGAGGCCGGCGTTCGGCGCGGCCGGTTGTTTCTGAGCCTGGGCCTGCTGGCGCTGTTCTGCACGAGCATCCTCGCGCTGCTCATGAGCGTCGTCGGCCGGGCGGAACGACAGTTGGGCTTCGTCTTCGCACAGGTTCGGGAAAGCGAGGAAAAACACCGTCTGCTGATCGAGAACAGCCACGACATCATCTATACGCTCACCCCGGATGGGGTCTTCACCTTCGTTTCCCCTGCCTGGACCGCGCTGCTCGGGCAACCGGTGGAGCAGGTCGTTGGTCAACCATTCCAGCAGTTCGTCCATCCGGATGATCTGGCGGGCTGCATGACATTCCTGCAGGCCGTGATCGAGACTGGACAGCGACAGGCGGGTGTCGAGTACCGCGTGCGGCACACCGACGGCTCCTGGCACTGGCACACCACAAGTGCTGTTCCTTTGCGAGACGAAGCCGGTGCGATCGTCGGTTTCGAGGGCACCGCGAGAGACATCACCGAGCGCAAGCGGGCGGAGGCGGAACTCCAGGAGACCAACCGCTCTCTGGAAGAGGCCACCACGTGGGCGAACGCCCTGGCCACCGAGGCAGGCAGGGCCAACGCAGCGAAAAGCGAGTTCCTCGCCAACATGAGCCACGAGATCCGCACGCCCATGAACGGTGTCATCGGCATGACCGGCCTGCTGCTGGATACGGAGCTGAACGAGGAGCAGCGGCGCTACGCCGAGGTCGTACGCAACAGCGGTGAATCG
>CAIMUX010000046.1 GCA_903844735.1 Candidatus Eiseniibacteriota bacterium
AGTAGGCCACGTTCAGGCCTTGACACTGGCTTGCGAGTAAACAAGTAGGCCACGTTCAGGCCTTGACACTGGCTTGTGAGTTAACAAGTAGGCCACGTTCAGGCCTTGACACTGGCTCGCGAGTTAACAAGTAGACCACGTTCAGGCCTTGACACTGGCTTGCGAGTAAACAAGTACGTGATTTTGGGGTTCGAGCAGGGCGTGTTTGTGGAGTCGTTCGTGGGTGCCCGGTTCCGGGAGGGCGAACTCCGGCGTTGAACCGGTAGGAGGTGGGGCTGGGGTCCGTTGCGGGAAAGGAAGTTACCGGGAGTGACCTTGCCTGCCGGTTGGCTTTGCGGGTTTCATGTGAAGCGTTTCGTTATGTGAAGCAACCGGTCGGCCTGGCCACAAAGTCCCGCCTGTGCCATGAGTTAGCAATCTGGGGCTCCTTTTCTGCTTCACATACTCCCGGATCGTGCCGAACCCTTTTACTGCCGGGGACAGGCGGAAAGGAGAGGGTCATGATCTTGGAGGATGTCTTCCGTTCCCGTACCGCAATGGATCGTTTTCGCCTACCGCCTTTCGGCTCGGAGGTGGACGGGTTTTGTGACTGGCTTCATGGGCAGGGGTACCGCCGGAAAGGAGTGCGACAGCATGTCTGGAAGGTGTCCCTTTTCAACGAGTATCTGCGAAGACGCCGCGTTCACGGATATCAGCAGATCGAGAAGAGCCTGGCCGAGCGATTCATCCGCCTGCAACTCGCGCGCACCGGGCCGAGAAGGCGTTCCCGGGGCAGCCCTGTGGCGGCAGCCGTACACGCCTTCCTGGGCTATTTGTCAAGCAGGGGTCTCCCGGCCCCTGTCACGCACACGCCGCCCCCGTATCAGGAGATTCTGAACGAGTATCTCGACTTCTTGAGCCGCCGGCGTGGTCTGGCCCAGAGTACTATGCAAGCTCATCGGCGAGGCCTGATTCCTTTCCTCGAACATCTTGGTGCCGATGCCGTTGTCAAGCGTCTGGGCGATCTCTCTGCGGAGCGGGTCCAGTTGTTCTGGGCCAAGGATACCTGTGCGCGATCGCGTTGCGAGATCCAACAGACCCAGACGGCCCTGAGAGCCTTCTTCCGCTTCTGCGTTCAGCGGGGGTACCTGAAGCGCGATCTGGCCGAAGCGATTCCCCAGCTGCGCACCTACAAGCTGTCCGGAGTTCCGCGCGCCATTTCGGAAGAAGATGCCGAGAAGGTCCTTCTGAGCATCGATCGCACGACTCCGGTGGGCCGGCGGGACTTCGCCATCATTCAGTTGCTCTACACCTACGGCGTTCGCGGGGTCAAGTACGTGCCCTTCAACTCCCAGACCTCGAGTGGAGGCAAAGTCGCATCCGTTTCCGCAGTCACAAGCGCGGCAAGGAAGTCGTGGTCCCGTTGACAGATCAGGTAGGAGAAGCCCTTCTCGAGTATCTCCGTCATGGACGACCGGACGCTCCCTATCAGGAAGTCTTCCTGACCGCCCATGCCCCCGTCCGGCCGATGAAGAGCCCGGCGGCCATGTCCCTTCTCGTCGGTCACCACATGGTCCAAGTCGGAGTGAGTTGTCCGAAGAAAGGGTCACATGCCTTCCGCCACGGCTTCGCCACTCGGATGCTCCAGCGAGGACAGTCGCTGAAGACCATCGCCGATCTGCTCGGTCACCGCAATATAAACACGACCTTCATGTATACGAAGGTCGACCTGCCAACACTCCAACAGTTGCCTCTGGACTGGCCCGAGGAGGTGTCATGATGCAGACTCCCGCTTTTCTCAGTACTCTGGCCGATCGCTTCTCCCAATATGTCGCCTTTCGGAGCCTGGGCGGCGTCGACCCTCACAGCCAGACCCAACTTCTGGCGCCCTTCGACCGCCTTCTCCACCAGGAAGGGTTCCAAGGTCTCTGGCCGACCCGGGAAGTCATCCAACGCTATGCCCGGACCACGCAGAGCCTGCAACCCGGTTCACGAGAGAACCGTTTCTCCGTTCTGCGACAGTTCTGCCGCTTCCTACGGCAGTTCGAACCGGAATGCTACCTGCCCCAGGAGGAGCTGTGCTCGGGACGAAGGCCGGTCCGCCTTCCCCACCTCTATACGGAAGCCGAGATCAGAGCTATCGTCGCAGCCGCGCGCGCGCTGGCGCCCCGTGACTCTCTGCGGCCCAAGACCTACGCCACCCTCTTCGGACTGCTGTACACTACCGGACTACGTTGCGGCGAGGCCTTCGCCTTGGACCTGGGCCACGTCACGCTCGAGCGGAACTTGCTCTATATCGCCGAGGGCAAGTTCGGCAAGGCTCGGTGGGTACCCGTCTCGCCGTCGACCTCGTCCGTCCTGCACAGCTACATCCGCGAGCGCGCCCGGGTGGCTTCCGCGGCCGCGGAGCCTGCCTTGTTTCTTACCGGCACGGGCCGTCGGGTCTATCACACCAACGCCGACTTCACGTTCCGGCACCTGCTGACCCGGTGCGGCCTCCGCGGAGGAAAAGGTTGCCCGGGACCGCGCCTGCACGATCTTCGTCACAGCTTTGCCTGTACCCGCCTGCTCCAGTGGTATCGCCAGGGCAAAGACGTCCAGGCGCTCTTGCCCGTTCTGGCCACCTACCTCGGCCATCTCAACATCAGCTCCACCCAGGTCTACCTGCACGCCACGGCCGAGTTGCTGGAGCAGGCCGGGGAACGCTTCCGCCAGAACCTCCGGGACAACGTCCTGGAGGCCCGCTCTGGCCGGAGACGGTGGCAGCGATCCAGGACTACCTTCGCGGGCCGGCGAGAGAGAGCTCCCCCGTGCGGTCCGTCTTTCTCAATGCCAATGGCCGACCCCTGACGCGCTTCGGCATTCGATACCTCGTGCGACGTGATGTTGCTTTCACGGCGAAAGAGTGTCCTTCTCTGAAGCGCAAGAAGATCAGTACCCACTCCCTTCGACACACCACCGCCCTGCATCTGCTCCAGGCGGGCAATGACTTGAGCGTTGTCAAAGACTGGCTCGGCCATGTGGACCTGAACACCACGCACGCGTACGTGGAGATCGACATGAAGATGAAGCGCAAGGCGCTGGAGGCATCGCAACCACCCGATAGCAAAGCGGTCAAGAAGGGGCGCTCCAAGTGGCTCAAGCCAAACACCCTCGAATGGCTCGACGGACTCTCGAAGAGGCCACCGATCATGTGCAGCGACCTACCGAGCCCTGCGGTGCCAACGCGTTGAACCACGGCGGGTTCATGGGGAACGAGAGGGGGGGACTCCACATAACGAAACGCTTCACATGAAACGTCCACTGCCACTGCATCTTACCCGATGGTCTCTTCGTCCCTGTCTCTGATGCAACGAGCGGGCGGTTGCGCTTCGTCCCGCTCCCTCCACCCACCACCACCGACGTGGAGGAACTGACCCGGACGGTGGCGGGCCGCCTGACCGAGCGGCTGGCCGCAGCGGCAGAG
>CAIMUX010000047.1 GCA_903844735.1 Candidatus Eiseniibacteriota bacterium
CCCGCCAATAGTCGCCCTGCAGCGCCGCCCGAAGCTCAACCCCTCGCACCGATCCAGTCTTCATCCCGCACCTCCTCTCGAGGTCGGGATCGTCTCAGTCAACGCGGTCGGGGGCTACATGGGTTGGCCGAGTGGATACACTCCGATTCTCAAGACCCGCTCTCCGACTTGTGCCCCAGAGGCCTCCCCGGTAGTATCCGCCCATGCCAATCCCGACACTCGACCGGCTGGAAACGATCCTCGGTGCCTTCAGCGGGCAGCGGGTCCTTGTCATCGGGGATCTCATGCTCGACCGTTACATATGGGGCGACACCGCTCGGATCTCGCCTGAGGCGCCGGTGCCGGTGGTGGAGGCTCGCGAGGAAACGATGCGGCTTGGCGGCGCCGCCAACGTGGCGCACAACATCCAGGCGCTGGGCGGTGAGGCGATGCTTGTGGCGGTGACCGGGGCCGACACCGCAGCGCAGGATGTGGTACGGCTCCTCCGGGATCGGCGGATCTCCGCGGGTTGGCTGGCGGCTGACCGCGAGCGACGCACCTCGACGAAGACGCGGGTGCTGGCTCGCAACCAACAGGTGGTGCGGATTGACCGCGAGGACGCGCACGAGGTGACCGGTACCGTTCTTGACGCGCTTCTTGATCGCGCCGGCGCGGCGATGGAGAAGGCCACGGTTTGCGTGATCTCCGACTACGGCAAAGGGGTCATCACCCGCGCCCTGCTGGAGCAGGTGCTGGCCGAAGCTGCGCGGCGCGGGGTGCCTGTCTGTGTGGACCCGAAGGAGACGCACTTTTTTTCCTACCGAGGTGTGGCGGTGATCACGCCGAATTTGGCCGAGGCCGGGGCGGCGGTCGGGCGCCGACTGCGCGATCTGCCCTCGATCCTCGCGGCTGGGCGGTACCTGTGCCACGAGCTGGAGTGCCGGGGCGTTCTTCTCACCCGCGGTGAGCAGGGGATGACGCTGTTCCGTCCGGAGACGGCGCCGCTGCATTTCCCGGCCGTCGCCACCGAGGTCTTCGATGTCACCGGTGCGGGAGACACCGTGATCAGCACCTACGCTCTGTGCCTGGCCGCCGGGGCCGACGCGCCGGAGGCGACCGCGATCGCAAACCACGCCGCCGGGCTCGTGATCCGCGAAGTCGGGACGAGCGTCACCGGCGTCGAGGCGATCCGCCGCTCCTTCGAAGCCGGGAACGGGGAGGGGGACGGGGAGGGGGATGGGGATCGGGAGCCGCGGGAGCTCGCGGCGGAAGCGATCACTGAACCACACGAGGATCTCCGCCGTGGCCCCGCCGTCTGACGCGTTTCGCGATGACGACCCGGAGATCACCGGTCTCGTCTCTCGCGCCCGTCTCGGAGAGATCTGTACGGATCTGCGCCGGGCGGGGAAGCGCATCGTCTTCACCAACGGCTGTTTCGACCTGGTTCATCCCGGCCATGTTCTCTACCTGGCGGAAGCCGCGGCCTTAGGCGATGTCTTGGTGGTGGGGTTGAACTCGGATCTCTCGACCCATGCGCTCAAAGGGCCCAACCGTCCGGTCGTGGACGAGCGTGGGCGGGCTATCGTGTTGCTGGGCTTACGTTCCGTTGCCTTCGTCTCGGTCTTCGACGAGCCGACCCCTTTGGAGTTGATCCGGGTGGTCAGGCCGGATATCCTCGTCAAGGGCGGTGATTACCGTTCCGAGGAGGTTGTGGGGCGGGAGGTGGTGGAAGCCCACGGGGGGTCGGTCCGGATCGTGCCCTTTCATCCCGGGTACTCCAGCAGTTTCCTGGTCCGGCGCATTCGCGAGGGTTTAGCACCCGACGCCGCCGGCCAGGCCTGACCGGAGGCCCTTCAACGTCTTGCGAGATGCTTTTCACATCGGTTCGGACCCGGCATGCCGGGCCCGCTCTGAATTTGCCTGAAGGATGGTCTTGATGTCGAACCAGACAAGGCGCCGGGTGGTGATCCTGGGCGCGGGCGGACGGGATTTTCACAACTTCAATACTGTGTACCGGCAGAAGCCGGAGGTAGAGGTCTTGGCGTTCACGGCGACGCAGATCCCCGGCATCGACGAGCGGACCTACCCGCCGGTGCTGGCGGGGCCGCTCTATCCGAAGGGGATTCCCATCATTCCTGAGGAGAGCCTGGCTGAGTTTCTGAGAAAGAACCCCGCCGACGAGGCGATCCACGCGTACAGTGACTGCTCGCACCAGCAGGTGATGGCGAAGGCGAGCCAGTGCCTGGCCCTGGGGCTCGACTTCGGCATCCTCGGCCCGACGGCTACGCAGGTGAAGAGCACCAAGCCGGTCGTGGCCGTCCTGGCCTCTCGCACCGGCTGTGGCAAGAGCCAGACCACGCGCCGCGTGTGCGCGCTTCTCAAGGAGGCGGGGAAGAGGGTCGTGGCCATCCGCCACCCGATGCCCTACGGCGACCTGGCCAAACAGGGAGTGCAGCGATTCGCCGCCGTCGAGGATCTGGCCCGCCATGAGTGCACCATCGAGGAGATGGAGGAGTACGAGCCTCATGTCGTCGCCGGCACGGTGATCTACGCCGGGGTCGATTACGAGGCGATCCTGCGCGAGGCCGAGAAGGAGGCCGATGTCATTGTCTGGGACGGCGGGAACAACGACATGTCGTTCTACAAGCCGGACCTCCAGATCACCGTGGTCGATCCGTTGCGCGCGGGGCACGAACTCCTTTGGCACCCGGGGCACACGAATTTCCTATCCTCGCAGGTCATCGTCATCAACAAGGTCGACTCCGCCTCGCTGGATCAGGTGAACCAGATTCGCGAGAACATCGTCCGGTACGCGCCGGACGCCACCGTGGTGGATGCGGCCAGTCCCATTTTCGTCGAAGGCTGGGAGAAGATCCGCGGCAAGCGCGTCCTCGTGGTGGAAGACGGGCCGACCCTGACCCACGGCGGGATGAAGATCGGCGCGGGGATCGTCGCGGCGCGCAAGTACGGCGCGGCCGAGATCGTCGATCCGCGGCCGTATCTGGTGGGCGCGATGGCCGAGACCTTCCGGAAGTACCCGGACATCGGCACGCTCCTGCCCGCCATGGGGTACGGCCCCGCGCAGGTGCATGACCTTGAGGAGACGATTCGGCGGGTCCCGTGCGATCTCGTGATCATCGGCACGCCGATCGACTTCCGCCGGGTCGTCAAGCTGGACAAGGATGCGGTGCGTGTGACCTATGAACTGGAGGAGATCGGCACCCCACGACTTTCCGACGTGCTCGAGAAGTTTCTCAGCGGGAAGCGGTCGTGATGAACGCGGCAGAGGAGGCGAAACGGTGAACATCCACGAATACCAGGCGCGGGAGATCTTCCGGGCTCATGGGATCCCCGTTCCCGGCGGTGAGGTGGCCTCGACCCCTGAGGAGGTGGAGGCGATCGCCTCCCGCCTCGGCGGTCGTGTCGTCATCAAGGCGCAGGTTCATGCCGGCGGGCGTGGCAAGGCCGGCGGGGTCAAACTCGCGACCGGTCCGGCCGAGGCACGCGAGATGGCCTCGGCGATCCTGGGCATGGAGATCAAGGGGCTTACCGTGCTGAAGGTCCTGGTGGCCCCGGCGCTGGACATCGCCCACGAGTACTATCTGGGCGTGGCCGTGGACCGCAAAGCGGGGCTGCCGCTGATCATGGCCTCGCGCGAGGGCGGCATCGACATCGAGGAGGTGGCGGTGACGCGGCCGCAGGCGATCGTGCGGCACCACTTTGATCCGCAGGCCGGGCTGCGGGCGTTCGAGGCGCGGCAGATCGCTTTCGCCATCGAGCCCGATGGCAAACAGGCCGCGCAGATCGCGGCGGTGCTGCAGAAGCTTTGCGTCGCCTTTGCCGCCGTCGACGCCTCGCTGGCCGAGATCAACCCGCTGATCAAGACCCTCGATGGAGAGATCGTGGCCCTCGATGCCAAGGTCAACCTCGACGACAACGCCCTCTTCCGCCACCCGGAACTGGCCGCCCTGCGTGACCGTTCCACCGAGACGCCCGACGAGGAAGAGGCGCGGCAGAAGGGGCTTTCCTTCATCAAGCTCGACGGGGAGATCGGCTGCGTCGTCAACGGCGCCGGGCTGGCCATGGCCACGATGGACTTGGTGAAGCACTTCGGTGGCCGTCCGGCCAACTTCCTCGATATCGGCGGCTCCTCCGACCCGGAAAAGGTCGTCACCGCCATCAAGATCATCACGCACGACCCGAAGGTGAAGGCGATTCTCTTTAACATTTTCGGCGGCATCACGCGCTGCGACGATGTAGCCCGCGGGCTGGTCGAGGCGGTCAAGCGCACGCAGATCAAGCTGCCGATCGTGATCCGGCTGACCGGGACCAACGAGGCGGAAGCGCGGGAAATCCTGAAGGGTGTGTCCGGGCTGACGCCCGCAACGTCGATGGACGAGGCTGTGCAGAAGGCCGTCGCGCTGGCGAAGTCAACGGGGGGGGCGGCATGAGCATCCTGATCGACCAGAACACCAAGCTCGTGGTGCAGGGTATCACCGGGCGCGACGGTTCCTTCCACGCGCGGGCCACCAAGGCCTACGGCACCCAGGTGGTGGCGGGGGTGACCCCGGGGAAGGGCGGTCAGTCGCTCGACGGCATTCCCATCTTCAATACAGTGGCGGAGGCGGTGGAGAAGACCGGGGCGAACACCTCGGTGATCTATGTGCCGCCTGCGTTCGCACCCGATGCCATCCTTGAGGCGGCCCACGCCGGTGTCGTGCTGGTGGTGGCGGTGACCGAGGGGATTCCGACGATGGAGATGATCCCGGTGGTGCGTGAACTGGCGCGCATGCATGTGCGCCTGATCGGGCCGAACTGTCCCGGCCTGATCTCACCCGGCAAGGCCAAGGTCGGCATCATGCCCGGCGAGATCCACCGTCCCGGCCCGGTCGGGGTGGTCTCGCGGAGCGGAACCCTCACCTACGAAATGGTCCACCAGCTCACCATCAACGGTATCGGCCAGTCGACCTGCATCGGCATCGGTGGCGATCCGATCATCGGCACGAACTTCATGGACGTGCTGCCGCTCTTCCAGGCCGATCCCGAGACGAAGGCCGTGGTCATGATCGGTGAGATCGGCGGGACTGCCGAGGAAGAGGCCGCCCAGTACGTGAAGACGAAGATGACCAAGCCTGTGGTGGCCTTCATTGCCGGACAGACCGCCCCACCGGGGAAGCGGATGGGGCACGCGGGTGCGATCATCTCAGGTGGTAAGGGGACGGCGGCGGAGAAGATGCGCGCCCTCGGCGAGGCCGGTATTCCGGTGGCCATGATCCCTTCCGAGGTGGGGCCGCTTATAAGGAAGGCGCTCGGTCTCTGAGGCCCGAATCAAGACAGGCACCTGAATCAGGACAGGGGTCTGAATCAGGACATGCTGCCGGCCGCGCCGCGGAGCCGATCCGCGGCGGCGGGCCGTTTGTGGAGGATCCGTGGAACAGACCCTGATGATGGTCAAGCCCGACGCGGTGGCGCGGAATCTGGTGGGCCGTATCCTCGCGCGGGTGGAGGAGTCCGGCCTGCGGGTGATCCGACTGCGCATGGTGCATCTCCAGGCACAGGAGGCTCGCGCCTTCTATCGGGTGCATGAGGGACGACCCTTCCTCGACGCGCTCGTGGCCTTCATGTCCTCGGGTCCGATCGTGGTCGGCGTCCTCGAAGGTGAGGATGCCATCCGCCGCTGGCGGGATCTGATGGGCGCGACCGATCCGGCCAAGGCCGCGGAGGGCACGATCCGGAAGGATTTCGCCGAGAACATCGAGCGGAACTCGGTGCACGGTTCGGACGCGCCGGAAACGGCGCGTGAGGAGATCGCCTTCCATGCCCTGTCCCTTGGCTTGCGGGGCTGAGCAGGCGGCCGAGCGTCCATGAGGGTCGTCGAGCCGACCGGACCGTTCGTGCTTCGGGTGCACGAACTGGAGCAGGGGGAGAACCGACTGGAGCGGGTCGGGAATGGGGTGGATCTTGCTCTCGACGCGGCCTTTATCCGGCTGGCCGGGTTGGTCGTCCTCCGCTTGGTCATCTACCGCGCCGGCGATCATATCGATGTTCAGGGAACGGTGACCGCGACCGTGGACCTTGCGTGTGACCGCTGCCTGACCCCGTTCCAGAGGGTCCTCGAGGCTGATGTCCGCGTTTTCGCCGAGCGGCGGGAAATCCGCGACCGCCGGCCCCTGGAGGAAGTTCGTGAAGATGACCTCGGGATTGTCTATCATGACGGACGCTTCGTGGACCTGACCGACGATGTTCGGCAGGTCCTGTTGGTGGAGTTGCCCTGGCAAACCGTCTGCCGAGACGACTGCCGGGGCTTGTGCCCCCGGTGCGGGGCGGACCTGAAAGAAGGTCCGTGCCGCTGCGGGGAACGGGAAGTCGACTCTCGCTGGTCTCTCAAGTCCGGGTCGGACCCGGGCGGGAGCCGGAGGGAGGGCGATCCGCCCGCGAATCTGGGGTAAACCTTTTAGACGAGGAACTGAGATGGCCCTTCCAAAGAGACGGCATTCCAGCTCGCGCCGGGACAAGCGCAAGGCCAACTGGAAGCTATCCGCTCCGCCGGCCTGCAAGTGCGGCAACTGCGGCGCGGTCAAACGCCCACACTTCGTTTGCCCGAAGTGCGGCTACTACAGGGACGAGGAAATCATCGTCGTCGAGTCCTGAGGCGCCCTGGACGGGACGGCCCGTCTGTGACGAGGTGGGTGTGACGGAGTCCTCGCGAGTCCGCGTGGCAGTTGATGTCATGGGGGGCGACAACGGCCCTCGCGATATTGTGGCCGGCGCGCTGGAGGCTGCCGGCCGGGAACCCGGCGAGATCGAGGTCGTCCTCGTGGGAGACGAGGCTGAGATCCGTGGTTTCCTCCCGAAGCCCGACCCCCGGGTCGCGGTCAGCGTCGTCCATTGCAGCGAGCAGATCGGTATGGCCGAGTCGGCGCCCAGCGTCTACCGCCGCCGCAAGGACGCTTCCGTCGTGGTTGCCACGAGGCTGCTCGCAGAACACAAGGTCGAAGCCGTGGTCTCGGCGGGGAACACAGGGGCCGTGGTCACGGCGAGCCTCATCGGGCTGGGCCGCGTCCAGGGTATCCTGCGCCCGGCCATTGCCGTCGTCGTCCCCACCCCCACGGGGCAGACGGTACTGATCGACGTCGGTGCCAACTCCGAGGTCAAGGCGGTCCACCTCTACCAATTTGCGCAGATGGGGCGGATTTATGCCCAGTACGTCTTCGACGTGCCCAATCCACGCGTGGGACTCCTCAACATCGGCGAGGAAAGCACCAAGGGTTCGGAGGTGGCGCAGCAGGCATTTCAGTTGCTGCAAAACGGCCGGGAAAACCTGAATTTCATCGGCAACGTCGAAGGGCGGGACATTCTCCGCGGCACGGCCGACATCGTCATCTGCGACGGTTTCACCGGGAATGTCATTCTGAAGTTCGCGGAGAGCGTAGTCTGGATGGCGGTGGAGACGACCCGCCGGGAAATGGCGAAGAACCTGAAGTTCAAGATGGGGGCGCTGCTTCTTCGGCCCCTCTTGCGTCGGTTGAAGAATCGGCTTAACTACGAGGAATATGGCGGCGCGCCGCTCTTGGGAGTGAATGGGATCGTCATCATCTCCCACGGCCGCTCTTCGGCCAAGGCGATCATGAATGCGGTTCGGGTGGGCGCGCGCAGTGCCCGCATGCGCATCGACCACCGCATCCGGGAGGAAGTGTCTCGTGACCACAGGGGAGAAGAGGCCTCCGGTTAGGGAAGTCCGGATCGTCTCCATCGGGTCGTATGTTCCGCCGAAGGTCCTGACCAACGCCGACATCGAAAAGATGGTCGATACCTCGGACGAGTGGATCGTCACTCGGACCGGGATCAGCGAGCGCCATGTCGCCGACGAGACGATCGCCGCTTCGGACCTCGGGGTTGCGGCGGCTCGCCTCGCCCTCGAGCGGGCGGGCGTGAGCCCCGGGGAACTGGACGCCATCGTCGTGGCCACAGTGACGCCCGATATGGACTTTCCTTCCACCGCCTGCATCGTGCAGGCCGCCCTCGGGGCGACGCGCGCCTTCTGCTTCGACGTTTCGGCGGGCTGCTCCGGCTTCCTTTACGCCACACAGGTCGGTCGCTCGCTCATCGCCTCCGGCATCGCCGAGACCGTACTGGTGATCGGGGTCGAGGTCCTGACCAAAATCACCGACTGGACCGACCGCAACACCTGCGTGCTCTTCGGCGATGGCGCGGGAGCGGCCATTCTGCGTCCCGCCGACGGGGAGCACCGGATTCTCGCTCTGCGCCTCGGTGCTGACGGAACCCATGGCAGCCTCATCGAGTTGCCGGCCGGCGGCTCGCGCGAACCGATCACCCACGAGGCGATCGACCAGCGGCGGCACTTCATCCGGATGAAGGGGAACGAAGTCTTCCGTCTCGGCGTGCGCACGATGGAGGAGGTGGCCCGCGCCACGATGGAAGAGGCGGGGGTCACCTCGGATCAGCTCGCTCTGTTCATTTCGCACCAGGCGAACATGCGCATTATCGAAGCTACGGCGAAACGGCTCGGGTTGCCCGACGAGAAGGTCTTTTGCAACCTCCGGAAGTATGGCAACACGTCGGCCGCCTCCGTGCCGCTGGCCCTCGACGAAGCGCTGGCCGAGGGACGAGTGAAGGAGGGAGACCTCGTGCTTCTTGTCGTCTTTGGGGCGGGGCTGACCTGGGGCGGATGCCTCCTGCGCTGGTAGGGGATGCCGGCGGGGCCATGCCGGTATGGAGCGGTTTGCGGGCGGAGCACGATCTGCTACCATCCGCGGACCCCACAACGGGGCAAGGAGGCGGAAGCTTGAAGACGGCGGTTCTCTTTCCCGGCCAGGGATCGCAATTCGTGGGCATGGGGCGGGATCTCGCTCATCGGTTCCCGGCTGCGCGGGACGTGTTCCTCGAGGCCGACGAGGCCCTGGGGGAAGACCTGTCGCGTATCTGCTTTGAGGGGCCGGAGGAAGAGCTGCGCCAGACGAGAAACACCCAGCCTGCCATCTACACGCATAGCGTGGCTGTGCTGCGGACGCTCGGACTGGGCTGGGCCGGAGACTCAGCAGGGGACTTTGCGGGGGGGCTTGCGGGAGATTGCTTTCGTGCCGCCGGACACAGCCTTGGCGAGTACACCGCCTACCACGCTGCCGGCTCTCTCTCCTTTGCCGACGGGTTGCGCTTGGTCCGCCGCCGCGGCGAGCTGATGTACCAAGCGGGTTTGGACCGACCGGGCACCATGGCCGCGGTCCTCGGCATGGAGGGCGCCCGGGTGCAGGAGATCCTCGCCGGGGTCCCCGGGATCGTCAAGGCGGCCAATCTCAACTCGCCCGGACAGGTCGTCATCTCCGGCGAGATCGAGGCAGTGCGCCTGGGCATGGAGGCGTTGCAGGCAGCGGGTGCCAAGCGGGTCATTCGGCTGGAGGTGAGCGGCGCCTTTCACTCTCCCCTGATGGACGGCGCGGCCCGCGGCCTGGCCGAGGCCTTGACCGCGACCCCGATGGCGCCCGCGCGCTGCGCCGTCATCGCCAATGTCAGTGCGGCGCCGGTGACGGAACCGGCCGAGATCCGAGCCTCGTTGGAGCGGCAGTTGCTCTCGCCGGTTCGCTGGGAGGAAACGGTGCGTGCGCTTCTCGACTGGGGGGCGACACGGTTCTTAGAGATCGGGCCGGGAAAGGTGCTGACCGGCCTGGTGCGCGCGCTGGACAAGCAGGCCAACTGCATCCCCTTGGGAGACGTGGCCCAGGTGGAGGCGTTTCTCGCGGGAGGGGCTGCCACATGAGCGGGGTGACCCACGCAGGGAGGCTGGCTCTCGTGACCGGGGGCAGCCGCGGGATCGGACGCGCCGTGGCGAGGCAACTGGCCGCCGACGGCGCCGATTTGGTGCTCGTCGACCGCAGCGGTGACCCGGACGGGCCGGCGGTCCGCGAGATCCGCGAGCTGGGGCGGCAGTGCCGCCACTTTCGCTGCGATATCTCAGACCCGAAAGCCGTTGCCGAACTCGCTACGCGGGTGGTGGCGGAGGCCGGGCCGGTGACGATTCTGGTGAACAACGCCGGGCTCACCCGGGATAATCTCTTTCTCCGGCTGGACGAGTCGGACTGGGATGTCGTTCTCGGGGTCAATCTGAAAGGGGCGTTCCACTGCATCAAGTCGTTCAGCCGTGGGATGCTCAAGGAAAAGTGGGGCAGGGTCATCAACGTGACTTCGGTGGTCGGCCTCATGGGGAACAAGGGTCAGGCCAACTATGCCGCCTCCAAGGCGGGGCTGGTGGGGTTGACTCTTTCGGTGGCGCGGGAACTGGCCGAACGCGGGATCACCGTGAATGCGGTCGCGCCGGGATTCATCGCCACCGACATGACCGGCGTGCTGCCGGAATCCGTGCAACAGGAGCTCCATCGCCAGATCCCGCTGGGGAGGATCGGACAGCCCGAGGAAGTCGCCGGGCTGGTCTCGTTCCTTGCCTCTGAGCAGGCCTCGTACATCACGGGCCAAGTCATCCGCATCGACGGAGGCATGCTCATGGGGTGAGGCCCCGGCAGGAAAACGCGTGACCGGAGTAGTCGTGGGAAAGGTACCCAAGAGGGGAACAAACCCCGGAGGAAGGATTCGATGAACAACCTGGAGCAGAAGATCAGGGACATCATCGTCGAGCAGCTCGGCGTTGCGCCGGAGAAGGTGGAGACTGATGCCTCGTTTGTGGACGACCTCGGGGCGGATTCTCTCGACCAGGTCGAGTTGATCATGGCCATCGAGGAAGCGTTCGAAATCGAGATACCCGACGAGGACGCGGAAAAGATGCTGCGGGTCAAGGACGCGATCGACTACTTGAAGACGCATCTGGAGCCGAAGGCCTGACGCTTCAAGCCCGGCAGCGAATCTAAAGACCAAGCCGGAGTTCTGAAAGACCGAGCCCGGACTTTGAGAACCATGTCTGGATCCTGAGAACCAATCCTGGATTCCGATAACCAGACCGGAATGCTGAGACCTATGCCCAGGGCTGGAGTCGAAGTCGCAAAGCGTCCCCTTGCCGGTTCGTTCAGCCGGGGCGCTAAGGAAGCGGAGCATGCACGAAAAGGTTGTTATCACCGGCATGGGAGCGGTTACTCCCGTCGGCCTCGGCGTCGGGGCTACTTGGCGCGCGCTGGCCGAGGGGCGCTCCGGCATCGGCCCGATTACGAAGTTCGACGTTTCGGCATACGACTCGCGGATCGCGGGCGAGCTGAAGGGGTTCGACCCCGGCGAATACATGGATCGCAAGGAGGCCAAGCGGGCTGACCCCTTCACCCAGTACGCCATCGCTGCGGCGAAGGAGGCGATGGAGCAAAGCGGCCTGGACACCTCAGAGCAGAATGGCAACCGGATCGGCTGCATCATCGGTTCAGGGATCGGTGGCCTCACCACTTGGGAGGCCCAGCACTCGATTCTCCTCGAAAAGGGACCGTCCCGGGTCTCTCCGTTCTTCATTCCGATGATGATCGCGGACATGGCTTCAGGTCAGGTCTCGATGATCCACGGGACGCGGGGAACCAACTATGCCATCGTCTCTGCCTGCGCGTCCGGGGCCCATGCTATCGGCGAGGCTTTTCGCATGATCCGGCTCGGCGAGCTGGATGCCGCCATCGCCGGCGGGGCCGAGGCGACGATCGCCCCCATGGCGCTAGCCGGATTCTGCTCCCTGAAGGCTCTGTCCACGCGCAACGACGAGCCCGAGAAAGCGAGTCGGCCGTTTGAACGCGATCGCGACGGGTTCGTGCTGGGTGAGGGTGCGGCGGTCCTGATCCTCGAGTCGGAGTGCCACGCCAAGGCGCGCGGGGCGATCATCTTCGCGGAGGTGGCGGGCTACGGCTCCACGGCCGATGCGCACCACATCACCGCGCCGTCGCCGGGAGGCGAGGGTGCGGCGCGCGCCATGGCCCTGGCGCTTCGCTCCGCGGGCGCGCGACCGGAGGAGATCGACTACATCAACGCCCACGGTACTTCCACCCAACTGAACGACAAGTTTGAGACGATGGCCATCCACACCGTCTTCGGGGAGCACGCCCGGAAGCTTGCCGTCAGCTCGACAAAGTCGATGACCGGACATCTTCTCGGCGGCGCCGGCGCGGTCGAGATGGTGGCGACGGTGATGGCACTGCGGGAGAGCCTCCTTCCGCCCACCATCAACATGGACAACGCCGATCCGGAGTGCGATCTCGACTACGTGCCCAACCAGGCGCGCCGGGCCACGGTGCGGCTGGCGCTCAGTAATTCATTCGGGTTCGGTGGGCACAACGTCGCTCTTGCCGTGCGGAAGTATCCCGCGGAGAGCTGAACGGGACCCCCCGGCACCGATGCGCCCGTGACTGCGTCCGACGCGGAGGGACGATGAGGTGGTGGCGGTGTTGCCTGCGGCTGTGGCTCCGATTCCGGGGGCGGTGGCGGCGGTGCCTGCGGCGGGGGCGGGCGCAAGTACCGGCCCCCGACGTTCATGCCGTCCTGGAAGCGTTTCAAGATCGCATCGACCTGCGTTTCCGTAACCCGGAGTTGCTGCGACAGGCGCTCACCCACCGCTCCTTTCTCGGCGCCAGCGGCGGCGACCCCGCCCTGTCCAACGAGCGGATGGAGTTCTTGGGCGATGCCGTCCTGGAGCTCACCGTCATCGAGTTCCTCTACGCCGCTTTTCCCCTCGATCGTGAGGGAAACCTCACCAAGAAGAAGGGACTGTTAGTCTCGCGCGAGGTGCTGGCGCAGTGCGCGGAGTGGATGGGGCTCGGCGAGTTCGTCCTGTTGAGCGGGGCGGAGCGCGACGCCGGAGGCGGCGGCCGCTCCTCCATCCTCTCCGACACGTTCGAGGCTGTCATCGGTGCCGTCTTCCTTGACTCCGGTCTGGATGAGGCGCGCCGCTTCGCCCGGCGGCATATCCTCTGCCACGCCGGTGCCATCCTCCGGGACCAGAGCCTGTCCAACCACAAGAGTCTGCTGCAGGAGCTCGTGCAGGCCCGATTTCGGACCCATCCGCGCTACCATGTCATCTCCGAAGCCGGACCCGACCACCACAAGATGTTCCAGATCGAGGTGAGCATCCGTGGGCGGCACCTGGGCCACGGTGGTGGCTGGAGCAAGAAGGAGGCGGAGCAGGCAGCGGCGCAGGACGCGCTTGCGGCCCTGTCGACGGGCGGATGGTCGCAGTCCGAGTAACCCTTGGATCAGATGCGGAACGTGAGCCCCACGAGGATCGAGTTCTCGCTGACACGCTCACGCGTGATCACTCCCGCGTCGGACTGTCCGCTCCGTTCGAAGTTCGTGTGTGTCCAAGCCGCGTCGAGCATTGTGTTGGGGTCGAGGCCTAGGCCGATTCCGGCGGACAACAGCGTGCGGTCAGGAGCGAATCGCGCGGTGTCCGACTCGCCAAGAAAGATGTCGGTACCCACCAGCCGGTACGGGACCGGGAGGACGGCATAGCCGGCGCGCAGCCGCAGCGGCAGGCGTGAGTCGGTCGTGATGGCCATGTCCCGGGAGTACTCGAGCCCCACGCGCAGGTCGGTGGCGGAGCGGTACGCATACTGCCGATCGTCGGTGCGGAGTGTACTCCCCGCGAGTTCCATCTGGGTCCAGTCCGCGAGGTCGACCTGTCCCGAGAGCGTGAGTCCGGTGAGCCGTCCGCCCGCCGCCACCGCCACGCCGGCGGAGACACGGAGTGGGAGCTTTAGCTTGTACTCAAATCGGTAGTCCTGGGGCTCGTATTCGTAGGCGTCGACTCGCACTTCGCGGCCGAGAGAATCCAACACGGCCTCGTAGGACTGCCCGCTAAAGACGTACCCTCCTTTGAGGGTGAATGTCTCGGGTAGGTGCAGGGTGATCCCGATGCGCACCGACTCTGTGGGTCGCAGAAGGGCCCCGATGGTGCCGGTGACGGCGTTGATGCCAGTGTTGTCGGTGCGTGAACTCGTGTCCAGCCCATAGTCCGGGCCCGTGGTCGACAGGTAGTGAAAGGTCCGGTCGCGTCGGGAAGCGCCTGCGAGGATGGTGCCCGAGGCGCCGAGCGACAGTGTGGGGCTCAGGTCGAGGGCCGCACCCGAGGTCCAGGCGCTGACACTACCCTCCTCGATGATCGACTCTTTCTCACTTCGCACGCTGCCGCCCGCGCCCATACGGAAATACTCGCCGTTCATTGGAATCGCTCGGTCGTAGGCCATCCCGACGACGAAGCTGCCGCGATAGACCGGAAACGGGTAGGCAAAACCAGCAGCGTGAACCGTCGTCTTGGTCAGTTGGGATGCCTCGGGGTGGCCCATGTAGGTGACTTCCTGCCTCGGGGTGCGCCGCCCCACGGTGCCGCTGATCTCTGGCCGCGCTACGCGCGCCAGGGCTGCCGGGTTGTGCAAGAGCGCCTCATAGTCGTCCGCGATCGCGACATAGGCTCCGGCCATGCCTGCCGCGCGTGCTCCCGTGGGTGGACGCCAAACCAGAGGAATGTCGGGCAGGATCACAGCCCGAACTTCACCCGCGAGGGCGAAGACGAGCCCGACGAGAGCGGGGACGAGCGCCCACGGGCGGCGAAGGGATGATGTCCAGGCACGGCGCATCACGCGGTGCTCCTTTCTACTTCCTGCGGACGGGCGGGTTGGCCGAGGTCACCGGCCCCAGGCGCTCGGAGGCGGATCGCCCTTCTTGGGAGTCGGCGCGGGTTTCCGCTCTGTGGGCTGCGTCGTGACGGGTGCCGGTGTCGCCGGCGTGGCGGGCTGGCTGACGCCCACGCCCGGAGACGGGCTCGTCCCACCCACGCCCGGAACATACCCGCCGGACGGCGAGACGTAGGGAGACAGCGAGCCGGGACCGCGATCCCAGGCGTGACGCCCGTCCGTGACCGGCGCCGGCCCCCCGCCATCCGGATCCCACGGATGCCACGGATACCAAGGGTCGGACCACCACGGTCCGGTCGGTGTCCAAGGATGGTAGTAGTAGTACCCCCACGAGGGAGCGAACCCGCCGTACAATGATGTGTAGTAGGGATCCGTCCAGCCGTAGAGGAAGTTGGGATTCGTCCCGTAGTAGTTCTGGCCCCACCCGCCCGTTCCCGGCAGGGACGAGGACGACGAGGAGGACCACGGCTCGGCGTCCGGATGCTGCAAGACGGTGTAACAGCCGGTCCCCAAGACGGCGACCAGCACCAGCACGATGGCCAGAGGGAGCGCGCGACGGGGTGACATGAAAAGCTTCCTCCTGTTTGTTCCGATGCCCTGCGTAGAGTATAGGATCGCCCGGGACATCCGTCAAAGAAGGAACACCTGAATGAGCCGTTGGTTCGTCGTAACGATCGCTGTCGGGCTCGCATGGGTCATCGCCGCGGGAACTCCGGGAGCCGTTCCGGCCCATGCCCAGGAGGTCCCGGAGGCGTGGCCGGTGTCTGCCGAGCCGGCAGTCCCGGACAGCACCCTCCCCGACGCCCTTTTCTACTACTTCGAAGGCAACAACCGTGCCTACGGCGGGGACCTGGGGGCGGCGATCCGCCTCTATCGACGGGCGCTGGCGCTCGATACATCCCAGGTCGCGGTCCGCCTTGCCCTTGCCCGGGCCTACGCCGCTCGTGAACAGCCGGATTCGACGCTGTATTGGGCGGAAGAGGCGCGTCGGCGGGATCCCGGCCAGGCCGAAGCGCACCGGCTCGCCGGGCTTTGCTACCTACGCCTGGGCCGGGCCACGGAAGCCATCGAGAGCCTGCGGCGCACGGTGGATCTCGATTCCTCCGACACCGGCGCGTTCATGAACCTCCTTTTTCTGCTGGAGTCGTCGAAGCGCTACGAGGAGGCCCTGACGCTCATCAGCACCGCGGAACAAGACCTGTTTGCATCACCGTCTCTCCGCGTGCGGCGGGCTCGTCTCCTTGTCCAGACCGGGCGTGCCTCGGAGGCGGTGGCCGACATAGTGTCGCTATTGCGGGCCGAGCCGGAATATCCGGAGGCTGAGATGATCCTCGCCTTGGCGCTTTCGCGCGGGCCCGATTCGCTTCCCGACTCGGCCATCGTCGAGGCTCTTCTGCTGGACCGCCCCCAGCTCGACCGGACCCGGTCGGCACTGGTCGGACTCTACCTTGCGACGGAACGAAATGCGGGGGCGCAGAGGCACCTCGAACTGCTGGCGGCGCGGGACACGGGAAACCCTCGCATCCTGCGCGACCTCGGGGTTCTTTGTTTTCGACAGGGGAAATTCGGCGAGGCACAGAGCCGGTTCCTGGATCTGCAGAAGGCGATTCCGGGAGATCCGGAGGCCCAGCGTTGGCTGTGCCGCCTCGCGGTAGTGCAAGAGCACCCCGGGGACGCGGTTCGGCTGGCCGGCAGTGTGCTGGCTGGTACCCCGGGCGACCCGGACGCCCTGCTCTGCCAATCCACGGCTCTCGCGATGCTGCAACGATGGGAGGAAGCGTTGGCGGCGGTGGAGGTCGTCCTTCAGGCCACTCCCACTCACCGCGAGGCCGGTCTGCTTGCTGCCGCGATCCTCAACGATCTCGGGCGCCCCGCCGAGGCGGTCGACCGTTTGCGGCTGCTCGTCGCCGACGACCCCGGGGACCGCGATCTCCTCTTCGCCTTCGGCGCATCGTTGGAGCGGGCCGGTGAGGTCGACTCCTCCCTGGCCGTGTTCGACCGGCTTCTGGCGGCGAACCCCGACGACGACGAAGCGTTGAACCATGCAGGCTATATTTGCATCGACCGCGGCATCCGAGTTGAGGCAGGGCTGGACCGAGTCCGGCGCGCGCTCGAACGGGCCCCGGACAAGGGCGCCTACCTGGATAGCTTCGGTTGGGGTCTTTTCCGCCTCGGCCGCGCTGAGGAAGCAGTGGATTGGCTCCGCCGGGCGGCCGAGAAGTCTCCTAAGGAGCCTGAAATTAGGCTCCATCAGGGGGAAGTGCTTGAAGAGCTGGATCGTGCGGACGACGCCAGGGCCGCCTATCGGGAGGCGTTGCGACTCCGTCCCGGTGACAAGGAGATCCGGCGCCGCCTGGACGATGTCGGGCGTCAGCCGGCCCGGCAACCGGCATCCGGAGTCCCGGCATCGAAGTGAGCGTGGACGGGAACCGGGTGGGCGGTGGCGGGTGTAAACGTCCGGAGGGAAACGGAGACCATGCAGTTGAGCGAGAACAAAGTCACTGTCCCGCTGTTTTCGGGCCTGCCGGACGAAGAGCTCATGGAGCACGTCGTGCGGAACTCGGAGGCGGCGTTCGCGATGCTGGTCGATCGGTACCGTGGGCGGATCATCAACCTCGTCTGCCGATTCATCAACGACCGAGAACGTGCTCAGGAGATCGCTCAGGAGGTGTTCCTGCGGGTGTTCGTCCACCGCGAGCGGTATCGGCCCAGCGGCAAGTTCAGCACCTGGATCTACACCATTGCCGCCAACCTTGCGAAGAACGAGATCCGGCGGCGGGTCCGTGCGCGCGGTGTCGTCAGCCTGGATGGCCTGTTGGAGGTCACCGGAGATTCCAGCCGGTTCCTCGCCGACCCCGGGCCTCGATCCGACCAGCGCGTGCGCCAGCGCGAGGTCCGGGAATGGGTCGAAGGCGCCATGCAGGCGATTCCGGAAAAGTATCGGGAGGTCATCATCCTCCGCGACATGCAGCAACTCTCCTACGAGGAGATCGAACAGGTGCTGGGCATCCCCGGAGGCACCGTGCGTTCGCGCATCAATCGAGCGCGGGCGGCGCTGCAGGAGAAACTCAGCGGTCTGGTGGAAGGCGGCATCGATGAGCTCTAAGCCGATGAATTGTAAGACGGCGAGAAGTCTGTTCTCGGCGCGGATCGACGATGATCTGTCGCCGATGGAGGCCGGATCGCTGGAGATGCACCTACGCGATTGTAAGGATGGTTGCCGGGATCAATGGGCCGTTTTTGAGTCTACGGTCCGCATGGTGCGCGCCCTGCCGCCGGTGGAGCCTGACCCCAGTTTTGTCGGCCGCGTACTGGACCGCGTGAGAGCGTGGGAAGCCCAGGAAGCTGGTCGGCCCGTGAGTGCCCCGGTCCGGGTGCCTTGGTCCACGTCGGTGCCGGTTTTTGGGCTCGCTGGGCGTCTGCGTGAATGGTTCAAGATGGGCGATCCGATCAGCTTGGGCGACTTGGGCGATTGGATCCGTGGTTTCGCTGGCGGCTTCGCTGGCGGCCTCGCCGGTTCGCGCGTCCTGGTGCCCGTGCGTGTCGTCGCCGCTGTCGTTCTAGGCGTGGTCGGTGGGCTTGCCATCGGCCAGCAGGCGTTGCTTTCGAATCGTGCCGCGCCCCTCCCCGAATTGGCCGGGCGAACGACCGTCTCGGCGGCCACAGTACCCGGCGGCGAGGTCGACCGGGTCCGATCCACCACCGACGCGGGGCGTCCCTTCGGCGACCTCGCGGGCGACATCCCC
Organism: Candidatus Eiseniibacteriota bacterium; assembly: GCA_903844735.1. Lineage (GTDB taxonomy): Bacteria > Eisenbacteria > RBG-16-71-46 > CAIMUX01 > CAIMUX01 > CAIMUX01. Next base: position 18,344 of record CAIMUX010000047.1, read on the forward strand.
CCGGTGCGTGTCGCGCGCGGCGGTGCTGATTCGGTCCGCGTCCAGCCTGACGACGTCGGGGACGATCCCGCGACATATCCCGGAGGGATCGGCAGTCGCCAGGTTCTCACGAAGCCCGGCGATGCGCGCCTTCGCATGACCAACACTGATGGCCGTCCTCAGTTCATCTTCTAGCTGTCCTCTGCGGGCGGAACTGTCACCCGAGGCGGCCGGGACCGGGTTCGGTTCCGGCCGTTTTTCTCGATGTGGCTGGGTTCGGCAACTCGCGTTGATATGGGCGCTCTTGGCGATCTGTGCCGCCACGGAGGTCGTCGGGGCCCGCCCGGCTCAGGGCGTTTCACCTGTGGCGCGCTGGCTCGACGGGATTCTGGTGCCGGCGGGTGCCTCGGTGGTACAGGTCATCGCGTATCGCCCCAGCGGGCCGGTCTACGGGGCCCGCGCTGGCTCGGCCTCGGTATTTCGACTCGAGCCGGCCCGGCGCACCTTCTGGGCCACAGGGATCGTGATCGGGGAGGATGGCCTCGTGCTGGCCTGTTCCGAGGCGGCCCAGCCGAATGACAGCCTTGAGATTCGGCTGCCGGGCGGCACGCATTCCGGGGCGCGATTTCTCGCGCAGGACCTGGATCTTGGTTTGTCTCTGCTCCAAGCCGAAGATGTCACAGGGCTGAAGCCGGTGTCCCTGGTCTCCGACGGCCCCATCGTTGAGGGTGGGGTCGCCGTGCTTGTCGGCCACCGCGCCGGCCGGGACGGCCCCGAATTTCGATTCGCGCGCATCTTTGACGCCAGGAAGGGTCCCGAAGAGCCGGGCTTCTACAGAGTGGTTCTTGGGGATTGTCATGGTGCCTGCGGCGACGCGGTCTTTGATGAGTACGGGGGCTTTCGCGGGATCGTCATCGGTGTGCGGGCCGAGCGCGAGCATGATGTGACGCCATCGTGCGGCACGTCGGCGAGCGAACCGTTCGAGTGCGAGTGGGTCCGTGCCCTTTCCTCGTCCGGTATGGCCGAGACCGCGACCGCCCTGATCGCCGCCAGCCGCTCCCCTGTCGGTTTTCTAGGGGTGATGGCCGCCGCGGGCGATTCGGCAGCGGAGGCGACTGGTGAGTCGCCGTCACCACGCCAGCCCCTACAGGTCACGCTGGTGCTGCCAGGCAGTCCGGCCGATGCCGCCGGGCTCAGGCCTGGGGACCAGATCATCTCCATCCACGGGCAACCCGCGACCTCTATGGAACAGATTGCCGACGTGATCGCAGCCTCGCAACCTGGTCGGGAGATCCGGATCCGGGTGCTGCGGGATGGGGCGCCACTCGCGCTTTCGGCCCGCCTGGCGGATCGTTCCGCTCTTGGCTGGATGGACCGGCAGGAGCGTGTTGATGCCGCCCGCAGAAAGCGGCTCCAGGCCGCCATCGGGGGGCTTCAGCGGCAGATCCTCGAGATCGACGCTCAGCGTCGTCGCGGACCGTGAAGCCAGGACGATACGTGTGTCCGGGGGCGCCGGCGGTCGCCCGGCGCGCCCTGTTCGCAGGGGTGTTCCTGTCTTTGATCCCCGGCTGCACTGTATCGCTGCCGATGTCCCTGGGCTCCAACGGCGAGATCGCCGTAGTGACCGACGCCGAGTCCGGCGATCCGCGGCTGGAGGCGCTTCTCACGGCCTTGCGAGAACCGGTGCGATGGTCCCGGGACGAGCCGCGGTTCCGCCCGGCGGTGGTGCCTCCCGCCGGGTTCGATGCGCGCCGCCATGCGCGATGTCTGGCCTTCATCCTCGACCTCGACGTCCCCGGGAGCCTGGCCGGCCCCCTCCGCCGACTGCTGGCGGGCGCCGACCTGGACAGCATGCGTGCCAAGCCGTTTGCATTTCGGGTAGTTCAGGATGCCTGGGCGCGCGGGCAGAGCATTCTCGTGGTGCATGCTCGGGGAGCGGAAGGCGCGGTCGCGTTGGGCCGCGAAGCGTCCGAGATGATCGCGGCCCTGGAGGAGGGGATCACCACGGCGCTCGTTTCGGTGGTACTGCAAGATGGCGAGGATCGGGCAGCGGGGGAGCGCCTGGCGCGCGACTTCGGGTTCACGCTTCGGGTGCCCCGGGGCTGGCGGCTTGGGGGTGATCCTGCCCCTGGGGCAGCCCGCCTCTATCGGGTTGACGAACGCAATGGGGCGTGTTTCCTCCTGATCGCATCGTTGCCGGCTGACTTGGCGCCACGCGATCCGGAGTCCTTGCTCGCTTTGCGGGAGCGTCTGGCGACTGCATGGAGCGATGGCGACCATGTCGACCCGCTCTCTTCGGTCGCGCGTGCCGGATCGTTTCAGCGCCGGCCCGCGACCTTCATCGAGGGGACCTGGCAGAACGCGAACGATTCGATCGGCGGACTGTTTCGTTGCTGCGCCTTCGTCCGCGGCGGCCGATTCTTCCTCGTGGATGCCGTGGTGTTCCAACCGCGGGAGGAGAAGATCCCGATTTTGCGAGAGGTCATGGCGATGGCTGAGACCTTCCGTCTTATGGAGGAGCCGTGATCGACATCATCGTCGGGCTGGGCGATCGTTCCTATCCGGTTCGGATCGGCCCTTGGCGGGACTGGGACCTGCGGACGGTTGTGCGAAGTTGGCCGACGTCGCCTTGGGCACTGGTGGCCGACCGGCGCGCGTGGGAAACGTGGTCCGGGGATCTGCTGGCCTGCCTCGGTGCGGCGGGCGTCGACGTTCATGTCATCGAGCTGGAGGGAGGAGAGTCGGCCAAGTCGCACGAGACTCTCCATCGCATTTACGACCATCTCCTCGCGAAGAAAGTACGGCGGGATGGGACGCTGGCGGTCTTCGGAGGTGGGGTGCTTGGCGACGTTGCCGGCTTTGCCGCGGCCACGTGGCAACGGGGGATCCGTTTCGTGCAGATCCCTTCGACGCTCCTGGCCCAGGTCGATTCCAGCGTGGGTGGCAAGACGGGACTGAATTTTCGCGAGCACAAGAACCTTGTCGGAGCCTTCCACCAACCGGCGGCGGTTCTGGTCTCACCGGAGTGGCTGAACAGCCTCCCGGCGCGGGAATTCCAGGCCGGCCTCGCCGAGGTGATCAAGTGCGGCGTGATCCGCGATGCCGGGCTCTTGAGCATCCTGGAGGAGGAGAGCCCGGTGCGGTTCGGCCGCTCCCCCCGCCTGGAGGAAGTTGTTGCTCGCGCTCTCGCCGTGAAAGCTCGCGTCGTGGAAGAAGACGAGCGCGATCGTGGCGTGCGGCGGCTGCTCAACTTCGGGCACACGGTCGGGCATGCCATCGAATCCGCTTCCGGCTTCCGGCACTACCTCCATGGCGAGGCGGTTGCCCTCGGCATGGTGGCGGCGACCCGACTTTCGGTTCTTACCACCGGATTGCCGGAACCGGAGGCCCGGCGGGTGGAAGAGCTACTGGTACGTTACGGTCTGCCGGTGAGAACCTCAGCGGTGGGTCTCGACGCCATCCTCGGTTTTCTCGCCATGGACAAAAAGGTCGAGGCCGGCGGGCCGGTGTGGGTGTTGACAGCCGGGCTGGGCACGGCTACGGTCGCCGCCCGGGTTCCCCAGGAGGCGGTTCGCGCCGCGGTTTCGTACATTTTGGAGACGTCGGTGGCATCATGAAGCGGATTCTCGTTATGCACGGCCCCAATCTCGATCTCGTGGGAGAGAGGGAGCCGGAAATCTACGGGACGGAGACCCTGGCCGAACTCGATGCCCGCCTGGCCGAGGAAGCGGGGAGACTGGGGATGGCCGTCTCCTCCTTCCAATCGAACCACGAGGGAGCGCTCATCGACCGGCTGCACCGCGCCAGCGGCGAGGCGGACGGCATCGTCCTCAACCCCGGCGGCCTCACGCACACCAGCGTGAGCCTGCGGGACGCCGTGGCCGCGACATCCCTCCCGGTCATCGAGGTTCACCTGAGCAACATTTTCGCCCGGGAGTCGTTCCGCCAGGTCGACCTCGTGGCACCGGTGTGTCGCGGCGTCGTCCTGGGGCTCGGCTCACTGGGCTACCTGGCGGCCCTGCGGTCCCTAGCAACAATCCTCGGTGCCGGCCCAAGCGGGGTCGGCGAGGGCACTGGAGAAACCGGCCATGCAGGTCGATGACATCAGAAGATTGGTCAAGCTCGTCGAAGAGAGCGACATCGACGAGTTGGAAGTGCGCCGTTGGTGGGAATTCCTCCGCATCACCAAGCGGGCCCGGGTTCACGCGGACGAGACGCGACGCGCAACGGTGAGCGAGGGGCCGCGGGCTCTGGTGGCACAGGCGTCCGCGGTCCCGGCACCGACATCGGTGGCGTCTACCCAAACGCCGCCGCTTTCGCGGGAGGCGCCGCCGTCTCTGCGGGAGGCGGAAACGGCGGCGTCCGCACAGGCTCCTGCCGAGACCCGGCCGGAGAATGGGGCAGATGACGGACTGGTGATCATCCGGTCCCCCATGGTCGGGACCTTCTATCGGGCGCCCAACCCGACGGCCCAGCCGTTCGTCGAAGCCGGTTCGCGCGTCGCTGTGCGGCAGGCGGTCTGCATCGTCGAGGCGATGAAGCTGATGAACGAGATCGAGTCGGACGTGGGCGGCACGGTGGAGAGGATCTTGGTTGAGAACGGGAAACCGGTGGAATACAACCAACCGCTGTTTCTCGTGCGGCCTGACTAGCCGCGATCGGGCGGGCTCGGCCCCGGGGAAGGATGACACGGTGGATTTTCGACGCGTGCTCGAGCGGATGCTTCAGAGCGGTGCCAGCGACTTGCACCTCAAGGTTGGGACGCGCCCGCAGATCCGGGTGGACGGAGAACTCCTGGCTATCGACGAGCCGGCCCCGTCGCTCAAAGAGATGGAGGCGGTCATTGACCAGGTGCTCACCCCGGCACAGAAGGCCGGGTTTGTGGAGAAGCGCGAGCTCGACTTCGCCATCGGGGTGCCGGGCCTGGCCCGCTTCCGCGCAAACTTCTTCTATCAGAGGGGAACCCCGGCGGTGGTGCTGCGCCATGTACCGCTCAGCGTGCCCGCGATCGAGGAGCTGAACCTCCCGCCCATTGTGGAGACGCTGGCCCTGTTCCCGCGCGGCCTTGTTCTCGTTACCGGTCAGGTGGGGAGCGGGAAGTCGACGGCCCTAGCGTCCATGATCGATGCCATCAACCGGCGCCTGGCCCGCTCGATCATCACCGTGGAAGACCCGGTCGAATTTCTCCACCGCGATGACAAGAGCATGATCAGTCAGCGCGAGGTGGGGCTGGATACGGAGGGGTACCTCAGTGCTCTGAAGTACATTCTGCGCCAGGATCCGGACGTGATCCTGCTCGGGGAGATCCGGGATCAGGATACCATGTCCATCGCGCTCATGGCGGCTGACACCGGGCACCTCGTTCTTTCGACCCTGCACACGATTGATGCGGCGCAGACGGTGAACCGGATCATTTCCTTCTATCCGCCGCATCAGCACAGCGAGATTCGCTTTCTTCTCGCTTCGGCGCTGCGCGCGGTCGTATCGCTGCGGCTGATCCCGAGGATCGGGGGCAAGGGACGCGTTCCGGCCTGTGAAATCCTCATCAATACCCCGACGGTGCGCGAGTATCTCATGGCCGCGGACAAGACGCATCTCATCAAGCAGGCGATCGTGGAGGGGACGACGCAGTACGGAATGCAATCGTTCGACCAGTCGCTCATGCGTCTCTATCGGGGCGGACTCATCTCGCTCGACGAGGCGGTGAAGAACTCCTCGCAGCCGACGGAGTTCGAGCTGCGCGTCAAGGGGGTGCATGCTTCGAGCGACACGAGCTGGGACACCTTCGAAGAGGCTGCGGGAGCCCCGTCGGAGCCGGGTGCGGCATCGCCGGGAAATGACCCAGCCGCGCCGGGCGGCGCCGGGCTAGGCGGTTCTCCGGTGGGGTCGAAGCCCTTTGCGTCACCGGGAACCGCGGGATCGTCCGGTGTCGACCGGGTGACCAAAGAGGGGGGGGCGGGCCCACAGGGGATCAGTCGCTTCTGACGACCCGGGAGGAGGCCGGCCTGCTGCCGGCCAGCGCAGGAGGCGCATGTTTTCCAAGGTTCTGGTGGCCAATCGCGGTGAGATCGCACTGCGCGTCATTCGTGCCTGCCGCGAACTCGACATCGCGACGGTGGCTGTCTACTCAGAGGCCGACCGCGAATCACTTCATGTCACCCTCGCCGACGAATCGGTCTGCATTGGCCCACCGCCCGGCCGCGAGAGCTACTTAGTTCCGGTCCGTATCATTAGCGCGGCAATCATCACCGGGGCGGAGGCGATCCATCCCGGGTATGGGTTCCTCTCCGAAAACACGAGCTTCGCCGAGAAGGTGGAGGGCAGCGGCCTGGTCTTCGTGGGGCCGGCGCCTGATTCGATCCGCACCATGGGAAACAAGAGTCAGGCTCGGGCGACCATGAAAGCGGCGGGCGTGCCGATCCTCCCGGGGAGCGACGGCGTGGTGGAAACGGCAGCCGAGGCTCGTGCCCTGGCCGACGGCATCGGCTATCCGGTCATCCTGAAGGCGCGCGACGGAGGCGGTGGAAAAGGGATGCGCGTGGTCCGCCACGGCGACGAGCTGGAGCGTCTCTTCCAGACCGCACACGGTGAGGCCGCGGCCGCCTTCGGCAACGGCGCCCTCTATGTCGAGAAGTACCTCCTTCGCACCCGCCACGTAGAGATCCAGCTCGTGGGGGACGGGCGCGGCGAGGCGATCCACCTCTTCGAGCGCGACTGCTCGGTGCAGCGCCGCCACCAGAAGCTTATGGAGGAGTCGCCCAGCCCGGGTCTCGCCCCGGCCACCCGCGAGGCGATGGGCCGCACGGCGCGCGAGGCAGCGCGGCGTATCGGCTACCGCGGGGCCGGCACCATGGAATTCCTCCTGGACGAGGACGGATCGTTTTACTTCATGGAGATGAACACCCGCCTGCAAGTGGAACACCCGGTGACCGAGATGGTGACCGGTCTTGACCTCGTGAAGATGCAACTGAGGGTGGCCGCGGGCGAGCCGCTGCCGTTGGCGCAGGAGCAGGTTCGTTCGGCGGGCCACGCCCTGGAGTGTCGGATCAACGCCGAGTCACCGGCCCACGGGTTTCGCCCGTCGCCCGGGCTGGTCCGCCGCTACCGGGCACCGGGTGGGCCCGGTGTGCGTGTCGACAGCCACCTCTACGAAGGGTACACCGTGCCGCCGCACTATGATTCGCTCGTGGCCAAGATCATCACCCACGGTGCGGATCGTTCCGAGGCGATCGCCCGCATGCGTCGCGCGCTGGCGGAGACGGTCATTGACGGAATCGAGACGACGATCCCGTTTCACCTGGAGATCCTGGCTGATCCTGAGTTCTTGGCCGGGCGCGTCGACACGCGCTTCGTGGAGCGTCGGCAGGAGGCTGCGGGACAATCGGGGCCGCCTGTCTGAAGCCCGAAGCTCGATCGCCCGCTCCCCATCGGCCGCCCCCCATTCCAGGGGAAGACACCGGGCGGGCCGAGATGGCCAGCGATAGAAGCCCGGATCTTCTCGTGTACCTGCCCAGGCACGCTCCAAGAATGTGAAAGTCACCCGTGCACAGGGTCGGGTCGCAGTCTGTCCCGGCCAGATGCAGTGATGCCGGACCGCGGGAAGCATCCGGCCCGGCCGGGAGCAACGCTGCACACGGTCGGGACGCACCCGTTCCGGACCTCAGATGGACATCTTTCGGGATTCCGCGATCGTGCCGCCCCGCACACACAGTTGCGGGCCCCCGTCTTGATGCTGTCCGGGTCTCAGGCACCGTTTCCCGCGGCACGGCTCGATGCTGACCGAGCCGGGGCACGACTGTTCTCGCCCGGGACAGGTGCTGACCGCTGAGGTGCACGACTGATCTCGTCCGGAACGGAACGGGCCCGACGGAGAACACGACTGATCTTCACTGTTCTGCCTCGATCCGCCGCAAGCGCCCGGACGCGCGGCGTGGCGGTGAGCGTCGGGGCCGCTCTGTCACTCCTGGCTTGGTCGATCCAGTCTGTGGAACTTGTGATTGAGGCCCGACCGGTGCGTACGCGGGTGGGGTCGAATCGGGTGAGGATTTGGGTCTTGGGGTTGAGTAGGTAGAAGCGGATAGCAGGGTTCCCTACAGGTCAGTCGAGATCTTCGCCAACCCCGTGTTCCTGCAGCATCATCGTGACGTACTTCCGCAATATCGGGAGATCCTGTTCAATGATCTCCCAGACCCTGCGAACGTCAATCCCCAGGTAATCATGTACGACCGTGTTTCGAAACGCTGCGATTCCGCGCCAGTCAACCTCGCGATACTTAATCTTCAATTCTTGTGAAATGCGCTGCGTCGACTCGGTCATGGTGTGCAGATTTCGCAGCACCGCATCCTGGGTCCTCCGATCCGCGCGGAAGGCCGCCTCGCCTTCCTGGGTGTACTGGACAATCAGATCCAGGCACTCAGACACATGGACAAGGTAGAGCCTGTCATCCTTCACAGCGGAACGGCCTCCGCCAGAATCCGGTCTCGGATGAACCAATGCAGTGCCGGTTCGGTCAGCACGTCGACCTTGCACCCGAGAAGCTCCTCGAGGTCAGCCACCAGGCCGCCGGGAAACCAGGGAGAGTGCCTTTCTCCAACATCGACCAGCAGATCCACGTCGCTCTGTGGTCCAGCCTCGCCACGCGCCATGGATCCAAAGAGACGGACGTTGCATGCGCCATGTGAGGCCGCGATTCGCAGAATGTCGTCTCGGTTCAATTGAATCAGTGGATTGGAAACCAAGTCCCGCCACCTTTCAGCGTTTGATGCCGCAGCCAGGGTAGTTGAGGACCAAGCATGCTCGTTTCACTTTGAGTCAATTCGTATCCGACGGCAAGCGGAAGGAGTTCGACCTTCCTTGGCGGTCCGGCCACCATCGCCTTGGAGGAGGAGGAGCCTCCCCCGTCGGAGGTTGTGTGGTACGTGGATGGATCGCCCTACTAGGTTGCCGGGCATCAGTATGCGGCCCGCCGGTCGATCCAGCCGGGGGAGCGTGTGATCGAGGCGAAGGCTGGCGCATGCGCGGGTGGGGTGGAATCGGGTGAGGATCTGGGCTGGCGCCAGCCCCCCTCGATCATGGGCTGATCAAACCGGACGAGCGAGTCGGAGGGTCCCGGAAGTTTGCCCGCTACGTGCCATTCTGGGCGTGATCTCATTTAGGAACCGACCCCCGGGAGGGAGGGGTCATAGCCATAACGCGTCTCAGGTCAATGAGTTGCTTATCTAGGGCTTTCCCCGTCTCGGATCGTGATCCGCTCAGGTAGTCTTCGTCCGGCCCGAGATAGCCGTCGCATCTCGACGACGAGAGTCCGGGCGCATGGGACGAAGCTGAGCCGGATTGGTGCCGGTAGAAGAGGCGGAGTCGCTCGGGCGACGGCGCCCTGCCCCGAACCAGTCTCCCCCGAAGTCGGCCACCCGACCAACGATTCCACGTTTCGTTGCCCCCCCCCCCGGAATGTTACCCTCATGCTGGCTTGCGATCCGTTGCGGCGGTTCCTCTTTTTTCCACCGGAGGTGATGATGAGACGAACAGTACGTTCCCATGTCCCGTGTCTTGCGTGCCTGGCCTTGGTGCTCCTGGCCTTTCTCGGGGCGGCACCCTCCGCGCGGGCGGACATTCCGTGGCTCTCGGTCCGTCTGGTCGGGGGCGAGATGGCGAACTATCCCGCCAATGACTTGAACCGAATCGGCTTCGAGGGTGACACGCTGGTCGTGGTGCATGCCGGCGGCACCGATCGCTATGGCGCGGCGACCGTCGCGCGGATCGAGTTCCTTTGGTCGCCGGCCAACTCCGGCGTGGTCGATCCTCGGGACGCGGCCGCCCTCGTGAAGGCCGTCCACCTTTTCCAGAACCAACCGAACCCGTTCTCGCCCGCCGTGTCCCCGTGGGGGGAGACGAGCATTGCGTTTGACCTGCCCAAGGCCGGCCCTGCGGAGCTCGTGATCTATGGTGTGAACGGGCGGCTGATCCGCCGTCTTGTGAAAGACACCCGCGAGGCCGGTCGGCATACCGCGAGCTGGGATGGCCGGGACGATGCGGGGGAGAAGGTCGGCAGTGGGATCTACTTCTATCAGCTCAGTGCGCCGGGAGTGGACGAGAGTCGGCGGATGATCTTGTTGCCTTGATGTTCGGCTGCTACCAGCAGGTGGGATGCAGAATTCAGAACTCAGAATTCAGAATACAGAATACAGAATAGCGGCGCGTCCCGACCGTCTCGATCCGGGATCTCCCCCGGGGGACACGGCGGACGAAGAAGCGATCAACAACAGAGAAGGGGACACGACGATGAAGTGGTCTATCGGTCTGATACTGGGCCTCGGCCTGAGCCTTGTGTTCGGAGCGTCGGTGAGTCAGGGCGGCTGGATGATGCGGATCCACCAGGGTGCGACCGTCGAGGAGCGGGCGCTGGCGGACGTGGACAGTCTGACGTTCTACGACGCGACCGGTTCATGCTGTGCGCTGGACGGCACCTGCACGGTGACGACGCAGACGGTGTGCTCGGGCGTCTGGACGCTGCACGGCGTCTGCACGCCGAATCCCTGCCCGGGGCCGACCGGGGCGTGCTGCAATACCACCTCGGGTGCCTGCACGATTACGACGCAGGGTGCCTGCACGTTCACCTGGCTTGGGGCCGGGGTGGCCTGCAACGCCGTGACCTGTCCGGTGCCGCCGCCGACCGGCATGGTCCTGATTCCCGCGGGGACGTTCATGATGGGCAGCCCGACGAGCGAGCCGGGGCGCGTCACCAACGAGACGCAGCACGAGGTGACCTTGACGCATGCAATGTACGTTTCCACGTACGAGGTGACGCAGTCGGAGTGGCAGTCGGTGATGGGCTGGAACGAGTCGGGTATCCAGGGCGCAGCCAAGCCGGTCGAGACACTGACTTGGTATGACGCCGTGAGCTACTGCAACCAGCGGTCCACACTCGATGGGTATACGTCTGTCTACACGATCGCGGGCGCGACCTACAGCGGGAATCACATCACCAATGCTACGGTGACGTGGAATCAGGCCGCCAATGGGTATCGCCTGCTGACCGAAGCGGAATGGGAGTACGCAGCCCGCGCGACGAGCACGACGGCGTTCTGCAACGGCGGCATCACGGTTAGCGGATACGTCTGTACGCCGTTGGACCCGAACCTGGACCAGGTCGGCTGGTATTGCGGCAACTCCCCGAGCACGACGCAGGATGTGGGCGGCAAGGCTGCGAATGCGTGGGGCCTGAAGGATATGCACGGGAATGTGTGGGAGTGGTGTTGGGACTTGTGGGGGACATATCCGACGGGGCCGCTGGCGGATCCGACCGGTCCCGCGTCCGGCTCGTACCGTGTCTATCGCGGCGGTGGTGGGGGCGACTTCGCGCGGTACTGCCGGTCTGCGTTTCGCAGCTACTACAACCCCGACGGCAGCATCAACGATCTCGGTCTGCGTCTCTCCATGACTGCTCCGTGATCCTTTGCTCTGTTACACTTTTTCCCTCATCCGGCTCTGAAAACCAGGGTGGTCGGACCAGGGCCGTCTGGGAGGGGCTTCGCCCCGAGACGGCCGGGGGTGCCGCCCGGCATGGGCGCAAGAAAGGATGTGCGAGTCCGCTGGGGACTCTAACGGAGGGAACCCCACACCGAAGAGACAGTGGCGCCCCCCAAAGGGGGCACGGTGGTCCGGAGCACCGTGCCGCGGTCTAGGCGACGGTTCCGCGAGGAGCCGAAGGCGAAGCCGGTCGGCAAGGGGCTTCGGTGTCGGAAGCGTCATGGCGGCATGCTGCGTTTCTACTGTCGGTTGGCCCCAGACCTTTCCCCTACTTCCGGCCGCGCCAGTAGTACGGCCGCTTCTTCTGATGCGCTACGGCGAGCACGCGAATGACGTCGGTGCGCACAGAGTAGATGATCGTGAAAGGAAACTTGGCCAGCACGAGCTTCCGTACCCCCTGAGCGACCGCGGGCGCCGCATCGGGGAACTCGCGAATACGCGCGAACGCGCGCTCGACGTCATCCAGGAACACGTCGCCGAGTCCGAGGTTCTCAAGGTCGTAGAAATCTGCCGCTTCGTTGAGCTCGAGGTCGGCGGCGTCATGGAGCTGGAGCGATCGGCTCATCTCCGACGTGCCCGGGCCCGAGCGAGCGCATCCTCTGCGGACACCGTTGAAGCCGTACCGGCATCGAGCCCTGCGTCGCGACGAACGGCCTCCTCTACCCACAACTGCTCGACCTCTGCGTCCGTGAGAGACTCGAGGCTGCAGAGCAACTCGCGTGCGATCCTGGCGCGCGTCGACGGATCGAGCTGAAGCGCTTCGCGCATGAGTTCGTTGAACGTCATCTGGCCCCACCTCGCCCGGAATCGAGCGGTTCCACGGTTCGTTTACTCCACAGCCGCAACATGACGTCGCAGGGGCGTGACCCTCCACGGCGCGTCAGATCGGACCTGGTCAACGACAGCTTCGGGCCCAGAAGACGCTTCATCGTCCCCCCATACGGGGGACGGCGGGCACATCTCGCTCGACCGCGCGCAGCCGAGTAGGACTATATGCGAGCTCCGGGGACGACTGCAATGTCCTGTCCTTCCCCCATATCCGAACGGCGCACGTTCCGACGATGGAGCTGTTTCCGAAGCGCTCACTACGGTCGGTTGCAGACGCGGGAGCCGGGCCGGAGTGGCTCGGAACGTGTTCAGGGCTGGAGGGGCACGGACTTGCGCGCCGGGCAGACCGCTTCTCGGAATTCCCGAGGTGTGAAGGCCAAAGCCGGGTGAGGCCGCGACGCGCTGCGTCGCCGCTGTGAAGTCCTGCGCGTGCAGCCGGCGTTCTTCACGCACCAGGAAACCCCGTGCTGGACGCCCGTGGTCACGCACCGCCTCCGGGCGGCGCCGGAGGAAGCTGCCGTGCGACGGGGGGTAGACCGAGCGGCGATGCCGGCGTCCGCGACGGTGTCCGGGGGCCGGTGGCGGTAACCCCATTCGCGGGCGGAGATCTGCGGGGCGATTCGCGAGGCGATCCGCAAGGCGACCTGTTGAGCGCCGCCGATGCCGCCCTCTACCTGGAGCTCCGCGTCTGGCGTGCCGAGGAGGCTGATACAGCGGGCATCCCGGTCTTCATGATTCTCACCGATCGCCGGCTTCGCGATATCGTGCGTCGGCGCCCGGCGAGCCTGGCTGCGCTGGGGGGGATTTCCGGCATCGGGCATTTGCGGCTGCAAAAGCATGGGCGGGTGCTGCTCGAACAACTGCGCGTGCTTCTGAAGAAGGCGGGGGTGCGGGTTTCGGTGCGGCGCCGATGTCGGCGAAGGAGCGTTTCACAAGCGCCCCGCGGGCGCCTCCGGCTCGGCGCGCCTACACCCTCCTGTGTATCCAGTACTCCGGCCCACGGCGCACCTGCTGTGGCTCAGCGCGCCGCTGGACGCCATTTCCTCGGTGGGCGTGAGTGCGAGCGGCGCCCGAGGGTGATCACGAATCTATCCGTGAGGGCGAACCCCGGTTCAGGAAGCCCCACGCGACGGCTCCGAAGGATCGTGTCCCCAGAGCCGGTGCTCGAGCGTTCGATGTACTTGGCCGGGTGTGGACGGCTCGGCCTGCGGGGGGGGCAGGGGATCGTTTCGAAGGCCGAGATCGGTCGGCGAGTATGCAGGACAGTGAGATGGCTCGGTGATGGAATCAACGGCAGCCGGTTCTGACCGGCCAGCAGCCCCATGGCGGGACGCTTGTTCGCGGTTCGTCCCCCCGCGCCGCGGAGAACGCTCTATGTGGCACCGCACAATCCCGAACCACTCTGACGCCCACCCATGGTGCACGGGCACTATGGCTGGACACCCGAAGCCCAGCGATTCCGCAACCGCCTACCGCGCCACCTTCCAGAAGAGAAACCCGCCGAGCGTAGCGAACACGAGGTTTCCCAACCAGGCCGCCAGCAACGGGGGCAGGTTCCCGTTGTAGCCGAACGCCTGTCCCACGCGGATCAACGCGAAGTAGGTGAACCCGACCGCGACACTGATCCCGAACCCGACGGCGAGGTTTCCGCCGCGGACCACCCGGAGGGAGAGTGCCGCTCCCAGCAGCACCATGACGAGATCCGCAAGAGGAAAGGAAACGCGGAGGTGGAAGTTCGTCATGTGCTTTTGCACCTCACCGCCGCTCTCGCGCAGGCGACGAGCGAAGACGAGCAGGTTTCTCATGCTCATGTAGAAGGGGTCGCGCACGGTGGCCCGGAAGTCATCCGGCAGCTCTTCAATCTCGTTGGTGCCGTAGGCGCGGAAGCGGAGCACGGTGTCGGTGCTGTCGTGGAAGACCCGGTAATACCCGTCCTCGAAGCGCCAACTCCCGTCGCGCCAGCGGGCCGCTGTCGCGTCGATGCGACGGCGAAGTGCCGGTTGGTTCAGGAACTGGACCGAGACCTCGCGCAGCGTCCGCGTCCTCCCCTCGTAGAAACGGGCGATCCAGAACCGCCGGCCGCCGCCGAGAAGGCGCACCTCGCTGCGATTCTCGCGGCCCGGGTCCGACTGGCCCTTGATCTCCTCGGCCAGGATCCTTTGCTGTCGCGCGTGGGCTTGGGGTCCGATGAGCTCGTTCATGCCGTATTGCGCGATCGACAGGGCGAGGGCGGCCAGCAGAAGCGGCCGAGCGAGACGCCACGGGCTCTGCCCGGCCCCCTGCATAGCGGTGATTTCGTTGTTCTTGCGCAGAGTGCTCAGGCCCAACAGTGCGCCGAGGAGCACGGCCACGGGTAGCACCTGCGTGAGAATGGAGGGCAGGCCGTATGCGTACAATCGCGCCACGGTGAGCAGGGGCGTGCGGTGGTCGACGAAGATGTCGAGCTTCTCAAAGAGATCAACGAGGATGAAAAGGGCCACGAAGGTCGAAATCCCGAGCAACGAGTACAGGACGAACTCGCGCAGCAGATAGCGATCGAGGATCTTCACGCGGGCTGACCCTTCCGCGGGTGTGCCGGCAGACCGCCGGTCACCGCCCGGACGGTCAGCCAAGCGCCGAGCCCGCCGATCACCAGGTTGGGAAGCCACATGGCGAGCCAGGGCGCCATGATCCTGCGATCGGCCAACTGCTCGCCCCCCGTGAGGCAGAGGTAGTAAAAAACGAAGAAGACCGCGCTGAAGAAACCGGCCGCAAGGCCCCCGCGCCGCGCCAGGATCCCGAGAGGAGCGCCGACCAGGACGAAGACGATGCAGGCGAACGGAATCGAGAACTTCTTCTGAATCTCGACCTGGAACTCATTGGCCCGGCGGACGAAGGCCAATTGCTCGCGGCGCCGTGAGGTGGCCAAGTCCACCCAGCGGCGCTGCTCCGCGCTCCATTCGGCCGCGGACGCCGGCGGCTTGCGGCCGGTGAGCCTCGCGAGGACGGCGAGCAGGGCGCGGCCCGGCGCGGGGGGCGCGAGCGTCGGGTCGAGCCGCTCGATGATGCCCGGGTCGTCCAGCCCGGCCGGGGCGAGGGCGGCACGAACGAGCGAGTCCTGACGGGTGCTTTCCCGGCGCAGGCGGTTTACCTCTGCCCGCATCATGGGAACGGACATCTCGCGCTGGCTTCGCTGGTGGTTCCCGCCGGAACGGAAGCGATCGGACGTATCCTCGATGTTCATCGACTGGGAGGTGAAGTGCATCCGACGATAAGCGCCGTCGGGTGCGGATGGATCGGCCTCGTGGATCTCGCCGTCCCGCAGGTCGAGTGTGAGGAGCCCCTCCGCGGGGCGGTACCGGAGGGTGCCGGAGCGGGCCATGATGGTGCGCGGGGAATTGGGATTGTCACGGGCGTCGAGAACGAGGATGTCGCGCATCTGGCCGGTCCGGTCGTCCAGTCGGCCGATCCAGAGGTCGTAGCCGGGGAAATCGTCCACCAAGACCCCCTCCCGGATCTCCGCCGTGGGGCGTTGGCGAGAAATCTCCTGCATGAGCCCGGCGAAGGCGTAGTTCGTCTCCGGCAGGACGTAGTTGTTGAAGAGAGCCAGGGCCACGGCCACAATCACCGACGACGCCAAGGTGGGCAGGATGATCCGCCCGAGGTGGACGCCGCTCGCCCGCAGGGCGATGATCTCGTTGTCCTGGCTGAGGCGTCCGTAGGTCATGAGGGCGGCTACTAAGACGCCGCAGGGGATGGAAAGAACCACCATCCAGCCGAGGCCGAGAACGAAGAGCTTGAGTACGATCCAGGCCGGGATCCCTTTGCTGATGAGCAAGTCGAGGAGGTCGAGCAGCATGTCCATGGTCAGCAGAAAGGTGATGATCCCGAAACCGAGCCAGAACGGCCCGACCAGGGACTTCAGGATGTAGCGTCTGAGGATCATTCGTGAACCGCCTTCTACCGCCTGTCGTCCATAGCCGCAAGCACCGCTGTCCGTTCCCCCGTGGGCGCCGCGGAGTCCTGGTTCATTGTACCCCCGGGGCGCGGACCCTGAGTCGGCTTGGGGAGTATATGCGGCGGTGTCGAATACCGCACGGGCGACCTCTGTCCGGGCACGATTCCCTTCCCTGCGAGGACTGTTGAGCCGAACTTGTGCAACATACGGCCTGGTTCTCGCGATCGGCCTACTCTTAGCCGTGGGCCTTCTAATGCTCGGTGGAGGCTGTGTTCCTTCCGAAGACTCTAAGCCGCCCCGCGAGAAGCCCCCGGCCGAGATCCGAGAATCCGCGCCGGTCGACTCCTTGGCGGAGCGGATCGAGAGCCCGGTTGTCGCTCCTGCGCCTGCGATCCGACCCGGGTCCGCCGTCGAGACCACACCATCGTCGCCGGCTCCGCCTCCTTTGTCTTCGGTCAAGCCGGACACGGCCGGTCCGGCATCCCCGGTCCGAGCTCGGCCTGACACGACGGCTGTTGCATCGGCCACGCCGCCGTCGGCAGATTCCACCCGAGCGGCGGCGTGGATCCCGGTCCGCGACGACACGATGCGCGCGGCCCCTCCTGTACCGGACCTTGGAGATACGACCCGCGTCGCGGGGTTTCCGGCTGGGGCGCCCTTGGACCCGACCCGAGTGGAGGTGCCGGCCCCGATTCCGCTTCCCCCGCCGGTCGTTGCCCAAACGGCGCCCGCTGAGACCTCGGCCGTGGCACCGATCCCCGCCGGCCGCCGTCTGACGCCGCCGCCGCCTGATCGCATTCCGCCACCCCGCAGCGCTGTTGCACAGCGCCCGATTCCAACGGTTCCCCTGGTCGTGACGCCGCCGCAGCCTGACTCCCTACCTGGGGCGACCGGGCTGTGGGCCTTCGCGACCGGCACAAATCCCGCCGATGATGCCACTCTCTACTACCTCGCTTCAGGGTGGTGGTCACGGGAGACGATCCGGCGGGAGGGGTTACTCAAGCCCGAGATCCAGGCCCGCGAAGATTCAATACCGCTCCGGCTCTTCGTGCCTCGCTTCACCGGGGTGAAGCGTCAGGAGCTGGTCTCCGCGCAGGTTGCCGCTCAGCTCGATTCCGGCACCGTGGAAGTGTGGACGGAGCTGCGCGAGACCATCGTGGGGGCGCGGGTACGGCTGCGTCAGGATGACTATCTGCGCCGGCTGACCCGGAAGACCTATCGCGAGCAGACCGTCGTGGAGGCCGCGCGAGGGCTCAAGGCGAATCTCACAGCCTCCTCGCGCCGCGGGCTGGTCAAGATCGACCTGCCGGTCGAGCTGCCCGCCCGGCTGCAGTCGGTGTTCGGAGAGGGGAAGCCGAATCTCTCCGTGCGCGGGAGCGAGCGGATCAGCTTCGCCGGCACCAGCCGATGGCGGCCTAAAGAGATCCGCACCGAGATCGCCCGGAAGCAGTCGAAATTCCCCCAACTCGACATGAAGCAAGAGCTGAACCTCCAGCTGACCGGAACGATCGGTGACAAGGTGAGCGTCGATGTCGACCAATCCAGCCAGGCCTCCACGCCGTTATCCAACCGGATCAAGATCCACTACAAGGGCTATGAAGACGAGATCCTCCAGCGGGTCGACCTCGGGAACACGAGCCTCAGTCTCCCGGGCACGCAGTATGTCTCTTACGGCGGCAAGGCCGAGGGGCTGTTCGGCATCAACGCGCAAGCGCGGCTGGGGCCGGTCGAGATCACCACCATCCTGACAAAGCAGGAGGGGAAGACCGATTCCAAGTCGGTGACCCGCTCGGCCGAGACACGCACGGTGAAGATCATCGATCTCGATTATGTCGCAGGGAAGTACTTCTTTCTGCTCAGCCCGGACTCGTGCCTGTGGCAACTTGACGAGGCGTCACTGGATGTCTTTGTCGACGACGGGATCGGCACCAACGACGAAATCGACGGAGCGGCCGCGGCGCGTGCCACGGTCACGGGGGCGGTCGAGGCTGACTCCACGACCTACCGCGGTAGCTTTCGGCGCCTGATCCCCGGCGATCCACCGGCCGGTGAGTACCGCATCGAGCGGCAGATCTACACCGGCCATCCGGTTCTCGTCTTGAACCGGGCCATCGAGGAGCGCGAGGTCCTCGCGGTGCTTTGTTCCGGCTGGCGGCTCGATGCAAGCCTCCAGCGCGTGGAGTCTTCGTTTTTCGAGGTGGGCCGGGCCACTCCCGGGGACTCCCTTCAGTTGAAGGTGGTGCGGCCCAGTCTGTCTGACCCCCGGGTGGACCTCACCAACCTCCGGCGAGGCCCCTGGGCCCCGTTGAGCAATCTCGAGCTGAGGAACATCTACGACCTCGGTGCGCGGGGAATCCTCAAAGAGGGATTCGACTGCAAGATCCGTCTGCAGAAGACCATTAGCGGTGTGCAGCCCGATCGGGTCGGCGACATCACCTTCCTGCAGATGACAGGCTTGGATCTTTCGCGGGAGACGAGCACCGGCCAGATGCCGGGTCGCGATGACCGGATCGACCCGCAATTCATCTCCCTGGCGAGCGGGACGATCATGTTTCCCGATTTGCGGCCGTTTGATCCGGACGCCATCGACCTCGGGATCAAGCCCGTGTCCTGCCTCCCGGCGTTCTACCGATTCTTGAAGTGGGGGGAAGGGGACAACATCCGCGAGGCGCGGCCCGCGGCCCTGCCCGGGATCACCAATCCCGACTCTGCGGCTACGTTCCGCGCCCCTTCGATCTACGATCGGATTCTGCATCAGGATCCGCAGGCCGACAGTCGGTACTTCATCGAGGTGACCTACCGCAGTCCGGTGAGTCGGATCCAGTTGAACGCCTTCGGCATTCTTCTCGGGAGCGAGTCGGTGACAGCCGGCCAGCGGGCGCTGGTGCGCGATCGCGACTATCGCATCGACTACGAAATGGGTGAAGTGGAGCTCCTCGAGGCAGCGAACGTCACGGAGCAGGAAGAGATCCGGGTCACCTACTCCTACGAGGGTTTTGGGGGCGGAGGCGGTTCGAAGACACTGGCCGGGGCATCGGCATTTCTCCGGCCGGAGGGCGCTGCGTTCAGTGGGTCGTCTTCGTGGTTGTACGAGAGCAAGGGTGGGGTTCCGGGGCTGGAGGGGAAGCGTCCGCGCCTCGGGCAGGAGCCTTCCCGGACGGTCGTGGGCGAGCTCGCAGGGGCCTGGAAGACCGATTCCAAGTTCCTCACGAACATGGTCGACCAACTCCCCGGGATCGATGCGCGGCTGCCGTCCAAGCTCGACATCGGATTCGGCGCCGGGTTCTCGCTGCCCAATCCGAATACCAAGGGCAAGCTCTACATTGACGATTTCGACGGGGTGAAGGATGTTCTATCGCTGAGCATGAGTCGTCGGATGTGGCGTCCGGCGTCCATTCCGATTTCCTCAATCCTTCCCGGCAGCAATCTTCCGCCGTCGGCCGCCAGAGACTCTCTGCGGGCTGCGGCCCAGGGTGATCTCCGGTGGTTCTCGCCGCGCAACACCGCTCGTGAGAGCGATTTCCAGCCGACCCTGGAGACGCGCGAAGGGGATGACAGTCGGCAGATTCTGCAGATGCGCGTCTCTCCGCGGGGGACGACTCCACAGGAGAAGAAGAGCTCGTGGGCGGGTATCGTCCAGGTGCTTTCCGCCCGCGGCACCGACCTTTCCCGGGCCCAGTTCCTGGATGTCTGGGTCAACGACCGCCGGCAGTATCGGCCCCACCCCGACCCGTCGCAGCAGCGCCGCGGCACTCTGATCATCGACATCGGGACGGTGAACGAAGACGCGATGTGGTATCGCAACAACCCGGCATATCCGGAGCAGTACACGCTCCATAGGCCCAACGGGAAGCTCGATACGGAGGATCAGAACCGGGACGGTCGACTCGACCAGGGCTCGAATCTGGATGAAGACACCGGCCTGGATCAGAAGAAGAGTGGAATCACCGGGGCCGACCCGTTCGACGTCTACCGCTACGACGACAACCTGCCGGAGACGGATCCCGACAAGTACGCCTCGGTGAACGGCACCGAAGGAAACCAGGAACTCGACACCGAAGACCTGAACGGCAACGGTGCCCTCGACCGCCTGAACAGCTACTTCCAGGTGGCGATTGACCTGGCTGACTCGACCCTCTGGGAGACCGATGTCTACCGCGACTACGTGTTCAAGAACTCGAACGCCAAACCCGACCTCGTCAAGCCGGAAAACGGCTGGCGCCGGATCCGGATCCCGTTGCACGACGACAGCCTGGTGTCCCGTTGGAAAGACTTCGAGGCCGCCAGCCCGGTCTGGGAGAAGGTCTTTCACCTGCGGATGTGGGTCACAGGGTTTGAGGAACCCACCGATCTGGAGATCGGAGGGATCGAGATCACGGGAAACCGGTGGTTCGAGAATGCGATCGCCGACACCCTCGACCGGTCGGTCCCCGAAGGCTCGCTCGCGCCGGGCGAGGAGTTCTTCGTCGGGGTGGTGAACAACAAGGAGGACGCCAACGTCTACGTGCCGCCGGTCTCCACGGGAAAGCAGGACAACATCACCGAGCGCGAGCAGTCGATCGCGCTCAATGTGAAGAACTTCAAGCGGTGGCACCGCGTCTCCATCTACCGAAGCTATCCGCAGAGACAGGACTACACGCTTTACGAGAACATGGAATTCTACCTGAAGCACGGAGCGTTGACGGATACCCTCCTTCGACCGATCAACCCGGGCGACGACAGCCTGGAGTGTGCCATACGGCTCTGCCGAGATGCCGGATCGGACACGACGAATTACTACGAGTACAGGCGCCCGGTGTCGGCTGCTTGGGATCTGGTCCGGATCGACTTCGCCGAATTGAGTCGGCTGCAACTGGTGGAGTCGCCCGACCCCGCCATACAGAGAGTGGAACGTAATCTGGGCGGCGGTGTGTGGATGACCCGCCAGGGGAGTCCTTCCCTCACCAGTATCCAGCGGATTGTCTTCCTCGTCACAAATCGCGGGAACGTGATCGGGAAGGGCAGCGTCTGGGTCAACGAACTGCGCCTGATCGGCGTGAAGAAGGATCCCGGCTATGCGGCTCGCTTCAGCATCAATGCCGACCTGACCGGGCTGGCCCGGCTCAGCTTCAACATCCAAAGGACGGAAGCCGACTTCCTCAAGATCGGCCAGGATCGAGGAAGCGGAACCACCAGTACCAATTGGAACTTCAATGGATCGACGGAGCTCTTCGGGTATGCAAGCCGTTTGGGGGTCACCATGCCTATCAGCGGCTCGATCACGTCCACCCGGGCTGTGCCGAAGTTCCGCACGAACAGCGACCTCATTCTGGATCGGGCCGAGGATCGCGATATCTCGGTGAATCGCACGCAGGACCTCTCCCTTAGCCTCTCCAAGCGGCCCGGGCGGACTTGGTTAGGGCGCTACATTGTCGAGCCGTTCTCGGCCAACGCGAGCTATCGAACGGCGGTGAGCTTGCAGCCGACGCAGTGCGATACCACGGTCAACCGTTCGGCGGGAGTGAGCTGGAGCCTTCCGCTGGATCAGATCGGTCAGAAAATCGGCCTACGGCTCAACAAGAGCGGGCAGACCAAGCTGCTGCTGATCCCCACATCCCTCTCGGCGAGTCTGGCAGGCGGTGAGGCGCGCGCGATCCGGTACAGCGCGACGAACAACCTTCGTCCCTACGTGAAGCAGCCGAGTTCGTCCACCCGCAGCGGGACACTGAACATTTCGGCAGGCGCCCGCCCGATCACTCCGGTGATATACCGGATCGATACCTCCCGCGACCTCATGCTGCATGAGGACCAGCTCAACTGGCTGGGGCTCAATCTCGGGCGCGAGGTGAGCCGCAAGCATCAGCTTAACGGCACCTTTCCGCTCCCGGTCCTACGGCAGTTGCTGGGACCCAGTGTGAACTGGTCGGGCAGCTCAAGCCTCACCCTTGCCAAGCAAGGACAAGGGGGGAGCGGTACCAATGAGCCGAGCCGGGAGAACGATTTCGGCAACTCCCGGTCCACCGGCTACGTGGCGCGTTTTTCGCCCGACGTGCTGGGGCGCTGGTTTGGGAGGATCGTGCGTAGTCGGGCGCGGCCGGATTCGACCGGGGCGAAGACCGCGGCACCGACGAGCACGGGAAGCCTCGTCGGGCAACGGTTCCGTTTCAACACCGTCAACATGAACTACTCCGTCGCCAACCAGACAAGCTTCACGCGGCAGACGGGCGAGCCGGATATCCTCTACCAGTTGGCACTGGCCGACAAACCAGGCGCGCGGGTGCGGGCATTGTCCCGGGCTTCCGATAAAAAAGGGACCAGCAAGAGCCTTACTCTCGACTCCAACGCCCAACTGCCCGCTGGTGTGACCGTCACCGCGCGCTACTCTCGTACCGCCGGGACGAATTCCGACAACGGGCTTGCCGTCAAGAACCTCACCAGTAAGTGGCCGGACCTGAGCGTGAACTGGGGGAATGCCTTTCAGAAACTCCGCCTGAATCGTTTCTTCAAGACCTTCCAAGGGACCACCAACTACAATCGCGAATACCGCGAGCAGGGGAAGGCGCAGGGCGAGCGAGACCAAGTCACCCGCAGCAGCAACTTCACTCCTTTCCTGAACCTCAGTGCTTCGACCCGTTCGGGGATCACAACGACCTTCAGCTCTTCGAATCGGTCCTCCTCCACCGAGCTCTTCCGGCCGACGCGAAGCATTTCCAGCACGAGAAACCGCCAGCTCGGATTCGGTCTGAAGAAGACGCTCAACCTGACGCGTAAGGTGACCGTGCCGCTCACCGGGCAGATGAAGACGGTCCAGACGACCCTGAATGTCAACGTCGACTTCGACTGGAAGGCCGACCGTTCCGAGAACCGCAGTGCGGGGCAACGGCCGACCATCATGACGGACATGGCGAGTTGGCGGTTTCAGACCGGGGTCGGCTATCAGTTTACTGCGGCCATCAGCGGCAACGGTTCGATCAACTTCGGACAGGAGAGCAACAAGAAGAACCAGGCGCTCACCGCTCGTTTCATCGGCATCTCGGTCTCGGCCAGCTTCACTTTCTAGGAGCGTAACGACTCGGGTGGCCAGAAGTCAGAATCCAGAAGTCGGAAGACGGAATCCAGGAGTCAGGAGTCAGAGTGATGAGGCTGGGGACGAGCCTTGAGGACTTGGTGGTGTGGCCAAGGGCCCGCCGGAAGGGGTCAACATGCATTTGGAATCCTATTCGCAGGCCTCTACTGAATTCTGACTTCTGGATCCCGTCTACTTGAAGGGAGGCTGCGTGCGCAGGTGCCTACTCGTGGTTCTCGGTCTTTGGCCGGCCCTGCTCGCCGGTTCGGCGGGGGCCGGCGTCCCGTCCTTCGACGGCCGCGAGGCCCAGGGCTGGATCGAGCGACAGTGTGCCCTGGGGCCGCGGGTTCCGGGAACCAAGGCACACGAGCGCTGGGTCCGGGTGGTGACGACCTATTTCGATTCGCTGCGGGTGTCGGTCCGCCGGGAAGATTTTCGTCGCCCCTCGCCGTTCGGAGCCGACACCCTGCGGTTGACGAACCTGATCGCCTCCATCCGCCCGGGAATTCGCCCGCGGCTGCTCCTCGGCGGGCACTGGGACAGTCGACCGTGGGCGGATTCAGATCCGGACCCGGCGATGCGCAACCTGCCCGTGCCGGGGGCCAACGATGGCGCGTCTGGGGTGGCGGTGCTCCTCGTGCTGGCGCGGATGATGCAGGAGCACCCGCCATCCATCGGGGTCGACCTTGCGTTCTTCGACATGGAGGACATGGGGCGGTCGGGGCACTCCGAGGAGTACTGCCAGGGAAGCCGCCACATGGCGACCAACTGGCCCGGAACCCTTCCCGATTGGGTGGTGGTCCTCGACATGGTCGGGTCCGAGGCTGCCCAGTTCGGCCGGGAGGCCTATTCGGTGCAGCAGGCCCCGGATCTGGTCGACATCCTCTTTCGGCTCGCGGAGGAGAAGGGGTATCGGGAGTGGAATCCACAGAGCGAGTACGCTGTCGTCGATGACCACCTCTCGTTCCAGGCCGTCGGGGTTCCGGCGGTGGATGTGATCGGATTCAATGATCCGAATTGGCACACCCGGCAGGATCTCCCTATGCATACCAGCGCGTTGCGCCTCTTCCGGGTCGGCACGATCATGTCCGAGTTGGTGTGGGGTGGCCACCTCGGGCGCTGAGTCGGTGCTCCGGCTGGGGCCGTCCCAATTCGGGCTTCGGGCTTCAGGCTTCAGGCTTCGCGCCGGAGGGCGTCGAGCAGTCGCCTGGGGGCCGCGAATCAGTTCGCCGTACCGGGCCACGAGTTCGGCGTGGTCCTCCGCGCTCATGGCCTGCCCTGCCGAAGCCTGAAGCCCGAAGCCCATTCCGAACCCGGGTCCCCGCTTCCCCGCCCGGCCACGGTGCCTCTTCCGCCGGGCGATTCTCCGCCTCGTGATGGATTCCCTATTGCAGTAGGGCCTGGACTTGTGTACCGTGCAACCCGCGTGGGCGTATGTCCGCGTTTTTGTTTGGCGCAAACCGTGTCTCCGGGAGGGTCAGGGCGTGCGGCGCGAGGAGTTGATCGAGCTGGTCACCCCTCTGCTGACGGAGGAGGGGCTCGAGCTTGTCGAGTGCTCGGTCTCCCGGACCGCGCATGCACAGGTCTTTCGGGTCTCGATGGACCGGGATGGCGGGGTGTCGGTCGAGGCTTGCGAGCGGGTTAGCCGCCGACTAGGGGATCTGCTCGACGCGAATCCGATCCTGCGGGGGGCCTATCATATGGAGGTCTCCTCGGCCGGTATGAACCGGCCGATCTGGACGTTGGAACATTTCCGGCGGTTCCAGGGGGAGACGGCCCAGGTGGAAGTCGTCGGGGAGAACGGTAAGAACAGGTCGGTCCAGGGAGCGATTGGCCCGCTGGACGGGGACCGTCTGGTGCTGGTTCTCGACGGAGGGCGGGAAGAGATTCTTTCCCTGGGTGCGGTGCTTCGGGCGCGGTTGCGGATCGACCCGTGGAAACCCAGGTCGCGGCGAACGGCCGCGGGCGACCCGGATGGACAGGAATCGACCGAACGGAAAGATGGGAATCATGGCCACGGATGAGATCCTAGATGCGCTCCGCCAGATCTCGCGCGAGAAGAGCGTCGATCCGAAGATGCTGGTCGAGACGGTCCGGCTGGGAATCCTCACCGCCGCGAAGAAGCGGTATGCCACCGCGACCGACGTCGAGGTTTTCTTTGACGAGGCGAACGGCCGGATACGCGTCCTGGTGCACAAGAAGGTCGTGCGGGTCGCCATCGACCTCGATGGCGAGATCGACTACGACGACGCCGTGGTCCTGTCCCCCGGCGTGAAGGAGAAGGAGACGGTCCCGGTGGAAGTGCCCGTCCTGGAATTCGGTCGCAACGCCATCCAGGCGGCGAAGCAGGTCCTGGTGCAGAAAGTGCGCGAGGCCGAGCGCGGCAATGTGGCAGCGGAATACGCAAGTCGCAAGGGGACCATTCTTTCGGGCAGCGTCTCCCAGGTCGACCGGGGAAGTGTCATCGTCAAGATCGGTCGCACAGAGGGGATCATTCCGCCGAAGGAACTGATCTTCCGCGATCGTTTCCGTATCGGCGACCCGGTTCGCTCTCTGCTCAAGATCGTCGATGAGAACCAGAAGGGTCCGATGCTCATCCTCTCGCGGACTGACCCCGAGTTCGTCCGCCGCCTCTTCGAGAACGAGGTGCCGGAGATTTTCGAACGCGTTGTGGAAATCCGGGACATTGCGCGTGAGGCCGGCTCACGCACCAAGATCACCGTTGTTTCCCACGATGACCGGGTGGACCCGGTGGGGGCCTGCGTGGGCATGAAGGGCTCCCGCGTGCAGGCGATCGTGCGCGAGCTCGGGGGTGAGCGGATCGACATCGTGCCGTTCAGCCCTGATCCGAAGATCCTCATCAGCCGGGCCCTTTCCCCGGCGCGCGTACTCGACGTGTCTCTGCGCGAGACGGAGGATGACAAACTTGCCGTGGTGGTGGTTTCCGACGACCAGTTGATGTTGGCGGTGGGCCGTCGCGGTGGTCAGAATGTACGCTTGGCCCAGAGACTGACCGGCTGGACCATCGAGCTGAAGACCAACACTCAGGTCGACCTCGAGCAGGGCGGCGGGAGCCGACTTCCCGAGATCGAGCTCGATGACCTGTCCCGGGAGCTCGGCCCGAAGATGGTCGAGAAGCTGATCAAGGCAGGCAAGGAGACTCTCCAGGACGTCCTGCGAGCGTCGGCGGAAGAACTGATGGAGATTCCCGGCATTGCTGAGAAGACCGCGACCCGGCTGCTCGGCCTTGCCCGCCAGATCCTGGAGGAGCGGGTGTCGGGAGAACCGGCCTTGATCGACTCCACCGAGGGGCCGGACAACATGGAAGACGATGCGGGGATGGACGGCGAGGACGCTGCTGGCGACGATGCGGCAGCTATCGCTGTGGCGGCCGACGGCGAACCGGGTGACGCCGAGACGACTGACGGCGAACCGACTGACGGCAAACCGACCCGCGCCGAGACAACGGACGGCGAACAGTTTGACGGCGAAACGGCCGAGGTGGCGACCGATGCCGATCCCACCATCGCGCTCGAGGAAAGCCGGGAGGGTGACGCGTGAAGGTTCGAGTCTTCCAATTGGCCAGGGATCTCAAGATTTCCAGCGACGCCCTGGTGAACATCATCACCTCCCTCGGTGCGGAGGTGAAGGGCCATATGAGCTCGGTCGAGGACGACCTTGTGGTGCGAATCCGCGCGAAGATCGCGGAGGAGCGGGCTGTGGTCAAACGCGAGACTGAGAAGAAGGCCCACATCCAGGAGGGGATTCACAAGAAGGCGGAGGACGCCCGTCCGCGCCCGGCACCCCCGGTAGCCTCCCCCCCGGCGACCCCCACGCCCGCACCGGTCGCCCGTGCCGCTCCTCCGACGTGGACCCAGCCCGCGCCATCGCCTTCACGGACCTTCCCGCCCGCGACTCGCCCGGCACCGCCGCCTCGGTACAACTCGCCTTCGCCGCCACCGTCGCGGTATGGCTCGCCTCCGCCGGCACCGCCGCGGGGAGCTCCTGCCTTCCCTCCGCCGGCCCCCGGACAGCGGGGATCCGTTGACACGTCCCGCGGTCGCGGCAAGGACCGCAAGAAGGGCAAGAAGCGCTCCATCGACGAAAAGGCGGTGAAGGAGAGCGTTCGCCGGACTCTCGCCAACATGGAGGGTTCGCGGCGTCGTACCCCCCACCGGCGGCGCCGAGGCGGTGAGGGAGGGGAGGCGACGGAGACTAACATCCTTCGCGTACACGAGTTTGCCACCGTCGGGCAGCTTGCCTCGATCATGGAGGTCCGGCCGGCCGAAGTGATCACCACCTGCATCTCTCTCGGTATCCTGGCGAACATCAATACGCGCCTCGATAAGGACGCCCTGACCACGATCATGGACGAGTTCGGCTACGAGCCCGAGTTCCAGCTCGAATACGGTGCCGAAATCCTTTCGAAGCAGGATGAAGAAGAGGCGGGGAGGGACTTTACCAGCAAGGGGCGAGCCCCCATCGTCACAGTGATGGGCCACGTCGACCACGGAAAGACGAGCCTCCTCGACCATATCCGCAAGACACGGGTCATGGACGGCGAGTCGGGCGGCATCACCCAGCACATCGGCGCCTATCAGGTGAAAGTGCCGCCGGGGACGATCACATTTCTCGACACGCCCGGACACGCAGCGTTCACCGCGATGCGCGCTCGGGGCGCCCAGGTTACCGACATCGTGGTGCTCGTGGTGGCGTCCGACGACCGGGTCATGCCGCAGACCATCGAGGCGATCAACCACGCCAAAGCCGCGGGTGTTCCGATGGTCGTCGCCATCAATAAGATCGACCTTCCGGCCGCGAACCCCGACCGGATCCGCAAAGAACTGGCCGACAATGGCGTCTTAGTGGAAGAGTGGGGTGGCAAGACGGTCGCGGTTGAGATCTCGGCCAAGCACGGGACGAACGTCGATCGGCTGCTGGAGATGATCCTGCTGCAATCCGAACTCCTTGAGCTCAAAGCAGAGCCTGATCGCAAGACCCGCGGCGTGGTGCTGGAGGCGAAGCGGGATCCGCACCGCGGTATCATCGTCACGGTCCTCGTGCAAAACGGGACCCTGCGGGTGGGCGATCCGTTCGTTAGCGGAGCGCAGCACGGCAAGGTACGTGCCATGACCAATGAGAAGCGGGAGCGTCTCCATGAGGCGCCGCCGGCTACCCCGGTGGAGATGACGGGCTGGTCCGGCGTGCCACAGGCGGGGGATGGTTTTCACGTGGTGAAGACCGAACAGGAGGCGCGGGAGATCGCCGGCACTCGGGCAGCCATCGCGCGCGAGCATGAGCAGCGGCTACGGGGCCAGGCCGTGTCCCTTCTGAGCCTGCAGGAGCGGATCAAGAAGGGTGAGCTCCATGAGCTGAATCTGGTGGTCAAGGCGGACGTGGGTGGTTCGCTCGAAGTGCTCCGCGAAACCCTGCCCAAGCTTTCCACGGCTGAGGTCAAGGTGCGGGTCATCCACGAAGGGGTCGGGCTCATCAACGAATCGGATCTTCTCCTGGCCCTCGCGTCGAGGGCGATCGTCATCGGCTTTCACACCCGGCCTGACGCGAAGGCGCACCAGATGGCGCTGACCGACGGTGTCGATGTCCGACTCTACCGCGTCATCTATGAGGTGGAGAAGGACATCAAGGACGCCATGAGCGGCCTGTTAGCTCCCGAGAAGGTGGAAAAGATCGCCGGCTCGGCGGAGATTCGCAAGGTCTTCCACGTTACGAAAGTCGGCAATGTGGCCGGCTGCTTTGTCGTTTCGGGCGCCGTGCACCGTGGCGACCAGGTTCGCGTGTATCGGGGAGCCGACGTGATCTGGACCGGCCGCCTCGCTTCGCTGAAGCGGATCAAAGATGATGCCCGCGAGGTCAACGCCGGATTCGAGTGCGGGATGTCCCTCGACGGATTCGAGGACATCCAAGAGGGCGATATTGTCGAGGCTTTCACTGTGGAGGAGATCGCCCGCCGCATCGAGTAGCGGGCATCCTCTTTCCCGGTACCGGCAGGAGTCTCCGGCCGATGTTCTACGGCGTGGCCCGGCTCGAGGTCTTGATTCCGCAGAGCCGTTCTCTCAAGGACAAGCGGGCCGTCGTGCAACGGCTGCGGGATCGTCTCTCCGGCCGACTGGGCCTGGCTGTGGCTGAGGTCGATCACCAGGATCTCCGGCAACGAGCGGCGGTCGGCGTTGCCGTAGTCGCTCTTTCGGAGCAGTCGGCCCGCAATGCCCTGCAGGCGGCGCGGCGCGAGGCCGAATCGGACCCGCGAGCCGAGGTCATCGGCTGCGAGATTCTGGTGGATGCGTTCGAGGGACGCTCCGATTGGGAGTCGCCCTGCGGGTACGATGCGAGCGAGGACGAGGAGGACCGGCGGTGAAAGGGATGCGGGGAGAGCGGCTTGCCGAAGAGATCCGCCGCGAACTGGCCGACATTCTGGTGAGCCGGGTGCGCGATCCTCGCCTGGGGCTTGCCACCGTGACGCGTGTCGAGGTCTCGTCCGATGGTTCCCATGCGCGGATCTTTGTCTCCTTTCTCGGGGATGAGTCGGCCGACGCCTCGGGGCTCAAGGCCCTGGAGAGCGCCGCGGCCTTTGTCCGCGGGGAACTGGGGCGACGTATCGAGGTGCGCCGCGTGCCGGAGCTGGCGTTTCGTGCGGACCCGGGGATGCGCCACAGTCTCCGAATCCAGGCGGAGCTGCACAGGCTGGCCCTCGCCCGCGAGGAGGCCGGTGCAGCCGTCATCGGCGACGCGCCCAGCGCCGGCGGGCCCGGCGCCGACACCCCCGATGCCGCGGACACGGCTACCGGCGACCCTTCCGCCGGAGGGGAGGACTGAACGATGCGCCCGCCTGCACCGTCACTGGGCGGCTTCGTCCTCAACATCTACAAGGAGATCCCCTGGACCAGTCATGACGCGGTGGCCCGGGTCCGGAGGATCCTGGACACCCGGGCGGTTGGCCATGCAGGGAGCTTGGATCCTTTTGCCTCCGGCGTTCTCGTGGTGGCGGTCGGTCGGGCCACCCGGCTCGTCGAGTACCTCATGGACCAGCCGAAAGAGTATCGAGGCACGATGCTCCTCGGGCGGCGCACGACCAGCGGCGACTCGGGTGGTCAGGTGGTGGAAGAGCAGCCCGTTCCTGCCCTTGACATCGATTCCCTGCAACGGGAGGCGGCCGGGTTCGTGGGAGAGACCATGCAAGTCCCGCCCATGGTTTCGGCGCTCAAGCATGGCGGCAAGCGGCTCTACGATTTGGCCCGCAAGGGAATCGAAGTGGAGCGGGCGCCGCGCCCCGTCCGCATCGACCGCTTCGACATCACCCGCCTCGATCCGCCTCGCATCGACTTCGAGCTGGGCTGTGGCCGGGGTACTTATGTGCGGACCCTGGTCGAGGATTTCGCCGGGCGTTTCGGTACGGTGGCGATGGTGGAGGCGCTGATGCGCACGCGCGTCGGCCACCTCGATGTGGCCGACAGTTGTCGGCTGATCTCCGAGCCGGGGAACACCCTCGCCGGGCTCTTTTCGCAAGCCATACCGATGGCCGCCGCGGTGCCGCATCTGGCGGAGGGGCGCGTGGGCGATCAGTGGGCGCGGCGCCTGCGCCACGGCGGGGTACCTCCACTGCGCGGGATCACCTTCCACGAACCGCCCGCGCCCGGAGCGGCGGTTCGTCTCGTCGGTGCCGACGGCGATCTGTTGGCGATTGCGCGGCTCGACTGGTCCCCGGGTCCGGCCGACCGGCCGATCGAGGATTCCTGCAGTCTCCGCCTGGAGCGGGTGTTCTAGCCGGTGGTCACACGCGGTGGCGATGAGTCGCATTCGTTCGTGGCCACCATCGGGGTCTTCGACGGGATGCATCGCGGCCACCAGGCGCTGATCGAGGCCGTGGTCCGCCGGGCGGCGGAGCAAGACCTTCGCTCTCTCGTCGTCACCTTCGATCCGCACCCTGCGACGGTGTTGGCCGAGTCTGTCTTCCCGCACCTTCTCACCGGCCGCGCCCTGCAGTTGCGCTACCTGGCGGAATTGGGCGTGGATCGGGCCTGGATGCTCCCGTTTTCGCGGCAGATGGCGGCGATGGAGCCCCGCGCTTTCGTAGGGGGGCTGCTTCTGCGCCACGCGGCGATCGCGGAACTCTGGGTAGGCCACGATTTCCGATTCGGTCGGGATCGCTCCGGAGACGCTGCGTGGCTGTGTTCGGAGGGGCGGGAGCACGGTTTTGGCGTTCGGGAGTTTCCGGCGGTACTGGACGGGGACCGGCCCTACAGCAGCACACGGATCCGGGCGGTCCTCGCCGAAGGGCAGATCAGTGAGGCCGCGCGGATGCTGGGGCACACCGTCATGCTGGAAGGGAGGGTGGTGCGCGGGCGCGGGCAGGGGGCGAAACTCCTCGTGCCGACCGCCAACCTCGACCTCCCGACTGAGCAGTTCCTGCCGGCCCGAGGCGTCTACGCAGCTTGGGCGGAAGTCTCCGGGGCTCTGGTTCCTGCCGTTGTGAACATCGGGATCCGTCCGACTCTGGTGGACGATCCGCGGACCGTCGTGGAGGCTCACCTTCTCGGCTGGAGCGGTGAGCTGGTTGGGACGCGGCTGGGGCTCCATCTGATCGTGAGGCTCCGCCACGAGCACAAGTTCAAGGGAATGAGTGTGTTGCGGGCTGCCGTGGAGCATGACATCACCATGGCCGGGCGATGGTTGGCGGCTCACCCCTTCCCGGTTCCGGGCGCTCCGATTCCATCCCGTTCTTGAGATACGGTCTGTGGGAAAGAGTGCAGTGGTCGAAAGAAAGGTTGAATGCCGGTTCCGACGGTGTTAGATTGTCGATTCGGAAGAAGCTGGGATTCGTAAGGACCGCCCGGTTGTCCTGCGGTCGGAAGGGCCGGCCGTTCGAAGCAGATGGAGGAAGTCGATGCCGCTCTCGAAGGAAGAAAAGCAGCAGATTATCGGTACGTATAAGCTGCATGATCTGGACTCGGGCAGCCCGGAGGTGCAGATCGCGCTCCTGACCGAGAAAATCCGCCACCTGACGGAGCACTTCAAGAAGCACACCACCGACCACCATTCCCGCCGAGGCCTCCTGCGCATGGTCGGACGTCGGCGGAAACTCCTCGAATACCTCCGGAACACCAAGCTGGAGGCCTACCGGAGCATGGTTAAGGAACTGGGTTTGCGGCACTGATCCCAGCGCCCCTCCAGTCCTCCGCCCCGCCGTCCGTCTTCGCGCTCTAGGCGCGCGGTCGGTGCGTGCGGGCGTTCGTTAACATCCCGAAGGTTGCGACCGGGAGATATGTAGACATGCAAAGGACCTACACGCTGGAGCTCGGCGGGAGGACCCTGACCTTCGAGGTCGGCCGCCTCGCCCGCCAAGCCGCCGGTGCCGCCCTAGTGCGTTACGGCGATACCGTTGTGCTCGCCACCGCCGTTGTCAGCCGCGAAGAATCGCCCCGCGACTTCCTGCCTCTCCTGGTCGACTACCGCGAGAAGACCTACGCTGCCGGGCGCATTCCAGGAGGTTTTTTCAAGCGAGAAGGTCGCCCCAATGAAAAGGAGATCCTCTCCTCCCGGCTGATCGACCGCAGTCTCCGTCCGATGTTTGACCAGCGGAACCGCTGGGACACGATGGTCGGGGCCGAGGTTCTTTCTCACGATCAGGAGAACGACGGCGATGTCCTCGGCCTCATCGGCGCCTCGCTGGCCGTGAGCATGAGCGATGTCCCGTTTCCCGGCCCGCTGGGCGCGGTCCGTGTCGGACTTGATGAAGATGGGAACTTCATCCTCAATCCGACCAGCACCGACTTGGAAACCGGTGGCGGGATGAGCATCATCATCGCCGGCACCGAGGACTCCATCGTCATGGTGGAGGGGGCCGCCCGCGAGATCAGCGAGGAACAGCTCGTGGCGGCGTTTGAGTTCGCCCATCCGCACATTCAGCGAATCGTCGCTCTCCAGAAGGAGATCGTCGCCAATCATGGCTTGCCGAAGCGCGCCTGGGCGCCGCGAGAGATCAATCCGGAACTCGTGGCTGCGGTCGGTGCGGCCTACCGGACCGACCTGGACCGGGCGATCCGCATCGTGAAGAAGATGGAGCGTGAGGCCGGCATCGACGCTCTGGTGGTCAAGGCGACGGCTGAGCTCGCGGAGCGGTTTGCGGACGGCGCCGGTGACATCAAGGCGGACATTAAGACCGTCTTCCACGATCTGGAAAAGGAACTGATGCGGCGCATGGTCATCGAGGAGAAGGTCCGCGCCGATGGTCGCCGCTACGACGAAATCCGGGCCATCACCTGCGAGGTGGGCGTTCTTCCGCGGACTCATGGCAGTGCTCTCTTCACCCGCGGTGAGACGCAGGCCCTGGTGATCACCACCCTCGGGACCACCTCCGATGAGCAGAAGATCGAGGAGTTGATGGGGCAGTCGTGGAAGACATTCATCCTCCACTACAACTTCCCCTCCTACAGCGTTGGGGAGGTGCGTCCCAACCGCGGTCCTGGCCGACGCGAAATCGGTCATGGCGCCCTTGCTGAGCGGTCCCTCACCGGCGTCGTCCCGTCCAATGAGCGGTTTCCGTACACGATCCGCATCGTCTCTGAAATCCTGGAGTCGAACGGCAGCTCTTCGATGGCCTCTGTCTGCGGAGCAAGCCTGGCCCTCATGGATGCGGGCGTGCCGATCAAGACGCCGGTCGCCGGGATCGCGATGGGGTTGATCCAGGAAGGGGACCGGGTGGCTGTGCTATCGGACATCCGCGGGGTCGAGGATCACCTGGGCGACATGGACTTCAAAGTCGCCGGAACCGCCGAGGGGATCACCGGCATCCAGATGGACATCAAGATCAAGGGGCTGGACCTCAGCATCCTTCGCTCGGCCCTGGCGCAGGCCCGCGAGGGACGGCTGCACATTATCGCGGCCATGAACCAGACTCTGGCGGCGTCGCGGTCGGATATCTCAAAGTACGCGCCTCGCATCATCGTGGTCAACATCCCGCCGGACAAGATCCGCGACATCATCGGACCGGGCGGCAAGATGATCAAGAAGATCTGCGAGCAGACAGGCGCCACCATCGATGTCGAAGATGACGGGACGGTCAAGGTCGCCTGCATCGACGCGGAGATGGCCCATCGCGCGGTCGAGATCATCCGCTCCCTCACCGAGGATCCGGAAATCGGCCGGGTCTATCGTGGCCGCGTGAGACGGATCGTCAACTTCGGTGCTTTCGTCGAAATCCTTCCGGGGCGCGACGGCCTGGTCCACATCTCGGAATTGGAGGAACACCGGGTGGCTCGCGTGGAAGATGTTGTGAAAGATGGCGACGTCGTCTTCGTGAAGGTCATCGGCGTCGACGAGGAGGGCAAGATCCGGCTTTCTCGCAGAGGCGTTCCGCAAGAGACTGCCGAGGCGGAGTGACGGCGGCCGAAGCGGAGAGGTGATGGATCACGGCCTGAATGTTCTGACGCGCCAGGGAGCCTCGGGCTTCCCGGCGCGTTTTGTTCGTGTCGGGCGGCCCGGCGGCCGCGCGGGAGGTCGGGTGTGCGCTCGCTTCGAGAGCTGAGTCGGCGCTTCGCCGAGCCCGAGGTGCGCTCGGCCTTGCTCCCCGGCGGGATTTTAGTGTTGGCCGAGGAGGTGGCGGAGGTCCCCTCTCTGGCCCTCGGTGCCTGGGTTCGGGTCGGCTCGCGCGACGAGGATCCGGAACAGGCGGGCGTCACCCATTTTATCGAACACCTTGTCTTCAAGGGAAGCCGCCGCCACAACGGGTACGAGCTGGCCAAGCGCATGGAGGCGATCGGCGGTCAGGTCGATGCCTACACCACCAAGGAATCGACCTGCTTCTATGCGCGCGTGTTTGCCGGCTATCGCCGCCGCGCGGTGGAAATGCTCGCCGAGGTGCTCTGCGAGCCGGCTTTTGACGCCGAGGATGTGCGGCGCGAGGTCGGCGTCGTTGCGGAAGAGATCCAAGGGTATGAGGACAGTCCCGAGGAGTTGATCCACGATCTTGCCGCCGAGGAGCTGTTCCACCGCCATCCGTTGGGAACGCCGATTCTCGGCCGACGCGAAACACTCGCGCGCCTGGGAGTCCGCTCGGTTCGCCGGTTCTACCGGGACCGGTACACGGCTCCCGAAGTGGTCGTTGCCGCCGCCGGGCGCTTCGATTTCGACCTCCTGGTGGAGGATGTCGCCCGCACGTTCCGCCTGCCGCGTCGGCGGACGCCTGTTACCGTGCCGCGAATGCCCCGCTTCCGCGCCCGGGAGCGGCATGAGGAAAAGGATCTGGCACAGGCCTCGCTCTGCCTCCTGCGACGTGGCCCCTCGTACCGGGACCGGGATCGCCACGCGATTTTCGTCCTCAACACCATCCTCGGCTCGGGCGCCTCATCCCGTCTCTACCAGTCCATCCGCGAAGACGAGGGGTTGGCCTACTCGGTCTATTCGTTCCTAGACTCCTTCCGTGATACAGGTGCCTTCGGGGTCTACCTTGGGGTCGGCGCCGATCGGTTGGGTGAGGCGTTGCGCCTTGTCTGCCGCGAGTTGCGCCGCATCCGGGAGCGGGGGGTTCATGTTTGGGAGCTGGAAAGTGCCCGGGCCCAGATCTTCACCGGACTCTTTCTGTCGTACGAGAGTATGTATGAGCGCGTGGCCCGTTTGGCCCACAACGAGCTGTACTACGGGGGCCAGGTACCGCTGGCCGAGGTGGTCGGAGCGGTGGAACGGATCACTCTGGAGGATGTGCACCGCGTGGCCCGCGAACTGCTCGACCCAAGCCGGTTCTGCCTCGTTACTCTTGCCCCGGCGGGGACGAAACGGCCCGGCCTCGCCGCGCTGGATTTCTAGCGGGGATCACCGACGCGATGGCCGACGCGGTGGAGGACGCGATGGAGAAAACCGAAGCAGCTCCCCCCGAGCAAGTCGTTCGCTGTCGGTGTCTACGGGCGGGGGCGAGGCTTCCGGAGCGAATGACGACCGGCGCCAGTGGCTTTGACATCCGCGCCTGTCTCGACGTGCCGGTCACCATCGAGCCGGGTGGGCGCGCCCTGATTCCAACCGGTATCAGTGTGGCCGTTCCGCCGGGATTCGAGGGGTGCGTGCGTGCTCGTAGCGGGCTTGCCCTCCGCCATGGAGTCGGCCTCGCCAACGGACCGGGCACGATCGATTCCGACTATCGTGGCGAGGTCGGCGTGATTCTGTTGAACTGGGGGGAGGAGCGGTTCACCGTGGCGCCGGGAGACCGGGTGGCGCAGTTGGTGATCCAGCAACTGCCGCCGGTGCGGATGGTATGGGCTGAGGTACTTTCCGGGACCGAGCGCGGTGACGGTGGATTCGGTCATACCGGCACGGCCGCCGCCGGGCCTGACGGCGCCGCATGAGGGCCTGGCCGTTTCTGCTTGCTGCGGCCGTGCTTGCGCTTCCTGCCGCGGCCTGGATCGTTGGTACGCCCGCGGGTGCGACCACGGATGAAGCGTCCGCGCTCCTCCTCCCCGGCATGCCCGCCACCGACGTCTCGGCCTTTGCGCTGTCTGGCTACGATCTGCAAGTTCGCAGCCCCGCCGGGCGTGACACTCCCGTGGTCGACTCCGGGCCGGGGGGTGTCGATTCCCTGTCGGTGGCTGTCGATTCCCTGATCGTTGCCGTCGACTCTGTGGCGGCGGCTGCCGACTCCCTGATAGTTGCCGTCGACTCCGTGGCGGTGGCTGCCGACTCCCTGCCTGGCAGGCATCCCGCTATCGCGGTCGGCGAACGGCTCGTCTTCGGCGTTCGATACGGCATGATCAAGGCCGGGATCGCTGTGATGGAGGTCGTGGATCGCAAGAAAGTGGACGGGCGCCCCGCCTACCACGTTGTCTCCACCGCCAATTCCAACTCCGTGTTCGACGGGATCTACCGGGTGCGGGACCGGGTCACTTCGCTCATGGACGAAGACGGCCTGTATTCACTCTACTTTGAGAAGCACTTGCGCGAGGGCCGCTACCACGTTGACCAGCAGGTGAGATTCGACCACGTACGCGGGGTGGCGACCTACCACGATGGCCGCGAGGCAGCCATCGCCCCGGGTGCCTTTGATGTGCTGGCTGCATTTTACCGGGTACGGACCATGCCACTGCAGCCGGGGCAACGTTTCTTCCTCGAGAGCCACGACAATCGCAGGAATTTCCCCCTTCGCGTGACGGTGCAGCGCCGCGAGAGGGTGGACACCCCTGCTGGGACGTTCGAATGCCTGGTGGTGGAACCGACTCTCCGCAGCGGCGCGTTCTTCAAGAACGAAGGGAAGCTCACCATCTGGTTGACCGACGACGATCGGCGTATGCCGGTGCTGATGCGCAGCAAACTACCGATCGGGGCCATCAGCGTGGAGTTGATCGAGTATCAGCGCCCGCTCCATTCCCGGTCATCCGCGTCGCCGTCGATGCCGTCTGGCAGTACTAGGGGCGCCGCTCAGGACACAGCTCGGATCGGACAGTCAAACCCCTGAGGCCCATCCATGTCACGCTATCCGGAAATCGACATGACCCGAGTCCGCACGTACCCGGTCCGCAGAAGGAAGAGCCTGGTGCGGGCCGAGGGGTTCCTGCGGCCGGTGGCCGACCCGGGTTCTTTCCGGGAGTTCTGGGCGTCGCTGCCGGATCTCCTCGCGGCCCGCGATCTGCGAGAGCTGGTTGCCCGGGTGCGTCGCGCGCGGGAGCGCGGAGCCGGCGTGCTGGTGATGGCGGGGGGGCATGTTCTGAAGACCGGCCTCGGCCCCGGGTTGATCCGACTGATGGAGGAAGGGTGGGTCACCGCCATCGCTCTGAACGGGGCCGGCACGATCCACGATCTCGAGATTGCGTTCTTCGGGAACACCTCCGAGGATGTTGCGGCGCAGCTTCCGCGGGGCCGTTTTGGCATGGCCCGCGAGACATCTACCTGGCTCAACCAGTGGACCAGGGAGGCGGCGAGTCGCGGCGAGGGGCTAGGTGAGGGGCTCGGTCGCGCCTATCTGGAGCACGCGCCGCCCGAGGGAGCCGCCCGGAGCGTCCTGGCCTCTGCGTACCGGCTTGGCGTGCCGGTCACCGTGCACCTCGCGATCGGCACCGATATCAACCATCAGCATGCCGGTTTTGACGGCGCGGCGGCGGGAGCGACGAGCGCCCGGGACTTCCGCATCTTCTGCGCTCAAGTCAGCGGGCTGGGCGATGGGGTGGCGCTGAACCTTGGCTCGGCGGTACTTCTGCCCGAGGTCTTCTTGAAGGCGATCTCGGTTTGCGTCAATCTGGGGACCCGCTTCCATGATCTGACGACGGCCGTCTTTGACTTCCAGCGGCAATACCGGCCGGCGGAAAACGTGATCCGGCGCCCGACGCTGCAGGGGGGGCGGGGGTTTTACCTCGTCGGGCACCACGAGATCCTGTTGCCGCTTTTCTTCCAGGCGGTTCGGCTGGGCGGTCCGCCGGGAACCCCGGCGCCGGTCGGCCGGTCCAAGGGATCCGGTGGTTCGGCCGGAAGGGCGGCGAAACTCACGTCGATGGCCCCGCGGGGCCGCGCGGCAGGGAAGAGTGAAGCCCCGCGCTCCGGCGACCGATGATGTCTCTGTAAGGGTTTGACCGCAGGCCCACTAGGGGTGCGGTTGACGGTCGTCTTGGCGGGTGCTAGGATACGTGGCTGATTCCGCTGAAGGAAACCGGGGGCTGGAAAAGGGATGTTCCGGTTCATGATGGATCACCTTCCCCTGCGCGTTGCGACCCCGGCCCTCGCTTGGCTCGTGGTGCTCTGGCTTGGCGCGTCGAGCCCCCCGACGGCTGCGGCCGTCCGCGAAGACTCACGCGACTTCCCGACGCTGATCGACCCGAACCGGCCGATCCAGGTGGAGCACGCCGCGATGCCGGTCGAGGTTCCGGCGGTTGCGGCTCCCCAGGCCGCGACGATCGAGACAGAACCTGATGCCTACCTGCTCGGCGTGGGAGATGAGGTGCAGATCAACATCTTGTCCGCCCCGGAGCTGAGCGGCATCGCGAAAGTGCGTCCGGATGGCGCAATCACAATCCGCGGCGCCGGCATGATCCATGCGCTCGGCCGTACGCCGGAGGATGTGGGCCGCGAGGCGGAAGAAAAACTGGGCGGAATCCTTCGTCATGCCCGGGTGGATTTGGCCGTGACCAACTTCGGAGAGCAGCGGGTGTTTGTCCTGGGTGAGGTGGAGGGGCCGGGCGACAAACCTTATTACAAGGGGATGTCGGCGCTGCAGGCCGTGGCTGCGGCGGGCGGGATCAGCCCCAGGGGCAAGTCCGAGAGCGTCCTCGTTCTGCGCCGCACGGGATCCGACGCGGCCGAAGTCCGGCGTCTTGACCTAGGTCGTTCCCTCAAGGGGGAGTCGGGTTCGGACATGGTGCTTCACCCCTACGACATTGTCTATGTGCCGCGAACCTTTATCGCCCGAGCCAACATCGCGGTCGACCAGTACCTCCGCCAGATGATTGCGCCGTTCACCCTTTACCTGGAAGGATGGAGGGCCCTGAAGATCGACCAATTGAATTGGGCGACCCCTTAGGGTTCAACGGAGCGTGCATGGAAGAACCGACCGCCGAAAAGCCCGAGACCAGCCTGAGGGACTTCCTCTCCATCGTCTTTCGGCGCAAGGGGATCGTGGCGGCGGTCTTCCTCGCCTCGGTGGGGGTGGTCGCGGCCATGGGGCGTCTGACTCCGATGGTGTACGAATCGGTCTCTCAAGTACTCATCAACCGCGGACAGCCCGAGAGTGCGTATAACAGCCGGGTGCGTGTCCTGAGTTGGGAAGAGGATTTGAACTCCGAACTGGAGGTTGTATCGAGTCCGCACATTCTTTCGCTCGCGCAGAAGCTGCTGGATTCCGGCAAGGTGAAGGATTCGCGCGGAAGACAGGTCAAGATCAATCCCGCCCGGGTCACGGCGTCCTCGCCGGGCAAGTCGAGCGTTGTGATCGTGAAGGTGCGGGATCCCGATCCGCAAGCGGCGCGGGAGATCGCCCGATCGGTAACCCAGGCGTACAAGGAGTTTCGACTCAGCGTTCGGACTGTCCCCGAGATCGACACGTTCTTCCAGGAACGGATCGAAGAGGTGCGCGCGCAGATCGAGGACTGGGAGGAACGACGCGTGGGCTTCATGGCCGAGGAATCGATCTCCAAGATTGATGACCAGCGGTCCAGCATCATGTCGGTGAAGGGGCAGGCGGAGGTGGAACTCACCCAGGCGAGCCAGGACTTGGCTGCCGAGGAGTCCCGGGGGGAACTCCTGCGCGCCATGTTGGAGCGGGCCCGGGAGGATCCCTCGCAGGAGATCTACGCTTTCTCTGAGTCGGGACAGAGCGACGACCAGGTGATCCTGCAGATCCGCAGGGAACTCGTCACCCGTCGCAGCGAGCTGTTCGCCGCGCGGGGTCGCTACCAGGAGAATCACCCGGATATCCTGCGGCTGGTGGACCAAGTCTCGCAGTTGGAGCAACTGCTGATTCAGGAGGTGGGTAATTACGTTCGGCATGTCGATGCTCGAGTCGAGGTGATCCGTGCGCGCACCGATGCGCTGCGCAGCAGCATCGAGTATTGTGACGGCGAACTCGCCTCGTTCCCGACGAAAGAGGCTCGCCTCGCAGCTTTCGACCGGATGATCGATCGACTGGGTGTCGAGTACAAGTCCTTGGCCGACAGACAGATCCAGGTTCAGTTGGAACGGGCCGGCACCCCGGACTGGAACGTCCTTGTGTTGCAACCGGCCAGCGAGCCGATGTTGGTGCGGATGAATGACTCCATCCGTCTGGCGGTGATCCCGGTGATCGGCTTCTTTATCGCCTTAGCGCTTGCCTTCGTGCTGGACGGAATGGACCACTCGCTGAAGGACGCCGGCGAAGTCGAGCGCCACCTCGGCCTGCCGGTGCTTGGCTCCATCGGTCGATTGCTGTAGGGGGGACCATGTACGAGGCGCACTTTGGGCTCAACGAGCCGCCCTTTTCCATCACCCCCGACCCGCGGTTCCTCTTCCTGACCCGCGGGCACCGCGATGCTCTTGCCTACCTTCACTACGGGATCGAGGAGCGCAAAGGGTTTCTTGTCCTGTGCGGCGAGGTCGGGGTGGGGAAGACCCTGGTCATCCGGACCCTGCTCGGACAGCTCTCGAACGACGTGGAGAGCGCCATCGTGATGAACGCGCGCCTGAATTTCCGGCAGTTGCTTTACCTCGCGCTGGTCGATTTCGGCCTGACGCCGCCGGGTCGGTCCAAGGTCGAGCTCCTCCTTTGTCTGCAGGAGTTCCTGCTCCGGCTGCGCGACCGGCGCGGGAATGCCGTCCTCATCGTCGACGAGGCGCAGAACCTCAC
Organism: Candidatus Eiseniibacteriota bacterium; assembly: GCA_903844735.1. GTDB lineage: Bacteria > Eisenbacteria > RBG-16-71-46 > CAIMUX01 > CAIMUX01 > CAIMUX01. Next base: position 59,966 of record CAIMUX010000047.1, read on the forward strand.
CGAGGAGGCGCTGGAGGACTTTCGGCTTCTCTCGAACCTGGAGGCGGCCAACACCAAGCTGGTGCAAATCGTTCTGGTGGGGCAGCCGGAGCTGCGCCGCCTGCTCAGTCTGCCATCCCTCCGGCAGCTTCGACAGCGGATTCCGGGGATCTTTGACCTCCCTCGGCTGTCCCACGATGCCATGGCTGGATATGTCGACTTCCGGCTGTCCGTGGCCGGGGAAGGAAAGGCCGCCGGCCTCTTCACCGAGGAGGCGCTGGACGAGATCGGCCTGCGCTCTGACGGGATTCCCCGGCTGATCAACCAAGTGTGCGATCGGGCCCTTCTCGTTGCGTACGCGAAGGGCGCCGACCGGGTCCGGCGCGAACACGTGCGGGAGGCGGCCGAGGAGCTGGAGATAGGAAGGGCGGGCGCGCCTCCTATCTCGCCGTTCCAGTACGGTGCGAGGGGAGCGCCGTGAGCAACATCTACGACGCCTTGAACAGAGAGAAGCAGGGAGGTCCGCCGCGCTCGGCGGCGTCCGAACCAAGCACGCCGGGGGCGCGGCGGGTGTTGCCGCCCGCCGGAGGCCGAATTTCCGACCGTCACATCGAACGGATCCGGCAGCGCATCGTTCTCGATCTGGGGACCGACCGCCCTCCGGTTGTTGTGTTTGCCGGAGCGGTGCCCGGGGAGGGGACGAGTACCCTGGCCCTTCGCTTTGCCCGCGAACTCTCGCTGGCCGATCCGCGGCCGGTCCTCCTGGTGGATGGCGACCTGGCTCGCGGTCCCGGAACGCTCTCCGGCGTACTGCAGGCGGCCGACACAATGGCCGGACTGAGCGACTTGCTGGCCGGTACGGGCGAATTGCCGCGCCTGGTTCTCGGCACTGAGCAACCGAATCTTTATTTCCTGCCCTGCGGCTGCGCCGACCTGCCCAACCTCGATCTAGTGCGGTCGGACCGCGTGGAGAACGTGCTGCGCGAGATGACGCGCCACTATGCCTTCGCGGTCATCGACGCGGGTGCCTTGCTGGCCGCTCCGGAGACAGCGCTTCTTGCCTCTCCCACCGCCGGTGTGGTGCTGGTGGTGCGCGCCGGCCGCACCCGCCGCGAGGTAGTGCAGAGGGCGGTCGACGCGTTGAACAGAGCGCGCTGCCGCGTGCTCGGCGTGGTGCTGAACGACCGGCGCTACCCGATCCCCGGCTTCATCTACCGTCGGATCTGACGTCACGGATGGCCCGGTCCGATCCATGAGCGTTTCTGGAGCAGAGCGCGACGGGGGTGATGGCTCGTTCTCCGCCGCGGGCTGGGTCGACGCCGCGCTGCGCGCCGCTCTCGCCCGCTCCCTGCCTGCCATTCTAGAGCCCGCGCGGCCGTTTCGCCCCCGGTGTCTGCTGCTCTCGGGCAGCGCTGCGTTGGGTGAGGCGGTGGGCTGGGGGGCCGAGAACCCCGCGGGGCGTCTCGTGCTCTCCGACTTGGACCTCGGGCTTGTCACCGCTGATCGCGTGCCGGAAGAAGATCGGGTCCGGATCGTCGCCGCCGCACGTGCGGCCGGCATGGCAGTAGCTTCAGCCGGCCTTCAGGAGAATCTTGCGAGAGTGCGGGGAGCCGAAGGACCGGCGGGAGGCTCCCGGCCGCCCGGAGACCCCGCAGTGTTCCCGGATGTCGAGGTCACACTCGGTTTCTACGAATCCGCGTGGTGGACCAGGCAGACGCTGACACCCGGCATGACCGACGCGCGCTCACGCGGGATCGTCGTGTGGGGAGACACGACACTTCCGGCACGGCTGGCGGGTCCGGTGGCGGGGAGGATCCATCCTTGGGAGGCCGTGCGGCTGGTCGGCAACCGAGCCCTGGAGTTGCTGGCCGCTCCCGGCCCTGAGTCCGCGCCGGCTCTGCGACCTCGGGGTTGGTACGCCTTGGCCAAAGCCGTGACCGGTTTGTGGACGGCGCGCCTTATCGTCGAAGGGCGTTACCGAATCGGCTGGAACGTGCGGCGAGCCCTGCTTGAGGAAGCGGTGCGGGGCCCGAGCGCAAGGGGCGCGGACGCCGTCGTGCGGGGGGCGCTGGCGTGGGCGCCGTTTCTCGATCGTCCCTGCGAACAGACGGTCCCGACGGGCCCGGCCTGGTTGCCGGCGTACCACGACGCGCTGGAGACGTGGCTCGCATCGCTGCCGCCCGATCTCCGCGGATCGGGTGAGGCGATCGAGGGCGCATTCCTTGCGGAGCCGGTGTCGCTGCGCGAGAGGTGGCGGGCGTGGCGCGCGGAAGCAAGTCCGATTCGAGGGCTTGCGCGATCGACGGGTGGGTCCGGGAAGTGCGCCCTTCCGGTGCGTCTCGCTCGGGCCCGGGGAACGCCAGGGGGACGACGGATGGCCGCGGCGGTTCTATACTGGCGTGAGCTGCCGGAGCGGCCGGAGCCGGCTTGGGGCGAGTCTCCGCTTGCCGCCTTCGAGGCCCCGGCATGGGAGGGACACATCCGCCGCCTGCTCGGTCGATCGGCGCCGGCAGGCCCCGGATGCCGGAGCCGCCTGATGGCGACCCTGGGGCTCGGTCTACCGTCCGCGACAGGTCTTCAGGAAGGGATCAAAGGGTGACGCGTCGCCTCGTACTCATCGTCCTTGTCGACGCGCTCGGCTGGGAACAAGCCGGAGACCCGGCTTTCGTGCCCGAGTTAGACGCGCCCCGTGCCCCGGTCCGCTCCGTGCTGGGCTACTCCAGCGCGAACCTGCCCACGATTATGACCGGACGACTACCGAGGGAGCACGGCCACTTCTCCATGTACCGGCGAGCCGGGCCGGACGGCGTTTTCGCCGGCGCGAAGCAGACGCTTGCCTTGGCCTCGCGGCTGACCAACCGGCGTTGGAGGATCTCGGGCTGGTTGGCTTGGTGGCTGCGTCGGCGAGGGGTTACCGGGTACTTTTCCCTCTACGAGATACCGTTTTCTGTGTTGGCGGAGTTCGATCTCTGCCAGAGGAGAGACATCTTTGCTCCCGGTGCTTTCGACGGCATGTCTGGAATCGCCGACTTGGTGCTCGGCACCGGCGCCGGACGCATCTGGAACTGGTCGGTGCCTGAGGATCGAGCCTTCACCGAACTCTCGGAGGAGATCGACCGTGGAGAAGGACGGGTCCTCTTCCTCTACACGGCGGCGCTCGACGGCCTGATGCACGCGGCGGGTCCGCAGAGCGGGGCGGTCCGCGAGGCGCTTGCCGGGTATGCCGAGCGGATCGAACGGCTGTGCGAGCGGGCCAGACAGCGCTACGAGGATGTCCGCGTCTTTGTTTTCGGCGACCACGGTATGGCTCCGGTGTCCGGCGTCCACGATCTGCGAAGTGAACTCGAACTCGCAGGCTTCGGCCCGGGCGGGCCGGTACTCTACTTCATCGACAGCACCATGGCGCGGTTCTGGTTCCGCTCGGCGGCTGATCGCCGGAGGATCGAGGAGATCCTGGCCCGCCACACCTGGGGGCGGATCCTGGGAGACGAGGAGCTGGAGAGCCTGGGCGCGCTATTCCCGGATCATTGCCACGGCGAGCTGATCTTTCTGTTGGAGGAGGGGGAGACCCTTGTGCCGTCGTTCATGTCGGGAATACCGGCGCGCGGCATGCACGGTTACCATCCTGACGCACGGCACTCCTTCACGGTGCTTCTCACGAACACCGCCAACCGGCCCTACCCGGCGAATCTGATCGAACTGCACGCGCTCCTGCGGGACGAGATTCGGGAGGCCACGGCATGAAATGGAAGCTTATTCTCGGCCTCGCTCTTTCAGCACTCTTCCTCTGGCTGGCCTCCCGCGACGTCCCCTGGCAGGAAGTTTGGCAGATTCTCTCGGGGGCGCGTTACTGGCTGATGGTCCCGGTGGTGGCGCTGACCATGCTCGCCTATCTGGTGCGAGCCTGGCGGTGGCAGTTCCTCCTCGTTGGCGTGGGGCACATTTCGCTGCGCTCTCTCTGGTCGAGCATCATGATCGGATTCATGGGGAACAATATCCTCCCTGCTCGTCTCGGGGAACTGCTGCGGGCCCACAGCCTCGGGCGCAGCGCCGGTGTAAGTCGCAGTGCCGCACTGGCTTCTGTGGTGGTTGAGCGGGTCCTCGATATCGGGGTCCTGCTCTTGGTCTTCGGAGGTGTTTTCGCACTGGGCCTCCTTCCCCCGGGGATCGGCCGCTGGGGCGGGATCCTGATGATGTTGGCCGTTCCTCTGGTCGCCTTTCTTGTCCTGTTCGAGCTTCGCCCGGAGCCGGTCTGGGGGTTGGTGGAACGGTTCCTCCCCAGACGGCTGCGGCCGCGTTTGCGCGCGATCGCCATGAATTTTCGTGACGGGCTGCGCGTCCTGCGCCATCCGGTGCCGCTCCTGGCTGGGATCGCGCTTTCGATTTTGATGTGGGGGATTCTCGTAGCGGTGGTCATGCTGAGCCTGGCGGCGCTCTCGCTCACCACGGCCCCCGATGCGGCGGTGGTGGTCCTGGTGGTGATGGCGATCGGAACGATGGTTCCGGCCGCTCCGGGTTACCTCGGGACGCTTCAGGTGGCGGGGACCTTGGCCCTCGTCCAATACGGAGTGCCAAAGTCCTCAGCGTTTTCATTTACGGTGCTCTACCACGCGGGGCAGTGGCTGCCGGTGACCGTGGTGGGGCTGTTCCACTTCATGCGGCAGAACCTGAGCCTGCGCAGACTAGGCGACTTGGCCGCGGTGAAGGATGGTCCCGCGGTCCCGGGGACCGAGCGGAAACTGGGGAGGGGCGTAACGGGCGCCGATATGTAAAGGCGACTGGCCCGGCATCGTCGGGATGCCCGGGGGTATCGGAAGAAGAGCATCGGGCGGGGGGCTGCGCATGGCGACGGCACGGGCGAGGCAGGGATACACGCGGCCTTTCTCGGAGCTGGTCTTCGGTCCGTGGCTGTTGCTGCCGCTCGCCGTCCTCTTCGGTGCTTTTCTCGCGGACCAGTTCTTTCACCTGACGCCGCGATACGTGAAGCTCCTCTTCGCAGTCTCGGTCTTCATTGGTTTGGTTCGGCTCCCCTTCCACGCGGCGCTCTCTGTGTTCTTGGTTCTCTGGACGACTCCGACCTTCGTCTTCATCGGTGACACCAACGTGATCTTCATCGGTGTGATGGCGGTTCTTTGGATTATCTGGCGGCGCATCGGCGTCCTGCCGCGTCGGGAACAAACCCCGCTGGAGTGGGCCATTCCGGTCTATCTCGCCTGTCACCTCCTGTCGTTCATCAACCTGGGGAGCGAGTTCGCCTTGGCCGGGGCCCGCGATACGATGGTGTTCGTTCTGGCCGGGTGCCTTTTCTACGTCCTCGTGGTGGACGGGCTGCGCACCGAGTCCCACCTGCGGCTGGCCTTGTATGCGTTTTGCGTGACCGCCGCGTTCGTGGATGTTACCGCCATCGCAGACTACTATTTTGGATTCCGGCTGGTCCCGGAGTGGTTCCTGTACGCCCCGGCGACGTTGGGACCGATGGAAATCGGGGGTCGCGCCGGGGGGGTCTTCGGCTCCCACGGGCTGCTTGCCGACTTCAGCGCCATGAGCTTCTATCTGCAGATCGCGCTGGGGATGCGGGCGCAAAGTCGCCCGGCCAAGTGGTTCTTCTATGGCCTGGCCGCGCTGAGCGTTCAGATGACGACCCTGACGTCCAACCGCGGCGGGGCGGTGATCTGGGCTCTCGGTGGGCTCTATTTCCTCTGGTTCAACCGGAGGCGCGTAGGTTGGGTGCGCGTGGTGTTCTTTGCCCCGGTGGCGGCCTTGCTCAGCGGTGCCTTCGGTCTGTTCGGCGAGCGCGTTTTATACCAGGTCAGGGTGCTCGATCGCCTCGCGAAGACGCGGTTCCTGCGGGGCATCCCGGAGAACCGCGTCGAAGTCTGGACCTCTGTGATCAGCCATGTCCCGGAGCACCCGTGGATCGGCCATGGCCCATTCATCGACCTTCGGCGCGGGGCGGCCAGCGGGATGCACTGGCCGCACAACGCCTACCTGTTCTACCTCTACACCACGGGGATCCTGGGGCTGCTCTCGTGGCTCTGGATCCTCTTCAAGATGATCTGGTTGAGCTTTCCCCGGGGTCCTGTCGATTTCAAGCGGGACTCCCTGGCCCGGGTGACGATGGTGGTCTTCCATGTGCAAATCATCATGTTTGCGATGAGCCAGCTTAGGGGCGATCACCAGCGCGGGAACGTCTACTACTACTACATGTGGATCCTCTTTGCGTTGGCTACGGTCGGTTGGCGACTGGCCCGGGCGGAGAAGCGGTCCCGGAGCGAAAAGGGGGAGATTGGGCTGAGGATGCCATCCGCCCGTCCGGCGACGGCGGAGGTTTGATGGGCCGGGCCGACAGCCGTGGGTGTCCCCTGTGGGTGGGTAATCGGATGCCGGGGGAAGCTGAGATTCGGAGCGGGCTTCAGACTTCGGGAGGGCAGACCGCGAGCCCGAAGGACCACGCAAGCTCGTGGCCCGGTACGGGGAGCTGACTCGTGACCTCCAGGGACGGCTCGACGCCCTCCGGCCCGAAGCCTGAAGTCTGAAGTCTGAAGTCTGAAGCCTGAAGTCTGAAGCCTGAAGCCCGAAGTCTGAAGCCTGAAGCCCGAAGTCTGAAGCCCGAAGTCTGAAGCCCGAAGCCCGAAGCCCGAAGCGCGAAGCCAGTCGTATTCGTTCCTACCCCGAATCTCAAGGAGGAAGACCGTAAGTTGACATTCCGTCGACATTTCGTTATAATTTGATCATCGTTGCAGCGCCGCGGTAGTGGCGCGGTTTGACCCAATGGACCCAAAGGGGGACGACAGATCGAGTCCTTGGTACAAGGCGTTCAGCAGCGCACAAGCCCGGCTGAAACCGCGAAGCATCCCTAAGCAAAGACATCGGTAGCTCGCGTCGCGAAGCACTGGAACGTCGAAGCAACGGCCTCTCTTCAGAAGAGAGGCCAGGAGGCCTTGTACCATGGTTCGGACTGCCGGGCATACATTCCCGGGATCGCGCAGCGTCTCACGCCGTCGTTACCTCCAGGCTTCTTCGTGTCTCAGCGGCGGGGTCGCCCATCCGGGGGTGGGGCGTTGACGTCCGATCTGGTCACAGAATCCTCGGGGACGCGGCCGGGCATCGAGTGCCGTTCCCGAGCGGAGGACCGGATTCCGAGCGTGCCTCTCGCCCCGAACCGCACTCTCTACCTGCGCGGCGGCAAGCGGGTCTTCGATCTCGCGGGAGCCGTGGTGGGCGCGCTCCTACTCGCGCCGGTCCTCCTTGTCATCGCCGTGGCGATCAAGGTCAACACGACCGGACCGATCCTCTACCGCTCCCGCCGCGTCGGCGAGGGCGGGCGGGTCTTTTCCTTCCTGAAATTTCGCTCCATGGTGCGCAACGCCGAGATGCTGCGCGACGAGCTGGATCACCTGAACGAAGTCGACGGACCGGTCTTCAAGATCGCGCGCGATCCGCGGATCACGCGGGTGGGAGCGTTGCTGCGGCGATCCAGCCTCGATGAGCTTCCCCAGCTTTGGAACGTGTGGCGGGGCGACATGAGTCTGGTCGGGCCTCGCCCCCCGATCCCCGAGGAGGTGATCCACTACCAGGCGTGGCAAATGCAGAGGCTCAGCGTGCGGCCGGGTCTGACCTGTCTCTGGCAGGTCAGCGGCCGCAGCCGCGTCGGCTTCGACGAGTGGATGCGGATGGATCTCGCGTACATAGACCGTCGTTCCCTTCGCCTCGATCTGTCGATCCTCCTGCGTACGGTGCCCGCCGTCCTGAGCGGGATCGGGGCCTACTGATGTTCGTATGCGGGTCGGCGCTGATCGGGGCAGGGACGGTCCGGCGGGATGGTCCGCCGGCAAGGGCATCGCTTCTCAGGGCGGTGCCGCCGGAGTGTGGGCCATGATGGCGGCTATGCCCTCCCGCCCGGTGCGGCTCACCTTCTTCTCCGACGCCGAGTACTTCGGTGGAGCCGAGTCCTACCTGGTTCTCTTGGCTCGACATCTCCCCCGGGAGATGTTTGAACCCACCTTGGTGCTTCCGGATCTGCCCGGGGCGAAAGTTCTCGAGGGGCGGATGTGTGCGCTTGGAGTGCCGGTCCGTCACTTGCCCCGGCTCGGTCTCGCTTGGCCGTCGCTCCTTTCCGGCGCGGTGCGCACCTTGCGCGAGGTGGGAGGGGATGTGCTGCTTCTGAACCTCCCCAGCACCTACGACGGGGGAGTGTCTGCCGTGGCGTGGGCCGCGCACCGGGCGGGATACAGGCGGGTCATCACCACCGAGCACTTGCCCATGATCGATAGGAAATACCGGCAGTTTCCGGTGAAGATCTTCTTTTCCCACTGGATCGACCGGATCATCGTTCCGGCCCGAGCTACCCGGAGTCTCTTGATCCGGCGTCACGGTATGCAGCCCCGGCGCATCACGGCCGTGCCCAACGGCGTGGAGGACACGACCCCGCTCACGCAGCCGGAACGCGCGGACCTGCGGCGCTCGTGGGGAGCAGGACCGGACACAGTGGTTCTCGGCATCGTCGGCCGGCTCACGAGGCGCAAGGGGCACCATGATCTGCTGCGCGCCATCGAGCCGCTCGCGGCGGACCCCGGGTTGCCGCCGTGGGTTCTGGTCATGGTCGGCGAAGGAGAGGAGGCAGAGCGTCTGCGTTCCCGGGGGGCGGCCCTCGAGCGCGCGGGACGTCTGCGGTGGCTGGGACAGAGAGATGACGCTCCGCGACTGATGCGGGCCTTCGACCTGCTCACGCTTCCATCGACGGTGGAGACGATGCCGTTGACTCTGCTCGAGGGGATGGCGGCCGGCCTGCCGATCGTGGCGAGCGCCATCTACGGGATTCCCGAGGTGGTGGAGCCTGGGAAGACGGGTTGGCTTGTGCCACCGCAGGACGTGCCGGCGTTGCGGATGCGGCTGCGGGAACTTCTGGGTGATGCCTCGCGGCGACACGAGATGGGGGCGGCCGGCCGGATCCGCTACGAAAGAGAGTTCACGGCCCGCCGCATGGCTGAGGCTACGGCGGTCGTCCTGCGCGGCGGGAACGGGGCGTGACGCCGTGCACGTGATCCAAGTGAACAAGTTTCACTATGTGAAGGGCGGGGCCGAGCGGTACTACGTCGACCTCTCCGCGGCGCTCGTCCGGGCCGGTCATGAGGTGAACCACCTGGCGATGGCACACCCGCGCAACATCCCCGGCGGGCCGCTGGACCGGTTCGTCACCGAGGTTGACTACCGGGCACACCTGGGATTGCGGGAAAAGTTGCGCCAAGCCACCCGCACCATCTACAACCGGGAGACGGCCCGTATGGCCGGCGAGATGGCGCGCCGCTACGGCCCCGCACTGGCGCACCTGCACAACATTTATCACCAGCTCTCCCCGTCGGTGATCGATGCCTTCGTGCGTGCGGGGGTGCCGGTGGTCCAGACGCTGCACGACTACAAGCTGGTCTGCCCGGCCTACCTTCTCCTCACGGAGGGTGTGGTCTGTGAGCGCTGCCGCGGGGGGCGGTACTGGCAGGCTGTGCGTCACCGTTGTCTGCTCGACTCGTCCGCGGCGAGCCTGGTGGCCATGACGGAGGCGTTCTGGCACCGGGCGCGCGGGACCTACGGACGCGTGGCTCGTTTTCTTTGCCCCAGCCGGTTCCTGCTAGAGAAAGTGGCGTCGTTCGGGGTGCCCCGGGAGCGGCTCGAGCACCTGCCGTATTTTGTTCCGCTGGAGCGTTACCATCCGGCGCCGGTGCCCGAGCGCGTGGTCGGCGAGCCGGTAACAGGCGTCTTCGTGGGGAGGCTCTCCCGCGAGAAGGGGGTGGCCACGCTTCTGGACGCGATGGCGACGCTGCCCGCGGGTACGGTGCGGATGGAGATCCTTGGCGAAGGGCCGTTGCGCGGGGAACTGGAGGAGCAGGCACGGCGGGTCTGTTCCGATGGTCGGATCCGCTTCCTCGGCTACCGCGCGGGCGATGCGCTGCACGACACGATCCGGAGCGCCTCCTTCGCGGTGGTTCCGAGCGAATGGTACGAGAATCTCCCCTACGGCGTGCTCGAGCCGTTCGCCCTGGGACGGCCGGTCGTGGGCGCCCGTATCGGCGGGATCCCCGAACTCGTGCGCGATGGCGAGACCGGCCGGCTTTTCCCATCCGGGGACGCGCGCGCCCTGGCTGCCGCCCTCGCGTGGATGGCGGATCCCCAGGCCGGCCTCGCCGCTCTCGGGGAGCAGGCCCGGCGGGTCGTAGAACGCGATCACGCGGAGGCACCGCATCTTAGGCGCCTGCTTGAGATCTACGCGGAGGTGGCGAGGTGAGGATCGCCATGATCGGCCAGAAGGGAATCCCTGCCACCTACGGCGGGGTCGAGCGGCATGTCGAGGAGATTGCGGTCCGTCTGGTCGAACGGGGCCACGAGGTGGATGTCTACAGCCGGCTCTACTACTCTCACCAGCGTGGGTTGTATCGCGGCGTGCGCATCCGGCGTCTGCCCAGCCTCAACACCAAGCATTTCGACGCCATCACACACTGCGCGCTCTCGACCGGAGACTCGCTCTGGCGCAACTACGACATCGTGCACTACCACGCCCTCGGGCCGTCGGTCTTCGCCGGACTGCCGCGCCTGGTCGGTTCCAAGACGGTCGTCACGGTGCACGGCCTCGACTGGGAGCGCGGCAAGTGGGGGAGGTTGGCGGCGTGGTTTCTTCGGAGTTGCGAGATCCCGGCGATTCGCTTCCCTGATCGAACGATCGTCGTGTCGAAAACGCTGAACGAGTACTTCGCGAGGAAGTACGGGATCGACACGGCGATGATTCCTAACGGGGCCAATCCCGGGACGTTCCGGCCGCTCAACAAACTTAAGAAGTACGGGCTCGACCAGCATCGCTACATCCTTTTCGTCGGGCGGTTGGTGCCGGAGAAAGGGTGTCATCATCTGCTGGAGGCGTTTCGGAAGCTCGACACCGACGCACGCCTCGTGATGGCGGGCGGGTCCAGCTTCAGCGACGGCTATGTCGAGTCGCTGGAGAAGATCCGCGGCGGCGATGAGCGGATCATCATGCTCGGATATGTCTACGGCGACGTCTTAGACGAGCTCTGGTCCAATGCCTACCTGGTGGTACAGCCCTCTGTTCTCGAGGGGCTTTCGATCTCCCTGATCGAGGCGATCTCCCACGGGAAGTGCGTTCTTGCCAGCGACATCCCGGAGAACATGGAAGTGATTTCGGACTGCGCGGTGACCTTCCCGGCGCGGGATGTCGATGACCTCAGCGAAAAGATGGGCCGCCTGCTGGCGCATCCCCGAGAGGTGGCCGAGGTGGCACACAGGTGCCGCCTCCATGCCGAGCACCACTACTCGTGGAGCCGAATCGTAGACGCGACGGAGGCGGTCTATCTCGACCTGATCGGCGGTCGCCGGCACCCGGTGGGCCTGCCGAGGTCCGCCCGGGCGAAGCCACGCCTGACGGTGGTCAACAAAACAGGTTGAGGTGGCCGCGAATCGCTCTGATAATCGACTCTCCCTATGGAACTGCACGCCGTCATCCTGGCCGGAGGCCGGGGCGAGCGATTCTGGCCGCTCAGCCGGAGCGACTCCCCTAAGCAGATGCTCCGCCTCGTGGGCGAGGAGACTCTCCTCGGCGCCACGCTGCGGCGGGTCTCGGGCCGTGTCCTGCGGGCGAACACATTGGTCGTCATCGGGGCTGATCTGCGATCGGCCACCGAGCGTCTCGGTCTGCCGCTTCCCGCCGCCCAATTCCTCTGGGAACCGGTTGGACGCAACACCGCGGCTGCCATCGGGGCGGCCGTCGAGCGGATCGGCGCGGCGCCCGGGCGGGCACTCCTGGTGCTTCCTTCGGACCATTGGATTCCCAATGACGCGGCGTTCTGGCGCGCAGTGGATGCCGGGCTGATGCTCCTGGCTTCCGGGGAGCCGGTTGTCACCTTTGGCCTGCGGCCGCTCTATCCCGAGACCGGGTATGGCTACATCGAGCGCGGCGAGCCGTTGTCCGCGGCGCCCGGCGCGTTTCGGGCGCGCCGCTTTCACGAGAAGCCCGACGCCAAGCGGGCGCAAGCGTACGTGGACAGCGGTTGCTGTCTCTGGAACAGCGGGATCTTCCTCTTCGACGCCGCGGCCATGGCGGGGCTGCTGCGTCTCCACTTGCCGGAAATGGCTCCCACACTGGACCGCCTTCGCGCAGACCTCGCTGCGGGGGAGGAAACCGAAGCCTGGGCTCGCTATTTCGGCGCGGCCACCGCTGTCTCCATCGACCACGGTGTCATGGAAAAGGCCGGCCGGGTGGCGGTGCTGGAGGCCGGGTTCGAGTGGAGCGATCTCGGGACTTGGACCTCGCTGGGCGATCGCCTCTCCGCCGACGCGGACGGCAACCGGATTCGCGGAGAGGTGATGGCGCTGGACAGTTCCGACTGCGTGCTCTACTCCGGGGATGGCGGGCTCCTCGCAGTCCTAGGTGTGCACGACCTGATCGTGGTGCGCGTGGGCGACGCCACGCTCGTCTGCCCGCGGGAGCGGGCACAGGAGGTGCGGCGGTTGGTGCAGGAAGGAAAGGTCGATGCTCGGCTGGGCCGATTTTTCTAGCCGAGATTCCCGCGGGGAAGAAACCGCGGTCGGTAGCCGCGCTGGGTGTTCACGCCGTGGGGTCGCCTTGGGCGGACGCAATCCGGCTGTCGGCCTGCTGGCGGTTTCCGCGCTGGCGATCGGGCTCGGAGTCGGCTGTGCCGCCCGCCATCCCGCTCCCACCCCCACCCCGACTACCGTTCCCTCGTCGTCAGTCCTTGAACAAGGCGCAACCCCGACCGTTCACGGGAAAGCGCCGTCCGAATCGAGCGGCGAAGCCTTTCCGCGCTTGCCCGGTACCGACCGGGTCTACCCCTCGCAGGATCCGCGCAACCACGCGACGCCGGACGAGCCGGAAGCGTTCCCACTCTCGGCCGCGGTGGCCGGATCGGTCGACGAGGATGCGGCGGCGGATTCGATCAACGATGGTCAGCTGGCGGGATCGGTCGACGAGGATGCCGGGGTTGAGGAGTCCGTGGCGATCTCGCCCCCGCCGTCCGCGGCGTGGTCGGTGCAGCTTCTGGTTTCGTCGTCGCTGTCGGTGGCCCGAGAACGGGCCGGGGCGCTGACCCCGTACTTCCCGGAGCCGCCGCGCGTGGAGCCGGTGGCCGGTCTCTTTAAGGTGCGGGTCGGACGTTGTGCGACCCGGGGCGAGGCTGAGGCGCTGCGGCGGAAGGCGCTTGAGCTGGGGCTGCGCGACGCGTTCGTGGTCCCGGCGGGGCTAAGAGGCGAGACACGGCAGTAGGTGCGGGCAGATCCGCAGCCATAGCGGAGCGTTCACGAATGATGCGGGCCAGGTGGGGAGTCGGAAAGAGGGGGATCGGGATCGTGCGTTGGGTGCTCTTTGACGATGCGCAATGGGATCGCCTGCGGCCGTTCACCTGGCTGCGGCCCGCCTCCGCATTGCTCCTCGGCACAGAGACGCTCGAGGCGCGCTGGCGACGTCTGGTGACCCCCGATGAGCTCGTCGTCGCTTGCCGCCGGCCGCTCGCCGCGCTGGCCCCGGGTCGCGTAGCTCTGGACGAGGCTGCCGGGGTCGCCGCGGGAGACGAGGTATGGGTTTCCGACCTGCTCGTTCCCGACGCGGCCTTGGTGCAGGCGGCGCGGGAGTTGGGCGGATCCGGTCCGGTGTTGATCGGCGGTCGCCCCCTCGAGGTGGCGGGCCCCGAAAGCGCGCGCGCTGTCGACATCGGAGGAGATCGCTTGCTTGGCCTGGCCGACCTTGCGCGCCGTCACGAATCGCTCCTTGCCGACGACCTGGAGCGGCTTCTCGCCGCCACGCCCCCGCCCGTGGACGCCGGTGACGGCCACGCCTATGGTCTCGACCGGATCCGCTTCGGCGCGGGTTGTACGATCGATCACGGCGCCGTTCTCGACGCGCGGGAGGGGCCGGTCGTCCTGGGATCGCGATGCCATGTTTTTCCACACACATGGATCCGAGGGCCGTTCTTCGCCTCGGACGACTGCCTGCTCTTGGGGGGGCGGATCGGTGGTGGGACCAGCCTGGGGCCGGTCTGCCGGGTGCGCGGCGAGGTAGAGGCGTCTGTGTTCCTCGGGCTTAGCAACAAGGCGCACGACGGCTACGTGGGTCACAGTTATCTCGGGGAGTGGGTCAACCTCGGTGCGATGACCACGACCAGCGACCTCAAGAACAACTATTCCCCGGTCGGGCTCGAGCGGGATGGCGTGCGGGAGCGCACGACGCAGCGCAAGCTCGGGGCCTTCCTCGGCGACCACGTCAAGACCCGCATCGGGTGCCTCCTCACTTGCGGTACCATCGCCGGGGTGGGTGCGAATCTGGTGGGGACTCCGGATGTGCCGACTCGTTGGGTGCCCGATTTCACCTGGGGTATCGGGCCGGGGGCCGTGGAGTACGAGATCGAGGAATTCCTCCGGACGGCCGAGATCGTCCACGGGCGCCGCTGTGTGCCGTGGCGGCCGGAGGAGGAGCGGGTTCTGCGCGGCGTGTATACAGCCACTGCGGCCGCCCGGGTCGCGGCTGGTGTCGTGCGCCGGGAGGTGGCCGGCGGCCGTCCGGGGCCCGTGAGTCAGGAAGGCGCATAGATCCGGTTCGGCAGCCGCCTGCTGGAGGAACGCACCCATGCCAGAGCTTCGTCGTGATCCGATTGTCGGTCGCTGGGTCATCATTTCCACGGAACGGGGGAAGCGACCCTCTGATTTCGGGCAGATCGTCTCGGCGCGCAAGACCGGATTCTGCCCCTTCTGTCCCGGAAACGAGTCGAAGACGCCACCCGAAGTCTACGTCGTGCGGCAGCCCGGGACCCTGCCCGACACCGCCGACTGGCAGGTGCGGGTGGTCTCGAACAAGTTCCCCGCCCTCCAGATCGAGGGGAACCTCGACCGCCGGGCCGAGGGGATCTACGACAAGATGAACGGAGTCGGCGCCCACGAAGTCCTCATCGAAACCCCCGATCACGAGACCGAATTCTCCCAGCTTCCGACGGCGCAGATTCTCCTCGTGCTGCAGGCGATGCGCGTGCGGATGATCGACCTCTCCCAAGACAGGCGTTTCCGCTATATCCAGGTCTTCAAGAACCACGGCGAAGCGGCGGGGGCCTCTCTGGAGCACGGGCACATCCAGCTCATCGCCACTCCCATTGTGCCGCGCCGCGTGGTGGAAGAAATCAACGGCTGCCAGTTTCACTTTGAGCTGAAGGAACGCTGTATTTTCTGCGACATCGTCGAGCAGGAAGCTTCGATCGAAAAGCGGATTGTCTGCCAGAACTCGGAGTTCCTCTCCATCGAGCCGTTCGCGCCGCGCTTCCCGTTCGAGACCTGGGTGATCCCCAAGCGGCACGAGTCGACCTTCGAGGCCTCACCGGACGACCTGCTGGAGGCGTTTGCGGGAGTGATGAAGGAGAGCCTGCAGCGGATCAATCTGGCGTTGAACAAACCGCCGTACAACTTCGTCCTTCACACCTCGCCGTGTAACGACTGGAAGGACACGCGCCACTACCACTGGCATCTGGAGATCATGCCCAAGCTGACCAAGGTCGCCGGATTTGAGTGGGGCACCGGCTTGTACATCAACCCGACACCGCCGGAGGCCGCGGCCGCCTTCCTGCGCGAGGTCGATCCGGCGAACGGAAACGGAAGCGGAAACGGGGTGCAACCCGGAGCGAGCGACGCCCCAGTCAGCGAGAAGCCGCCGGCGTAAACGCGCCTCGGGAAACGGCCGGGTACGCTCGGCCGATCGCGGGGGGCCGGGCCGGCCGTTCCGCGGGGAAAGGAGCTCCCATGCCGCTGGACATAGCCATCGCCAGCGCCGAGATGGTTCCGTTCGCCAAGGTAGGCGGACTGGCAGATGTTGCTGGCGCCCTGGCCAAGGAACTCGATCGGTTCGGGCACGAGGTCACCGTCTTTCTTCCGCGCTACCGCGGGATTCACGAAGAACGGTTTCCCGGCCTGGGCCTCGAGAAAGTGGGCGACATCGACATCCAAGTCGGCGGGCGTGTGGAACGAGCTGAGATCGGCGCCGCCACCGTTCCGGGCAGCGGCGTGCGTCTCATCCTGGTCGGCCATGACGAGTTCTTCGACCGTGACAACCCTTATGTTGATCCGAAGACCGGGAAGGACTGGCCCGATAACGCCGAGCGGTTCATCTTCTTCAACAAGGCGATTCTCGAGAGCCTGCGCCTCCTGCGCTGGATTCCCGACGTGATCCACACCAACGACTACCAGACCGGATTGGTGCCGATCCTGTTGCGGGAAGCCTACAGCCACGAGGAACGCTACGCCCGCGTGGGGACCCTCTTTTCCATCCACAATGTGGGATACCAGGGGATCTTTCCCCGCGATGTGCTGGAGTTGATCGGTCTTTCCGAAGATCTGGCCGGCCCCACCGGCCCGCTTGAGTACTGGGGGAAGGTCAACTTCATGAAGGCCGCGATCCTCTACGCCGATTTGGTCAACACGGTGAGCGAGAGGTACGCCGAGGAGATCCAATCGGGGAACGAGTACGGTTTTGGACTTGAAGGCGTGCTGCACGGGCGGCGAGCCGACCTGCTGGGAATCCTGAACGGCATTGACGCGGAGGTTTGGGATCCGGCGAGCGACCCGCTGATCGCGGCCAACTACGAAGCGACCAGCCTATCGAGGAAGAGGGAGAACAAGATTCGCCTCCTCGAGAGCATGGAGCTACCGGTTGAGCCTGATGTTCCGCTCATCGGGATCATCTCGCGCCTCGTCGACCAGAAGGGGTTTGACCTTTTCGAGAAGATCGCCGCCGGCCTCTTCAGGGGGCGGCTCAAGATCGTGGTGCTGGGCAGCGGCCAGCCGCGCTACGAGGAGTTGCTGCGATCGCTGCGGAAGAAGTATCCGCAGAAGTTCGCGGTCGCGCTGGAGTTCAACGACAAGCTGGCCCACCTCATCGAGGCGGGGAGCGATTTCTTCCTCATGCCGTCGAAGTACGAGCCTTGCGGCCTCAATCAGATGTACTCGCTGCGTTACGGCACGATCCCGATCGTGCGCGCCACGGGCGGACTGGCCGATACGGTGCACGACTACGAATTCGAGACCGGGAAGGGGAACGGCTTCACCTTCGAAGACTACACCGGCGAGGCGCTGCTCGAGGCGATCAAACGGGCGCTCAAGCTCTACCAGAAGAAGCGTCCGCTGAAGAAGCTCATCACCGAGATCATGCAGATTGATCATTCGTGGGACACGGCGGCGCGGAAGTATGTTGCCGCCTACGAGCGCGCGATCGCGAAGCGGAGGGCCTGACCTGTTCTCCGCGCTGGGAGGCCCCGGGTCAGATGGGCGCCGATGGTCTGACCGGTGATGACGCCCCGGTCAGGCCTTCTCGACGAGCTCGCGGTGCAGCAGGCGCGTGGCCGCCTCGGCATGTGTCTCGGCCAGGAGAATCGAGAGGGAAAGCGTGCCTGTGTGCAGGCCCCAGGTGGGGATGTCTTCGGTCGCGAGGATCGACTCGGCGCGCCGCAGCATCTCTCCGCAAGCCAGCACCCCCTCGCCGACGAGGCTGATGACGGCGGCGCGCGGCTCGACCTCTACGCGCGTGCCCAAACCCCACCGGGTGGGATCGAGCCACCCATCGAGATCGGCATCCTCCGCGGCAGCGAACTGCACGAGCGTGTCACCCCCGGGGAGCAGTGTCCGGGCGAAGAAGAGGAAGAGCGGAGTTCCTCCGGACGGCAGGGATGGCGGCGCCGAAGTGTGTTCCTCGGTCAGGGGCCGAGTCTGCCCGTTGGGCGCTCCCGCGGGCACCGTGACTCGCACCCACCGCACCGGTGATTCGAGGGCCACCCCCAGGATGTGATCGCTCTCCATCGGTTCCTCCTCCGGGAACGTCCCGGCGCCACAGAATTCGGGCGTAGCCGCGGATGCGTTCGATCCCGCGCGTCGGGGGATCCTCGTTCCAGGCCGGTCCCCGCGGGAGCCCAGCACTTCCACCGGCAGGCCGTACTTCCGCGCCAGGATGACCGCGCGACGGAAGAGAACCCGCCCGCCCAGGTGGGAGAGTGTGATCATCGGTTCGTAGTCGATCTCGGGTAGAAGGCGCGTTCCCGGCACGACCCGCGGGTCGGCGGAAAAAACGCCCGGAACATCGGTGTAGATCTCGCACCGCTGTGCACCCAGATGGATGGCCAGCGCCACGGCGGTCGTATCGCTGCCGCCACGGCCGAGGGTTGTGACCTCCTTCTCGGGCGAGACCCCCTGGAACCCCGCGACGATGACGACCCGCCCGCGCTCCAGCTCCTCGCGGATGCGGAAGGCGCGGACGCTCTGGATGCGGGCGTCGCCCTGGCGGCTGTCCGTGACGATGCCGCCTTGCGAGCCGGTGAAGGAGATGGCGGGACAGCCGAGAGACTGCAGTGCCATCGACAGCAATGTCATCGAGACGCGCTCACCGGTGGTGAGGAGCATGTCGAGCTCGCGTCGCGAAGGGGTCCGGCTGACACGGTGGGCGAGGCGGATCAGCTCATCGGTGGTCTGTCCCATGGCCGAGACGACGACGACCACGCGGTCGCCCGAGGCGCGCCGGGCCAGAACCCTCCGGGCCACAGCGAGGATCTGCTCCGGTGTCTCCACCGAACTGCCGCCGTACTTCAGAACCCGAACGCCCATGACGAAGACTCCCTCGGGACGAGTGGTGTGGGGCTGTCCTAGCTCCGCGGACCGTCCGGTCCACAGGGGGCAGGATCCAGCCGGGGCCCGATGCACCACCGGGCGGCAGGATACGATCCGGCGGACCGTACCGGAACGGAAAAACGAGCCGCGGTTGCCGCGCTCCGGGAAGGGGCGCCCGCCGCGGAGTGCGAAATGCGGGTTGACACTCGTGTTTCGTGCCGCCTATGCTTGGCGTCGTTTCCTGGTTCTGTGGCTGCGGCGAGAGTCAGCGGGAACAGAGCCGGGAGCGGCGTCGCCGGTGGCGGTGTTGATTGCCGGAAGCCGTGTCGCCTGGAAAGCCAGACAGGTTCGAGCGGGAGTAGCTCAGTGGTAGAGCTCCACCTTGCCAAGGTGGACGTCGCGGGTTCAACTCCCGTCTCCCGCTCCATTTCTTTGCCCTCAGGACCCGCTCGGGGGCGCCGTAGCCAAGTGGTAAGGCGACGGTCTGCAAAACCGTTATTCATCGGTTCAAATCCGATCGGCGCCTCCAAATTCCAAAGCCATTGAAGCCACGTCAGGCCAAGTAAATACGAAGAGGCCCAGCGGGTTGCGCCTGTTGGGTCTCTTTCTTTGCCGTAGCGTGCCGAAAGCACGCCGGACCGAACTCGTGGACGTGCGGCGGCTATCGGCGGTTTCTTGAGGGATCTCACAAGGGGAGACTCCGGCCGGATGAAGGTGGGCGACGGGTTTTCGTCAGATCGCTGCGCACGCGAGCATTCTTCTGGTCGTTCCGCGCTTCGCCGTTCTAGCCCAGCAAGCCCGGAACAGTCGATCTGGCGGAAATCCCACGAGCAATTCACGGCCTCTGTCAAGGGCGCCAAACTGATTGTCGCCGAGAAGGGTGACCATATGATCCCGTTTCGCCAGCCGGATCTTCTCGTCTCCGTGGTATCGGAAGTCGTTCGCCCGGCGAAGTGATCGAACGAACGCCGGGCATGGCCCGACCTCGCCCTTCCCGTTCCTCTGGGGGGCCCGGTCCACCTCTCTTGTGCGAGAAGCGGCACCCCGGCAGTGCGAAAGTCGCCAGGCCGGGGCCGCCTGCGGGTTTGCTTCTGGTGACCCTGGCAGCGCCAACCGGAGGCGTGCCACTGAACGAGGAACTACGCCCGCCCGAGGTGCGCCACTGTCCCAGGGATTGCGCCGATCGATCGGGAATCCGTGATCGCCGTCTAGCTCCTCGGTTTCTCCCTTTTTCCCGCGCGTCGTTTGGCGAGAATCCGCGCCAGCCGGCACATCTCCTCGACCGCGCGGAACTTTTCGATCGTGGGCAAGCTACGGAAGTACCGGAGTTGGAAACGCTTCGCGCTCTCCCAGTCGCACTGCCAGTCCTCGGCGTCTTCGGCGATCCTCCAGCGCTCACTCGTCATCGGCGAGGAGCTTCAGGTGACGGATGTCGTCTAAGTCCACGGGCCGGCCGGCGGCTTCCTTCATCCGAATCAGGGTCTGGAGATCCACGTACCGGAACCGGACGCCCTCGACGTCAGCCTCGATGGAGCGCGCGTAGACGTCGTCGAAATCGAACGGCTCGGTGACGAAGAGATCGACCGGCGTGGCCCGGTGTGTGTCGGAATAGAAGTTCAGGACCGTCATGCCCTTCCCCTCGATCCAGCGCCGGCGATGATCGGGATTCGCAAACGCCTCTGCGGTCACCGGTACGCGCGGTTGGTAGCCGAGCCCGGCCAGGGCTCTGAAGGCCCGCAGGATGTTGTCCGAATCCAACGCCACCACGAAGTCGAGGTCGTGCGTCATCCGGCCATGTCCGTGGGCTACGACCGCCATGCCGCCGACCAACAGGTAGCGGACACCGTGGTCGTTCAACGCGCCGACGATAGCCTCGAAGCTCCTGACCTCCATCTCGACCTCTCTTCCCGGGGACCTGTGCTCGTCGGCATTCTACCACGATCTTGATCGGGGTGCTCCGGGTCTGACGTCGGAGGGCAGGTACCCTTGATCGTCCCCGCGACCGATGTGACCGCGGAGACGATCTCGATGTTCAGCCGCCAGTCGTGGATGTCTTGGAGGTTCAGCCGCCCCGCCGGACCATGTCGGAAGAGCAAACGACGGTCGCTCTCTCGTGGGCGGTCCCGGAGCGACCGAGTCCCCGCAAGATGACGTTGCCCGCTTGGCGGGCGCGGTCCGAGAGACGGTCATTGCCGCGAGCGTGATGCGGAAAAGGGGCGCGGCCGCGAGCTATTGTGGCGGTGGTTTCGAAAGGCAGGAAGTGGTCTACATGACGGCGATACTTGACCTCGACCGGAATCCGCTTCTCTCCTATCGTGCGTCACCTTCGTCACCTCGTTCCATTCGAGGCGTACCGGATCGTAAGGACACAGCAGTACGAAGTGCGCCGGTGTGACGCTCACCATCGACGAGGCCTGATGGGTCGTGCGGCGACGGTCGCTCCCAGCGCGACGAGCATCGGTTCGACAGTGGCGCGGAACCGCATTGAGACGACGAAGGCGAGGCCGGTCACCGCCGTCGCCAGGATCGCCAGGATGGGCAGGACGCAGGCGGGACCGCGGCAGCGCGGCAAAGCCAGCAGGAACGGCCCGAGTGCGACTACGTAGCTGGCGATGAAGAGCACCGCCAGCCAGCGCGGGTAGGCGGCGAAGAGGTAGGGCCGCCATAGCGCGAACGAGACAAGCCTGTGCCAGACGCCCAGCAGCGCACGGCCCGGCTGGTCTCTCCAATACTCCAGCCCCATCCGGTAGAAATGCCGGTCGCGCTCCACCTCCGAGAGTGCCCGCCACGCCGTCCGCTCCTCCTCCGTCATGCGGGGGAAGTACTTCACCAGCGGCGGGATCCCACCCTCCCAGATCGGGTTGTTGCCCATGTAGAAGTTGAACCCCCCGTTGGTGGCGATCGGGATGAGTCGCCCGTGAAGGCGGGCGTTGCGCGCCGTCCACGGGAGAACGACCGCGAAGGCGACGAGCGTCGCCACGGCATAGAAGCGGAGCGCGCGTCGTGCCCCTTGACCGCGGAGGCGTCGTGCCCCTCGACCATGGCGGCGTCGCGCCGCGAAGACTCCCGACAGGGCCGCGGCGATCCAGAAGGTCCATGCGATGCCGAGGGTGGGGCGCGAGAGAAGGGAAAGGCCGAGCACCATGCCGGCGGCGACTGCGGGGGCTAACAGCCGGGCCGGCGGCTCCGGAGTCGACGGGCACGACGACAGCGGCGCGTCGCAACGCTCCGAGCCGGTCAGCACCAGGTCGAGGAGCGACATCAGCAGAAAGGTCTCAATCAGCGTGCTTTGGGGTGTCGCCGCGTGACCGAGCGCGGGAGGGTAGACCGCCCACGCGAGGGCGGCGAGACGCCCCGGTGTGAGGGAGCGGAGGGTCGCGCCGAGACGACCGAACGCGGGGACGCGGGGACTCACGCCGAAACGGCCGGAGATTGTCCGGTGGATCCAGTCCGTAGGGGTATCCCCGACGGCCATCGACGCGGCCGCGCGGTCGGCCAGCCGGGCCACGAGCCACACCGTGGCGGCGCCCAACAGCGCGTTCAGTACCTGGGAGAGGATCATCGCCTCCGGCGCGGAACCACCTGCTACGTAGAGGAGACCGCAAAGCACCCAGGCATAGAGGGGCGGCAGAAACGATCCGACGACCGGCCGCGGGAAGAGACCGTACCAGTCGAAAGCGAATCCCTGCCCACGATAGAGCGCGAGGGCGCTTTGCCAGTGCTCGTTGATCGGGCTCGCGAACCCCACGTGGTTCAACACCGCGATCGCGGCCAACCTGCCCCCCAGCGCAAGAAGCACGGTCGCGACAAGGAAGTGGTCACGGTCCCGGCGAATCAGGCCAA
This sequence comes from Candidatus Eiseniibacteriota bacterium, assembly GCA_903844735.1. GTDB lineage: Bacteria > Eisenbacteria > RBG-16-71-46 > CAIMUX01 > CAIMUX01 > CAIMUX01. Next base: position 82,433 of record CAIMUX010000047.1, read on the forward strand.
ACATCGGCGCCCCTCCCGCACCGGATCGTAACGGCGGGATCGGCCTTCGGGAAAGGGTGCAGATCCCGCAGAGGTGGAGATCTTGTTTTTCGCGACCGAGGATGCGCGGAACGAGGGGTTGAACGGAAGCCCGGCCATCTGCTTAGAATGGTGGACCGATGCATCCAATGACCCAGGAGATCCAGAGCCGATGTCCTCAACACGCAGCGCTCTGAGCCGCATCCCCTGGTCGATCGCACTTCCCTTTGCTCTCTTCGTGCTCCACGCCCTGCGCTTCAGCTCATGGCTGGTGGACGATGCCGGCATCTCCTTTGCCTATGCGCGCAACCTGGTTCATGGCCACGGTCTCGTAGCTCAGGTCGGTCTGGCGCCGGTCGAAGGGTTCTCCAACCCTCTGTGGACGTTTCTCGTCGCGCCGTTCTTCTTGACAGATCCGGTCGACCCTACGTTCCTCGCGAAGCTCGTCAGTCTGGGATTGATCCTGGCTACCTTTGTCGTGGTTGCGCGGATCAATCACTGTCTCTTCGGTGAGTCTGCCTGGTCGCGTCTCAGCACGGCGGCGACGCTGGTCTTCGTCTCGGTGAACACGAGCTTCGTCGTCTGGACGACCTCCGGCCTGGAGAATCCTCTGTACGTCTTTTTCGCCTCCCTCGGTTGTCTCTATGCCATCCCGAACGCCACCGACCCCGCGGGTCCCACGACCCGACTGTCGGCGTATGCCGGACTCTGTGCGGCCGCTCTGGCTCTGACGCGCCCGGACGGTGTCGTGTTCTTCGCGGCCTTTCCTGGTGTCATTGCTTTGCAGATGGCGAGCCGGGGTCTCGGATGGAGGACGGCCGTGCGGAAGTTGGCCGTTTTTGGGGTAGCGGCCGTGGTGCCCGTCCTGCTCTACCTTGTCTTCCGGCGCGCGTACTTCGGCGATTTCGTGCCGAACACCTACCATGCGAAGGGCGGTCCGTCCCCGCGCGACCTGATTCACCTGGCGTTCCTGACACGGGAGCAGATCGATCGGACCTACGACCTGTTGAGCGGGATGTTTTCCTGGCGGGCTGGACTGGTCGGTGTCGTGCTCCTCTCGTTGGCGACCCATGTCTTGATCACACAGCGCAAGACGTCTCGGGCGATCTTTCTCGTGCCGCCGGCGATCTGCTCGTGGGCGATCTATTGCCTTCTGCCTCGTGATTGGATGGGGGAGTATCGCTTCGCATCGCCGTTCTTCCTGCTGGCGCCTCTTGTCCTGTGGGCGATGCTCGCGGAGGCGCTTGCCGGATCACGGCCGGCCGTCGGAAGACAGATGCACCTCTTCCTGTCCATCGCGACAGTGGCGGTTGCGCATTCGGTCCTGGTGTACGCTCCGCGAACTGAGCGATTTGCAGGCGATCCGACGGTGCCGTTCGCGACGGTAGCCAGGGAGTTCGGGGCGGGTTTCAACAGGTACGCCGAAGATCTCGGCATCTCGGACGCTACGTTTCTCTGTCCGGATCTTGGGGGGACGCTCTACTATTCTCGTCATCGCATCTACGATCTGGCGGGCCTGACCGATCGAGCGATCGCGCCGCTCGTCGCGGCCGGCGACGGCACGGCTCTCCGGGAGTACGTGTTTCGTCTGCGTCCGATATTCATCCGCGCCCACGGTCATTGGCTGAGGCATCCGGGATTCCTGAGCGACCCCCGCTTCGGAGAGCTCTACGTCGCGATCAGGAAGAGCGGCGGCGATTCGGGCGCGCAGGTGGGCGCGCCTAGGATGGAATTCGGTGACTATGTCCTCAGAGAGGCGGTTCGGTCGGAAGAAGCGCTCGAGCGACTGAAGGAAAAGGTCCGGACGAACGGCGTGGCGGGCATGACCGCGAGGGAGAGGCTGCGGCCGTTCCCGCGGGGGTGACGGCCGGCAACCTCTGAGGATGGATGTCTCAGACGCCCCGAAGAGCTTGGAACTTCGCTGCCAAAAGCGAGTCGAACGGGCGAATCGACCTTGGACATGACCGTTCGATCGGCGATACTCCTCAAGAAGCGGTTCGGGGAGGACGAAGCAGCGAGGTAGCCTGGGGGCTCAATGACTTCCGCCCGTGCGTGCGGTTCGCCGGGTCGGTTGTGGCTGCTCCCGGGGAGAGGGAGGGTGTGGGATGCCAAGTCGGGGGGGCGTGGTCCCGGCCGCCAGGACGCTCGGATTGGCCGTCATGCTCGCCTTTCTCGTCGCTCGCAACGCCTACGCCTACATAGACCCGTCCACCGGGAGTTTGGTTCTGCAGCTTCTCGCGGCCGGGTTTGTCACCTTCATGGTCGTCTTCCGCAAGTCGATCGCCCGGATCACGGGTTTCCGTCGTCGCGGGAAAAGGGATTCCGACAAGTAACGATGTTTCCGAGCTGCTCTCTTCCCTTGCATCGTCCGACTCCGGGTCCGGCTTCGACCCTGGCTCCGACCCTGGCTTCGGCGACGGCGGCTCCGGCGGCGGCGTAACGTGTATCACGTTGCAGGCTCGTTCCGGGATCCCAGCGGTTTCATGTTTGTAGACAATGGCATTCTCTACAGACAGATCAACCGGTGCTACCGGTCTGACTATGAGAGGCTGATGGAGTCCGGCCTCTATGACGATCTGGTGGCCAAGGGATTCCTTGTTTCGCATGCCGAGGCGGACATCCATCTGGCCCGAACCGAGGACGTGTACAAAGTTATCCGCCCGCAACCGGTCCCCTTCATTTCCTATCCCTATGAATGGTGCTTCGGCCAGTTCAAGGATGCGGCCCTGCTCACGTTGGAGGCGCAGGCGCTCGCGCTGGGCCGGGGGATGACGCTCAAGGATGCGAGCGCGTACAATGTGCAGTTCATGGACGGAAGGCCTGTTCTCATTGACACGCTCTCCTTCGCCATTCACCGGGAGGGTGCCCCCTGGATGGCCTACCGACAGTTTTGTCAGCACTTTCTGGCACCCCTCGCGCTGATCTGCTATCGGGATGTCGCCCTGAGTCAACTCCTGCGCATTCATATGGACGGAATTCCCCTTCCGCTGGCTTCCGAGCTCCTCCCCGGTCGGACGAAGCTGAGCCCTTCCCTTGCGCTTCATATCCACATGCACGCCAAGATGCAGGCGAAATACGAGGGGAGGCCGGAGGCTCTGACGACGTCCAAACGCAAGATGAGCGTGCGTTCTCTCGCCGCTTTCATCGAAGGCCTCCGCCAGTACGTCTGTGGCTTGCAGTGGCATCTACCCCGGACGGTCTGGGGCAAGTACGATCTGGGCGGCAGCTACGAGGACGAGGGCCTGGCCCACAAGGCGGAGCTGGTGCAAGCCTTCCTGGCCGGAATCAATCCTCGCACGTTGTGGGACCTCGGAGCGAACCGCGGGTTCTTCAGCCGTCTGGCCAGCCGGAAGGGGATCTTCACGGTCGCCTGGGACATCGATCCCGTGGCCGTCGAGCGGAGCTACCGCGACGTGACCAAAGAGAAGGAGAGAGATCTTCTCCCTTTGGTCCTGGACTTGACCAACCCCAGTCCTTCCCTCGGCTGGGCCAACGCGGAACGCTCGTCCTTTGCCGAGCGGGGCCCGGCCGATGCTTGCATGGCTTTGGCCCTGATCCATCACCTGGCCATCGCCAACAACCTTCCTCTGGAGAGAATCGCCGGCTATTTCGCGCGCCTCAGCCCCCGGCTGATTCTGGAGTTCGTTCCCAAGGACGATCCCAAGGTCCGGCATCTTCTCGCGTCGAGGGAGGACATATTTCCCGACTATACTCGCCCGGGGCTGGAGGCAGCGTTCGGCCGGCACTATCGGATCACCTCCGTGGCGGAGATCCGCAACTCCTCGCGGATTCTGTATCTGATGGAGCGCACGGACGCCTGAGGGACCATGAGAATGCACTCGGGGGCGAGGCCTGCGCAGGGACGGGAGCGTGGCGATGCAGGATAGGAGTCCAGGCCCGATCCCGGCAGGAAGAGAGAGCCGGCCGTTTGCGCCCTTTCTCCACTGCGCACTGCTGGCCATCTACCCCATCCTTGCCCTGTACGCCGATGCCGTTTCGGAAACGGCCCTGCGTGATCTGACCGCGCCGCTCCTGGCGGTACTGGGTCCGACGCTGGCCCTGGCGGGATTAGCCCGATGTTCGAGGCTTGATCGGGCAAAGACGGGGCTTCTTCTTTCGGGCTTTCTCCTGTTTTCCTTCTCCTATGCCGGCGCCATCGAGGTCCTTCGCACCATGGCCGGGATCTTTCACGCAGCCCACTGGATCACCAACCGGGTTTTCTTCACGATCTGGTGCCTCACCTTTCTCTTCGCTGCGGTCCGCGTCGTTTGGACCTCACGACGGCTCCACTCGGTGGTTCGGTTCATGAACCTGGGCAGTGGAATTCTTCTGCTGATGGTAATGCTCCGCATCGGCGTCTCCTTCGCCCGGCACGCTCATGACGACGACACCTCCGGTATCGGCCGGGAGGATTCTTCCGTCCTCTCCATGTCCTCTCCACCCTCACTGACATTGCCCCAGGACCCGCCTGACATCTACTACCTGGTGTTTGACAGGTATGCCAGTGGCTACTCGCTCCGGGAGTTCGAAGGTTTCGACAACCGACCTTTTCTGGACTTCCTGCGAGAGCAGGGGTTCACGGTCTTCGATTCCAGCCGGACGAATTACCCTCTGACCCATCTTTCCCTGGCCTCGTCCCTGAATCTGCAATACCTCGGGGACACGTACCTGGGCCAGAAGACGTATCGAGCGCTGATCGAGAACAATGTCGCGGCCCGGGCCCTGCGGGCGGCCGGCTATCGCTACCTTCACCTGGGGAGCTGCTACGAGGCGACGCGGACGAACCCCCAAGCCGACAAGAACATCAGGTACCGTTTCATGCTTCCGGAGTTCTCCAATGCCATCTTTCACATGACCCCGTATAGCTTGTTTCTACTCAAGAACCAGAAATCCCAACAGATCCTGTTCACCTTCGATACACTGGAGGACGTGCCCAAGGAGAGGGGACCGAAGTTCGTCTTCGCCCATGTCATCTGTCCTCACCCTCCGTATTTCTTTCACGCCGACGGGTCGATGGTGTCGTCGGCGGAGGACGCGTCCCGAACGATACGGGATGCGTATCTTGCCCAGGTGCAGTACGTCAATCTCCGGTTGACACGGCTGATCCCGATTCTGATCGGGACGTCGAGGCGCCCCCCTGTCATCATCTTGCAGAGCGATGAGGGACCGTATGGGTTTCCCAGCGAAGAAACGCTGACCCAGGCGGGAACATGGCGCAAGAGGGCCGAAATCCTCAACGCTTACTACCTTCCGGGGACAGGGACGGACCCCTATGTCGGCATCACTCCGGTGAACAGTTTGCGGCTCATCTTCGATCGATATTTCGGGGCCGACCTGACGCTGCTGGAGGATCGGGTCTACGGCTGGCCCGACCCGTCACCCGATGGGGGACTCAAGCACCGCGAGTGGTCCTTCCCATTCGTCGATGTCACCGGTTTGGTGCAGCGATCTTCCGCTCGCCTTTCAGCCTCGCCGCAACCCGCCCTTGGACCTTGATTCGCCCGCGCGATCTGCTGGGGGGTTATCCGCGGCGCCCTCCGGCGCCCATGATCGGGACGTCCCGGCTTAGGCCGGGGCTGTCCGGCTCAGGCTGGGACGTTCCGACGTCTATGGGGTCAACACGACCCGTCCGCTCGCCTCTCCGGTGGCGGCCGTCAGCCTGATCAGGTACAGGCCGGCGGAAACCACGCGGCCGGCATCGTCGCGACCGTCCCAACGCATCGCGCCCCAACCGTCGGCCCGTGGCGACACCGGGAAACGACGCACTAAGGAGCCCGCGGCGTCGAAGATCCGCAGGGTGGCTGTGACGGATGGAGGTAACTGGTATTGCAGGATGGTCTGCCCTCTGCCGGGATTCGGAACCGCCCAGACGCGTGTCCGTAAGCTGTTCCGGGGTGGTTCAGCGACGGACGATGCCCCGCACGGAGTCGGTTCGCAGAGAGTCAGGATCCCTTCGAAAGTCCCGAGGAACCTGGTGCAGTCGGGTCCCGACGACAACAAACAGTAGAGGCCGAGGCAGCAGGCTCCATCCGGGCACGGGTCCGGGCTGCAGGAACTGCCGATCCCTTGCCAGGCGTTCGGTAATGGGCAGTCCGCCTGCAGCGCCATCATGCACGTGCCGGCCGGGGCGCAGCAGGCGCCGGTCAATGGAGTGCAGAGGTTCGGTTCGCAGGAGATGCCGTCTCCTTGCCATGTGTTCGGATCTGCGCACTCCGCCTGCAGTGCGAGGGTGCAGGTGCCGGCCGGGGCGCAACAGGCACCGGTCACCGGAGTGCAGGGATTCGGATCGCAGAAGATATCCGCTCCTTGCCATGTGTTCGGCGCGGTGCACTCTACCTGTAGTGCCGACGTGCAGGTGCCTGCCGGAGCGCAACAGGCGCCGACCGGCTGTGGGCAGGGGTTGGTTGCACAGTCGGTGGCCGGTCCCTGCCAGATGCCGGGATCCGGGCAGCCCGCTTGGATCACGAGCGCGCATGTGCCGTCGGGCCGGCAGCAGGCTCCGAAGGGAGCGCCGCGCAAACCAAGAACGTGGTACAGACCTCCCGCCACCGCCGTAAACCCGGTGTTGGGCGACGGCACGCTGCACTGGCCGTAGCCGTTGTCCCCCCACACCACGATCGTGCTGTCAGCCTTCAGGCCGACGCTGTGGAGGTAGCCGGCCGCGATCGCCGTGAAGCCGGTATTCGGTGTCGGCACAGTGCACTGCCCGGCCGTGTTGCTCCCCCAGGCGACGACCGTGCCGTCGGCCTTGAGACCCAGGCTGTGGGACCAGCCAGCCGCCACGGCCGTGAATCCTGTATCGGGCGATGGCACGTTACATTGGCCGACATCGTTGCGTCCCCACGCCACGATCACGCCATCGGCCTTCAGACCCAGGCTGTACCACGCACCTCCGGCGACCGCCGTGAATCCGGTGCCGGGCGATGGCACGTCGCACTGGCCGAAGTCGTTGAGCCCCCATGCCACGATGGAACTGTCGGCCTTCAGGCCCAGGCTGTGAAGGTTGCCTCCTGCGACCGCGGTGAACCCGGTGTTGGGCCACGGCAAGCTGCACTGACCGTAGTCGTTGTACCCCCACGCAGCGATCGCACCGTCGGACCTCAGAGCGAGGCTGCACCACCCGCCCGCCGCCACCGCCGTGAACCCGGTATTGGGCGATGGCACCACGCACTGGTCGAAGTAGTCGTCCCCCCAGGCCACGATCACGCTGTCGGCCCTCAGGCCAAGGCTGTGTTCGTAGCCGGCGGCGATCGCCGTGAACTCGACATTGGGCGACGGTACGGTGCACTGCCCGGCTCCGGTGTCGCCCCACGCCACGATCGACCCATCGGCCTGAGCCCGGGCCGGCCCGGCGCCACGTACTAGGACCAGCAGCGCCACGATCAGTACGATGCCGGCGCGGGTCTTCATGGTGATCCTCCAAGCAAGTTGAGCGCGCGGGCAGGGCCCAGGCCGCAAGTATAGCAGAGACATGGTGGTTTCGGGTCGCTCCATCTGACCTGGGTAGCTCGATGGCGAGAAGGATGAACTCACGACGGGCATGAGCGGTTTGCGTCCCTCACTCCGTCGAGGGGCGGCGTGACCCCCGGAGCGATCCCGGCACGGTTTCCGTGGTAGGATGACCACGCTCGGACGCAGGCGGTTGTCGGCGCGAGGGGGGCGAGGGAGAGGAGGAATCGTATGAAAAGGATGTTGGGTTGGCTCGGCGTCACGATTGTGATCGCTGCCTCGGTGGTGCAGGCGGCGGATCTGCCGGACATTGCGCTCGCGGCGCCGCGGATGGAAGGCGGCAAGCCGCTCATGCAGGTTCTCAAGGCCCGGCAGTCCTCTCGGGCCTTCAGCGAACAGAAACTCACCGACCAGACCATCGCCGACCTCCTGTGGGCGGCGGCCGGGATCAATCGGTCTGACTCCGGCAAGCGTACCGCGCCGTCGGCCCGGGATTGGCAGGAGGTCCAGGTCTATGCGATCACCGAGAAAGGCGCGTATTTCTACGACGCCAAAGCCAACATCCTCCGGGCGGTCGTGCCGGGGGACCTGCGAAAGCTGACGGGTAGCCAGGAGTTCGTGGCCGTCGCTCCGCTGAACCTGGTCTACGTGGCGGACGTCTCGAAGATGAAGGACTCAAAACCCGAGGACCAGGCGCTCTACATGGGCGCGGACAGCGGCTTCATCAGCCAGAATGTCTACCTGTTCTGCGCATCGGAGGGGCTTGCCACGGTGGTTCGCGGTAGCGTGGAACGCGCTGCCCTCGCCAAGGCGCTAATGCTTTCCGAGCACCAAAGAATCGTCCTTGCTCAGACTGTCGGCTATCCCTTGCCGGAAAAGAAGTGACCTGCGCCGGGAGGCGGGCGCAGGTCAAGGATGCCTTGCGCGGGTCTCTTTGAACGGTCACCCACAGCCGCAGCGCTGGTCCACCCCGGACGGTAGGTCCAACTGACTCGATGCCGTAGTCGCAGCTAGCGGATGATCGCCACGCGCACCACCTGGGTGCCCAAACCAGGCCCGCTGAAGCGAAGGAAGTAGATCCCCGAGCGGACGAACGCTCCCTGCTCGCTGCGCCCGTCCCAGGTCAACGTGTGCCGGCCCGATGCGAATGCGCCATGCCGCAACAACGCCACGCGGCGGCCCGAAGGGTCGAAGATCGCCAGGCTTGCATCGACCGCTCGCGCCAGGTCGAGGCGCAGGGTCGTGCTGCCGACCAGCGGGTTCGGAGAAGGCGGGTAGAGCCGCGTCACGGCCGGAATCGACACGTCGTCGGTGTCCACCGTGCCGCTGATCGCCCGAGCACGCAGGGAGACCACCAGGTTGGGCTGGGGCGTTGCCCCGGGCAGCGGCTCGTCGGCGTCGGCAAAGGTCAGGGTTGCGGTGTAGGTCGAATCGAGGGTGGCCCCCGTGTCGTCGAATGCTAGGGCATAGTCCCGGCCCGGCCCCGCGATCAATGTGCCGGTGAAACCGCCCACGAACGAGAACCGGCCGGCCCCGCCGGTGATGACCCCGGCGCTGACGAAAAGACGGGCGTGGAGCGAGTCATAGTTCCGGTTGAACAGCCGTACGCTCCGGTCGGTGAAAGCGCCTATTTCGTGGTCGCCGAAGTCGAGGTCGTCGGAGAGGACCGTGGTGGTCGAGTCGAGCGACGCCAGGGCGTGGTACAGCACCGTGCCGGAGAGGGCCACCGGGGTCGTCGGGTGTTCCGGGGCGTCGGACGTGATCGTGAGGCTCCCCACCTTCGCCCCCGCGGTGGCGGTGCTCATTGTGACCGGCGGGTGCGCCACGCCGCCCGCCGCCACGGCAACCGGGCCGGGGGCGCCGAAACCGGATGACACGACGAAGGTGCAGTTGAGCGAGTCGGCCGGAGCAATCGCGGGGTTGCTCAAGCTCAGGTATTCTGTTTGCGTCGTGGCGCCCACGATCACGGTGTCGAAGACCATCGCTGCATCGGCCAGGATCATGGCGGGCAACTGCAGGTCCACGCGCACCGGCAGGTGGTCGCTGGCCAGCTTCAGGGCGGTTGCGTACGCGGCCCCTTCGGGAATGGTCGGCGTGTCGGTGATGTTTTTGTTCAAGTGCAGGGCGTCGTTGCCGACCGAGATGCAGGTGTTGGGAATCACCGCCAGGCCATGTCGGGTAGCCAGATTGTAGGTCGGCAGGATGAAGTCGAAGCGATCGTCCAGACCGCCGGTCGCCGCGCCGCTGGCGCAGGGAGTCGTGAGGCAGGGCGACTGCGTGTGGTACGGCGCGAACGAGGCGTTGTCATGCCAGGACCCGGCGGGCAGCAGGTCATAGACACGGCCGATGTTGTTCGTCTGGGATTCGAGAAGCTTGGCGTAACCGGGTTCGGCGGCCTGAGTGTAGAAGTTGAGGTCCCCGCAGGCGAACGCGTGGGTGCCCGTCGGCATCGTGTTCATGCTGTCGCGGATGCCGGTGCATTCGGCAAGCCGGTCACTCTCGAAACCGGTCGACGCCTTGAGGTGGGCGGTGTAGATCCGCAGAACGGAAGCGGCCGACGAATAGCCCACCGGAATGATCCGGTACGTATGCACGTAGCGCAGCAGATACGCCGGGTTGGGGTAGAACGCTCCCTGTCCCAGGAACTGAACCTTCGCCGTCTTATAGAAGAGCGAGGCGTCGGAATCGTTTCCGTCGACGTACGGGACGGTGGCCCACTGTCCCGGTTCCATCACGTTGAGGACCTCGTTCAGGAACTGCGTCGGTCCCCCAGTATTGACTTCTCCCGCGACAATGACGTCGGGGCTGATCGCCGACAAGATCGTCCGGTAGTAGGGGGCCCGGGCGGTGCCCGACGTGCCCGGGTAGTTCAGGAGGTTGTAGTCCACGACACGCAAAGCGTGGGCCGGCGGGACGGCCAGCAGGACGCCGAGTGCGGCGATCGCGAAGGCGATGCAGTCTAGGCGGGCGAGCCGGATGGGAGATTTCATGGTGCCTCCTGGTCTCGGTTGCGGGACGTTCCCGAGAATGCGGTCCCGGGGCGGGCCGCTACGGTCGAGGGCGGGCATCCTTCGTTGCTGCATGCTCGTTCATTCTACGCGATTCCCGCCCATGAGGCAAGGATCGTGGCGTAGTGTCGACATGTCGGATCTCAAGCTGATCTGGTGGAGCGATCCGCTCCGTCGCCTTCGTCCTCCGGCTGTCCGGCCACCAGCTCCTCATAGGCCCGCCGTACCCGCCGCACATAGCCGAGATAGCGCGGCAGCATCGCGGTGGTGAGGGCCTGGGGCCCGTCGCAGAGCGCCTGGTCCGGTTCGGGGTGAAAATCGACGAGAACCATGGATGCGCCGGCGATCAGCCCCTGGCCGGTGACATGGAAGATATCGGGAAGTCCGTCGGGGGCGAGGCGCAGCGAGCCGACGCTGTGGGACGGGTCGATGCAGACCGGCATTCGCGTCTGGCGTCGCACCACGGGCACGTGCGCGAAGTCGACGAGGTTGCGGTGCGGGTCCCCGAGGTGCGTCTTCACGCCACGGAGGCAGAACACGATGTTCGGATTGCCCTCGCCGGCTATGTACTCGCACGCGTGGATCGACTCATCGAGCGTGATTCCCATACCGCGCTTGAAGAGAACCGGCAGCGTCTTTTGGCGGCCGACCTGTTTGAGCAGCTCGAAGTTCTGCGCATTCCGAGTGCCGACTTGCAGCATCACGCCGGTCGTGATCCCGGGGGCGGCCAGGGCCGACATGATCTCATCGATGTGGCGGGCGTCGGTCACCTCCATCGCGATGACGCGGATTCCGTGCTTCGTCGCCAGCTCGAACAACCAGGGTAGGCAGGCAGAACCGAGCCCCTGGAAATCGTACGGACTCGTGCGCGGCTTGTAAGCACCGGCCCGGCTCGTAACAAGACCGTGGGCCTCGAGTGTGGCGAATGTCCGGTCGGTGTGCTCCGGCGTGTCGACCGCGCACAGGCCCGCGAAGACGCCCACGGAGCTGTCGTCGAAGGTGACGCCGTTGTAGCTGAAGCCAAAACTCTTCTCGCGCGGATCGTGACGTCCGACGAGGCGATAGCGAGCGGAAACGCGGACCACGCGCGCAACGCCGGGGAGCGTCTCGAAAAGTTCTGCCGGCACGTTGGCGGTGTGGCCGAGGAGGTGCAGTTCCGTGATTGTGTGCTCGATTCCTGTGTAGACGTAGCGTCGTGGGGTGATGCCGGGGTAGCGTGTCGCGAGCAGTTCGGCGGCGGCGACGGCGCTGGCGGGCGCCTCCGGCTCGAAGGCTATGATCATGGATGCGCTTCCTCCCGGTGCTGGATGCCAGGCCCGGTCCCCCGCTCTGGGAGTGGGCCGAGAACGGCCTGAGAATACTACCGGTTCCGGGTCCGCAACCGACGTCGGCGTCCGGTCGGCCCCCTCCGACCCGAAGCCCGAAGCCGGATTGGGGGGAGTACGTCATGCCCGATGTACCGGCAGGTTCTGTCCTGCGCTGACGAGTCTCATCAATCACCCTCATTTGCAGACGGGGCATAATTCTTGTGGCGCTGCCCCCTTCTGCCGATGGATACTTGTAGAGATGAGAAGTTGTTGGGGCTGATGAGCGCGATTGTCCGAGGGCCAGTATCCCTCTGCAGAGCTTTCCACTCCGAAGGACCTGCCGGGTCGCTACAGACCGATGATCCACCTTTCCGCATCCAACGGATGAACCGGCCACAGGTTCGTACCGTCGCCCGGTCGCGGCAGTTGCTGCACCGGCCGGTCGGACCCGCCGGAGCAACGCGAACCCCCGCCGGGAGCGGCGCGGGGTCCGCAGTCAGGAGATGACCCTTACATGAGTTTCGAGTCCCTCGGCTTGGCCCCTGAGTTACTGCAGGCGGTCCGGGATTGCGGTTACACCGCCCCGACGCCGATTCAGGAGCAGGCCATTCCACACCTACTGGCAGGGCGCGACATCATGGGCTGCGCCCAAACCGGGACGGGGAAGACAGCGGCCTTCGCCCTCCCGATCCTCCACCAGATGCGCGGGACGGCGCCGGGCCATTTGCGCGCCCTCGTCTTAGTGCCGACCCGTGAGCTTGCTATCCAGGTCGGCCGCAGCATCCGCGAATATGGAGAGCCGCTTGGCCTGCGCTCCAGTGCCGTGTACGGCGGCGTGCCGCTGGCTCCCCAGGAGATGATGCTTCGCTACGGCGTCGATGTTCTGGTCGCCACGCCGGGCCGCCTGAAGGATCACATCTGGCGCGGCCTTGTCGATTTTCGGGAGACCCGCTTTCTCGTCCTTGACGAAGCTGATCGGATGCTCGACATGGGCTTCATCGACGCGGTCCGCGAGATCGTGGCGCTGATCCCCCGCGAACGGCAAACGATGCTCTTCTCGGCGACCTTGGATCCGGCGATCGTCCGGCTGGCGAAGGACATTCTCAAGGACCCGGTGCGGGTCGCGGTGGCTCCATCGGCCACGGTGGCCGATGGGATCGAGCATGTCATGGTCGCGGTGCATTCGGGGTCGAAGAAGAACGCGCTTCTCGAACTCATTCGACGCCACAAGATGCTCCGCACGCTCGTCTTCACGCGGACCCGGCGCGGCGCGAGCCGCCTGGCCATCGACCTGAAGCGCGACGGTCACCGGGTTTCCGCGATCCACAGCGACAAGACTCAGACCCAGCGTCTGGAAGCACTCGAGGCGTTCCGCGAGGGGAAGATCAACTTTCTTGTGGCTACCGACATCGCTGCCCGTGGTCTGGATGTACAGGGAATCAGCCACGTCGTCAACTTCGACCTTCCGCGCAACGCCGAGGACTATGTGCATCGGATCGGGCGGACCGCCCGCGCCGGGCAGACCGGCGTGGCGATCTCGCTGGTCGGCCCGGAGGACAAAGGAAGCGTTCGTTCCATAGAGCAATTGATCGGACGCGCCCTCTCGACCGAGGCGGGACGCAGCGTCGCGCGAGAGCCGGCGGAGCTGGTGATGGCCGGCGGCGGAGGGGGGCGGTCCCTCGTCGCGGTGGCCCGGGGTTCGACTCGCGGCCCGCGGCCCCTGGTTGTGCGGCGCGAGGGTTTGTCCATGGCCACCGCGGTGAGAGGTCAGGTGCCGTCCCGCTCGACCGCGCCTGTCATGGCGCGGGGCGAAGACCCGGTCCTGATCACCCCTCGGTCCGCCGCGCCCTCGCAGGGGGCCGTGCCCCTTTTGGGAGAAGGCGCCCGGCCGAGTCGCGGACCGCAGGACCGATCTCGGCGGGGTGCCGGTCGCGATGAGGCTGGTCCGCGGTTCGAGCGCGGCCGGCGGGACGCTGCTCCGCGGACGAGTGATCGACCTGGCGGGTCGGCGCAGCGGCACGACTCCGGCCGCGACTCGGGCCACGCGGTACGGCGGGAGATGACGCTCGCGCCGAGCAGAGGCTACCAGGAGAAAGAGAATCCGTTGCGCCGGGTTCTTTCGCGACTGGGGTTTAACCCCGCGCGTTAGGCCGCAGGGTGCAGGCGGTCCGGCGATCTCTCGCAGGAGGCCGTGAGGCCGGATGCGGCGGGGAAGTACCGGAAGGGCCGGCGAGGCTATCCCTCGTCGGCCTTCTTGCTGTGCGGGAATCGCCGCCACCGCGGCTCCCCTCACAGAAACCATGTCGCCCTACGGGGCCGCCCGTTCCATCAATAGCACCGACTCCACGTGCGCGGTGTGGGGAAACATGTCGATCACCCGCAGGCGGACGGGCTGGTAGCCTCCGTCCACCAGCAACGCCGCGTCGCGGGCCAGCGTCGACGGGTTGCACGAGACATAGAGGATCCACGGCGGCGTCAGAGCGAGGAGGCCTCGCACCGCGCGCGGGTGCAACCCGGAGCGGGGCGGGTCCACGAGCACACCGCCATCGAACGGCATCGGCGGCGGCTCCACGCCGTCGGCCGTCTTCCCTTCCAGCCACGCTTCCACCGGGGCCTCGATGAAACGAGCGTTCGCGATCCCGTTCGCGGCGGCGGTGGCGCGGGCATCGGCCACCGCGGACGGGACCTGTTCCACCCCGATCACCTCGGAGAAAGAATCGGCGAGCGCGAGTCCCATGGTGCCGGCACCGCAGTATAGGTCGAAAAGTCGGCAGCCTTGGCCTCGCGTGGGGCCTTGGCCCGGACCGGAGCCGCGCTCCGCTTGAAGGCCGTGCTCCCCGTTGGCGCTGTGTTCCCCGCGGGGGCCGCACCGATCGGCCACGCTCTCTCGCACCACCTCGATCAGTGTTTCGGCGCCGCGAGTGTTGGTCTGGAAGAACGACTGCACCGAGAGGGTGAACTCGATGCCTCTGAGCCGTTCCCGCAAGAACGGCCGGCCATGAAGAACCCGCTCGGTATCGCCGCGAGCCACCGAGGCGAGTGTGTGGTTCACCACCAGTACGACTCCCACGAGGCCGGGTACGCGTTCGGCCAGCAGCGGGCCTAACGCGTCGAAGACCGGCGCGTCGTGGCGGGTCACCAGTCCAAGGAGAATCTCGCCGGTGTGGGTTCCTTCGCGAACCACGAGGTGGCGAAGGAGCCCCGTGTCGCCTTCGCTCCGCCACGCCTCCATTGCGTGCTCGCGCGCAAAGGCACGCACGGTATCGAGCGCCACGAGGCTGGCCGGCGATGGCAGTGCGCAGTATTCGAGATCGAAGATGGCGTCAAACCGACCGGGGACGTGCAGTCCGAGAGCGGGTGACGGGTATGGCTCTGGCGGCGGCCCGTCCGCATGCCAACTTCGGGTGGAGAAGGTGTACTCCATCTTGTTGCGGTAGGCGGTCGTGAGGGGCGAAGGGACCGGTGGGCCCCACTCGGGCACGCTGATCCGGCCGATTCGTTCCAGGCAGTCGCGTACCTGCGCCGCCTTGGCCGCGAGTTGGGCGGGGTAGTCGAGCACTTGAAACGCGCATCCGCCGCAGATGGCGGCATGGGGGCAAAGCGGGGGCCTTCGGTCAGGTGAGGGCTCGATCACCTGCACGAGCCGCATGCGGTCGTAGTGCCGACGGCGCTGGACCGGCACTGCGAGGACGCGCTCACCGGGGAGAGCCCCCGGTATGAAGCGCACCTTGCCGTCAACGCGTGCGATCCCCTCGCCACCGAACGCCAGCGATTCGACCGTGAGCTCGATCACGTCGTCGAAGCCGGGGCTTTTCCCCGGGCGCCGGGAGCCCGATCTCCCCCCAAGGAGGCACGGTGGGCCGGCGGCGCCCATGCGGCTTGCCTCCCGCGACCCTTCCCGCTCGCCTCGGCTCGCTTTTTCCACGCTGATAAACTCCTTGGGTGATGGGTACTCGGTTCCTATACTGGGGGCTCATCGTACCATGAAGTTTCCAGGCACCCCCGTGAGGGGAAACGGGGTCCGGCGAGGTCGGACCCGGGGAGATACCGGTGAAATTCGGATTGATGGCACGGAGCGTCCTCTGGGGCGCGGTTCTGCTTGCCGGGGTGGCGGCCTTCGGTTCCGGTTGCGACAAGAAGAAGACGGTCGGCCCGATCAAGGGCGAGCCCACGCTCGTCGTCGTGCAGGTCAACGATCAGGCGATCACCCTTGGGGAGATCGATCGCACTGTCAATCAACTCCGCCAGCAGGGGCCTCGCTTGGGCGTGAATCCCAACGCCCCGGAAGATTCTCTCCAAGCGAAGGTCATCGATGATCTCATTGCCAAGCGGCTTCTGTTCCAGGAGGCGCGCAAAGCGGGATCGGTGCCCACGGAACAAGAGGCTGCCGACTTCGTCAAGGGGGTCATGCAGCAGCAGGGCATCCCCAACGAGGACTCCCTTCTTGCCGCCCTCAAGCGTTTCGACATGACCAAGGAGCAGTTTGTCCTCGATTGGGAGATGAACACAGGTATCAACAAGCTCCTGCAGAAGGCGGTGCAGGAGACGGTGAAGGTGACGCCGGAGCAGGCGCAGGCGTACTACGACTCGCACTCGGAGGAGTTCCAGCGCGGCGAAACGGCGCACGCGAGGCACATCTTCCTGCGCGTCCCTGAGGGGGCCACCCCCGAAGTGGCGGCCTCGATCAAGGGCAAGCTGGAAGCGATCGCGGTTCAGATCAAAGGCGGAGCCGATTTCGGCCAGCTCGCCCAGACCACCTCCGAGGATACCCAATCGGGCGCCAGGGGCGGCGACCTGGGTTTCATTCCCCGCGGCGCCCGCATTCCGGTGCCGCTTGACTCGGTCGCTTTCGCCCTCACCCCGGGCTCGGTGTCCGGCCCGGTGCGGACGAGTTACGGGTGGCACTTGGTCAAGACCGAGGAAATCGTTCCGCCCGGTATCGTCCCCTTCGCGGAGATCAAGGACAGGCTGATCCCCATGCTCACCCAGAAGCGGACCGGTGCCAGGGTCGAGTCCTGGGTGGCCGAACTGAAGAAGAAGGCGAAGATCAAGAGGAAGGCCTGAGCGCGGGCGGCCGGTGCCGCCCCGCACCCCGCGCTATGCCCGAGCCGAGCCGCAAACGCTGGGTTCTGCCCGCAACACCGTGCCCGCCCGGATGGGGGGAGAGCGGTGCCGGTGTCGGACTGCCGCGCGCGATTGCGGAGGTTCTTTGGAACCGTGAGGTTCGCTCCGAAGAGCAGGTTCGCGGCTTTCTCGAACCAGACCTCGGTTCCCTGGCCGACCCGTTCTTGCTCTCCGGCATGGCCGCGGCGGTGGACCGTCTAAGCCGTGCCATCAGAGAGAAGGAGCGGGTCTTCGTGTTCGGGGACTTCGACGCCGACGGAGTGGCTGCGGCCGTCTTGGCCATCGGGGTACTGCGGGCTGTGGTGGCGGGGCGTAGCGACAGAGGCGGGGAGCGAAGCGGAGAGGGAAGCGGAGAGGGAAGCGGGAATCGGGAATCCACGATTTTGTCGATCAGCCCTGAGCGAAAAGAGGGATTCGGCCTGACCGAGAGGGTGGTCCGTGAGGTCAGCGAAAGAGGGGGGCGCCTGCTCCTGACGGTTGACTGCGGGACCTCTGCCAATCACGCCATTGGCGTTGCCCGGGAACTCGGCGTGGATGTCGTGGTCGCCGACCATCACCTCCCCGAAGACGTGATTCCAAGATCGGCCATCCTCGTCAATCCGAACCTGCCTGGCGAGCAGTACCCGTTCCGCGACTTAGCCGCGGTCGGTGTGGTGCATCGTCTGCTCGACGCCCTGACGCGGGAGGACGAGGGGGAGGCCGCGATCCTTCGCGCTCAGCTCGACCTTGTCGCCTTGGGCACTGTGGCGGACGTCGTCCCCCTGGTGGGGGAGAATCGGATCCTGACCTGGCATGGCCTCCGTCTCATGCGGGAGCGTCCGCGCCCGGCCTGGCCGGCCCTCGCCGAGTCGTGCGGAGTCGACACGGCGTGGATCAGCTCCATCGACATTGCCTACCGGTTGGCGCCGCGCCTGAATGCGCCGGGCCGGTTGGGCTCGCCGGCGCGATCCATCGACCTGCTGCTCGCGGAGCATGCCGGAGACGCGAGGGCCATCGCGGCGAGGGTGGAAGACGACAACCGGGAACGGCGGGATCGGCATGAGAAGATTCTGGATGAGGTTCTGCAACGCGTGGAGGCGGGACCCCGGGTGCCGGGTGATCCGATCGTCCTCGGCTCCACCAAGTGGTCTGCGGGCGTGCTCGGGATCGTTGCGTCCCGCCTGGTGGAGACCTACCGCGTGCCGGTGGTGCTGGTGTCTCTCGAAGGAGAGGTCGCGCGCGGTTCGGCCCGTACGCCCCGGGGGCACGACCTGCTGGCATGGCTC
Source organism: Candidatus Eiseniibacteriota bacterium (assembly GCA_903844735.1). Classification (GTDB taxonomy): domain Bacteria; phylum Eisenbacteria; class RBG-16-71-46; order CAIMUX01; family CAIMUX01; genus CAIMUX01. The sequence goes on from CAIMUX010000047.1 coordinate 100,604, forward strand.
GGCGATGAGCAGGTGCGGAAGCACCTGACGCAGTTCGGAGGGCACCCGCAAGCGGCGGGAGTCTCGATGTATCCTTCGAACTTTGATGCCTTCCGGACGGCGCTGCTGCTCCGCGAGACGCCTGTTCGCGAGGAAGAGGCGGTGCAGCACGTCGATGCCGAGCTGGATCCGGCCGCTTGCGATCTTGATTTCGCCCGCGCCCTGGAGCGCCTGGCCCCCTTTGGCGCCGGAAACGCGGAGCCGCTCTTTCGGGGGACCTGTACGGTTCGCGGGGTTCGCCGGGAGCGTTCACGGCACCTCCGCTTCACGGCCGGCGGAGGGGGCGCCGCGCCCGACTGCATCGGCTTCGGGATGGGCCGCAGCGAATGCGATGTGCCGAGCCCCGGTTCCCGGCTCGATCTTCTCTATTTGCCGGTGGTGAACCGCCACCGGGGAGAAGAGCGCCTGCAACTGAAGCTGCGAGCCTTCCGGGTCGCGGAGGACGGCGGGTTGCCCGCCGCGCGCGGGAACGGCTGAACCATGGACCCCGCGGTCGACCCGGTGGCGGAACTCGAGGCCCGACTGCGGGCGGCGGTAGCTCGCTACCTGCCGGATCACGACACGCGTGACATCTGGCGCGCCCTGGAGTTTGCCCGCACCGCGCATGCGCACCAACGGCGTCTCTCCGGTGAGCCGTACCTGACCCATTGCCTTTCAGTGGCGGTCATCCTAACCGACCTCCTGCGACGCGGGGCCGATCCGGTCATCCTCGAAGGAGCGCTTCTCCACGATGTCATCGAGGAGAATAAGTCGGTCACCCGTGAGCGGCTGGCGCGGGAGTTTGGCGAGGAGGTCGCGCTTTTGGTCGACGGGGTGACCAAGATCGGCGGGGTCCCTTTCCGCAATCCGGAGGCGATGCAGTCAGAAAATTTCCGCAAGATGCTCCTCTCCATGGCCAAGGACATCCGCGTCATTCTCATTAAACTGGCCGACCGGCTGCACAATATGCGCACGATTGCGGCCCACCGGGAGGAGAAACGCCGCCGCATCGCGCAGGAGACGCACGACATCTACGCCATGCTGGCCCATCGCCTCGGCATCGCGCACCTGAAGTGGGAATTGGAAGATCTTTCTTTCAAGGAGCTGGATCCGGAGTCGTACCGGCGGGTGAGCGAACTCGTCGCCACCAAGCGGCGCGAACGCGAGGAGGCGATCGAGCAAGTCCAGAAGCCGCTGGCGGAACGGCTGCGCGCCGAGGAGATCAAGGCCGAGATCAGCGGGCGACCGAAGAGTTTCTATTCGATTTGGCAGAAGATGGAGCGGACCGGGGGCAGCCTCGACGGCATTCACGATCTGCTTGGCATCCGCGTTATCACCGAGACCCGCGAGGATTGCTATCGGGTCTTGGGCATCGTCCACGACCTCTTCCTGCCGATGCAGGACCGCTTCAAGGACTACGTTGCCTCGCCCAAGAGCAATATGTACCAGTCGCTCCACACCACAGTCATCGGACCCCAGGCCCGACGGGTGGAGATCCAGATCCGTACCCGGCAGATGCACTTGGTGGCGGAGTACGGCATCGCGGCCCACTACCAGTACAAGGCGGGGGGGCGCGTCGAGAACGAACTGGAGCGCAAACTGGGGGAGTTCCTCGTCCGCGGGACGACCGAGTGGCAGGCGGAGGCGGAAAACCCGCGCGAGTTCATGGATCTCCTTCGCGTGGCGCTGTACCAGGACGAGGTGTTTGTCTTCACCCCGCGCGGGGAACTGAAGCAGTTGCCGCGCGGGGCCTCTCCCATCGATTTCGCCTTCGCCGTGCACACCGCGGTGGGAAGCCATTGCGTGGGGGCGCGGGTCAACGGCCGCCTGGTTCGGCTCGGCTACGAGCTGAAGAGCGGCGACATCGTGGAGATCCTGACTTCGCCCTCGGCCGTGCCGCGCGAAGAGTGGATGAACCAGGTCCGCACCACCCGTGCGCGCCAGAAGGTCCGCCACTGGTTGAAGCAGCAGCGACTCACCGATTCCATCGCCCTCGGCCGCGAGATGCTGGAGCGGGAACTGCGCAAGCGTCGCCGGAAGCTGCCTCCGGAGGACGAGCTGACCGAGATCGCGCAGTCATTCAGCCTCGAGGATACCGCTCTTCTTTTCGCCCGTATCGGCGAGGGAGATCTCTCGGCTCAAGCTGTCGGGAGCCGCGCCTACCCGGAAGTGGCGCCCCCCTTCGTGCCGCCGGGGCCGTCGGCGGTCGAGCGGCTACGCGATCTGGCGCGCGGTCCATCGCGCGGGGTCAAGATCCAAGGGATCACTTCGCTCATGATTCACATGGCCCAGTGCTGTCATCCGCTGCCGGGCGATCCCATCGTCGGGATTGTCACCCGCGGGCGGGGCGTGTCCGTGCACCGAGGGGATTGTCCCAACACATTCGAGGATCGGGTGGAGCGCGAGCGGCTGGTGGAAGTAAGCTGGGATGTGGAGCGCGACGCGGTCTTCCTCGCCCGGGTCCTCGTCCGCGTCCAGGACCGGCCGAACATGCTGGGCGAGATCGCCACCGCCATCGGCAAGATCGGCTCGAACATCCGGCAGGCCTCGGTCTCCTCCGAGGAGGGGGAGGCGGTGGGTGACTTCCTGCTGGAGGTACGCAACCTTCATCACCTGGAGCGGGTACGCCGGGCCGTGCTCGGCATCAAGGGAGTGCGCGCCGTGGACCGGCGGCAGATGTTCCCCTCGGGAACAAAGGAGGAAGCGTGAGCAAACAGAGAAGCCGGCGGTTGGGCGGGGATCGGGTCGGATCGTTCCTGAGCCATCGAGGCCTCGGGGCGGCGGGTCGGGCGCGCCTGGCGGTTGCCGGGTACCGGATGCCGGGCGTGGGTGGGGCGTTGTCCGGCGTCGGTACCGCGTTGTCGCTCGTCCCCACTGCGTTGTCGCTTGTCGTGGTCGCTCTCTGCTTCGTAACGCCGACGCCGGTCCGCGCCGGGGTCGCCTTCGGTGTGCGCGGCGGCTATGCGGCCGTCGATCGCGATGCCTTGCTCGGCTCGGGCAAGACCCTCGGGACGCCGTTTTTCGGACTGCAGGCGGTCATTCCGATTGTGCCGCTGGTCTCGCTGGTTGTTGCCGGCGAGCAGCGCACCAAGAGCTTCGATTTCGGCAACGCCACAATCGGCAATCTGGGCGTAACGGGCCGGGCCAAGTGGACCGACCAGGCGCTTTACGCCGCGCTGCGCGTCCGGGTTCCGGGTGCGGTCGGTCTGTACGGTGGCGCGGGGGTGGGGATGCACCGACAGAAGACCGACGTCGTGGGCGTGTTGGAAGTGACGGGGGTGCCGAAGGCGGATGCCCAGCCAGACGCTCGTGTCGGCGAGCCGCGCCGGACGGGGCTGGCGACCGAGGGGAATCCGCTGGACGACTTCCGTCGCCGGGCGGAAAAGGAGGCAACTGACCTGTCGTGGCACGCGCTCGTCGGTTTGGAGCTCAGCCTGCCAGTGGTTCCGGTGGCGATCTTTGCCGAGGGCCGGATGGACGACATCCAAGGAAGCGCTCCTCGTTCCCTCGCCGTCTATGCCGGCTTCAACCTGAAGTTGCCTTAAGGACCTCCGGTGCTGGCCGTGGTCCAACGAGTCTCTCGCGCGGCGGTGCGCGTCGATGCCCGTGTCACCGGCGAGATCGGCGTGGGTCTCCTCGTTCTCCTCGGTGTGCGCCAGGGGGACGCCGCCGCCGATGCCTCTTGGCTGGCCGCGAAAATCTCCTCGTTGCGGATCTTTCCTGATGGAGAGGGGAAGATGAACCGCGGCCTCGACGAGGCCGGCGGTGCCATGTTGGTGGTTTCGCAGTTCACGCTGCTCGGTGACTGCGTGAAAGGGCGGCGGCCCAGTTTCACCCACGCGGCACCGCCGGAGGATGCCAATCGACTCTACGAGCGATTCTGCTCGGCGGTCCGGGGTCTGGGTGTGCGTGTGGAAACGGGGGTCTTTCAGGCGATGATGGAGGTGGAGCTGGTGAACGACGGGCCGGTCACTCTTCTTGTCGACTCCGGGCCGTGGAAGGCGCGGCGCGGTGGCACGGAGATGACATGACTTCTGCCGATCCCGGTCCGGGTGCCAAGCTCCTCGGTCTGCGTGGATCACCACTGGCCCTTGCCTCGCGTTCCCCTCGTCGTCGCGAGCTGCTGGAGCGTCTGGCGATCCCCCTGATCGTTCTCCCCTCGGGCGTCCCGGAGGCGGATCGCCGGGGCGATGAGCCCCCCTCGATCTATGTCCGGCGGCTTGCCATTGCGAAGATGGCGGCAGTGACCGGTGAGGCGGAGCGGGCCGGCGCCTACGCTTGCCTGGGCGCCGACACGGTGGTAGAGGTCGATGGCGAGGTCTTAGAACAGCCCCGGGACCGAGAGGACGCCGCTCGGCTGCTCGGGGTCATCGGCGGTCGATGGCATACGGTCTGGACCGGTCTGGCCCTGTGCATCCCGAGGCGCGGCTCCAAGGGCAGTGAAGTGGAGGCTTCGCGGGTTTTCTTCGAGCGCCTCAATCCGGCTGATCTCGATACCTATCTGAATACCGGGGAGCCGATGGACAAAGCCGGGGCCTACGGCATCCAGGGGTGGGGCGGAATCTTCGTTCCGCGGATCGAGGGAGACTATTTCAACGTCATGGGTTTGCCGCTGGCGGCGTTGCGTCGGCTGTGTCTGAGCGTGGAGGGAGAGTTGCGTGCCTGATCTGGAGATCATCGAGACGGTCCGTTGGCGTGATGGTATGGTCCGCATCCTCGACCAAACGCGGCTGCCCGCGGAAGAGGTCTACCTCGATTTGGCCACGACGGCCGAGGTCATTGAGGCCATCCGCCGTTTGGCCGTGCGCGGCGCGCCCGCCATCGGCGTGACCGGCGCCCTGGCCGTGGCTCAGGCGGCGGCCCAGACCGGCGGGAACGCTGCCCCCGAGTGGATTGCCCGGGTGCAAGAGTCGGCTCGTGCCGTCGCCGACGCGCGTCCGACCGCGGTGAATCTCCAGTGGGCGGTAGATCGGGTGGTGTCGGTCCTGTGGCGTGCGGCCGGCAGTGGCGCGAGCGTGGAGGCGCTGCGGGCTCTGGCCCTGGCGGAGGCGCAGTCGATTCTCGAAGAGGATCTGGCGCTTTCCGCCGCCATGGGTGCCCACGGGGCGTCGCTCCTGCCCCAGGACGGGCGGGTCCTGACGCACTGCAATACCGGCGGCCTGGCCACGGCGGGGGGCGGGACCGCCCTAGGTGTCGTCTTCGAGGCGGTCCGGCAAGGGAAGCGGGCCTTTGTCTACGCTAATGAGACGAGGCCTCTCCTCCAGGGGGCACGGTTGACCACCTGGGAGCTGCAGCGGGCCGGGATCCCGTTTGCGTTGCTGTGCGACGGGGCATCAGCCTGGCTCTTGCGGACCCGTCGGATCGATGCTGTCCTGGTGGGGGCCGACCGCGTGGCCGCTAATGGCGACACTGCCAACAAGATCGGGACCCTTAGCGTCGCGCTCGCGGCCCGGGCGTTCAAGGTTCCGTTGTATGTCGTGGCCCCCCGGTCGTCGTTCGATCTGTCACTTGCGGACGGGCAGGGGATTCCGATCGAGGAGCGTGATCCGGAGGAGGTTCTCTCATGGCCGGGGGGGCGAGTCGCCCCGGAGGGGGCGGAGGCCTGGAATCCCGCTTTTGATGTCACCCCTGCCGGGCTGGTGAGCGGCTGGGTGACGGAACGGGGGGTGGAACGACCTCCCTTCATCGAAACCGGCGAGACGGAGGCTTGACATCCTTTGCGTTTGTCGCTATCTTTCATTCTTTGCATCGTCCAAGCGGTTTCGAGGAGGAAGTCTGGCATGGGTACGTACGCCACCCGGGCGAAAGATGTCAACCGCCGGTGGTTCTTGGTGGACGCGGAAGGGCAGATCGCCGGCCGCATGGCCAGTGAGATCGCCTGCCTGTTGCGCGGCAAGTGGAATCCCCTGTATGTCCCCTACCTGGACACCGGGGACCACGTCATCGTGATCAACGCGGATAAAGTGGTGTTCACCGGGAGAAAGCTCCAGCAGAAGACGTACTTCCGGCACACCGGCTGGCTTGGTCACGGCCGTTTCGAGCGGCTGGCCGACCGGATGAAAAAGGAATCGGACGAGGTCGTTCGGGATGCCGTGTGGGGGATGCTTCCCAAGGGTCCGCTTGGACGGCAGATGATCCGGAAGCTCAATATTTACCGCGGGCCGACGCATCCTCACGAGGCTCAGCAGGCCGTCCCGTACACGCTGGGTGGGCAGGGGCGCTCCATACCGGCCCGACCCGTCGCAAAGGCTGAAGCCAGCAAGCGGCCGAGCGCGTCGCCGAGCGCTTAGCCGAGCGCACAAGGTCGAGCGCCCGCAGTCGAGCACGTCGCCGAGAGCACAGTCGAGCGCAGGCAGTCGAGCGCGCGCGGTCGAGAGCACGGTCGAGCGCATCGCTGAGCGCACGGCCGAGACCATAGCCGAGCGCATCGCCGCGCCGGCAACCCGGAGGTTCTTCAATGGTGCAGAAGACAGTTTACCTCGGCACAGGCCGACGCAAGTCCTCGGTGGCGCGGGTGCGGATCACCGCCGGCACCGGGGAGCGCCAGGTCAATGGCCGGACCCTGGACGCGTACTTCCAGCGTGAGATTCTTTCGATCGTCGCGAACAAGCCGTTCGTCGCCACCGAGACTGCGGGCCGATTCGACCTGCACGCGACGGTAGACGGCGGAGGGCTTTCCGGGCAGGCCGGCGCGGTCAGTCTGGGGATCGCGCGCGCGCTGCGAAGTTGTGATCTCGGCCTGAAGCCGCTCCTCGACAAGGATGGGTTGCTTACCCGGGATCCTCGCATGAAGGAACGTAAGAAGTACGGGCAGCCGGGCGCCCGCAAGCGCTTCCAGTTCTCGAAGCGTTAGAAGCCGGCGAATCCTACAGCCTCCCTGAGCGGTTCTCCGGTATCGGGCAATCCGGGCCATCGGCTTGGGCTGTCCGGTCCTCGGGGCCGGGAGGTACAAGTGGAAACTGCTCGACAGAAAGGCGGAGATCATGGCTACGATCACGATGCGCGAACTTCTTGAGGCGGGCGTCCATTTCGGGCATCAAACCCGGCGGTGGAACCCGAAGATGAAGCAGTACATTTTTCTCGAGAGAAACCGCATCCACATCATCGACCTGGCTCGAACCCTCCAACAGGTGGACAAGGCGCGGGAGGCGGTCATCAAGGTGACTCGGGCGGGCGACGGGATCCTTTTCGTCGGCACCAAGAAGCAGGCCCAGGCCGTCATGCAGGAAGAGGCGCGGCGCTCCGGCAACTTCTATGTGACCGAGCGCTGGCTTGGCGGGATGCTGACGAATTTCCAGACCATCAAGATGAGCATCAGGCGGCTGCGGAGCGTCGAGCGCATGAGTGAAGACGGCACCTTCGAAAAGCTCAACAAGAAGGAAGTCGCGCGGCTGGAGAAGGAACGAGGTCAACTGGAGAAGATCTTCAGCGGCATCCGTGACATGAACCGCCTGCCCGGACTTATGTTCGTCGTCGACACCAAGATGGAGACCATCGCCGTGGCGGAAGCCCGCCGGCTGAGCATCCCCGTCATGGGTATCGTGGACACCAACTGCGATCCCGAGCAGGTGGACTATCCGATCCCCGGCAACGACGACGCCATTCGGAGCATCCGGCTCTTCTCGCAGTTTGTGGCCGACACGGTGCTCGAGACCCGCGCGTCCGCGGCGATGCCCGATACGCTACCCGAGGCTGCAACCGCGGGACGTTCCGCGGACGCCTGAGGGCTGCCGACGCCTGAGGTCGGCGAAAGGCCGAGGCCTGAAGCCTGATGCCTGAAGCCCGAATCGCGCGGGATGCGTAATCCTGCGGAGTACCGAACGAGCATAGATCGAGTATACGAATCGGATTTCGGGTGGTAGCCGGCTTGTGTCGCGCCGCCGCTCGGTCACCCGGGTTTTGGAAACGACCAGCGAGTGGACTGCCGGACGGCGGTCCCCACGGCCCGCACGACGGGCGAGGAGTGATGACGATGACGATTTCAGCCGACCAGGTGAAGCGGCTTCGCGAGCAGACCGGGACGGGCGTTATGCAGTGCAAGAAGGCGCTGGAGGAGACCGGCGGTGACATCGAGAAGGCCGTCGAGGTTCTGCGCAAGAGAGGCGAGGCGGCGGCTGAGAAGAAGGTCGGGCGCGCCACCGGCGAGGGGGTGATCGAGTCTTATATTCACCCTGGCTCCAGGGTCGGCGTCCTCGTCGAGATCAATTGCGAGACGGACTTCGTGGCCCGCACCGAGGACTACAAGCAGTTCGTCCACGATATCTGCCTGCACATCGCGGCGGCGCTTCCCATCGCGGTCGGCCGCGAGGAGGTCGCGCCCGAGGTGGTGGCGAGCGAAAAGGCGATCTACGAGGACCAGGCGAAGACGTCCGGCAAGCCCGAGCAGTTCTGGCCTAAAATCATCGAGGGACGTCTGGAAAAGTTCTACGAGGAGTTCGTTCTCCTCGAGCAACCGTTCGTCAAAGACCCGGACAAGAAAGTTCGCGAAGTGTTGACCGCGGTCATCGCTAAGCTAGGCGAAAACATCATCATCCGCCGCTTCGTCCGCTATCAGCTCGGCGAGGAGCTGAAGAAATAGCCCCCGAGGGCACGGCCATGGAAGGGACCGGCCGGTCGTCGACGGAGTCGCCCCGCTGGAAGCGGGTTCTCCTCAAGCTCAGCGGAGAGATCCTTTCCGGCGATCGCCGACTGGGTCTTGACCCGGAGACCGTCGACTCTATCTGTCGGCAGGTTCTGGAGGCGCGACGCACCGGCGTCGAACTTGCTGTTGTGGTCGGTGGAGGCAATTTCCTGCGCGGGACCGAGCTCACCGCCCGAGGTATGGAGCGCTCCACCGCGGATCACATCGGGATGCTGGCCACGGTCATGAATGCGCTTGCCCTGCAGGACCGGCTGGAAGGGATGGGCGTGCATACTCGGGTTCTGTCCGCGTTGAAGATGGATCAAGTGGCTGAACCGTACATCCGGCGGCGCGCCATGCATCACCTGGAGAAGGGGCGCATCGTCATTCTCGCCGGCGGGACCGGCAACCCGTACTTCAGTACCGACACGGCGGCGGTTCTGCGCGCAGTAGAGACAGGCTGCGAGGTGCTGCTCAAGGCGACCAAGGTCGATGGTGTCTACACGTCCGACCCGGCGCTGGATGAGTCGGCGAAGCTTCTGCCGCGGCTCAGTCACGCCGCCGTGATCAAGCAAGATCTTCGGGTGATGGACCTCACGGCCATCACGTTGGCGAAGGAGAACCGGCTGCCGATCGCAGTGTTCAATCTGCGCACCGTCGGCAACCTGGCGCGCGTGCTGCGCGGGGAACCGGTGGGGAGCCTGGTGGAGGAGGATCCGATCCCATGAACCACGAGATCGTCCAGCGTGCGGAAGACCGCATGAAGAAGAGCCTGGAGTCGCTGAAGACGGATCTGCTGACGATTCGCACCGGCAAGGCCACCCCGGCCTTGCTGGATTCGGTGCGGGTCGAGGCCTACGGCTCGGTCATGCCGCTGAGCCAGGTCGCCTCGATCACCGCGCCGCAGCCGCGCCTCTTGGTGGTCCAACCCTGGGACAAGAAGGTCATGTCGGCCATCGTCAAGGCGATCCAGAAGGCCGATCTCGGCGTGAACCCGGCGGAAGACGGCGAGTTGATCCGGCTGCCCATTCCGGCCCTCACCGAGGAACGACGCCATGATCTGGTGAAGCGGGCCAAGAAGGCCGGCGAGGAGGCGCGCGTCACCATTCGCGGCATCCGGCGCGAGGCCAACGACGAGCTCAAGAAGGCTGAGAAGGATCACGCCGTTTCCGAGGACGAGGCCGAACGCCTACGCACCGACGTGCAGAAGGTCACTGACAAGCACGGCGTCTTCGTTGATGAGATCCTTGCCCGTAAGGAAAAGGAAATCCTCGAGGTCTAGCGGGTTCTTCAGATCAGAACGGTCGCGCTCCGACGCGATCGGCCTCCCGATGAGGCGGGGAGAACGCTTCGTGCCACGCGGTCAGTCCAGGCCCGACCTCGACAAGGAAGCGATCCTCGTGCAGGGCAACCTGCCGCGGCACGTCGCCGTCATCATGGACGGCAACGGCCGTTGGGCCACCCGCCGAGGATTGCCCCGCATTGCCGGCCACCATGCCAGCCGGCGGGGTGTGCGCGAGGCGGTCGAGGGGGCCTCCGAACTGGGGATTGAGGTACTCACCCTCTACACGTTTTCCGTCGAGAACTGGCAACGCCCCGCCGGGGAGGTGGCCGGCCTCATGAGCTTTCTCCGGCAGGTGCTGAAGGAAGAGCGTGACGCCCTCCACAGGAATCAGGTTCGGCTTCAGGTGATCGGTCGCACGGCGGACCTCCCCGGCGAGGTGCGCGAAGAGGTCGACCGCACCGTCCGCCACCTTTCGGGGAACACCGGCCTGTGTCTCGTCCTTGCCCTCTCCTACGGCGGGCGGACGGAGTTGGTCGATTGCGTGCGCAAGCTGCTTGCCGACGTCGGTGATGGGCGATTGCGCGAGGAGGATATCGACGAGGCTGCTGTGGAAGCGCGGCTCTATACCGCCGGCCTGCCTCAGCCTGACCTTCTGATCCGCACCAGTGGAGAGATGCGTCTCTCCAACTTCCTGCTCTGGCAACTGGCCTACGCGGAGATCTACGTCACGGACACCCTCTGGCCCGACTTCCGTAAGCGCGACCTCTTCGCGGCGGTGGCGGAGTACCAGAAGCGGGATCGCCGGTTCGGGCGCGTGGCGGCGCCGTCGTCCGGCGGATGAACCGCTCGCTGCGCCGAAGGCTGGGTTCTGCGGCGATCTACCTCCCGATCGTTCTCGCCCTTGTCTGGCTCCACCCGATCGCGTATGCCGGACTGCTGGCCCTCGGGTCTATTCTGGGTGGGTGGGAGCTGGCCGGCCTCCTGGGCGCCATGGGCTGGCGCGCTCCACGCTTCCTGCCGGCCATCGCGCCGCTGGTTCTTGGGGCGGCACTCTGGGGCTGGCTCGGGCCTGTCAGGATTCCGCTGACCGCCGCGATCTGGCTGGTCGGGTTGGCCTGGCTGTTCTTTCCGAGGAAGCCGCGCTGGCCCGGTTCCGGGCTCGGCGCGTGGGCGATTCATCTGCTGGGCGCGCTGTATCTAGGTCTGCTGCTGGCCTGCCTCGGCGGCCTGGAAGGGAGGCCGGATCCCGGTGCCGCGTCCGGCGGGGCGGCTGCGCTCAAGGCTCTTTTCGCTCTGGCCGTGGTGTTTGCGTGCGACACCGGTGCCTATGCCGTCGGTTCCCTGTTCGGACGCCACCGTCTCTGGCCCGCCGTCAGCCCGAAGAAGACCTGGGAGGGGCTTACCGGCGGACTCATGGCTTCCGTAGTCACGGCCGGCCTGCTTGCAGGGCCATTCGTGCCGGGACTCGGTCTTCTCCGCGGCGCGTTCCTCGGTCTCGCTGCGGGCGTGGCCGCGCAACTGGGGGACTTGGTGGAGTCGCGGCTCAAACGAGAAGCGGACGTCAAGGACGCCGGCGGCATCATTCCGGGGCACGGTGGGATTCTTGATCGGCTGGACAGTCTGATCTTCGCGGCGCCGATCTTCGCTCTCGGCCTTAAGCTGCTCCTGCGCTGACCCGTGGGGTGATAGATTGCCCACGATGAAGGACTCCATCATCAGTCCTCCGGGCCGCCCTCGACGGGTGACCGTGCTAGGCTCCACCGGTTCTGTCGGGCGGGCGGCCTGTGACGTCATTGCACGTCTGCCCGGCCGACTCGAGGTCTTTGCCCTTGCCGCAGGGTCGAACGTGGACCTCCTCGCCGAGCAGGTTCGCGCGTTCCGCCCGCGGGTCGTGGCGTTGGGTCGCGCCGACCTCGAGACCGAGCTGCGCTCCCGGATCGGCGTCGGTTGGTCGGGATCGCTCTTCTTCGGCCCTTCCGGTGTGGAGAGCGTGGCTGCCATGGAGGAAGCCGACGTCGTGCTCAACGGCCTCGTGGGTGCGGCGGGGTTGCGTCCCACCTGGCGCGCGCTGGCGGCGGGACGCGCGGTTGCCCTCGCCAACAAGGAGTCTTTGGTCATCGCAGGGGAATTCCTCGCAGCCGAAGCGGAGCGTCGAGGGGCCCGCCTGCTCCCGGTCGACAGTGAGCACAACGCGATCTTCCAGGCACTCAATGGGCAGGGACCGGATGTGGTGCGCCGGCTCGTCCTCACGGCCTCGGGGGGGCCGCTGCGCGAGCGGGATCCCGCCACCCTGGGCACCGTGACGCCCGCGGATGCGTTGCGCCACCCGACCTGGACCATGGGACCGCGCATCACCGTCGACTCGGCCACGCTCTTGAACAAGGGGTTCGAGGTGATCGAGGCCCGCTGGCTCTTTGCTGTCGCGCCGGAACGGATCGACGTCTGGATCCATCCGCAGTCGGTGGTGCATGGGATGGTGGAGTGGATCGATGGTTCGACGACGGCGGTCTTCTCTGTGCCCGATATGCGGATCCCGATCCAAAACGCCCTCTGCTATCCCCTGCGGTTGCCGGGTCCGGTTGCCGGGTGTGACCTCACGAGCTACGGGCGGCTTGACTTCGCGCGTCCCGACCCCGGGCGCTACCCCTGTCTGGACCTGGCCCGGCGGGCCCTGGCCGAGGGTGGAACGGCTCCCGCGGTTCTGAATGCTGCAGACGAGGTGCTGGTCGCGGCGTTCCTGGAGGAGCGGATCGGGTTCCTCCGGATCGGTGAGGGGTTGGAGCGGGTGCTGGACCGGCGACCGGGGGGAGGTTGCAGCGACCTCGATGCGATACAGGAGGCGGACCGGTGGGCGCGCGCGCAGGCGGAAGCGGTCATCGCGGCCTGGGGCTGATCCTCCTCGCTGTCGGGCGCGTGCTGCTGCTCCTCGTTCTGGCGGGAGTGGCACGGGCCGGCGGCGAAGAGGGGGAAGCACCGCGGCTGGCCGCCATCCGGTTCAGCGGGAACTCGCATCTTTCCGGCGGCGAGTTGCGTTCGGTGATGCGCCTGCGCCAGTCGGCTTGGTGGCGGCCGTTTCGAACACCCCGCTATGCCGGGGCCGATTTTCTCGCGGTCGACCTGCACGCGGTGGAGGAACGTTATCGCGCCGAGGGCTTCCCCTTCGCCCGCGTCCTCGACGCTGAGGTGCGCTACAACGAGGGCGGAGACCGGGTGCGGATCACCCTGACGGTGGACGAGGGGCCGCTCATCAGCCTGGCGGGGGTGAAGCGGCGTGGGCTACGGGATGCCTGGGAGAAGGATCTTGCGGCTGGCTGTCGTCTCCAGCGCGGGGCGCCGCTTTCGTGGCCGGCCGTTCTTGCCGAGCGAGATCGCGTGAGCGCCTACTGCTCCGACCGGGGGTTCGCTCTCGGTCGGACCGAGCTCTCCGTGCGCTACGAAGCCGACATGGCGGAAGTGGTGATCGACGTGGACCCGGGCCAGCGAGTGCTCGTCGATTCGATCCAGATCCGTGGGCTCACTCGCACGCGGGACTTGGCAGTGCGCCGGGAGATCCAGCTCCGGCCGGGTGACCCCTTGACCGCCCGCCGGATCCTGGACAGCCGCCAGCGTCTTCTCGATACCGGCCTCTTCACGCGGGCTCGGCTCGTCCCGCAGTTCCCCGACAGCACCAAGCCGGCGGCCAATATCGAGGTCGACCTCGAGGAGCGCAAGCCCGCCTGGTACGGCGTGGGAGCCGGTTACTCTTCTTCGGACCAGGTGCGCCTTCTCAGCGAGTGGGGGATGCGTAACCTCAACGGTCGGGGGCTCCGCCTGGCACTCACCGGGAAGCTCTATTATTCGCTGAACCCAGGGTTTCGCGGGGGCGGCATCAACCTGCGCGAAGGGCTCATGCAGGCCGATCTCCTCGAACCTTGGTTTCTCGGGATGCGCCTGCAGGGGATCGCCTCGCCCTACCTGCGCTGGCTGCGCGAGGAGGGTTTCGAACAGCAATTCATCGGTTACGACCTGGCCTTGCGGCGGGAGATGAGCCGCTGGACCCGCGTCTCAATCGGCCTCCAGTCGAAGCACGTCCGCACTACCCAGAAGGATGTCCGGCCGCGTTACACGACCCGATTCGTGAACCTCGACCTTGCCGATGATCGGCGAGACAACATCTTTGACCCCACGCGGGGGCACTACGCCCAGTCGCTGGCTGAGTACGCGGGCGGACTCCTCGGCGGCAGCAATCAGTTCGGTCGCCTGACGCTCAACTGGCAGAGTTATCACAGCCCGGAACCGGGTTGGGTCTTGGCGGCCCGCGTCAGGGTGGGTTGGATCGATCCACTCGGTGGCGGGCCGGTGGCCGGCACTGCGGCGGACACGCTGCGTCTGTCTCGCATTCCGTGGGAGGAGCGCTTCCGGCTCGGTGGGGGGACGACCATCCGTGGGTACGGCGAGGGGATGGTGGGGCGTCGCGATACCCAGAACCGAGCTATCGGCGGTTTGGCGATGGCTCTGATGAGCGCTGAAATCCGGTTCCCGCTCGTCTCGATCGTGCAGGGTGCGCTCTTCGTTGACGCAGGGAATGTCTGGGCCGACCCAAAGAGTTTCACCTTCGCCCGCTTCACGAGCGGATTCCGCGACCAGGACTACAACGCGCTGAATGCCGCCTGGGGAATCGGTGTGGGGCTGCGCGTGAAGACGCCGGTCGGTCCGTTCCGGTTTGACTACGGCTTCAAGGTGGGGACAGGGAGGGGTCCGGGTGACGGTCCCGGGAATCTCCATGTCGCCCTCGGGCAGGCGTTCTGATGCGTCGCCGTTGGCCCTGGATTCTCGGCGTCATGGGGGGTGGGATCCTGTTCTTGGCGCTTCTCGCAGTATCGCCGTTCTGGGTGGCCCGGTGGCCGGCCGGGCTCAACCGGGCCCTGGACGCCAGCGGCCTGGCCCGGGCTCTCGGGGGGACCGGGGGAACCCAACGGGTGCGAGTCGACCGGGTTGCACATTTCGGGCCGTGGGGCATGGAGATCGAGGGATTTCGCGTGGAGAGCCTCACTTCCGCGGGCTGGGAGTCTTGGGCCCGTGCCGGGACGATCACGCTGGCGTGGCGACCGCAATCGTTCCTGGGGCGCCGCGTCTTTCTATCGCGGGTGGCTGTCGACTCGGTGCGAATTGATTTGCGAAAGCGTCCCGAGTCTGCAGATACCGCAAGCGTGAGCCCGACCGTGGGGACGAAGCGGAACTCTCCGCGGCCGGTCGAGGAGCGGCTGATGCCGATCCGTATTCCCAATCTACAGGTAAGCAAGATCGTGGTGATTGATCGACGGGGGAGGCCGCGCGAGGCGTCGCTCGATTTGGCCGGGATTTCCCACGACCGTGGGCGGATTCGGGCGACCCTGCGGCGCGCCTATCTGAAGGCGGTACCGGAGTCGCTCTGGATCACCCTGGCTGATGGGCTCGTGGACGCCCAGCTCCCAGGTACCGTCGGCATCACCGCTCTGGCCATCGAGGGACCGGGGTTGCGGGCGCGCCTCGACGCGAGTTGGGCTGCGTCTACGGCTCCTCCATCAGCCACGGAGGGACCCGCCCCCGGGCCGGGCCATATCACCGCCCAGTTGGAGGTGCGCGAACTTCGTCCCACGCAGATACCGCCCGCTCGGGCCCTGCCGCTCCCGTGGCACCCCACCGACGCGCTCTCGGGGCGTATCGACGCTGACGGCACGGTGGGAGGCGGCATTCCCCCGAGGGTGGAGTGTGATGTCGAGCTGGCCGGTTCAGTGTTCGGTACGAACCTCGACACGCTACTCGCGGCCGGCATGGCGACGCCCGACACCGCCGACCTGCGCGAGATCCGTCTGAGGCTCGGCACCATCGGGGTGCGGGGAAGCACGCGTTGGGTGCGCACCGGAACGTCGCGGGCCGATCTCCGTTTCCGCGGCGTCGACCTCGGTTCCCCGCCGATCTCGCTCTTCGCGGGCGGAATGCCGGTCTCGGACTTTGCGGGGACCGTGCGAGCGGAGGCCGATTCGCTCGGACCCCGGTTGCGGTTGTTCGTCGAGCTGGCGCTGGAGCCCGGAGACCTCCTGAACCGCCCGATCAGCGGACTCACGATCCGCGCCCGGCTCGATCCGCGGGTCTTCGCCGTCGAGGAGCTGCGCACGAGGGAGGAACCTCCCGCCCTGTCTTTGGCGGGTACGCTTCGGCGCGAGGAACGCACCCTCTCGGTGGCGGGGATGCTGCGCGGATTCGTGCTGGAGGATTGGGTGGCCCCTTGGATTCGCGTCCCGCTCGAGGGGACGGTCGACGGGCCGTTCCGTGCCGAGGGGCCGCTGTCGGCGCCGGTGGTAGAGGCCGAGCTGTCTGCTGACAGCGTGAGGGCGGCGGAAGTTTATCTCCGCGCGGCCCGGGTGGAATCGATCACCGGGACCCTCGTCCCGTGGCGGCTCCGCGCGGAGTTCCGCGCGGCCGGTCTGGATGTGTACAAGGTGCCGTTTGACTCCGCGGCAGGTTCCGTCCTGCTGGCCGACACGATTACCAGCCGATTCACCGCATGGCGCGACACCACGCGAGCCCGTCTGGCGGTCCGAGTGATTCCCCAGGACCGCGGGTCGGTTCTCTTCGACTCGGTCACGATCCATGCCGGGCGACTCCCTCCCGTTGAGCTGGAAGGGAAGTCCCGACTCGACTGGACACCCGACCTTGTGAGCATCGACTCGCTCCGGTTCCGGCTGGACGCGGGGCGGGCCGGCGGGAGCGGGTGGCTCAAACCGCGACCGGGGTACCCTGGCACCGAACCGTTCGCCTTCGCCGCCGAGGCGGCCGATATCGATCTCGGTCTCCTGGCCACCTACTTCGGTCGCTCACCCGACGACTGGAGCGGCCTCGCCACGGGTCGTTTCGAAGGTGAGGGGACGCTACGGTCCCCGGTCTATCGCTTCCATGCTGAGGCAACCGGGGTGGAGACGATCGACTGGACCTGGGACCGCCTGGCTGTGACCGGTAGGGCGGGCGAAGGAGTCGGGCTGTGCATCGACTCGCTGCGAGCGACATCGAACGGGTTCAGGGGACCGCTGCCGGGACCGGAACCGGTGGGGCCGCAGCCGCCGGGACCGGCCGTTCTTCTGCGGGCCGATTCACTCCTCGTGCGGTTTGCGGTACCGTGGGCCGACGCCATGAACGCGCTCGCCGATTCGTCGCGGCGGCAGTCGATCCTGGCGACGGCCCGACTCGGTGGCGTCGCGGCGATGCAGCGGGTGCCGGCGGCGCCGTTTCTTATCCCGGTGCTCGGCGCGCACGCATGGGAGGAACGGGGGACCGGGCTGGCGGGTCTGACCGACCCGATGCTCGACCTGATTCGTGTGGTGCGACCTGCGGCAGAGCAAAATGGCACCGCGCGCGCGAACGCTCTCGGCGGAAACCTCGATCTCTCGGCGAGGATCGGCGGCACCGGGCGGTCCCCCGAGGTGAGCGTGGATCTGCTGGCGCGCGATCTGCGCGTGCTCCAGGCCTGGGCTGACTCGGTGCGGGTTCGCGGCAGCTACGCTGATTCCCTGATCACCCTTGATAGCCTGGAGTGGCATATGGGGACGAGTCTTCTCCGCATCCAGGCGAAACTCCCCCGCGACATCGATCTTTCCATCCCCGCCGTGCGTTCGTTGGATCGGCCGGGACAGGCGCGGGCAGACCTGAAGGATGCCGACCTTTCGCTCCTCTCGCTGGTGCCCGCGGTGGGTCGCGTACTGCAGGACCCAAGCGGCACATTGAACGGTTGGGTCATGGTGGGCACTGAGACCGTTCCCGGGAGGCTCGCCCCGGCTATCCGGGCGCGCGGACGCCTGGAGGTCGAGGACGGCGCGTTTCGCATCGCAAATCGAGAGGAGCGGCTGCGCCGCGTCCACGTCATAGCCCGGCTCGACTCCGCCGGGGCGCACATCGAAGAGGCGACCGGGAGTTTGGGCGGCCAGGGCAAGGTCACGGGCACCGGCCTGTTTCGCGCTCTGGATGACTTCGACCTCACCGCGACGATCCGCGACGGCCTTGTCTACGACACCGGCAACTACCGCTTCGTCGCCGAGGGCGAATTCCGGGCACGCCCGGTGGCCGAGGCGGATACGGTGCGACCGCTGTTGTCCGGCAACGTGCGCGTCCTGGAGGGGCTCATCACGCAGGACCTGGCCAAGCCGCCTCCCGCCGGGGCTGTGCCGGCGAGGACGCCGTGGCTGATCGATCTCGAGGTCATCGCCCCCGGGAACTTCCGGGTCAACCAGCCGCAGGCGACCGTCGACCTGGGCGAGGGGGAGCTGCACATCTCGTTTCGCTGGCCGTACTGGAACCTCGGCGGGTCGATCCAGGTGCTCAGCGGCCGCTACCGGATCTTCAACCGAAGTCTGAACATCACCTCCGGCACGGTGGAGTTCCAAGACACCGGGCAGGGGCCCAACCCGTTCCTCGACATCCAGGCGGAGACCGAGATGGCCGGGCAGGGCGACGAGCCGCCGATTCCGGTGGTGGTCGCGGTGAAGGGATACCCGGCCAAGCAGGAATTGACCGTGACCCTGAGCAGTCCGGATCACCCCGAGTACAGCGAGGCGCAGCTCATCGAGCTGTTGAGCGTGGGCCAGTTTGCGTCCGGGAGTTTCGGCAGCCCCGGGAGCTTCGGCAGCTTCACCCGCGACGACCCGACGCGACAGGCGCTGAGCTCGGCGCTGATGTCACAGGTGGAGCGGCAACTGGTGGGGCAGCTTCCCTGGATCGATCGAGTGCAACTGGACGGGCAGCTTGGAGGGACTTCGCCGATGCGGATCAACATCCGCCCGATCGTGCAACCGCAGTGGAGCGTCAACTACTCGCAGGACTTGGCCACTTCCCCCGACCGCGAGGTCGCTGTCCGCTACCGGCTGAGCAATCTCTTCTTCCTGAACGCCGCGGCCGACCGGCGGAGTAACGAGCAGGGTCTGACGAATACCTACTCGCTCGACCTCAAACTCCGCCTCGAGTACTAGGCGGATCGAGCGCGGCGAAGCAGGGCGCGGTCAGTCGTGCGTCGCCGGCCGTGCGCCGCGCGGCACCGATCCGGCGGCTCGCGATGCCGATTCTGCGGCTGACGACGGCGACGGTCATGTTCAACAGACGATCACGAAATCATTCGGCACGACTTTGCCGTGGCCACGGCGGATCTGGCACGCGAATCGCTTAGTTCCGGGCGTAGGCGCTTCACCGACGTCCCGGGGAGCCGGGCGAGCAACAGGAGCGGAGGATCCCGGGAACGCACAGCGGAGGACGTGTCTCTTGCCCATAGCTACGTAGGTAGCCCGTTGTCTTAGTTTCGGCGCGCTGCCGGTCTGAATTCTGACTACCTGGATCCTGTCTACCTTTGTCGTAACGATCAGAGATGATACCATCGCCACGGAGATACTCGGTTCTGTTGCCCGAAGCGTGCAGATTCTGCATTCCACTTGGCAGCGGTGGGGAATTCTGGAAAGAAGCCCGAGATCGCGGCTTTCACTGAATGGAGTTCGGACCCGGGACGAGGTAGCCCGACGGCCTGATGCGGAAGGGAGACCGCAGCAGGGGCCCTCGACGGTGTGCCCATGTAACGCGCCATTTATCAACGGATTCCTGGAGCAGTGGTGTCAGGATCACCCAAGGATTGGGAGGTGAATGATGGCCCCTTCATCCGTGTCTGCGTGCGCAAATCCTATCGCCCCGGCCATCGCGTACCCCACCTGCGAGGGGAGTCCCGCCTCACGACCGGTGGCAGGCTGTCGGCCTGATTCGGTGGCCCATGGCGAAATCCCCGGCGCCTATGTTTCCCATGCGGACTTTTGGTCGGGCGTCAGCGTTACGCTGCTTGCGTCCGGAATCCTGTGGGTGGCGATCGGTCTTGTGGTTTGGGCTGTGAAGCCTTGAGTCGCGTCGTCGTCGGCATCTGCCGCTGCGTCACGGCTGGTGGGCGTCGCGTGTCAACTTCTCTTGGGCGTTTCTCTTGAGTTCCACCAGAAGCACCTTTCCGACCCTCTCGGCGAGGTGTTCGAGGTCCTCCGGCTCAGAGTGAAGGAACTCCAGTACCTGATTCAGGTCCATATCCCCGTCGACGTGAACGAGGCCGCACGGTGATGTCGCTTCCTCGTCTCCCGGACTGCGTGCAGCGGGAGGCCGGACAGGGTACGATTCGGCCATGTCCATACCATCTGCCGCCGGCGGCTCGGGTGAGGGATGCGTCCCCGACGACCCGGTTGTCGCGGCGCTGAATCCCGAACAAGGCAAAGCGGTCCTTCATGGCGAAGGACCGCTGCTCGTGTTGGCCGGCGCCGGGAGCGGGAAGACCCGCGTCCTCACGCACCGTCTGGCATACCTCGTGCGTCGCCGAGGCGTTCCGCCGGACCGGATCTTTGCCGTCACCTTCACCAACAAGGCGGCGGCGGAGATGAAACAGCGCGCGGAGCGGCTCCTCGGAGGGAGCGCGGCCGGGCTGTGGATCGGTACCTTTCACTCGATCTGCCTGCGACTGCTGCGACGGCACGCAGAGCGGGTCGGCTTCCCGCGCGGCATCGGCGTCTCCGATCAGGACGACTCGGTGGCGCTTCTGGCCGAGGTGCTGAAGCGGCGCGGTGCCGGCGACGACAAGCGGAGCGCGCGCGCCATGCACGCGGTGATCTCCGCGGCGAAGAATCGCGCCTGGACGCCGGACGACCTGCGTAAGCAGTCGCGGAACCCGGAGCGGGAGCGGCAAGCCGCAGCGTGGGAGGAGTACCAGTCGGCGCTGCGCGAGCAGGGAAAGGCCGATTTCGACGACCTGCTCCTCCTCGCGGCGCGGCTTCTGGAACAACCGGAGATCGGACCGCGCTACGCCGACCACTTCCTGCATCTCCTGGTCGACGAGTTCCAGGACACCAACCGGATCCAGCTCCAGCTTGTGCGGACGCTGGCGGTCGGGCCGGGCGGGCACGGCAACATCATGGCTGTGGGCGACGATGACCAGTCGATCTACCGCTGGCGCGGGGCCGAGGTCGCCAACATCCTGCGTTTCGAGGATCACTTTCCGGGAACCCGCATCGTCACCCTGGCGCAGAACTACCGTTCGACCGGAGCCATCCTCGAACTGGCGAATGCGGTGATCCGCCACAACCGCGGACGCCATCCCAAGGAGCTATGGACCAGCAATGACGAGGGCGAGCGGCCGGCCTTTCACCTCGGGGCCGACGAGGAGGACGAGGCGCGCTGGGTGGCCGCACGCATCGCGGCCCAACGACGGGCGGAGGTGGAGACCGCCTGGTCCGACTTCGCCATTCTCTACCGCGTGCACGCCGCTTCGCGTCCGTTGGAGGAGGCGCTGTTCGAGCGCGCCATCCCCTACGTGGTAGTCGGCGGCACCGCCTTCTACCAGAGGATGGAAGTGAAGGACCTTCTCGCCTACCTGCGGTTGGCGCTGAATCCGCGCGACTCGGTGAGCTTCCGCCGCGCGCTCCGGGCTCCGAGCCGCGGGATCGGTGACACCGGAATGGAGCGAATCACCGCGCACATGGCGACGACCGGGGGGGACTTCGTCGCGATCTGTTGTGTCCACGCCGAGGAGCTCGGGATCCGCGGGGAGGCGCGCAAGCGGCTGCGCGAGTTCGGGGATCTCCTGGCCGAGATTGCCCGGCGGGCGGACGAGGAGCCCGAGCCGCTGCTCCGTCTCGTGTTGGAGCGGACGAAGTATTTCGAGTGGCTGCGAGGCGAGGACAAAGCGGGCGCCGATCCGACGGGTGAGCGTGCCGAGGAGTTCGAGGAGCGTCGGGCCAATGTCATGGAGTTGCTGAGCGGCGCGGCGCGATTCAGTGCCGTGACAACCGAGAAAGGCCTCGCTGCCTACTTGGACCAAGTGGCGCTCTACATGAATCTCGACACGAGCGCGCTCGGTGACGATCGGGTGCGTCTTATGACGGTCCACAACGCCAAGGGGCTCGAGTTCCCGCATGTCCTGTTGGCTGGGCTGGAGGAGGGGCTCTTTCCGCACGCCTCGTCGATGGAAGACGATGAGGCGCTGGAGGAGGAACGACGGCTCTTCTATGTCGGGGTAACGCGGGCCATGCGCACCCTCTCATTGTCGGCGTCGGACCTGCGGCGGCGGATGAACACCGCTTCGGTGGGCGGGCCGTCGCGCTTTCTCGCGGAAGCGGCTTCGGTGTTGCCTGAGGCTGGTCTGGGGCGCAGCTTCGCCACTTCCTCGACGTGGGGAATGGGGCGGGGTGACGGCGGATGGCGCGGCGGGAGGTCCGGGGGAAGCGCGGGTCGTCCGGGCGGTGCGGGAGGATGGTCGGGAGGAAGAGGGCGCACGGGCCGGTCTTCAGGGCAAGGCACGGCGCGCGATGCCGAGGACGGGGATGCTGCCTGGCTGGAGGATCTGAACGGCAGCGAGCCCTCGGCGTCCGATGCCGACCATGGCGCGTACCGGCGACCGGGTGCGGGCGAGACTGGACGGACGGTTTCGGGCGAGACTCGACGACCGGGCGCGGCTGAGCCCAGCAGGACCCGGCCCCCGAAGAAACGCCTGATCGGCCGCATCGTTACGCACCGGATCTTTGGCGAGGGGACGGTGGAGTTGCAGGACGGCGATGGCGACGAGGCGCGGCTGACGGTCTTTTTCCCGGGGCAAGGGCGGAAGAAGATCCTGGCCCGGTTCCTCGAGTTGCCCGACTGAGCGCCATCGGCCGGCGGCTGCGAAGGCCGCTGCCGGCGTGGAGGCACAGTGTCGATCTGGCTGAGATACGGAACGCGCGGCCATCGTTGGGATGGGATCCAGATGTTCGGCCGCCCTCCGGTGTTGGCCCCGCCGGCGTGGGCGTTGGCCGAGCGGGTCTGGGAAGGGACGGGCCTTTGCCCCGGCGCGGGGGCGAAGCACGGCGACGTTGTTGATGCGGTCGATGCCGAGCCGAGGGGAGCCTCGGCGGATCCCACACAGAATCAGGTTCAGGATCAGCTTCAGATCCAGCTCGCCGCCGAAGTGGACCGACTCGTCGCGTCGGTTCCCGTCGGCGTGCAGCGGATTGTGCTCGTCGTGCCCGACGGGACGCGTGTGGGTCCTTGGCGTGATCTGCTGCCGCGTGTGCTCACGGCCCTCGCCGCCGCGGTCCCCCACGGCCAGCGAACGCTGCTCGTGGCCGGCGGTATCCATACCGTCCTTTCTGCGGAGGCGATCGGTCGGCACCTCTTACCTGTCGATCCCAAGCCTTCGAAAACACTCGAAGCCTGGACTGTAATCCAGAACGGGGACAACCAGTTTCAGGATCACGTATCCGTGGGGCAGACTCCGGAGGGGACGCCGGTCCGGCTGCACCCGGCCTACGTGGAAGCCGACTGGCGGATCCTTCTCGTCGAGATCTCCTGGCACTATTTCGCTGGGTTCGGCGGCGGGAGAAAGCTCGTCTTTCCGGGCCTGGGCGATCCGGTCGGGATCGCTCAGAACCATCGGCGGGCCATCATCCTGCCCGGCTACGCGGACGCGGGTCTCGACGCGTGCCCCGAGGCCGTGGAGATCGGGCGTGTCCGTTGGCAGGAGCGCTGCGCTCCGGGCCGACTCGCCGGCAATCCGGTCCATGAGGATCTGGAGGCGGCCGTCACGCTAGCACCGCCGCACTGGGTTCTCACAGCCGTTGACGACCCGCCGCCGGATCCCGACCCGGCGCGGCCGGGGTGTTTCGGTTATCGCGTGCATCAGGGGCCGTACCCGGCGGCATTTGCCGAGGCGGCAGAGGCGTTTGAGCTTGCGCATCGCGTGGGTTTCACGGCGGCGCCGCGTGTCCTGCTGACTGATGCCGGGGGGCAACCGCGCGATGCCACGTTTCTGCAGGCGCACAAGTCGCTGCAGCATGGTGCGCGCTTCGTTCCACGAGGAGGTCGCATGCTGCTGGTTGCAGAGTGCGCAGACGGACTCGGTTCGGCGACACTCGCGCGTTTCGTGGCCGATCCTGAGCGGTTCCGCCCGCTTGTCGGGAAGCGGGAGGACCCGCTCTCGGTGATCCACCTGCAGACCCTAACGGCGCTGCTGACAGTGGTGCAGGCGGTTTCGGTGGGGTTCTGGTCGGCCTTGCCCGCCGACGTGGTGCGGGCCCTTCGCATGACGCCGCTGGCGAGCGAGGAGGCGGCACGGGCCTGGGCCGTGGCGGGCGGGGCGATCTCGTGGGGCTGGCTGCCGCGGGCGGAGCGGTTTCTGCCGCCGACTGGGTTCAAGGGGGGCGCGCTGCGGTGATGTGCGGCCGGCATGGCGGTGCGGTTCATCGGGCGGGATGACGGCGAGTGCGAGTGCCCGTCATCGATCCACGTGGAGACGACACCTGTTCGCTCTGCGGCGCGCGCGACCTGCGCGACCGGGGGCGCGTGTTCGCTCGGCGCTTCCGCGAGTGTCTCCGTTGCCGGCTTCTGTCCATGCATCCCGGGGATCACCCGTCGACCGAAGAGGAGGAGCTGCGCTACCGCCTTCACCGCAATGACCCCGAAGACCCAGGGTACCGAGCTTTTCTCCGGCTGCTGCTCGATCCCACCATGGAGCATCTCCGGCCCGGAGCCCGCGGGCTTGACTACGGCTGCGGCCCCACGCCGGTTCTGGCCTCTATGGCCCGTGCCGGTGGTCTTGCGTGCGACGTCTTCGACCCGATCTTCCACCCGAGCGCGCTGAGTCCGCCGTACGACTTCGTGCTCGCGAGTGAGGTGTTCGAACACTTTCGCGACCCCGCGCGGGAGATCCCGCGGGTCGTGTCGTTGCTCGATGCCGGGGGGGTGGGGTGCCAAGGTGGGCTGCTTGCGGTGATGACCCTGCACTGGCCCGACGGGGAGGACTTGGCGCGGTGGCACTACCTCTCCGACCCGACGCACGTCTCGGTCTATCGCGCGGAGACCTTCGGCTGGATGGCGGTGCGTTACGACCTCCGCGTGGAGTGGTCCGACGGCGAGCGGATGGTGCTGCTGCGGAGGAAGGGGGATCCCTCGCCGAGACCTCGTATGCACTGATCCGTTCTTGGGAACGACGGCCCGGCCGTGCTCGTCGGGCTCGACACCCTGCGTGGACGCGGCCGTCCGATGTTTTCAGTCTCGCAGTCGGGAGTTCAGTGCCTAGGCAGGCCCCCGCGCACCCCACGCCACACCGCCAAGAACTCCGCAAGGACGATCGCGGTGGCACCCCAGACCTCCTCGGTCCCGTCGGGGCCGGGTACGAGGAACGCCGGCACCCCGAGGACGCGTCCGTCATGCAACCGCCTCGGCACGCGTCGTGGAGGATCCGCGGCCAACCGATCGGGATCGGCATGAAGCACGCTCACCACCTCCGCCCGCTCGATGGTCCAGTCGCTCTCACAGCGCGCCGACAGTGCCGGATCAGTCACCCAGCCCACAAACGGGCTGATCTGATACCGGCTCACCGGTACCGGCACCGGGCTGAGGCTGCCGAGGATCTGCACCGCGTCCCGAGAGAGACCGATCTCCTCCTGCGCTTCGCGCAGCGCACAATCCGGCGGTGTCTCGCCGGCATGGCACCCGCCGCCGGGGAGCGACACCTGCCCCGCGTGTGTGCGAGCGCCGGGCGGCCGGCGGATCAGCGGAAAGAAGACGGTGCCATCGGATCGTTCGATCAGCGCGAGAAGGACCGCCGCCGGCTCAAAGGCATCTGCCTTTGCGGCTGCTTCCTCGAGTCGCGACGGAAGGTCGTCGGGCCAGGCGACCCGTTGCGCCGCGCGGCCGGGGAGCGGGGTGCGCAGGGCGTCCCCTAGGGCGTCACGCAGGCGACTCACGCTCCGGAGGCCCCTCCTTCTTCGGACCGTCGATCTTCTTCGGCTCCTCGGCCTTCTTGGGAGTCTTGACCTGGGGCGTCAGCAGCCTCTGCACGGTGTCGCTCAACTGCGTCTGCAGGCGGTTGATCTCTCCCTGCAACTGCCCCTGCATGTCGTGAACCTTCTCCTCGATCTTCGTCTGCGTGTCGCGCACCCTCTCCTCGACCCGGGCCTGCGTGTCACGCATCCTCTCCTCGACCTTGGCTTGGCCCTCGCGCAGGCGCTCTTCGACCTCCATGCGGGTCTGCAGCAGGCGGGCCTGCGTCTCCTGCACCTTGTGCGTGAGGATCGCCTGCTGCCGGTCGACCTGCGCCCGCAGGTGAGCTTCGCGCAGCTCCTCCAGCATCTCCTCGCGCCGGTCGTAGAGCCGTCGCCACGGTCGCGGCGGCGCTGTTTCGAGGATGTACGCCGTGAGGATCGGCAGGGCGATCGTGGAATCGAGGTAGCAGACCACGGCGTGGGGGAGCATGTCCGGGTCGATCTTGCCCCAGCTCACCGCCTCGGCCGGAGTGGCGCCGGAAAGGCCGCCGGTATCGGGGCGCGCGTCGGTTACCTGCAGGAAGTAGACGTGCCCAACTCCGTCGATCCCGAGGACATCCTGAATCAGCGGTTCGGTCTGCAGGACGAAGTTCTTGGGCGAGCCGCCGCCGAGGATCCACACACCGCTCTTCCCGTGCCTCTTGGCGTCGTAGACGATGGCCGCCGTCTCGTTGACGTCGCGGTTCGGGTCGAGAATGAGCCGGTTCCCGGTGAGCGCGGCCGCGGCGATGTTCATCCCGATGGAGGAATCACCGGGGGAACTGGTGTAGACCGGCACGCCGCACTCCCAGGCCGTGGAGAGAAAGCAGGGCTGCGCAAGCCCAAGGATCCGCTCCCGCTCACGGATGAACTTTCCGGCCAGGTGGTGAAACTCGGCGGTGGAGAGGATCTTCTGGAACGGCGGCGTGACGATCATCTCTCGGTAAAAGGCATCGGTGGAGAGAAGCACGCGGTAGTCAAAGAGGACGTCGTAGATCCTCACCACCCCTTCGCGGCGCAGCGCGCGGTCGTCCATCGCGGGTGAGCCCTGATGCAACGCCAGGTCGAGGCCGAAATGGGTATCGTGATACAGGTTGGCACCGGTGGAGACGACCCAGTCGACATAGCCGCCCCGCAGCAGCGGCGAGAGAGCTGAGAGCCCGAGTCCGGCCGGTGTGAGGGCGCCGGACACGGCGAGGCCGACGGTCACGTCGGGCTTCAGCATCCGCTCCGACAGCAGACGGCAGGCCTCCCGCAGCCGGGCCGCGTTGTAGGCGAGGAAGGTCTCGCGGACCAGTTCGCTGATCGGCATGCCCGCGCGGATCGGGCGGGGTAGAATCCGGTGGCCGGTGAGGTAAGGGTTGGCTGCGGGCGCGCCTCCGCCTTGCTCGGAGGACGGACCTGTCTCGGGGCTGGTGTCGGGGGCCTCGTTCATGGGATTCTTTCCTCCTCGGGGTCGACCGATTCTGAGGGTACGGTTTCGACTGCGGATGGCGCAAGCGGGAGCGGGCGGGGGCGCGAGAAGGATCCCCGGCGGCCCCGCAGGGAGGCTGGATGCATGAGCCGATGAGTCCGGGATTTGCGGCGCGCAGGGTTTCGTTGGGTCCTGATCAAGGGGACTTCCTTGCGCGTGCTCTTCCGGAGCTGCGGCGCGGGGGCGTCGTTCTCTTACCCACCGACACGATCTACGGGCTATCGTGCCGATGGGACAGCGAGCGCGCTCGCGAACGGATTCAGGCGATCAAAGGACCGGGGCGCTTGGCGCTCTTCGTCGCTCTCGTGGCGAATGCCGAGATGGCGTTTCGTTTCGCCTACCCGCCCGGGCCGGAAGGGCAGCGCATCCTCGACGAGCAGTGGCCCGGACCGCTGACCGCGGTCCTGCGCGCTCGGCCCGAGGTGGTACCGATGTTTTCGCAAGGCCCCGAGGAGACGATCGCCTTCCGTTGGCCTCGGGATGCGTTCCTGCAGGATCTGGTGCGCGACCTTGGTGTGCCGCTGGTCTCCACCAGCGCTAACCGCACGGGCGCGCCGAACGTCGCCGATGCGCGCGAAGCATGGGAGCAGTTCGGAGCAGGCATCGATCTTTACGTCGACGGCGGGCACCGTCCCGGGCTTCCCTCCACTCTAGTCGACCTCACGGTGGAAAAGCCACGATTGCTCAGGCTCGGAATCTTCGTGCCGTCCGGCGTGGATGTGGGGGCGGGCGGACCCGGATGATCCGCGCGGATGCTGTGGGTTCCGCTGTGTCCTCTACCATGCGCCGTCTTCCTCTCCTCTTCGCGGTGCTACTTCCGCTCGCCTGCGGACCGCGCCTCGACGCCCGGGAACTGGACGGGGTGGAAGGCGAGATTTCGAAGCGGATCGGCAGCGCTTCCGTGGCGCTGGAGCGGCTCGACGGGGATGCGATGCGGGCCGAGCGCGAAGGGATCGTACGGCTGCGATTGCGTGCGGAGAAGATTCGTTTGCCGGCTGCGGCATGGGCTGTGCGGGCGGGTCTCCTCGCCGCGTTGGACGCCACCGCTGACGGTCTCGGCGCGGCGGCGGCGGCGGTCGACCTGCAGCGCGAAGCCCAGGCCCCCGGGTTCGACCCGGTTCGCGGTAAGGAGATTGTGGATCGTTCCGCGCTTTCCATGGAATTGTGTCGTCGGCGCCTGGAGGATGCGCTCGCGGCGCTCGGCTGCGTCCACGAGGAGCGGGCAAAGCTGGAGGCGCGTTGAACGGTCCAGACCGTCCCGGCCATCACGGCTGTTCCGGTCGTCCCGGTCGTCGCGGGCCCGACGGGGTGAGCGAGCCTCCGTCCATTGCCCCGGTTCCGTGGCTCGGCCGCTCGCCACGCCGGATGTTTCTTCTCCTGTGGTTTCTCGCCTTTTCGCACCGGCTCTTCCTGCAACTCGGCACCGTGGATCGATCATGGCCCTTCCCGGTCTTCTACGAGGGGGATGCCGAGACCTTCCACCGCTTCGCCCTTTCGATCCTGGCCGGGCAGACGTACGACGGGGGGATTCCGTTCCATCCGCCGCTCTACCCGCTCTTCCTGGCCGCTTGTCACGCCTTGCTGGGCAACCCAGCGTCGGGTCTGGTGCTCCGGATGGCGCACGGCGCCGTCTATGCACTCTCGGTGCCGCTTCTCTGGCTCTGGTTGCGACGCCACCTCACGCCGGGGGCCGCGCTCGCCGGGGCACTGCTCGCCGGATGGTCGTTCGGGCTCGCGCTCATCTCTACCGCCGCTGTGAGCGAGGGGCTCTATCTGCTGATTCTGCTCGGCGGCCTCCTGGCATTTGACCGACTGCGCGATGTGGAGAGAGGCCAGGGCGTTCCCCGTCGCTCCATCGGGGAGGCAGTGGTTCCATCTGCTGCGGCACATGCGCGCACGGTCGCTGGTGGGTTCGGGGGTTTCGCGCTACGCCGTGCGATTCTGTTCGGCATGCTGGGCGGACTCCTCGCGTTGACCCGCGCGGAAGGGCTCGGCTGGGCACTCCTTCTTGTCGCGGGCGGCGCCGCGGCCGCGTGGCGGCATGCGCGGCAATCGTCGAAGGGAGCGGCCACGACACCGGCCGGGATCGTGCCGGGCACGACCGGCGAGACGGCGGTCGTCGCGGCGGCGGATGCTGCGCTCGCGATCCGTCGGGCCGTCCTCCCGTGGGCCGTGGCCCTTGCCGTGCTATGCCTTACCCTGGCGCCGTGGACGATTCGCAACGCTGTGGTCCTCGCACGGGTGAATCATCTCGGGACCGCCGGCGGACTGTCGCCGCTGCCGACCTTCGTCGTCACCACAGCGTACGGGCCGCTCAATTTCGCCCTAGGGAACTACGCCGGAGCGCCCGGATATTTCACGCGCGGTGCCCTTACCAGCGGCCTCCATCGCGATCTTCTTGACCTCACCGATCCGCAACATCGTGACCTCTTCCTGCACGGGTATCGTCGGGGATGGGATTGGATGCACGGCCACCCGCAGGACTATCTCGCGCTGGCCGGACGCAAGCTCGCGCTTCTCTCTCGCGTCCTTCGGCTTGGGTGGACGCAGTGGAACCTTCCTGGCGGACTGAAAGGAACGCGTTTCCCGGTTGACATGCTGACGCCGGATGCCTCTCTCGCCATCTTGGTGCATCTGACTCTGCTGCTGCCGGGCGTATGGCTTCTCTTCGCAGGCAAAGTGGGACAGAGTCGCGCCCGCGGGTGCCCGCTGCTGATCGTCGCGGGCGGTTATATCCTCTTTTCCGCTGCGGTGACGCTGGCGTTTTTCGGCTATGCGCGGCAGGGGGTTCCCGCGCTGGCGTTGCTCTGCGGTGTTGAGGGGACGGCCCTGGCTGCGGGATGCGGGTGGCTGCGGCGGCGCGTGGGGGGGCGCCTGCGGGGGGGCGTGGAAGGCCGTGTGACCGGGCCGCGTCTCGTCGCCGGCGTCATCGTGCTCCTGTGGGCGGTCGAGTTCGTAGGAGCGTTTTCTGCACGCGATTTTCTCGCCACGGGCGAGACCCGGGCTGGTTCGAGGATGCTGAACCGCGACAGCATCATGTACCTATCGCCGAAATCGCGATGACCGTGTGGCACGCCGTGCCAGATGTGCCGCAGCGGAAATGCCGCGCGAGATACTTGCCAACCGAGGTGGCTGTGGCTAGCATCTCGGCACCCGCGGGGGGCGGTACGAACTCCCCGGGAGCGCTGCCGGCGCCGGGGCCGAACCGAGGAGTATCCCCCGAGGAGTCACACACCATGGTCACGCCGAGAACGCCGCGAGAGGGAACCGCTACCGGCACGGGCGAGAGCGGGGATGCCCGCCGCCGTGTCCCGGTGGAAGCGAAGAAAATCGTCGGTCCTGGCACTGTTCACAGTCTCCGCATCCTGCTGAGCGAAAGCGATCCGCCGATCTGGCGTGGGATCGAGGTTCCCTCCGACATTCGCCTCGACCGCCTGCACCGCATCATCCAAGCGGCGATGGGTTGGTGCGACGGTCATGCACACCAATTTCTCGTGGAGGATGAGTGTATCGCCGATCCCGAGGTCGGGGGGGACGTTCGCGATGAGCGAGCCGTGCGCCTGCAGCAGATCGCGCCTGAGAAGGGGTCGACCTTTCTCTACGTCTACGACTTCGGTGACGACTGGCAGCACGAGATCACCGTGGAGGCGGTGGGGCTGCCTGCCGCGGCCCACGTCCGTTGTACCGGCGGCGCGCGCGCCTGCCCGCCTGAGGATTGCGGCGGGATCCCGGGGTACGAGGACCTGCTCGGCGTGCTGCGCGACCCTTCGGATGACGAGCACGCAGCCATGTGCGAGCTGGTGGGCGGACGTTTCGACCCCGAAGCGTTCGACCTCGCTGCGGCAAATCGCCGGATCAAGCAGGTTCGCTGAGAGCATTCGGATCGTGCTCACCTCGGCTCGGGACTCGGATGCACGCGGGTGACACCTCTCAGGTCGGGAAGATGCGCGTGAGCCGGGAAGCCAGGGAAGCGGTCCGAGGCGCCGGAATCGATCTTGGCTTCTCGCTCGTCGGCTTCGCACCGGCCCGGGAGCCCGCGGGAAGCCGCCGCCTGCTCGATTGGCTTCAGCTCGGCTACGAGGGTCCGATGGCGTGGATGGCCCGTGATCCGCACGCGCGAATCGATCCGGAGCGGTTCCTGCCGGGCGTGCGAACGGTTGTGGTCGTAGCGCTCCGCTACAAGCACCGTGCGCCGCCGCCAGCGCCTGACGCGCCCCGCATCTCCTGTTACGCGTGGGGCGACGACTACCACGCCGTGATGAGCCGACGATTGCACGACTTCGACTATCGGATACGCGCCATTCTCGGCGAACCCGTGCGGACGCGCCTCGCCTGCGACACGTCGCCGGTGATGGACAAGGCCTGGGCCGCAGCCGGCGGGATCGGCTGGCTGGGAAAAAACGCCTGCCTGATCCACCCACGTGAGGGCTCCTGGCTCTTTCTCGGCGAGATCTTTCTCGATCGAGAGCTGCCGCCCGACGCGCCGTTGCCCGACCGCTGCGGCACCTGCCGCCGCTGCCTCGATGCCTGCCCCACCGGTGCCCTTGCAGGGCCGTATCTTCTTGATGCAGCCCGGTGCATCTCCGCCCTTACAATCGAACACCGCGGGGACTTCACGGCCTGGGAGGAGGCTGCGGTAGGCGATTGGCTCGCGGGGTGCGACATCTGCCAGGATGTTTGCCCATGGAACCGGCGCGCGCCCGTGTCCGCCGAAAACGAGTTCGCGCCCCGCCCCGCGCTGGTGAACCGTTTGACCGCAGAGTGGGCGGGGTTGAACGACGCCTCCTGCCGGGACGCCGTGCAGGGAACGGCGCTGACACGGATCAAGCCGGCGATGATGCGGAGAAATGCCCAATCGCTGCTTCAGAATCGTCCTCCAAAGGAGTAGGATCCGCTGTGGTGCGATAGGGATCGCGCCCGCGCGCATCGCAGTCCTTGCCACCCGGCTGGCCGGCGGCGGCAGTCGGTCGTGGATGCGAGGCGCGAGCAGCCCCGGCGACACAGGCGTACGTTTCGTACGTCGAGGAGCCGGGTCAAGCGCAACGAAGCAGACGCGGCCGAACGCCGTCGCCGGCCCGGGAGGTTTAGGAAGATGATGACGAAGGAGAACGTCGAGGCGACGCTCGACGAGCGGATTCGTCCGGCCATCATGATGGACGGGGGAGACATAGAGGTCGTCGAGGTCAAGGAAAACAAGGTCTTCGTGCGCCTCATGGGCGCCTGCGGAACCTGCCCCAGCTCGCAGATCACGCTGCGGATGGGCGTGGAGCGAGTGCTCCGGGAGAAGTTTCCGGAGATGGACGCTTTGATCAGCCTCTGACTTTTCCTTGCGTGCCGGCCGGCTTTCTCACCGGCGGCGTCTCCGAGGGGAAAGGGCAATCGACCAGCACCGGACAACGGGCGCACTCCGGTTTCCGCGCCCCGCAGCACTCACGGCCGTGACGGATCAGCAGGTGCGAGGCACGCGTCCAATCCTTTCCCGGGATGAGCGGCATCAACGCGAACTCGACTTTCACCGGGTCGGTCTCGGCTGTGAGTCCCAGGCGGCGCGCCAACCGCCCGACGTGGGTGTCGACGGTGATGCCGGGAATGCCGAATGCTTCGCCGAGGATGACATTTGCCGTCTTGCGACCCACGCCGGGCAGGCGCAGCAGTTCGTCCATGGTCCCGGGCATCTCGCCGGCGAACTCTTCGACCAGACGTCGGCAGCCGCCGAGGATGCTTTTCGCTTTGTTCCGGAAAAAGCCGGTGGATCGGATCATTTCCTCGAGACGCGCGGCTCCCAAGGCGAGGTAGTCCTCGGGGCGGAGACAGGCGGCAAAGAGGGCAGGGGTGACCTGGTTCACCCGCTGGTCGGTGCACTGGGCCGAGAGCACGGTGGCGACATACAGCTCGAGGGCGCCGCGATGGTCGAGAGCGCAGCGGGCGTCGGGGTACGTGCGCGCCAGCGCCGTCAGAATCCGTCGCGCGCGGGCGCGTAGGGCCGGATCGGCGGCGGGGGATGTCTCCGATCGAGCCCGTCGGGCCGGACCCTGGGCTGCGACGGATGCCTCCGATAGAGGCGACCCCTTGGATCTCGCTTTGACCGCGGAACCCGCCGAGATTCTCGATTTCCGCCTGCCGTCGCTCGCAGCCCGCACCATGCCCTTCTTCCTCCCGGTGGCCGGGATCCGCTTCATCTGGGGCGCGACTGTCTTTGGGGTCCAAGGTTCGGCCAACCAGCCGGAACCGCCTTGATCCGCCAAGTGGAAGGATGTTGGCTTTGAATCCTGACCCACGCCTGTGGCACCCAACGACAACTATACATTCACCCTCGCTCTTGCCAACGCGCGAGTCCGAGCCCTCGATCCGTCACCCGGAACGTGGCGACCACATTCCTCCCTTGTCGCGGCCCTCTTTCTCCGGTATCAAGGAGGGCGACCCGCGCCGGTCGGCGGCCGTCCGGACGGCTCGACACCCTGCGCCGGGGCGCACATGGAGGAATCATGCCCGAGGCTCTCGTTATCCGCGGCGTCTCCAAGTCGTTCGGAGACCTGCAGGCGGTGCAGTCGCTCGACCTCACGGTGGAGGCCGGCTCGGTGTGCGGCCTCCTCGGTCCCAACGGGGCGGGGAAGAGCACGACCATCCGCATGATCATGGACATCATCAAGCCGGATACCGGCACCGTCAGTCTGCTCGGCGAGACCGACCCGGATCGGCGCCGCGACCGCATCGGCTACCTGCCGGAAGAGCGCGGACTCTACCGAAAGATGAAGGTCCGCGAGCTGCTCACGTATTTCGCAGCCCTCCACGGGATGGAGCCTCGTCACGCCCGCCAACGCGCGATGCACTGGCTGGAGCGAATGGAGCTTGGCGCCTGGGCTGAGGCCAAGGTGGAGGCGCTCTCCAAAGGGATGCAGCAGAAGGTGCAGGTGATCGCCACGATTCTACACGAGCCGGAGGTGGTCATTCTCGACGAGCCGTTTGCCGGCCTCGACCCGGTGAATGTCGACTTGGTGAAGCAGATCCTGCTCGACCTGCGCAACCAAGGGGTGACGTTGCTCCTCTCCACGCACCAGATGGAGATTGTGGAGAAACTCTGCGATTCCATCTGCCTCATCCACCGGGGGAGGAAGGTTCTTGATGGGCCTCTCTCCAAGGTGAAAGCCGACCGTGGTGTTCGCGCCATCCAGTTGGAGTACGACGGCCGGCCGACGTTCCACCACGATCCCGCCCTCGTGGCGCGGGCCGAGGACTCTGGGCGCTTCATCGAGATCCTCCCCGCCGACGGGATCGACCCCCAGAGGATCCTCGATGCGGCGATGAAGGAAGTCCGCATCACCCGGTTCGAGGTGATGGAGCCGTCGCTCCACCAGATCTTTGTCGAGACGGTGCGCGCCCGCGGCGAGGAGGCCTAGCCATGGGTCGGGTCTGGGTAGTGGTCCGCCAGGAATACCTGAACAAGGTGCGGACCAAGGCATTTCTCTTCGGGACCTTCGTGGTGCCGCTCCTCTTCGCCGCCATGGGCGTGCTCCCGGCCTACTTCATGAACAAGAGCGTGGAGCAGTCGGGGACCTACGCGGTGGTCGACGAGACCGGCCTCCTCTTCGGGCCGCTGGGGAAGGCCCTCGACGACAGCTCGAAGACCGGCGAACGCCTCTTCAGTCTGGTGCCGGAACCGGCGAGCGGACGCAGTCGGGAGGATCTCAAGCGCGATCTGGGTAGCCTCGTGGCCAGAGGCGATCTGGCCGGGTTCTTCCTCGTGCCGGCCGATGCCGTCGAGGGGGGCGAGGTCGCCTTCGGCGCCACCAGCGTCTCCGACTTCCAGCGTAACGAGTCGATCCACGCTTCGCTCAACGAGGCTGTGCGTGAGGTGCGCATTTCGCGCACGAAGCTCGACCCGGCCGAGGTGAAGGCGGTGCTTAAGCCGATTCCCCTCTCCACCTTCAAGGTCGGCGAGAAGGGCGAGGTGAAGAAGGATTCCGGCACCACCTTCATGGTCGCCTACGCCGTAGGCTTTGCCCTCTACCTGATCCTCGCCATTTACGGCGGGATGATGCTGCGCGCCGCCCTCGAGGAGAAGACCTCGCGCTCGTCCGAGGTAATGGTAGCCACGATCCGCGCTTCGACGCTGATGGCGGGTAAGATCATGGGGATCGGTCTGGTGGGCTTGACGCAAGTGGCAATCTGGGCGGTCCTGATCGTCCTGTTCTCGTCCAGCTCGGCCGCCTTCATGCCGGCGGGTTCGCAGGAGATCCTGGCCGAGATCGGAATCACGCCGGTAATGGGGCTCTTCTTCGTGGTTTATTTCCTACTCGGTTTCCTCTTCTATGCCGCCCTTTTCGGCGCGGTCGGCGCCATGGTGAGCAGCGAAACGGAAGCCCAGCAGGCGCAATGGCCGGTAACGATCCCGCTCTTGGTCGCTTTCATTTTCATGACCATGGCCCTGCGGGATCCGAACGCGCCCCTGGTGCGGATCTTTTCGGTGATTCCGTTCTTCTCGCCGATTCTGATGACGGTGCGGATCTGCATTGTGACCCCGCCCTGGTGGGAGATCGCGATTTCGTTGATCCTTCTGCTGGTCTTCATCTGGGGCGCGATGTGGATTGCGGGGCGGATCTTCCGGGTCGGTCTGCTCATGTACGGCAAGCGGCCGACGCTTCCGGAACTGGTGAAATGGATCCGCTTCGGTTGAACGGGGTGGCCCGCCCCACGCGGTGCGCTCTTCTCGCATCCTTAGTCCTCCTGACGGTGTGGACTTCGCTCCTGCTTGTCTCGTGCCGGGAGGAGCCGGGACGGTCTACGCCAGGAAAGGAGACCGGCTCCCGACTGCGCAAGACCGGTCGGACCTTCTACACGGACGAACGCATCGCTGTAGGGCGCAAGAACATTGCACGAGCGGGCTGGGGAGACGACTTGCGCCGTCGCATCTTCGAGACCGGGGACTCGATCGGCGGGTACATCGGGCCCGAGTACACCGCGGCGGACCTCTACGCCGCGCAGACGGACGGCTCCCTGTGGCTGCTTCAGCCACCGACGACGATCCCCCGCGTCATCGATCCCCGGGCATCCGTCGCCCGCTGTCCCCAACACGGCGAGACAGTCCGGTCCGTCGATCCGAACTGTCCCTGGCGCATCGATCCGATCGCTCACCCGTACCGGATCCAGTGTCCGATCGGCGGGGAATGGTATCCCAGCAATCGCTACGATCAGGGGAACCTGACCTCCGGGGCGTTTCCCGACGACGGGAACGGTTTTGTCGTGGACGGGATTCGCTACTTTCCCCTTCGCGAGTACTGCCACATGGTCTACGGCACGGTGGTCATTCCAACTCTCCGGAGTCTGTCGCAGGCCTATCTCCTGACCGGTGATCGGCGCTACGCGCACAAGGGATGCGTCCTGCTCGCCCGCCTGGCCACGGTCTACCCGAACTACGGGTGGGAGGGGGACGATCCGACTCTGGAGAACCGCTTCGACCGCACCTATCTCGGTCCCTGGAACAACCAGCATCCCTACTATGCGTGGAAACGCGGAGGGTTGATCACGGATTGCATCTGGGAATGTCTTTCCCTGGACGCGTTGGCCTACGTCTACGATGCCTTCTACGACTATCTGGATGACGATCCGGATCTGATTCGCTTTGTCCGAGACAGGGGCCTGATGGTGAAGGACGGAAAGGAGCTGCGCGGCTACATCGAGACCTACATCCTCCGGTCGGGGATGCGCGCGATCAAGGCGAAGTGGGTCACGGGGAACGAGGGTCACCATCAGTCGGCGGCCCTGGCGCTGGCGCTGGTTCTCGATGACCATTCCTCCCGGCATCCCAACAGCGCGGACCTGGTCGACTATGCCTATTTCGATCAAGGGCAGGCGGCCTATATTCTGGTGAACGGCCTGACCAGGGATGGTGGCGGCTACGAGAGCCCCTCCTATAACCTGTACAATCTCCGCTTCATCGCCGTGGCCCGCTGCATGGAGGAGTTGCGACGACGGCATCCAGCCCTCTATCCCGTCCAGCGGTACCCGGATATCTTCGCCGGGCCCAAGGCCAGAGCGCTCTTTGACTACTACATCGACATGGTCCAACAAGATCACCGCTTGCCGTCGATCGGCGACGAGGGTGGGATCACGCCCCCCACCCGCCGGACCGGCTACGCGCCTTCGGTTCTCACGCACGAGAACGTGTTCGCGGCGACGCGGTATCGCGACCCACGATTTGCCGTGGCCTGCACGGATGAGAACGGTGGCGCGGTTCCGGGCGAACTGTGGGAGCCGTATCCGGAAAAGGAAATCAGGGCTATCCGGGAGCAGCACGGCGATACCATCCGGCGGGAGAGCCGGTTTCTGGACGGCTATGGCGTCATGATTCTGGAGTCGAGCGGCAGCCGTGCGAAGACGACGCTAGCGCTGAATTACACGTCTCTGCGAAACCACGGCCAGGCCGATCGGCTCGCCATCGGGCTGATCAAGGACGGAGTCGACCTTCTTCCCGATCTGGGCTATCCCGTGACCTGGGACTACCGCAAGCAGTGGGATGGGAACAGTCTCGCCCACAACACCGTGACCGTGGACGAGACCCAGCCCGACTACTGGAGCATTCGGGGGCGGGGCCGTCTCTTCGCGTCGTCGGCCGGAGTTCACTTGGCTGTGGCCACCCACGATCCGTATCCGGGAGGGCTGCGGGCCGGGGCGCGACCGGTGCGTACGTTCGAGCGCGGCGTGCTCCTCGTGGAAACGGAGGGCGGAGATCCCTACGTCGTCGACCTCTTCTTGGTCGACGGCGGCGAGCAGCACGATCAGAGCTGGCACGGCATGTTGACCCGAGTCCAGGACCCCGATCTCGCCTGGGTCCCGCAGGCGCGAGGAACACTGGCCGGCCCCGGCGTCGTGGAGTTCGCCGGCTACACAGACCGGTGGGGACGTGAGCATCCGGCCGGGGATTTCCCGAGCTACCTGACGCATGTCCGGCGCGCCACGTTGGAGCGGCCGGCGCGGTGGCGTTGGTCGTCGGGGCTGGCCGAGGGCGACTTTCTGGATCTGTACCTCCTGCCCTTGGACGGTCCGGCCGAGGTCATTCAGGCGACGGGCCGATCTCCGGTGTGGCAGGACCGGGATCTGGACTACGTCATCCTGCGCCGTCGTGCCCGTGGCGGTTCGTTGTCGCGGTTTCTCACCGTACTCGCGCCGGGTCAGGGCCGGTCGACCGCACTACAGGTCGAGCTTCTCTCTCAGAATCCCCTTCGGCTCGAGGTGAAGCACGGGGACACGCAGGACCGCATCGAGTTCACCCTGGGTCGCGCCGACCCCGGTGTCCCCGCTGCTCTTGTCGGCGTCAGGGTCGAGAGAACGGCGGTGGGAGGCCGCAAACAGGAGATACGCATCGGCGAGCGCGAAGCCGGACGGGGGGATGGCTATGTTCGGTCTCAGATCGTCGCCGTCGATCGCGACCATAACGCGATCGTATGTCGCTGGGATGGTGCAGATACCGGTTCAGGTGCCGGTGCCACCGCGTTTGTCTCCAATGCCGTGGTCCGGTTGTACAACGAGCAGCGCTCCAGCCTCTGGCGAATCGAGAAGGCCAGCCGGGATGGATCGCAGGTCCGTCTCCAGCTCGACCGGACGTCTCTAGCCGCCTTCGGGCCGGTGAGCCGGATGGAGGATGGAATCGTCTATCTGGCCGCGGGACTTCCCCTGGCGACCAGCGCCATCGATAGCCAGGGACTCAGCATTCGCCAGGACGCGTACGCGGGCATGGTGTTGGAGGGCGGGAGCGACGCCGTCCGCATCGATGCGGCCACCCAGCCCGGCGTTGTCGTTCTCGCCGAACCGGTGCCGGTCAGTCGACTCCGCGCATGCATGCCGGATGGAATCGCCCGGATCTACGAGTACGGGGTCGGGGACTCGATCGAGCTGGCGCGGGTGGAGGTGCGGACGACCGGTTGGTAATCGGAAGACAGGAGTCAGAATGAAGATGCTCCTTCCACTCCGAAGGAGAACTGAGCGGCGCCCTCGGCTGTCGCAGCAGGATTTCGTGACGAATGCGGGCTAACGTAGCACTGGACCAGGTCGCCCACGACGTGACCGCCTGCCAGGTCTGCCCCCGCCTCCGCGCCCACTGCCAGGAAGTCGCCCGCGTCAAGCGCGCCGCCTACCGCCACGAAAACTACTGGGGCCGGCCTGTCCCCGGCTTCGGTGATCCTCGCGCGCGCCTGCTCATCGTCGGCTTGGCCCCCGGAGCGCACGGCGCAAACCGCACTGGACGGCTCTTCACCGGCGACCGTTCCGCCGACTTTCTCTTCGCGTCTCTGCATCGGACCGGTTGGGCCAACCAGCCGAACTCCACCCATGTCGACGATGGCCTACGATTGACGGGCGCCTTCATCTCCGCCGTCGGTCGATGCGCGCCGCCGGACAACCGGCCGACGCCGGAGGAGATCCGCCGGTGCCTGCCGTTTCTCGTGCGCGAGATCACGTACCTGCGGCACCTGTGCGTGGTCGTGGTGCTGGGGCAAATCGCGTTTGCAGGGATCTGGGCCGCGTTCGAACTCCTCGGACATCCTCCGCGGCGGCCTCGGCCGGTCTTCGGCCACTGCGCGGTGATCGAGGCGGTGGGCGCGGATCCCATCGTCATCGCCTCCTATCATCCCAGCCAGCAGAACACGCAGACCGGCCGTTTGACACCGGCGATGCTGGATCAGGTCTTCGTTCGTGCGCGGGAACTCGCGGATCGTGCCGGGCCTAGGATCTCCGTGTCGAGGGTGCGCAGATCGATTACCGCCCCGAGACGAACGGATTCCCTCGGACACAAAACCGGAGGTGTCTGCGGGCCCATCGCCCCGCGTACTGGACCCCGATCCGGGGGCCGCGAGCGACGACGGGCCGGGCGTCTTCGTCCCGAACCGCAATGTAGAGTCCGCCGCTCACGAGATCGTAACCGTTGAGGCATCGATCGATCCCCAGCGCCCGGCAGAGCAGGGCCGGGCCCTGCGTGCGACTCTCGATTCCGCGGACCGGCTCCAGCGCCCGCAGCAGGACGGCCGAACCGTGGCCCTCACCCTCCGTGACGACGTTCAGGCAGAAGTGCATCCCATAAATCATGTACACATAGGCGTGACCCGGGGGACCGAACATGACCCGGTTGCGCTCGGTCATCCCCTTCGAGGAGTGCGAGGCCAGATCATGCGGACCCAGGTACGCCTCGGTTTCCACAATCCGACCGATCCGCTTCTTCCCGTCGGAGACGGAGACGAGGTAGGTGCCGAGCAGATCCCTGGCCACCAGAGCGGTCTCTCGATCGTAAAAGGATCTCGGAAGTCGTTTCATGTTGCAGCGCTGACGATAAGCGATGATTCGCTCCCTACATCTCCACCTCGATCTCCCAGATCGAATACCCCCACTGCGTGCCACGTTCCTTCATCATCAGCTTCAAGAACCGCGGCTCGAGTCCGTCGGGAATCTCGATCACGTCAACCCCGCCGTCTCCGGCGGTTTCCGTGGCCAAGGTGGTCCAGTCTCCTTCACCCGTCTTCGAGGTTAGCAGGTCGTAGACCTTGCCATGCGCCGTCTCCCAGTAGATCACCATCCGCCGCACCGCCTTCAAAGCGCCGAGGTTGATCAGCAGCCACTGTGGGTCGGTCCACTCCGATTCCCAACGCGTGGCGAGATCGCCGTCGAAAGCCCGTGCAGCATCGCCGCTCGATGCGGTGAGTACGGCGTCCTGCG
Source organism: Candidatus Eiseniibacteriota bacterium (assembly GCA_903844735.1). Lineage (GTDB taxonomy): Bacteria > Eisenbacteria > RBG-16-71-46 > CAIMUX01 > CAIMUX01 > CAIMUX01. The sequence continues at coordinate 141,499 of CAIMUX010000047.1, forward strand.
GTTTCATCAGGCTGGACTCCATCCTTTCGTGTTGCAGGAGCCATGTGTAGAACTCGGGGTTCGCGTAGGTGGCCGACCAGGAGTCGTGGCCGACGTCGGGATAGACGGTGGTTCGCATGTCGCCATGAGCCCGGGCCAATGCGTCGGCCATGGTCTGCATGTCGGAGAGGGGAACGACGTCGTCCCGGGCGCCGTGGAAGGCCCATATGGGGATGCGCCGCAGACGAAAGGCTTGGTCGGGATCGCCACGGCCGCACACCGGCGCGATGGCGGCGAAACGCTCGGGATGGGCCGCGGCGAGGGCCCAGACGCCGAAACCGCCCAGACTGAGGCCGGTGACGTACACGCGGCGCGGGTCGACGCGGTAGCGAGCGAGGGCGTCGTCTAGGAGCGCGTTGAGGCCGGCCACCATCCACTCGCTGTCCCAGCTCATGCCGGCCGGGCACTGAGGTGAGAGCACGATGGCCGGCACCTCGCGGCCGGCGGCCAGTTCCTTCGGCAGTCCGTTGACCTTCACGCGGTCCAGTTCGTTTCCGCGTTCGCCCGAGCCGTGCAGAAAGAGGATCAGGGGCCAGCGAGCGGCGGGATCATCGTCGTATCCTTCGGGCAAGTAGAGAAGTTGGCGCAACGTTATCTCCTGGCAGACGGTCTTGCTGAACGTGGTGGGCTGTTGGCGATCGGCGTCCGCGGCCTGTGAGAGCAAGCCCGCGAAGCACAGACAGGCACAAACCAGGCGGCTCATATCGACCTCGCTCGTGATAGGTGAGGGGGCAGCGTAACACACGCGGATGAAGCGAGATGCTGGGTCAGTTCAAGGATCGTTCGGGTCCCGAGGCCGTCATGGGGACGATACCGACCACGATGCCGGGTTCGCCCGCACGGCATCCACGGCGGCGCGTAATGCTGTCACATTCTCGTGGGCACGTCGAGCCCGAGCGGCCACCAACGCCACCGTCAGCGTCAATGTCCGTCCCGGCTGCGCGACAAAGGGCCCCGTGGACATCAGAAGCCGGCGGTCCATCGGGTAGGTCTCGTACCAACCGGTGCCCGACACAGGATCGCCGCTGACCGCAAGCACAGTGACTTCCTGCGTCGTCGGGTCGACAAACCCGGCGCCGAGCTTGTCCAGTCCGTGAAGCAGATTGTACGCCTCGGGTGCGGTGTTTGGTTCGCCCCACCCTTTCAGCAGTTGAGGAAACGCGGTCATTCCGGCATCTTCCGGCGTTTCCAGGAAGGTGAACCCGACCGCGGGCTGCCAGGCCCCCCAGATAGTCTCCGGCGCCGCCGCGGTGTACGTATAGCCGAGCTGTCGCGCAGGGTCCGACCCGACAAGGTCGTTCGCGGCCATCCCGACATCGGCGTCACACCAGATGCCGAGGCGCAGGTCTTCCCATGTTGCGGACGACACGTTCGTCACCTGGAAGCGGACAAAGAGTACTGAGTCGAGCGCGGTCTCGGCCCAGACCGTTTCGCGCACTTCCGCCTGAAGCGGGTCCGAATGGAGCACGGTGTGGCTGGACGGGTCGCTGTCGTCCAGTGCGATCCATCCGGTCGCCGTGCCGATCCGGCGGGGATTCCGTTCGTCGTCCGACGGGGCCCCGGCTTCAACCGGCCAGGCGTCGTAGTCGGCTTCGCCCGGTCCGTCACCGGGTACGAGGATGTAGGCCAGAGCCACCGAGTCCGGCCCCCGCGGCAGGGGCCGGAACTCAGGCGCGTTGTACGAGGTTGCAGACACCCGAACACGTCCGTTCACGCGCGCTCCCACCCAGAGCCCGAAGTCAAAGACGATGGGCCCGTCATCGAACGACACGACCGCGTTGGCCATGCCGCGGGATCCATCGTTGCGCAGCAGTAGTTCCATTCGGTTCGGGGCGAAGAGCCGCTCGGGTGTAGGCGGGCCGTTGTCCGGGGGCGGTGTCGGGGGCGGGAGACAATTTGGCCCGGTCTTCCCCGGGTGCCACTCGTCAGCACAAGCGGCGGACAGGAGCAGCACGGCGATCACGACAAAGCGCCCGATCGCGAACGGTCCGATACCGGGGCCGGGACAGGCGCGGCCCGGATCGACGAACGTCCTGATTCCGGTCATGGAGCCTCCGAATCTGGGTTGCCCGGTGGTTGCGGATTTCGCGATGCGTCCGACGAAGAACCTCAGGTCGAGCGCCGCCGCCGGGTTGGGAGGCGGGCTTGCGAGCCCGACGGATCCAGCAAGACCAGATTCGTGTCTTCCGCGTAGGCGACAGCGTACTTTTCGCGGACACCACCTTGAAAGTCGTACTCCGCAAGCGGCCCCTCATCGCGAACGACCCCTGGCCGCGGGTCGGGCGGGAACCTTCTTCATATTCCCTCCGTTCTCGGAACGTGGCATCGCGTGCGCTGATCGGTCGAACCGATCCTCTCCGCTAACTATGGACCGCCACAACGACAAGGCCAACATCGGACGTTCCCAGCAGGACGAGCCCCTCCTCACCCGTTGAGTGCCGCGGATTCAGGGGGAGCCGCTGAACCGAGTGCTCTTTCCCGCGCGGTAACCATCTGGTGACGGTCAAGACCACGGTCGTCGATGGGTTTCTGCACCACAATCCGGTCGTCGGGGTGCCATCGGGGATTCCTTTCGAGGTGCGGGGGGCGGACCCGATGGGGGCGTGGCTGTATGGGCCTGGGTACGGGATGGAGCCGGAGGGGTTTGGGCCGCTGCGGATTTCTTGGGAGCAGGATTGGGGGGCGGATACCGGGGAGGTCTTTGATGAGGAGGACGAGGCGTGAGATGCCGGAAACCCGGGAGCGTTCGCTCTACACGCTGCGAGCGCAGGACGAAAGGTGGGCGGCCAGTCCGGACATCCTCGCGGTGGCGGTTTGGACATGGCTGGTTGACATCGGTTGGATGCAAAGCCGATATCTCATTAGGAGGTAGATAGTGTCTGACCCTACCTCATCTTCTCCACCTCGCCCAGCGACACCGTCACCTCTCTCTGCAACAAGGACGCCAGTTTGCCGACCTCGGCCTCGAAACCATGGACCTCAGGAGAAACGGGAAACTGACGACCCCGGCGCCAGTCTCCGAGAATCCAGTAACGCAGCCTGGCGTTCTGCACTTGGCATCGCACCCGTCGCTCCTCCTTGAGGTCCACGAGTTCACCGACCGGGGTTGCCGGGAGCACCACCGCCATGCCGATGTCGCCGATCTTGTCCTCCTGCCAACCCCAAGTACCGAAATAGCCGGCCTGAAGGTCACTGAATGCGGTCTCCCGCGACAGCTTGACCAGCCCCGGCGCCAGCATGGTCTCGCCCGCCTTCGCGCCGTCAACGCGAGCCCGGATCTCGCTCTCCTGTCGGCCCGCATAGATAATGCAAACGAGCCTGACCGTTATGTTCGGCCTATCGGGCACAATGTTGCGCGCGATGATCTCGATCGCGGCTCGCACCGGCCCCTTGACCCGTTGGCGCTTGGAGAACTCCACCTGACCGTCGCCCCCCGGGTTCTGTACCAGAAACTCCTTGCCGCCCGCGTACATCGTCAGTCCGCCCAGGCCCGACGTCTTGCCCACATCCAGTGCGTCGATGCCCCACTCGGCCTCCGCGTGGTAACTCCCATCGCCGATGTTGTCGTAGACGAGCTGATCGGTCTTTTTGCCGAAGAAATCGAATTGCCCCCAGTACGCCCGATACGCACCGTGTTGAGACTCCCAGCCGATGTTCGGCGGCACCCAGTCCTGGGCCGTCCCCGTCCGGCGGGGAAACACGGCGTCGCGCTTCCCCGCGGGCGAATAGTAGAGGTAATATGTGGTAGATTCCGCCGCCGGCAGGTCCGCGATAAAGGTCAGCTCGGCGCCGACGCTCGCGTCCGCGCTGTCGACTTGATGCGGGATCTCACGCCAGTGGACGTAGCGCTCGCCGGCGACGACGGCGCAGTCGTCCGGGTTGAAGTCCGCCGCCGTCTTGCGAATGTGAGCAACCGGCAAAGCGATGGGCCAATCCGGCCGAGCCGGCGAAGCGGCATTGTTCAACCGTAAGGCCACGCGCCGAGTGAAGGCGCCGAAGGGCCTCGTGTCGGCCACCGGAGCACCGCCGGCCAACGTCTCAAGCAGGAGATCGGCCGCGATGGCGTAGTCGCCCGCGGCATAGCGGGCTTCCGTCGCGGCCCACGCCGCCCGGCTGCCGTACTTGCCCTTCAGCGCGGCAAACGCACGATCGCGAATCAAGTCCAAGTAGAACCGAGCCCCTCCGGGCGACGAGCGCATGTACGCACCGAGCTGGGTCTGTGGCATCCAGCCGGCCAGAGTGTCGACGAAATACTTCGCCACGGGATCGGAGGCCAACGCCGGCAACACGGTACGGGCCGCGTCGATGAACGCCCGACTGTCCTGAATGACGCTGGACAGGCTGGTCTTGTAAAACGGCATGAGTTGTCGCCACTCTGACTCGACATACTGTACCTGCTTGGGATTCATCGGCCATATAAACTCCATCTTGCCGTCGCCGTCGATGTCGATGGCTCGCTGGTCAAACAACCCGTCCTGATCGTCGTCAGCATATTGATAGCTCGCATCCACAATACCATCGAAGTTGTAATCGACATCCAGCCACCCTTCGCCGGCTCCGTACAAGTGTAACCGTCGGTCCGTCGGATCGTAGTACAATTGCATACGGGTTGGCCATCCGTCAGAACGACGCCCGAGCGGCGACATGGCAAGTTCATTCCGTTTGTTCAGCGGGCTGCAGGACGGGCCGCCGACCTGCGGAAAGCCCTCCGAGTCGTGGGCGATCACTCCCTCCCAGCGTTCGTGCGGGTCGCGCTGGACGTTCTCTTCGGTATTGGCGTTCATTTCATCCCAGGTGAGTAACGCCTTGGCCCACGGCGCCTGCCGCGCAAACTCCATGGCACGGTCCCGGCTCAGCCAGCCCTGGGTGGGAAGTCCGCGAAGCGTCGTGCTGGTAAGCAGGCCGGGAGGGACCGTGATGGGCTTACCGTCTTCCGCTACCGCCGTCACGGAAAAGTCGTAGTCGTGCGTTCGCTTGCCGTAGGCGTCGTCATCGGCGTCGAAGCTCCAGCGGACCGACTTCACCTGATCGGCCCGGCCCTCCACCCGCAACGCCACCTCGCTGCACAAATCCTCATCGGGATCCCAGAACAGGAACGGATTCTCGTACGCACTACTCCACTCCTTACCGCTTTCGCGCAGGCCGAACGCGACGAACGTTTCGTCTCCGCTGAAGTGGCTGCGATACTGGCATAGCTCTTGATAGTAGTTGTAGTTGACGTCGTACCAAAGAAGGTGATCGCCGCCATCATCCCGGCCCCACCACACGCGCAGCACATCCTTGCCGAAGAACGGGTGGTTCTTCAGATAGAAGTAGATACCCATCTCGTGCAGGGCCTGGTCGCCCAGCTTGTCGGCGTAGTCGATGATCGCATCCACCGTTCCGTCGGCGTTATAGTCAGCAATATAGAGATCGTTGTCCTGATCCGGTCCCTGGTACAGTTCCAGATCCCCGTCCTCATCAACCACCTTCACCAGGACGGGGCGCGCGGCCTGGGTGTGCCGCGGGCTTGTATCGATGAACCACACTTCATCATTCGTGCCGTCGCCATCGCGATCAACGTAGAACTGCCGGCCCGGCGGGCCCGCCTTGACCTGCGCGACCATGGCCGGGTCGAGGGCGGCCGCATTGCCGAAGACCTTCCGGAACAAGGCCTGGCTGTTATCCGCCGCCTGAACAGCCGTGGCGAGGAGCGTGGCAAGGAAAGCACTGAGACCCAGAAAGATCGAAAAGCGCAGTCTTCGCGGTTCAAGCCCGTTCATACGACGGCTTCCTTTCTTCGGTCCTTCGGGATGCGCGGTTGCAGCATCAGGAATGTGAAGATCGACTCCTGTTTCAGATCAGCATCCCGCATCACTCTTCTCCTCCGGGACGGTGGTGTGAGCTTTCAAGAAGGATCCTACCGCTTGATAGTACATCCATCGTGCTACGGGGAGCGTTTCCGTGCCCCGCCGGCCTTCGGATGAGGCGCGGGAGGCATGAGATCCGGAGTTGAACCCGCTGCGGCACGGGAGGGATACTTGCAGGCGCGGCTTCTTTCGGTCTGTGAGGGCCATCGCCCGAGGGAGGAAACATGTTTCGTGATCTCGTGCTCCGCAACCGGAGCTACCGGCGCTTCCGCGAGGAGCGTCGGGTCAGGATCGCCGTCCTGCGCGAGCTGACCGACCTGGCAAGAATCTGCCCATCGGGGGCGAATCTGCAACCGCTTCGCTATGTCCTCGTCGCTGATCGCGAAGTGAACGCCCGCGTGTTCCCGTGCCTCTCGTGGGCGGGGTACCTTGCTGATTGGCCGGGACCGGAGGAAGGCGAGCGCCCGGCAGCCTACATCGCCATCCTCCACGACCGGTCAGTGAAGGAGAGCGGTCCCGGACACGATGCCGGTATCGCGGCCCAGACGATTCTCCTCGGGGCCGCTGACCGCGGCCTGGGTGGCTGCATGATCGGTTCCATCGACCGGGAGAGGCTGCGCGGGGTGCTCGACCTCGACCCTGGCCTCGATGTCGTTCTCGTGCTGGCCCTGGGCGAGCCGGTGGAGCAAGTTGTCCTGGAGGATCTGGACGGGGACGGAGATATCCGCTACTGGCGGGACGAGTCCGGCCTGCACCACGTTCCCAAGCGATTACTCAGCAGGCTGGTGGCGCGGGAGTTCGGGGACTGACCCCGGCTTCGCCATCGTGCCGACCCGGCGGTACTCCTCGAACAGGCGTCCCCATGTCGTTTCTCGCTTCCAGCGCTCGAAGACCCGCCGGTCCTTCAGCGGCCAGCGGAAGTAGTCGTGGTAGCTCTCCGACCCGAGAATGAAGACATTGACCAGCGGGGTGCGGAAGAAGAAGTTCTGCAGCGCCTTCAAGGGACTGAACCAGAGGAGGTCGCCCACCCGCGAGGCGAAGTTGTCGCCGACCTTGAACCCCCACGACTCGCCCGAGATGTCATCGCCGACGATCTCGATGTCGCGCGGGTCGCCCACGCCGAGGCGGTCCTCGTGCGCCTTGGCGATATACTCGATGGAAAGCGGGTCAAAGCCCATCATCTTCGCGGCGATGGCGTCGATGGCCACCTGGTCGGCCGAGGCCAACATATAGTTCTTGATCACCGGGAACATGGTGCGCGGTCCCGGGCCGTTCCCGGCCGTCGTCCCGTCCATGATGGCGAAGACGCCCGAGTGGATCTCCTTCTGGATCGCCAGGAGGTCCACGAGGGTCTCGTGGATCCACGAGTGGGTATAGTGTCGCTTGGTGTTGAGGAGGCCCCCGAACGCGTTTTTCATCGCCCCGGTGGTGGTGGTGTAGATGTGACACTTCACCGTGGGGAGGTGGATGATCCCTTTCCCCATGAAGTAGTCCGGCACCGTGATCCCCTCGGGGTAGATCTTGTCCAGGACCCGCATCCGGGCCTTAGGCTTGTACACCACCCACTTCATGTCCTTGTCCTTGAAGTTGTAGAGGACAGGAGTGTCGTAGGTCTTGAAAATGGGGAGGTAGCCGTTCAGGTCCTCCCCCTTGAAGGCGTTCGTCACCACGGTCTTGTTCTGGACGCAGGTGATATCGGCGTAGCCCGCGCGTCGCAGCGCCCGCACCGTCCCCTCCAGTTGCCAGGGCGTGGTGTTCGCCCCGGGGAAGGGGAAATGCCAGGAAATGTTGTCCTTGAGGATGACCGTCGACTTCGGGTCGAGGGCGGTCCGGAGACCGGCCAGCTCCGCGAGTCTTTCGATATCGTCGAGAACCGTCTCCGGACGGACAGTCAAGACCGCGACGCGTGATTTCGGCATGCGGGGAGCAACTCCTTTCGCCTAGCGGCCCAAGCGGTGGTAGCGGCGCGCCATCTCTTCGAGGGAGACCTTCGGCACCTTCGGGGCGAACCCGGCCTGCCCAAAGGCGATCATCCGCGCTTCACAGACCGCCTGCATCGCCTCGCGGGCCGGCTTCATGTAGCTGCGCGGGTCGAACTCTTCCGGCTTCTCGAAGAAGACTTTGCGGATGGCGCCGGTGATGGCCAGGCGGTTGTCGGTATCCACGTTGATCTTCCGCACGCCATTGCGGATCCCTTCCTGGATCTCCTCCACCGGCACGCCGAAGGTGGCCGGCATCTTTCCGCCGTAGGCGTTGATGATGTCGATCAACTCCTTGGGCACCGAGGAGGAACCGTGCATGACGAGGTGGGTCTCGGGCAGGCGACGGTGGATTTCGGCGATGATGCTCATCTTGAGGACCTCGCCCGTCGGCTTCTTCTTGAATTTGTAGGCTCCGTGGCTGGTGCCGATGGCGACCGCTACCGCGTCGACGCCGGTTTCGGCGGCGAACTGCTCGGCCTGGGCCGGATCGGTGAGGTGCGCCATCGGGTCGCCGCCGGCGCCGTGTCCATCCTCGACCCCACCGAGGCAGCCGATCTCTCCCTCTACCGTCACGCCTGCGGCGTGGGCGCGCTCCACGACCTCCTTGGTGACCTTCACGTTGTGCTCGAAGGAGGACGGGGTCTTACCGTCTTCCTGCAGCGAGCCGTCCATCATCACGCTGGTGAACCCCTGCTCGATGGCGGAGAAGCAGGTGGCGGGCGAGTTGCCGTGATCCAGGTGCATCGCCAAGGGGATCTGCGGATGGAGCTCCGCGGCCGCCAGCATCAGGTGGCGGAGGTAGTTGTCCTGCGAATAACTCCGGGCCCCCCGGGAGGCCTGGATGATCACGGGGGACTCTGTCTTGACCGCCGCCGCCATGATCGCCTGGATCTGTTCCATGTTGTTGACGTTGAAGGCGGCCACGCCGTAGCCGTTCTCGGCCGCGTGATCGAGCAGAGCGCGCATCGGAACGAGGGGCATCGTCATTTCCTCCTGGAAGGGGCCGTGGGTCCGTTCGCGGGGCCGGTCCTCCCCGAACCCTGGTTCTTAGAACCATTCCGAACCGGTCCGACAGGTACCAAACTTCCACCATCGGCTGGGAAGCGGTCAATCGCCAGTTTCTTGACTTCGGCAGTTCCCTGACCCCGGGGATCGGGTAGAGTCTCTTCCCACGGCCGCCCCGACCGTTGCAACCCCCAGCGGAACCGCCGCGTACAGTTCTCAGGGTGCGAGGGTACGCGGGATGGTAGCCGCAGGCCGGACGGAAGCAGCAGCTCGAACGGAAGCAGCAGGCCGGACGGAAGCAGGCAGCCCCGGCTGGTTATGAAGCGGAGGTGCAGCCATGGTCATGAGCATAAAGATCGCAACAGCACGGGCCATCGCATCCGCTCTTACAGCCTGCCTGGCCGCCTCGGCCGTAGCCGCCCTTCTCACCCTCCTCGCTCCACTCGCTTCCGCCGCCAACCACGGAGCCCAGATTGCCGCCATCGATCGGATCGCCAGTCAGGGTCTGCGCCGCGAGGTGTTCGTTCTCGACGGTCCCACCGAGGTGCGGATTCGCGCCGAAGGACTGGCCGACCGGCAGGGGACGAATTTCCTTGCCTATGGCTGGATTCTCGACCTGACGTCCCGCCATCCCGCCTGGGTCATGGACGCGACCAACGCTGCGTGGGACCGCAAGACCCAGAACTGGAAGGTCGACGAACGGATGACGCTGCCCGCCGGCATCTACGCTCTGTACTACGCTTCCTATGGCGGCTCTTTCCCGCTGGACAAGGAGATCCGGGTGCTCGGGATGATCCTGGGACGCTTTGAGTCTTCGGTTGGTCCCAGCGTGAAGTGGAATGAGCACGGCGACGATTCGCTCTGGGGGATCCGTGTCGACGGCATGGGCGCCGGGTTCCGGCCCGCCAAGGCACCCGTGGAGGCGCCCAGCCCCGATCCCGGCGCTCTCATCCGCTTCTTCGAGCTGCCGAATAACGCGCTCGAGCGGGAGCGGATCGACCTCTCCCGGCCGGTCGACTTTCGCGTCCGCTTCACCGGTGAGTACGACCGCGGCGTGCGCGCCTTCGCCGACGGCGCCTGGATCACCGACCTCTCCACCTACGAGAAGGTCTGGTCCCCGAACTTCGACGATACCGAGCCGGCCGGGGGCGACGCCAAGAACCGGATGTTTCAGGGGACGATTCCGCTCCGTGCGGGAAGCTATGAATTCACGGTCACCACGGATGGGAGCCACGCGGTCGGAAGCTGGAACGCTTCGCCGCCGTACGACCCGGAGGCTTGGGGCATATCCCTCACCCCGGTGCGCGATTCGGATCGGGTTTTTGTGAGCGTGACCGGGGCGGCCGGGCTGCCCGAGCCGGTACTGGCCATTCGCGAGGTCGGTGACGACGAGTTGCGACGCGAGCCGTTCGTGGTTCTCCGGCCGGTGCGCCTTTTCGTCACCGCGCTTGGTGAGCGTTCCGGCAAGGGCGAGATGGCCGACTTTGCGTGGATCGAGCGGACGGGCGACCTCCAGCCGATCTGGGAGATGCGCGAGGAGGACACCGAACCCGCCGGAGGCTCCGCCAAGAACCGCGTCGTCGAGTCGGTGATCGAGTTGCCGCCCGGGGCCTACGCGCTCTGCTACGCCAGCGACGACTCTCATTCGTACCCGGACTGGAATTCCGAGGCTCCGCGCAATCCCGAGGCGTGGGGTGTGAGTCTTGCTCCGATCGGGCGGGCCGATCCGAACAGCCCACGCCTGACCGCTCCTTCGGAGGAGCCCGAGATCCCGCAGGTTCCCCGGGTCCCGTCGAAGCCCGGCAAGCCCGGGACACCGACCCTGCCCCCCGCGCCTTCTTTCCTTCCTCTGTCCCCCGCGGCCGTCGCCGCCCTCATCCGTCCGGGCGAGCCGCCGGATCCACCCGTGGTCATCGGGCTTACGCGCGTCGGCAGCGATGCCGATCTTTCGCGACGCTTCCGCGTCAGCGCCACGACCAAGTTTCACCTCGTCGCTCTCGGCGAGGGGACCGAAGAACCGCTTTCCGACCATGGGTGGATCGAGGATGTGCGCTCGGGGAAGGTGATCTGGAAGATGCGCTACCGTGATACCCAGCATGCGGGTGGCGCGCGCAAGAACCGGGTTGAGCGGGCTGAAATCACGCTGCCTCAGGGGGAGTATCTTCTCCGGTATGAGACGGATGACTCCCACGCCTTCGGGGACTGGAATGGAACCCTGCCATCCCAGCCGCATCTTTGGGGCATAAGCCTTGTCGAGGTGAAGTAGACCGAGGCTCCCGGCCGACGCGGCCGGCATCACGGACTCACGGCAGCGAATCAGGTAGCCGGAAGTCAGAATTCAGAAGTCAGAATGACGACGCTCCTCGACGGGGCTTCTACCGGAGGAACTCCCGCACCCACATCTCTTGCCGCGTCTTCATTCGCGCCAGATCCCACCCACTGTCCGCAGGCGCGTTCATCAGGATGGCGAAGGCCACGACCGCGCCGTGGCTGGTCTCGAGACATCCGGCGATGCCGCTGGCCATCGGTTCCGACATTGTGCCGGTCTTGGCGCGCAGGACCGGGAGCGGGCCGTCTTTGAACCGGCCACGCAGGGTGCCGTCCTGGCCGGGCACGGCAAGCGAGGCCGCGAAGTCAGGACCGATCCGCAGGTCGTTCCAAGTACGAGCGAGGAGTCGGGCCAGAGTCTCTGCGGTGAGACGGCTACCTGGATGGAGGCCGCTGCCATCGAACTGTCGCAGGCTCGTCGGCGCATCGCAGGTCTCGCGGAGGCGCGACGTGATCCAAAGACCAGCCCTCGTAAGACTGGCTGCCCGCGAGGACGAGCCGAGCGCAACGGTGTCGGGGAGCGTGCTCCATCTGGCAGCAGGGTCGGCCATCGCGGAATGGGCTGCGGAGTCGGCCGTTGCCGTGTTCACCCGTCTCGACAGTGCCAGTGCCACTTGGTCGGCCATGAAGTTGTTGCTGTACCGGTTGGCCTTGGCTACCAGTTCGCGCAGCGGAAGCGAGGGAAACTCCGCCAGCAGACGGGACCCGGGGTGCGCGATCTCGAACACGGTCGGTCCGGCAATAACGATCCCCTCCCGTGCAAGGAAAGCGCGCACCATCGAGGCCGAAAAGGCCAGTGGATCGGAGACGCTGCGGTATTCCACCCGTGCCGGGGCGCCGGCGGGAAGCGTCCCCTCGAGTCTCGCGACTTCGCCGCCGTTTCCATCGGTCTCGATCTTGATGGCCAGTTGCTCCGCCGATTCAGCGGTCCCGGTGACGAGCCGGTTGTCGATCCGCAGGTAGGTGCACGGGAGCGGGTCGGCGTCCACTGTCACCGGGTCTCCCGCCCGGCGGCCAGGCTGGATCCTGATTGCCCCGGCATTGAAGTTCACCGCCAGCGCCGAGAGTTTCGCGGCGTAGGGGCGATCCGAGATTTCTCTCTCTCGCGCCCGCACCGGGTCCGCGACATCAGGGGTCAACCACGAGCCGTCAACGATCAGCCGCCCCGTCACGGCCGTCAGACCGGTCGCGCGTACGTCGCGTGCGAGGAGCCACAGTCGCTCGGAGACGAGAAAAGGGTCGCCGCCGCCCACGACCACGAGATCACCGTGAAGCGTGTCCCCGCGTTGCTCGCCTGCTGCGAGAATCCGGGTGGTGAACATGAAATCGGTCCCGAGCTCATCGAGGGCGAAAGCGGTGGTGGGCAGTTTGGCCAGGCTGGCGGGCACGAGCGGAAGGTCGCCGTGCGACCGGACGGTGTCGCCCGACGCGGGGACGCCGTCAAGGTTCAGCGGTCGGGGGGCGCCGGATTCGGTCACCGGGATGAAGACGACGCCGTAGCGCAGGCCGGACGACTCGGCTCCCTCCCCGAACGATGCGAGAGTGCGCCGGAGCGATGCGGGGGAAGCAAAGGCCGCCGTGGCGCCGATGGCGGCACCGGTGAGGAAGATAGCCGTCGCGTATGCGAGCAGGACGGCGTGGGTGCCGGTGCGGGCGCTGGTGCTGGTGCCAGCGACGGCATGTGGCGTCAACGGCGTTCCGACTGACCGACGCGGGGCCCGAGTCTTCATCGACCCTGCGGGACGCTGCTTCGTGGCCTCGGCCGTCCCTGGAGATCAAGTCCCGGAATCTGAACCCAGGCGCTGTCGGCCCAGGCGTAGTTCATCCACTCCCGAGCCTTGAACGGCTCGGGAGAGTTGCAGGGGGTTTCGGCGGCCACGGTCCAGGGGACGCTGCGGATCCAGGAGAAGATCGCATCCTTGAGCCCCAAAGGAGGCTGATCACCGCCGCTGACCTCGACGCGGGTGATGCGGCCCCAGAGGTCGGTGGCATAGCTCACCTGCATCCGGCACGTGTCGGGCTCGCCAGGCTCAGGTCCCTGAACGCGCAGCAAGCCCGGACGCGGATGAGACGGAGGGGCGGTCGGCACTTGCGTGTACCCGATCTGCGCCCGGGGCATGACGGTAATCAGTCCGAGGTCGAGGGTGATGACGTCCTGGACCACGGGGGGGTGCTCGCGGAGGACTATGCTCTTGCACCATTCGCTGCCGTCGCGGGCGCGCTCTTCGGGGATCAGCGTGATCCAGCCCTCACGTCCACTCCAGGCGACGAGGAAGTCGCCGTCGACGTCCGTGAAGGTGACCGTCGACTCGGGCACGACGGTGATGCGCACGCGCGGCACAGGCTTGTTGTCATGGGGTGTGACGGTCGTGCCGGCGATGGTTAGGCGCGGCACCTCGTTCTCGCCCAAGGGGGTTCCGTCTGCTGTGCCCACCGAAAATGCGAGAAAGCCGACGGTGAGGGCGGCGGCGATGGCGAGCGCTGCCGGTGTGGTCCGTGCTGCGGGCGTGACGGGTGCTCCCGGCGGGCGATAGGACCTGGTGGCGGTACGTGCGTGGAACATGACGGGTGCGAACCTCCCTCCCGGCAGGGTGTTGGAGAACCGGTCGCGTGCGCCCGGCCCAGCCTGCGGGTCTGGGACGCACGGTTATGGTACCATGACCCGATGCGGGCCAGGGATCAAGGACTCACGCGCGCGGACTTAGAGCTGCTGCACCGCGCGCTCTCGTACCGGGTGAAGCGGGTGCACGACCAGGCAGCCCTCGTGCGGTTGTGTGGGCTTCTCGGGCGAGTGGAGACGCTCATCATCGACGAAGCCGTCCAGTCCTCCCTGCGTCTGTCGCCGCCGGAGCAGGAACTGCTGGCGCGCGAGTTGCCGCTATACGCCGCCGAAATGACCCAACGAGGTGGATCCGAGCAGGGCGCGATCGAAGCTCGGCGTCTTGCGGAAATCAATGGCATCCTGACGGGTCGTCGCGGCCCCGGGTGGCGGCGGCTGCCCGGGCGCTGAGCCCGGGGTCGGGAATGAAGGAGAATGAGCATGGTGGAGAACCGCAAGTACTCGGTCGCGGCTGTGATCAAGGGCGATTTCGCTCTGATTCGCGAACGGGTCATCGACGCGCTGTCAAAGGAAGGATTCGGCATCCTGACCGAGATCGACGTGGCGGCGACCCTGAAGAAGAAGCTCGGCGTCGAAGTCCGGCCCTACGTCATCCTCGGAGCTTGCAACCCGCCACTGGCCCATCGGGCGCTGACAGAGGAGCCGGATCTCGGTGTTCTACTTCCCTGCAACGTCATCGTCTATGCCCATGGCGACGGGGTTTGCACCGTCGCCGCTCTCGACCCGGTTCGCCAGTTTTCGCTGGTGGAGAACCCGAAGGTGGAGCCGGTGGCGGAAGAGGTGCGGGCGGGGATGGTGCGGGTCATCGAGGCTGTCCGTGACACCTTTCCGGTCTGAGCCGGCGGACTTCGCTGAGTCGGCGCAAGTCTGTATCCCGCGGTTCGGCCGATCCGCCCCGGGTCCTCTCGACCCGATCCTGGCCATCGAAACGTCCTGCGACGACACCTGCGCCGCCGTGCTGACCGGCGAGGGCCGGGTGTGCAGCGGCGTCGTCTCGTCGCAAGGGATCCACGCGGCGTTTCTAGGCGTCGTACCCGAGCTGGCTTCCCGTGAGCATCTGATGCTGATTCTCCCCGCCATCCGGCAGGCGCTGGAAGAGGCGGGCGTGACCCTGCAGCAGCTCCGCGGCATTGCCGTGACGCGAGGCCCCGGGCTCATTGGTTGTCTGCTCGTCGGTCTGGCCACCGCCAAAGGGCTGGCCTTGTCGCTGGATCTTCCGTTCGTCGGGGTGAATCACCTTGACGGACATCTCCATGCCATCCGGGCCACGCGCTCCTACGACCCGCCGTTCGTGGCGCTGGTCGCGTCGGGCGGTCACACCGAGTTGCTGCTGGTCGAGGCGTGGGGCCGGTATCGACTCCTCGGAGCAACACGCGACGACGCGGCCGGCGAAGCCTTCGACAAGGTGGCCAAGGTCCTGGGTCTGGGCTTCCCCGGGGGGGCGGCGATCGATCGTTTGGCGCGCGAGGGAGATCCGAAGGCGTTCACGTTTCCGCGTCCCTGGCTCGAACTGGAGCGCGGTGGTCTCGAGTTTTCGTTCAGCGGACTCAAGACCGCGGTGAAGAACCATGTAGAGCGATCCGCGCCGCCTGCCGTGCCCCCCGGTGGAGCCGGGATGCCGGAGTGGGATCGGTTCGTCCGCGACACGGCTGCTTCGTTTCAGGCCGCCATCACCGATGTCTTGGTGGCCAAGCTTGCGGAGGCGGCCCGGCAGACCGGGGTGCGGCGGTTCCTCCTTTGCGGTGGGGTGGCCTGCAACTCGGCCCTGCGCGAGCGCACGGCTCACTTGGCGGGCCGATTGGGCGGCGAAGCGGCTTGGCCTGCGCCCGCTCTCTGCTCCGACAACGCGGCCATGATTGGCCTCGCGGGGGTCGAACGCCTTCGCCGTGGGGAGTGTGATCCGCTCAGCCTGGCGGCCGTGGCCGGGCTGGAGGATCTTGACTGGGGGACGCCGGACGAGTCGGCCCCGGCCGGATTTCCTTGAGACCCTCCTGAGATTCGGCGTACCACCGGTTTCCCTCAACTCAGGATGGTTGAGATGGTTCGTTTGTTGGGATATCTTGGTCGCTGTGTGATCGGTGGCGGGCCGTTTGTCCGCCGGACAGGTTGTGGTCAGTCTGAGAGACACCGGTGGGTGTCTCCGAACCGCCCGGACAGGCGAGGGCCCATGAATACGTTCTTTTCGTTCAGGCTGAGGTTCTCGCGGCGGGGCCTCCTGGAGATCCTCCGCGCCCTGCTTTCCCTGCCCGCGGCGGCGCTGTTTCTGGCGCTTCCCGTGTCTGTGGCGCGCGGGGCGCCCCTGGGGCAGAACGTCCTTTCCCTGGGCACGGCGAGCGGGGCGTCCGGCACCGAGGTCACTGTGGCGCTCAACCTGGCCAACCAGGACGCCGTGGGGGGGATTCAGCTCGATGTCCGATTCGATCCGACGGTGGTGAGTTTCACCGGCGCGGTGATCACCTCGCGGACGGCCGGGATGTCGATCGGGAGCTCCACTCCGGCGGCGGGGCGGCTGCGTATCGTGATGTATTTCGGGGGCGGGGGCAACGTTGCGGCCGGCACGGGAGCCGTGGCTGATCTCACCTTTCTCTTGGTCGGGACAGGTGGCAGTGCCCTCACGCCTGAGGCGATGGAACTGTCCGACCCCACGGGTCAGACGCTTTCTGTGACCGCCACCGGGGGGGAGATCACCGTCATCGGCGGGGCCGAGGCGCTTTCGATAGGGACCGGCAGCGGCGCCAGCGGTGCCGAAGTGACGGTGCCGCTCGGTTTGCAGAATGCCCAGGCGATCGGCGCGCTACAGCTCGACATCCTCTTCGACCCGGCCGTGGTGAGCTTCACGAGTGCCGCGATCACCTCGCGTGCAACCGGTATGTCGATTCCGACCTCCACCACGTCCCCGGGACGGCTGCGCGTGGTGATGTACTTCGGTGGCGGAGGCAGCATTCCGGCGGGCGATGGCGCGGTGGCCAACCTTACGTTTCAAACCATTGGTGCCGCGGGGACCGGATGTGACCTCACCCCGGACGCGGCGGCTCTGTCCGACCCGAACGCGCAGGCGTTGCCGGTGACAGCCACCGCAGGCCATATCACCGTGACCGGCGGAGGCGACCCGACCGGGGCCTGCTGCGCGTCGGCGGGTACCTGCACCCTGGTGACGCAGCCGGGCTGCGCGGCCGGGATCTGGCAGGGCCTGAACACGGCTTGCACTCCGAACCCCTGTCCGCC
This sequence comes from Candidatus Eiseniibacteriota bacterium, assembly GCA_903844735.1. Classification (GTDB taxonomy): domain Bacteria; phylum Eisenbacteria; class RBG-16-71-46; order CAIMUX01; family CAIMUX01; genus CAIMUX01. The sequence continues at coordinate 158,547 of CAIMUX010000047.1, forward strand.
CGCCCCAGCGGCCGACACGCTCTCGGTCGGATCTGGAAGCGGCGCTAGCGGCACCGAAGTGACCGTGCCGCTCGGCCTGGGGAACACCCAGCCGGCCAAGGGGCTTCAGCTCGACATCCGCTTCACCGCATCAGTGGTGAGCTGGGTCCGAGGAACCGCCGCTCCGCGGGTGGGCGGGATGACATTCTCGGCTCAACCCCAGGGAACTGACGGCGTCCGAATCGTGATGTACTACGCCGATGCCACGACCGTGGCGCCGGGGACCGGGGCCATCGCCAACTTAGTGTTCCGGCTGAATGGCGTCGGCGGCAGCTCGAGCTCGCTCGCCCTGAGCGGAGTCGTGGTGGCGAACCCGGACGGTCAGCCGATCGTCGTGACCAACCGAGAGGGGCGCCTCGACGTCACGGGAGGACCTGGCGATCCGACCGGCGCGTGCTGTGCGCCGAGCGGGGCCTGCACGCTGGTGACCCAGGTGGCCTGCACCGCCGGTACCTGGCGCGGTGCGAACACAGCCTGCGTGCCGAATCCATGCCCGGCTCCGTCGCCGGCCGATACGCTTGCGGTCGGAGGCGGGAGCGGACCCTCCGGCGGGCAGATCACCATTCCCATCGGCCTGGCGAACCATGTTGCGGTGCGCGGGATCCAGGCGGATATCCGTATCGACCCGGCGGTACTCCGCTTCGAGAGCGGCGCCGCCGCCCCACGCGTCGGGAGCATGGTTTTTGCGGCCTCGTCGCCGACCCAGGATCGGGTTCGGATCCTTCTGTACTACGACAACACGAGCACCCTCGCGCCCGGCCGTGGCGCGGTGGCAAACCTGGTCTTCAGGATCACCGGGGCGGGCGGGAGCCGGTCGTCTCTGATGGCGGCCGACATCCACATCGCCGACGTGAACAACCAAGAGATCCCGACGGTAGGGAGTGCCGGGGAGGTTTCGGTGATTGGGGGGGGCGCGCCGCCCGATCTGCAGCTCGCGGTGCTCAAGAATCCGGGGCGGATGCGTACGTTGCAGATCTTCCTCAGCTCCGATGTGGGACTGGACGCGATGCCCACAGTGGGCCTGTCCGGCGGCGTTGCTGTGCCGTTGACCCAGCTTCCCGGCGTGAACATCTTCCAGGGGAGTGTCTCCGTGGACGACGGGACGGCGAGTGTGACGGTGCAGGCGACCGGCAGTCACGACGGGGCCACGGGTACGGTCCAGTCCACGGTGACCTTCTGAGGAGGGCGGGATGAAAATGCAAGCAAGACGAGCCCGTAAGTCCCGGTGCCTCTCGGCCATAGGGTTGGCCCTCGCTCTTCTTGGGGTGGCTTTGGCCGGAGTGATCACCGGATGCGGCGGGAAGGAGGTCATCCAACCGCCGCCGCCGGCCCAGGCGCCGGTCGTGCAGGTCCTCACGCCGAACGGTGGCGAGAGTTTCCGGGCCGGAGCGCAAACTGAGATCACCTGGACCGCAACCGATGGAGACACGCCGATGTTGCTGATCTCCGTCGAGTTCAGCCCGGATGGCGGCGCTGTTTGGCTGCCGGTGGCGGTCGACGACCCGAACGACGGCACTTTCACCTGGGCGGTCCCGGGGATGGCTACCGGGCAGGCGCTCATCCGCGTGACGGCGACAGATGGCGTCCATCGGGGCAGCGATGTTTCCGACAACCCCTTCAGCATCAGCAGCATGCCGCCGCCGCCGCCCCAGACGCCGGTCGTGCATGTGCTCACGCCGAATGGTGGCGAGAGTTTCTTGGCAGGATCGCAGACCGGGATCACCTGGACCGCCACCGACGGAGACACGCAGGTGTTGCTGATCACCATCGAGCTCAGCCCGGACGGCGGCGCTGTTTGGCTGCCGGTGGCGGTCGACGAGCCGAACGACGGCACCTTCACCTGGGCGGTCCCGGGGACCGCTACCGGGCAGGCGCTCATTCGCGTGACGGCGACAGATGGCGTCCATCTGGGCAGCGATGTCTCCGACAACCCCTTCAGCATCACCGCAACTCCGCCGCCTGATACGCCGGAGACGCTCACCGCGAAGGGGTGGACGGCGTTCGAGGCGGGCGATTTTGCTCAGGCGCTCCAGAGATTCGGGGCCGCCATCGCTCTCGACGCGCAGTACGGTCCGGCCTACACCGGCCGCGGCTGGGTGGAACTGACCCGGGCCACCACGACGGACGCGTTCCGGGCCGCCGTGACGACCTTCGATGCGGCCGTGGCGCGCGGGCAGACCAGCGCGGATGCGCGCGGCGGGCGCGCGGCGGCGAAGTTGGCTTTGGGTGGCTCCGATCTCGCCGGGGCGGTTCAGGAAGCACAGGCGGCGGTCGCCGCCTCCCCGACCTTCGTGTTCCCGCACCGGACCAGCTTTGACTACCGGGATCTGCACCTCATCGCGGCCTTTGCCGAGGCGGGGCGCGGCGGCCGCTTCTCTGCCGCTCGGGACGAGGCCGACCAGGTACAGGCCAGCGGCATCCGTCTTGGCGATCCGCAGACCTGGATCGTGGATGACCTGCGCTACCCGACCTTCGAGGCCGCGGTGCTGGCCTGGCTTCACAAGATGTCCGCTGCCTTCGCCGGCTGATTCCACGATGGAGGAGACGATGATGCGTGCGTTCTTTTGGATCCGGACGGCTCGGATCGCCGCGGCCTCGGCCCTCGTGCTGACCTGCTTGTTCTGCGTTACGGAGTCGCCGGCGCTGGGCGTGACGCCGGGGGGCGAATCGATGCGCGTGCCCTTGGCGGCCGGTGCGGGAAAGGTCGATCCTTGGCTCCGGCTGGCCCTCGCGACGCCCGGCCACAGCGTCGCGCGCCTGATGCCGGTGGCGCGCAACATCGAGATCGCGGGCTCCTCGCTCGACGATCTGCGCTACCCGGTCCTTCTCCGTACCACTCTGGACGACGCGGAACTCGTCGCGCGGGGCGTGGTGCCTGACTCGCGGGCCGGTGACATCGTGACCGCGACTCTCACGCCGGGCCAGTTGGGCATGCTTGCCGCCGACCCCGCTGTCTCATTGATCGAGGCGTCCCGCTGGCTCCCGAGCGCTCTGGATGTCTCGGTTCCGGAGACCCGGGCCGACCTGGTGAATAACGTCGGCGATCCACCCGCCGGCTACACCGGGCGTGGCGTCATCGTGGGACTGATCGACAGCGGGATCGACCATACCCACGCGGACTTCCAGAAGCCCGATGGGACAAGCCGCATCCTTTACATCTGGGATCACCAGCGGGAGGGTGCCGCCCCCGCGGGCTACGGCTATGGCTACGAATATACCAAGGCGATGATCGATGGCGGCCAGGCGAACCAGCATGTCGACCAGGTGGCCCACGGCACGCACTGCGCCGGTATCGCGGCGGGCGACGGCAGCTCGCTGGCCAACCACCCCTACCGCGGCGTGGCCTGGGAGGCCGACATCATTGCCGTGCGCAACGGCGGAAGCTGCGACGTGTTCTGCTACGGAGGCGGCGTGCCGCCCTGGGACACCGGCGGCTACCTGTATGGTCAAAACGGTGGCACCAAGGGTAGCATCGACGGCCTCAACTACATGATCGCGAAGGCAAAGGCTCTGGGCAAGCCTCTGGTCGTGAACCAGAGCCAGGGCGTGGGCAAGGGGCCGCACGACGGCACCACCCTCTTCGAGCAGGCGTACGATCAGCTCGTTACCGATCCGCAAAAGAACCTCATCATCTGCATTGCCGCCGGGAACGAGCAACAGATGGCCTCCCACGGACAGGTCGCTGTGCCCGCGGGCGGGAGCGCGAGCTTCACGCTCAGCAAGACGTGGAGCTCGACGCAGGGAGACGTCTCCAATTTTTATATGGATTTCGAGTGCTGGTACCCGGCGGGAAGGCAGTTCCGCTGGGAAGTGCGGGCACCCGGCGGGACCACCCTCCAGATCCCGGCCTCGGTTCCGGCTAGCCAGTATCCGTACCAATGGACCGCGCGCCCGGACACGGTGGTCTACTGGACCGCGACGCAGCATCCGGCGAACAACCAGGGCTATGCGAACTTCGTCATTCAGAACTGGCGTTCCGGGATCGAGACCGGCACCTGGACCGTGCGCGCCATCGACGAGGGGGGAACCGGCGGCACGGTCGATCTGTACGTCGAGCGCAACCAGTACACGGCGAAGGTGGTGCAGGGGCTCAGCCTCGACAACATCGTGAGCATGCCCGGGACCGCCGACCAGGTGATCACGGTGGCGTCCTACAACTCGAAACTCTCCTGGATCGCCAATGACGGTCAGCCCTACCAAGCGACGAACGAAAACCCGGTGGGCGACATCAGCACGTTCAGCGGATGGGGCCCGCGTCGGGATGGCGCGGCCAAGCCGGATCTGGCGGCACCGGGTGCCTGGGTCATGTCGGTCCTTGCGACCGGCAGCCAGCCCGACCCGCGTCAGGTCGGCCCCGGAGGCAAGCACAAGATCATCTCCGGCACGTCCATGGCGGCCCCGCATGTCACCGGGACCGTTGCCCTGATGCTGCAGAAGAAGCCCGACCTGCTCGCCGCCGAGGTGAAGTCGATTCTCCAGCAGACGGCGCGGCAGGACGGCTTCACCGGCGCGGTGCCGAACGCGAAGTGGGGCAGCGGGAAGCTCGACGCCAAGGCCGCGGTCGACGCGGTACGTCTTGGCGGGAGCTGTGCTACAACCCCGGGCGACGCCAACCAGGATCACGTGGTCAATATCCTCGATGTCGTGGTTACGGTGAACGACATTCTGGGGGTGACACCGCTGGACGAGTCGGGGCGCGGCTGCGCGGACGTCGACGGCAGCAACTCCGTCAGCATCCCCGATGTCGTGTTGATCGTGAACCTGATACTGCAACCGAGCGCCCCCGCGCCCCAGGTGGAAGACGGTGCGAAGGCCGCCCCGCTCGCGTGGGAACGCGAGCTCACCCGCGATGCGTTGCGCTTCCGGGTGGACGGCGCCCGGGTGGGCGGGCTGGAGATGTCGGTGATCCTCGCACGCGGGTGGCGCCTGGGCTCACAAGCGCCTGCGGATGGAGCTGTCGCTGCCGGTGTGGCCGCTCCGGGTGCAGGCGCCGCCGGCGCCGGCATGGCCGCCGCCGATGTCCGGATCATCGGAGCGGCCTTTGGTGTCTCGGTCCAGGCCCACGAGGAAAACGGCGTTTGCCGGCTAGTGGCCTACGCCCCTTCGGGCGGAGCTCTCGGATCCGGTCCCGTGACGCTGGAGATTCCGCTGGTACAGATCTTCGACGGAGGCGTCGGTCCCGAGGGGATCGAGGTGGCGAGGGTCATCGCCGCCGACCCGGTGGGGCGGCCGCTGGTGCTCGCTTCGACGCCGAGTCTCGACGGCGACGACGGCGATGCCGGGGACGCGCGCGTGCTCCTGCCCGCCACCGCCGTGCCGAACCCTACCTACGGGGTTTCGCGCGTGCGTTACCGGCTCTGGGACGATGGGCCGGTGACGATTACCGTCTTCGATGCGGCCGGTCGCTCCGTACGTGATCTTTGGGATGGGATGCAGACGGGCGGCAGCCACGAACTCGCCTGGGACGGTCGCGATGACCGTGGTGTGCGCGTTTCGGCGGGCGCTTATTTTGTCCGCGTGCGGACGGCCTCCTCCGAGGTCAGCCGGAAACTACTGGTGGTTCGGTGAGCCGGCGTGGCCGGCGCCGCCGACTCTCGATGCTCTGCCTGAAAGGGGAGACACCATGAAGCGCTGGATCCATGTCCTTACACTGGTGCTGGTCTTCGCGGCGGCGCTTCCCGCCCTGGCGGCGCGACTGCGCGACATTCCGGTGACGCTCCACCAGCCCGACGGCACGGCTGTGCCCTGTTTCATCTCCGGCGATGAGTATTTCCGCTGGGCTCACGATGCCAGCGGTTTTGTTATCATCGACGATCCGGCCGACGGGCGGCTCGTCTACGCCGCGGCGCACGACGGCCGATGGGTGCCGACCGCATGGGCCGTCGGCTCCGTCGACCCGGCCGCGGTCGGGCTCACTCCACGCCTCCCGATTCCGATGGAGGACGTGCGCCGCCGGATCGGGCTGTTCCGCGACCACGCGCCAAAGAACCGCCCCCTCGACGACGGCCGCCCGAAGACCGGCCAGTTCAACAACATCGTCATCTTCGTACGTTTCCAGGACCAGACGGAGTTCCCCGAGCAGGTCAGCCATTACGGCGACATGTTCAACTCCACGGGTGCCGGAGCGAACTCGATGACGAACTACTACCAGGAAGTCTCGTACGGGCAGTTGTCGGTCACGACCAGTTTCTTCCCGCAGTCGAGCGCCACGGTCCTCTCGTACCGGGACTCCCACCAACGCAGTTATTTCTCGCCGTGGTCGCCCACGAATAGTGCGGGGTACGACACCACCAACTACGGAATCGAAGGCGCGCAACGCCTGCACACGATGCTGCAGGCCGCGGTCAATGCCATCGCGGCGCAGGTGCCGGCCGGCCTCAACATCGACCGGGACAACGATGGGTTCGTGGACAACGTCTGCTTCATCGCTCGCGGGACATCCGATACCTGGTACGACTGGCTCTGGCCTCACATGTGGCAACTCATGGAAGGCTACGAGGCCTCCATCAACGGAAGGCAAGTGAGCACCTACAACTTCCAGTTGGCGGACATTCTGAATCTGTCCGCGGTCGGCAATGGGGTTCTCTGCCACGAGATGTTCCACTCGCTCGGCGCGCCGGACCTCTATCGGTACGAGGAAGGAAACGGCACCTTCTTCCCGGTCGGGGCGTGGGACCTGATGGAGGACAACCGCAACCCGCCGCAGCACATGTTGACCTACATGAAGTACCGCTACGGTGGTTGGATCTCCTCCCTCCCGGTGATCAGCAGCAGCGGGACGTACACCCTGCAGCCGGTGACCTCATCCACCGACAACTGCTACCGGATCAACTCGCCCAACACGACCGGCGAGTACTTTGTCGTGGAGTACCGGAGCCGGGCATCTTCCGACTTCGAGTACCAAGTGCCCGGTTCCGGCCTCATCGTCTACCGGATCAACACCGCCGTGACCGACGGGACCGGCAACATGTTTGGCCCGCCCGACGAGGTCTATGTGTACTGTCCCAACGGCACCAACACCGAGACCGGTTTGAAGGATAACGCATTTTACAACGCGGCGGTGGGGCGAACTTCCATTACCGACCTGACCAGCCCCTCGGCATTCCTCGCCGACGGTCAACCGGGTGGGCTCAATATCACCGCCATCGGCCCGATCGATGACACCATGACCTTCACGGTGACGATCAGCGGGGGCTCGGTCTCCTGCGCTACGCGCGCGGGCGATGCTACCGGCGACAGTCAGGTCAACGTCACCGACCTTGTTGCCACCGTGAACGACATCCTGCTTACGCACCCGCTGGCACCCGGTGCCCGGGCCTGCGCCGATCTGATGGAGCCCATCGGGACGGTGAACATCCAGGATCTCCTGGCCATCGTCGACTTGATCCTCCACCCCGGTGCGCCGGGGCTGACGGCGGCATCGGAGCCGGGTGATTCGACCTCTCCGCCGTTGTCGTTGCTCGCTGAGCGGACCGCGGGAGAGTGGCGTCTGACCTTTGATGGGGGCATCGTGGCGGGAATACAGGTGGCATTGCCCTTTTCGGCGATGCCGTCGTCGGCCCCGCGGCTCGAGGGGGGTGCGCCCGGCGTGAACGTTGGTTGGGACTTCCAGGGTGGGAAGCTCCGGCTCTTGGCCTATGCGTCCGGCGGCGGCGCGCTCGCGCCCGGGGCATGTACGTTGGTGTTGCCGGTGCTCTCGTCCGCGGAAGTCATTCCCGACGGCGTGGTGGATGACGAAGATCGGGTGCTTGACGGGGCGCTGCGACTCTCCTCGGCTCCCGCCCTGCTCTTCGCTAACGCCGAAGGGCACGCCCTGCCGTTCGTCTTCACGGCGGCCGCCGGTTCATCGACGTCTGCCTCGTCCGCGCAGGTCATCACCATCGCGCCAAACCCCACCCGAGGGACGGTGCGGTTGCGGCTCGCCGGCATGCCTCCCGGGGCCGTTATCCGCGTGCGGGCGTGCGACGCCGCAGGCCGGGTCGTGGCCGGGTTCACGGCTCCCCCCTCCGCCGGCGATGGCTCGGTCGTGGTCGAGTGGGACGGTCGGGACCTCCACGGCACGCCTCTGCCGACCGGCGTGTACTTCCTGATTCCCGAGGGCGGCGCCCGGGGGAGATGGACGAAGCTCTTGATGGTTCGCTAGCCAGGACCGCGTAACGGGGTTGTTCGCCGACGGGTTCCGTCACCGATCCGATGGGGCCCATCCTTGCATGATGCACGGTGGACGGGCTTCGCACACGCACCCTGCGAGAGGCTACTTATCAGGCCGAGCCCTTCCTTCCGACCCCTACGCGCGATCGTGCCCATCGTGTCATTCCGGCCGATTCCGGGTCAATTGCCCCAACTACGACTCGGTCGCTTCCCGGTCAGCACCGGGCCGCAGACCGAGCCTTCACTCTCACTCTCCCGTGTTCCTTGCCGTGCTTCAGGTTGGGCGTTGCGTAGGACCGCTCGCTCTTGGCCTCGATGAAGCCTGAACGGCGGCACGCCGGTTGCCCCATCCATCCTTGGGCGGCTTCGATCGAGCCGATTCGGGGCGGTCAAGCTCAACCCCCGGAGCGTCCGGCCCGATACATGCAACAACCTTTGCGGGGAAGACGGCCCTGGGTATCCGGGGTGCGGCGACCAGGCCAGGAGACACAGTGTTCACCACCGAGATGACACGATCGCACGGCAGGATCCTGATTGTGGAGGATGAAGATGTCCTCCAGACGGTCCTGAAGTACCAACTGGAGCAGGCCGGGTACGAGGTCGAGGTCGCCGGCGATGGCCTGGAAGGGCTGAAGGCGGTGGAAGCGAACCCGCCCGACCTTATCCTGATGGATGTCATGATGCCGGGAGTGGACGGGAACGAGGCCTGCCATCGACTCAAGTCCTGCCAGCGCACGCGGCAGATCCCGATCATCATGCTCACGGCGATGGCCGGAGCGGACGACAAGATCCGCGGCCTTGATCAAGGTGCTAACGACTACATCACAAAGCCCTTCGAGCGGAAGGAACTGCTGGCGCGGGTCGGCAATCTTCTCGAGTGGGGGCGGCTCCAGCGCGACTCCAATCCGCTCACCGGCCTGCCGGGCAACATCAGCATTGAGGCCGAGCTGAGCCGTCGGATCGAGGAGCAACTGCCGTTCGTCTTCATGTATGCAGATCTCGACAATTTCAAGCCGTTCAACGACTTCTACAGCTACCAGAAGGGTGACCAGGCGATCCGTCTGGTGGCTCTTCTTCTGCAGAGAGTGGTGGAGCGGGAAGGAAGCCCAGGCGACTTCGTGGGTCACATCGGCGGCGATGACTTCGTGATGATCCTGGACGCCGAGCGCGCCCGCCGCGTCGGGGACGACTTCGTCCGCGAGTTCGATTCTGAGATTCCTGAGTTGTACAGCAAGACCGATCGGGCTCGGGGCTTCACGCAGGTGTTGAACCGCAAGGGAGAGATCGAGCGGTACCCGATCATGACTGTGACCATTGCCGCGGTCTCCAACGAGGCAAAGAGCTTCACGCACGTGGCGCAGGTCTCTGACATTGCCGCCGAGTTGAAGCACCTTGGAAAGCAGCACGAGGGGAGCGTCATCGTCTGGGACCGCCGCGAGTCCTGAACACGACGCGGAGACCACGCACGGGAGGTTACTGTGGATCGCAAGCGAATTCTGGTCGTCGACGATGAGATCTACATCGTTCACATTCTCGAATTCACCCTCACCATGGAGGGGTACGAGGTTCTGACCGCGGCCGACGGGGAAGAGGCCCTGCGGCGGCTGGAGCAGGACCGCCCCGATCTGGTGGTGCTCGACATCATGATGCCGAAGGTGGACGGCTACGAGGTGCTTCGTCGCATCCGGGCCGACGAGGAGTTCCGGCAACTGCCGGTGATTCTCCTGTCGGCGAAGGGGCGGCCCATCGACCGCGACACCGGCCTGGAGATCGGTGCCGATGACTATATCGTGAAGCCGTTCAGCCCGCGGCGGTTGTTGGAGAAGATCCAGGATCTCTTGGAGCGGGCAAAGCTGAGCCAAGTCTCTAACTACTAGCGGTCGCGTTGCGCCGCTGCGAGTCTCGCGCGGCGGGCTCCGGGTGCGTTCCCCTCGCCCGGGCCCGCCGCTTCTTCTTCTCCCTCGGGGCTCCGGCGTCCCGTCCCGCAGTTCCCCGCAGGTGCGCGGCGTCGTCCCATCGGCTAGTCTTGCCCCGCCATGCCTCCCCGCAAACCACTCGCGCAGGTCGCTGTCCCCCTGGGGCTGCGCCGCGTCTTCAGCTACCGGGTGCCGCCCGCGCTCCATGACGTGCTCCGGATCGGTCACCGCGTACGCGTCCCGTTCGGACCACGCCGCGCCTACGGCTACGTCGTTGGCTTCACCACCGAGGTGCCCGACGCGAAGCTCCGCGCCATCACCGCCATCGAACCCCAGGAAGTCGTCTTTACCCCGGAGATCCTCCGCCTGACACGGTGGGTCGCGGACTATTACCTCACGCCGTGGGGACAGGCGTTGGAGGCGGCACTCCCGCCATGGGTGCGGCATGGCGGGGCGCTGGTTCCCCGGCGCGCACCGCGGGGGGGCGGTGGCGCCCCAGCAGGGGGCGCGGCGGTGGGTGGCGACGGCGGGGGCGGGGACGGCAGTGGCGGGGTCGGCGCGTGTGGCGGGTTCGACACCGCTTCGATCGCCTGCGTTGCCGACGGTGGTCTCGGTGCAGTCTCGATCGCCGGCGGGGCCGGGGCCGAGCTGCCACTGGTTCTCCAGGCCGAGCAGGTGGTTGCCGCGGCCGCGGTGGCGGAGGCGCTCGCGACCCGCCGTTTCACCTCCCTGCTCCTCCTAGGTGTGACCGGAAGCGGCAAGACCGAGGTCTATCTCGACGCGGCACAGCGGGTGGTGGCCGAGGGCGGAGGCGTGCTCTTTCTAGTTCCGGAGATCGCCATGGGCACGCAGATCCTCTCGCGGGTGTTGCGCCGGTTTGGCGGGAAGGCCGGGCTCTACCACAGTCAGACCGGGGACGCCGAGCGGCGGCGGGTCTGGAACGAGGCGCGCACCGGGCGCCTGCCTGTGGTGGTGGGGACGCGCAGCGCCGTCTTCGTGCCGGTGCCGGACCTGCGCCTGGTGGTGGTCGACGAGGAGCACGAATCGGCCTACAAACAGGACGACACCCCGCGCTACCACGGTCGCGATACCGCGGTGATGCGTGCGCGCATGGAGAATGCGGTGATCGTCCTCGGGTCGGCCACGCCGTCGCTGGAGAGTCTGTACAATGTCGAGGCAGGGAAGTATCGGCTCCTCCGCCTGCGCGAGCGTATCGACGCCCGGCCGCACGCTCGGGTCACCCTTGTCGACCTGAACGAGGCGCGCGGCGGTGATCCTCCCGAGCGCGGTCGGCCGCGGTCGATGAAACTCCCCGCGCCGGTCCTCTCGCCGCCCCTGCTGCGCGCCATTCAAGAACGGATCGATCGGGGCGAGCAGTCGATCCTCTTTCTCAACCGGCGCGGCCACTCCACCATCGTGCAGTGCTCCGCCTGCGGCGAGGCGCTCAACTGCGAGCAGTGCGATGTGGTGATGACGTTTCACAAGCCGGACGGGGTGATCCGTTGCCACTACTGCAGCGCGTCCCGGCACGTCCCGGCGGCGTGCCCCTCGTGCCGGGGGGAGCGGTTCCTCTACAACGGCGTGGGTACCCAGAAGGTGGAGGAGATGCTGGTCTCGGCGTTCCCCACGGCGCGGCTGGCGCGGCTCGACCTGGACGCGGTGCGCAAACGCGGCGCCCATGGCCGCGTCATCTCCGCCATGGAGCAGGGCGAGGTGGATATTCTCCTCGGCACACAGATGGTGGCCAAAGGGTTCCATTTCCCGCGGGTCACGCTCGTGGGGGTGCTGCAGGCCGACCGCGAGATGCTCCAGCCCGATTTCCGCGCCGGCGAGCGCGCCTTCCAGATCCTGACCCAGGTGGCGGGCCGCTCCGGTCGCAGCGAAACGGCGGGCGAGGTCGTTTTCCAGTCGTTGATGCCGGGGCACCCGGTGATCGCCGCGGCGGTGATCGGTGACTACGCCGGCTTCGCGAGCCGCGAGCTGGAGCTGCGCCGCACGCTCGGCTACCCGCCGTTTCGCCGGATGACCGACATTCTCGTGGACGGGAAGGACGCTGACCATGTCCGTCGCCGGGCCGAGGCGCTGTGCGATCTGCTTACCCCGCACGAGGGGGTGGAGATCCTGGGCCCCGCACCCATGCCGCACGCGCGGCTGAAGGGGCGCTACCGTTGGCACCTCACGCTGCGCGGTCGCTCGGTGGCGAAGCTCCACGCCGCGGCGCTCGCCGCCCTCGAGGCGCCCGCGCCGGCGGGGCTTTCCGGGACTCGACTCATGGTGGATGTCGATCCGGTGGGGATGTCGTAGGCTTCTTGGGGCACCCCCTGACCCCGCTGTGGTATCCTCACGGCATGCCTGATGCCAGCACCTTGATCGCCGCGGCCTCGCTCATCTGCTTCGACAACGACGGGACGCTCTTCGCCTCGCACGAGGTGGCGAACCCTGCCATCCAGCGCTGTTTCGTCTCCTTTTGCCGGGAGCACGGCCTGGACCTGCCGCCGCCCACCGACGAGGAGATCTGCCGCCTGACCGGCAAGCCGGGGCCTGAGTTCTACTACGAGGTTCTTCCCGAGCCGCTGCAGGGTGAATCGGAGCGCTTCCGTGAGCTTTGCCTCGAGGAAGAGGTGCGGGAGGTTCTCGCGCGCGGGCGGCTCTTCGACGGGATCGAGCCGATGCTCGTCGCGCTGCGCGCCGCCGGCCGACGGGTGGTCCTGGTGACCAACGCCGGGGAGCGTTACCTCGGCGCGGTCCATCAGCGGGTCGGGTATCACCGCCTCCTCGACGGGGTCTACCACTTCGGGAAGGACGGCCACACCACCAAGGGGGCGATGATTCGCTCCGCGATGCGCGATCATGAACGTCGTGATGCGATCATGGTGGGCGACCGGGACAGTGACCTGCGGGGCGCGCGTGACGCGGGGGTTCCGTTCCTGGGCTGCCTCTACGGCTACGGAACCCGGGAGGAGCTGGCCGGCGCCGATCTGCTCGTGCCCCACGTGGCGGGGATGGTCCGCGCGCTCGGACTTCTGACGGCCTGAGGAGCGATCTCATCGCCGGACCCCGTTTCCGCGGACGGAGAGCCGACATCCCTTGAAGACTGTTTCCTGCCCTGAAGATGTTCTCCTGGTACCTGTGTGGGAGAGATGAAGTGCAGTTCTGCTTGGTGATGCGACCCATAGGCTGGATCCTGGTGCCTTTCCGATCTTTCATGCTTTGGGTGGATCCCATTCGCGCGAGCCACGGGTGGTGCATCGTCCCCCGGCTTTGGCTTGTCGGGCGATGTTTGGCGAGCGCGGGTCGATTCTGTTCGTGGGACGTTCTTCCGGGAGGTTTGCGATGCCCTTAGCCAATCGGTTTACTTTGGCAGCCCTGATCTTGGTTCTCGTGGTCCCCATCGCCTTGGCCGGGCCGAACGCGGGTGGGGTGCTCGTGCTTCACGATCCCGGTCTGGCCTACACGTCGGATCCTCTTGTCGGACTGTCCGGAGTGGGCTGCGGGCAGGACGGTCCGGCCTCTTTCGGGTCTCCAGGAGTGCGAGGACACCGGCTATGACCCGATCGGAGGAGCGATCCCTTGCGTCCCGGGGGCTGCCGATCCGACCTCCCACATTTCCTGGCCGCCCCTTCCGGACGGCAAGCAGCAGTTGCACGTCTGGTACGTCATGGCGGCATTTCCAGCCAATAGCTGTCCGCGCCTCAAGACCCTGGGGTTCCGGATCAGGTACGATCCGAGCAAGGTCTATGTGGATGCCGCCAAGTCCATGGATGCCTATGATGTTGCTGAGGTCTCTGTAGTGCAGAAGGTTCCGAGTGACCAGGACGGCACCACGGAGTTTCCCGGCCCCGACACCGGCGTGGCTATGGGCTTCAGGGCGACTAGGACGAGCCGGCTACAGGAGCTCTGGTGGTTTGTCGGGTACTCCTACCCTGGCGCCGTGGATGCCACCTTTGGCGTGTCCGTGTTGTCAGGGCTGCCGGGGGACAATGGCATGTTCCGCGATGATGCCATCCCGGTCAACAAGGAGCTCATCGCCGGTTTTGGGAGGCTGGGGCTTGGTGGGGCCATCGGAGAAAACCCGACGGCGATTCCGCAGGACCCGAGCGGATCCTGCTGCGTCCCCGCCGGCACCTGTACGGTGACGACAGAGGCGAACTGCATCGCTGGGACCTGGACCTTGTCCGGGAGATGTAGTCCTAATATTTGTCCCGCGCCGAATGAACCGGGTGCTTGCTGCGATCTGCAGCGCGGATGCGCGGTGACGCTGCCGGCGGACTGCGCTCTTCCCAGTCAATGGCACGCGGGATGGCTAGCCTGCGATCCGAATCCGTGCCCGGAGATGCCGAATGTGGCGCACTGTGACTTCGTGGCGACCGGGCTGCCCTATATCGTCATGATCGATTACGCCTCGAAGGACGGCGGGTCCCTCGTCTACGGCGACGTCGTCGGCCTCTTCGCGACGTATCAGGACCGGTGGATCTGCGTGGGCTCGGCCCCGTACGAGGGAAACTGGCCGCTCTCCGTGCCGGCCATGGAGGCAGACCCGGATCAGGGCCTGCCGGGGTTTGTCCCGGGCGGCCCGATCGTCCTCGAGCTTTGCGCGAGCTCCGGCGACAGTCTCGTGGGCACGCCCTACTGGAGACAGAACGGCACCTATGGCGCGACGCCCTACAGCGCGGCCTCCTACGTGGAGTTCCGCTCTCCTTGGTGTCACCGCGAGATTCCGCTGCAGGCAAACCGCTGGGAATGGATCGGCCTCGGGCTACTCCCAGAGAATTCTAACGCCGGCAACGTGTTCGGGGATCTGGGGTCGAATCTGAGGATCGCCAAGGACGATGAGGGACATGTGTATATTCCCGGCGTCTACGACAACCTGTCACCGCTGGGAGTCGAGAATGGCTACGCTCTGTTTCTCGGAGATTCGCCCGCGACGTTGGAAGTGACCGGAAGCCTGCCCTCGCTCGAACAAGACTGCATTCCGATTGCGCCCAATCGTTGGAACCTGATTCCCTACCTGACGGATAGCTGCGGTGTGGCGTGTGCGCTTGATATCGGGCAGGCGATGGAGGCGTGGGCGGATTCAACGATCATGATCGTGCAGACCGATGCCGGCGACGTGTGGATTCGCGAGCAGTCGGTCGACACGATCGGGATGTTGGATCCGCGGCTCGGCTACTACCTATTCCCGCGGGCCACGACGAGCTTCGGCATCTGCTACCCGTCCTGCCTACACGGGGCCGGGCGTGCCGCCGCGGGTCCGGGTGCCGGTGCCCCAGTGCTCTGTGGACCGAGGCCGATGACGGTCAAGGTTCCGACCTCTTTGGAGCAACCGAGCTTCTATTCTGTGCAAGAGACCGGCATGCCCGAGATCGTCCTGGTCACGGAGACAAGCGACGGCTCCTTGAGCGATGGGGACGAGATCGCCGTGCTCTGCGATGGCCGCGTCGTCGGGGCTGCGCGGTTCCAAGGGAGCTTGCCGTTTGTGATCCCGGTCTGGCGGGGCAGCGCGGACATGGGTCTCGCGGGCTTCACGCCCGGTGCGCCGATGACAGCCGAACTTTGGGATCGAGAGACCGGCCGCCAGATCGCCCTGGCGCCTGTCACCGAGGATGGGCAATCGGCGACGTTCCGTTTCGAGCCGTATAGCCGGGTTCGTCTCGATGCGTCTGGAACCTCTGCGGTCTCCGGCACCCTCGCGACCGGAGATCCCGCGATCCTTCGGGCGCGGCCCAATCCGTCTCGCGACGTGGTGGAGATCGCCTGCAGACTCTCCCGGGTCGGCGATATCCCGGAACTGGAGATCTACGATTCAGCGGGGCGTCTGATCCGCCGCCTCCCGGGTGCTCCGCGGGAAGGCTTGCTGCGGGCGACGTGGGATGGAACGACCGACGCCGGGTCTCGCGTGGCGAGCGGCGTGTATTTCCTCCGCCTCAAGGCGGGGGCCAAGGGGAGTGAGCAACGACTTCTCATTCTGCGCTGAGTTGACCATGGCCCCCGGTTGGCTGTCACCGGGGGCCGCTTCCGTTGCCCGGTGGTGATGTCGTCCGCATGTTTCCCAGCAGAGTCCGGACGTCTTGGTTTCGACCCGCGCAGGTCACCCCCGCGAGACGGAACCCGGGGCATGGCGCCAGACGTCGTGTGAGGGTGGGTGTGGACTGAGGCGGTCCGTGGAGTTTTCGTCGAGGAGGTTCGTGATGGCTCTTGTCAAGCGATGTACTTTGGCAATCATGATCCTGTTTCTTGTCGTCCCGATTGCCCTCGCCGGACCGAACGCGGGTGGCGTGCTCTGGGTGCATGACACGGGTGTTACAGTGACTACAGACCCGATTACGTGGCCCGCAGACCCGGTCAACTGCCCCGGTGATGTCGACGTTACGGCGCCTGTGTATCCTGTCGCAGCCGATGCAGTGCCCCGGTACTGGAAGGTCTACGCGGCGTTCCCCCCTGGGAGCAGTCCGCGGCTGAAGTTGGCCGGTTGGGGAACCCGGTTCACCGACAACGTCGCCTCCGCATACTCGTATGTAAGCGTGGTGGGCGGTGATCGCCCAAACGGGGAGACCTCGATCACCATGTTCTTCATCGGGCTCAACGGCTTCCCGACCGCCAGCGGCGGCATAATCGGGCAGAGCTTCCCCCCGGGAGCCAGGACCACCCTCGTGACCCCGCTCTTCATGTTCTGGGGTTTTGGCTACAACGGCGATGCGAGCGCCAACCCGACCTGGAGCCTGGTGGAGAAGGCCGGCGATGATGACTTCGGTGATGACTTGATCCCGACCACTAGGGACAAGATCGCAGGCTACGGTACGCTGGGCTTTGGCCAAGCCGGTTCCGTCCCGTGCCCGACCAACGACCCCCTGGGTGCTTGCTGCACGACGATTCCAGGCGGCACAGACAGCAGCGCCGTTTGCGTGCTCACGACGCAGGCGGACTGTGCGTCGCCGGGCGTGTGGCACGGGACCGAATATGTCTGCGAGCCGAATCCTTGCCCAGTTCCGACCGGCGCCTGCTGCACGACGTGGGGGGGCTGCCTCTTACGGACGAGGGCGGAGTGCGACTGGGGCCGGGGCGTCTACATGGGCCACGGCGTTGCCTGCGAACCGAACCCCTGCCCTGTGGGGGGTTCCTGCTGCGTGCCGGACGGCTCCTGTTACCTCATCCTCCAGACTGCCTGCGCTACTCACACTCCACCGGGCGTCTGGACCTCCGGGGGTGTGTGCAGTCCGAATCCGTGCCCGCAACCCCGCACCGGCGCCTGCTGTGCCTCGTCGGGTACCTGCGCGGTGACGACGCAGGCGGGCTGCACTTCGCCGGCGATGTGGCACGATGACTGGGAGACCTGCACGCCGAATCCGTGCCCGCAACCCCCCATCGGTGCCTGCTGTGTTTCGGATGGTGACTGCACGGTGACGACGCAGGCGCTCTGCTTTTCGCCAAAGATCTGGCACGCTGAATGGGCGACCTGCACGCCGAATCCTTGCCCGCAACCGGCTTGCCCAACCGTCAACACCGGCCTGCCACTCACTTTGCTTCTGTCGGCAGTCTATCTGGATGGCATGCCTGTACAACCCGGCGATCTCCTCTGCGTCACCGATGCAGGCCAGGACTCGCTGCCGGTCGGCGCCGCGACGCTCGGCGGGTCGTATCCACTGTTGGTCAAGGTATGGCAGGGAGATCCCGGCTTTGGCTTGCCGGGAGCCGCCTGCGGCAACGCGATCGGCTATCGGTTGCATGTCAACGCGACCGGCGCGAGTCACACGGACGCCGTCGCGGTCTACACGGCGGGTGACGGCTTGTTCTGCGGGGAGCCATACACGAGGGTTACGCTCCGGTTCGGCAGCCCGCCGCCGACCGGCAACTGCTGCGACGCCGCCACCGGAACCTGCTCGGTCGTGACCGAGGCTGCGTGCACCACCGCCGGGTTCACCTGGTTGGGTGCCACGGCCTGCAGCGTCCAGACCAACTGCCCGGTGCCGCCACCGTCCCTCGGCGCCTGCTGCTTCCGCAATGCGTTCTGTCGGATCCTTCCGCAATCGCGCTGTCTGGCGCTTCGCGGCACCTTCTACGGAGGGATCTGCAACCCGGCTACCCCGGGGTGCTATGTCCCGGGTTCGAAGAGCGGCCTGCCGCTCGATGACAGCGCTCCGGTGGAGAAGAATAGTTGGGGTCAGATCAAGAACCACTACCGCTAGTCGAATGCAATGAGGGGAGGGATCACCCGATCCGTCCCGGTGCCGCGTGAGGCGTGAACCGCCCCTGGTCCTGCGGGATCGGGGGCGGTCCGCCTGGTACGGCCGGCATCGGCACCGACTTGCGGGGTGCCCGGCCGCTGCTGAGGTTGAATGTTCGCGCTACTGCCACATGCATGCCACATCCTGATGGTATGCTGGAGCCCGTTGTGGGCTCGGCGAACGGATACGCGGTCGCGGATGGCGCGCTGGTCTCCCGGGTGCCTCGACGATGGTGGTACGCGGGCATCGGCAAGGAGGACAGATTCATGTTCACCACGGGTTCCATCCCGACAATCATGCTTCGATTCGCAGCCCTGGCCGCCCTCCTTTTGTTTCTGGGCGCGTCCGGCTGTGGGGAGCCGGTGCTTCCTGCCGGATGGGCCGGGCAGGACCTTACGATCGACGGCAAGCTCGGTGACTGGGGCAGCACGCTCAACTACTTCGAGGAGCAGCGGGTGACACTCGGCGTGCGCAATGACCAGCGGTACCTCTACATCTGCGTCAACTCGACGGACTCAGGCCTACTCATGCGCGCCCTGGTCCAAGGGTTGGAAGTCTGGGTCGACCCCAGCGGTGGGAAGGCGAAATCGTTCGGCATTCGCTACCCACTCGGGGTCCGCGAGATGGACTTCGACATCGGACACGAGGGTCGGCGATTCGACCCACGCGATCTGGCACGCAAGTACGAGGGAGGCCCCGACGAGCTGCGGGTTTTCACGGGCCCGGGCGAGTCGCACCTCGCGAAACCGGGTGAGGGTGGCATCCAAGTCGCGATGGGTCGCCCCGAGAACGACCTGTCGTGCGAATTGCGTCTTCCGCTCTCGGCGCGCGAGGGAGAACCGAACGCGATCGGTGCCCGCCCCGGGGCGCTACTCGGTATCGGGTTCGTGATCCCCGAGCAGGGACACGGATCCTTCCGCCGTGGCCTTGGATCGCCATCCGGAGGTCCGTCCGGTAGAGGCGACGGCGGCGATGGTTCCCAGGGCGATGACGGTGAGGGAGAAGGGTCGGGTAACGGCGACCTCGGCGGTGGGCAACCGGGTGGTGGCACAGGATCGGAGGATGGGCCGCGTGAGCGAGGTGGCCGGATGGGTCGCGGGTCGATGATGAGCGGGCCGCTCGGTCTCTGGGTGAAGGTTCCGCTCGCTGAGGGGCCGACGACCAACCCGAATCCCTGACGCCCGAAGCCTGCTCCGAATCTCAGTCGCCCCGGCGCGATCCGTGTCAGTGTCAGTCTTGACACTCCCCGGCGCGGTCCCTACTCTCACCCGGACGGGACCGCGACCCTCGCGGAACCCGGACTCAAGGAAATCCAGTCTGGGGGATGAGGTGACGAAGATGACGAAACGCTGGAGTTTTCTCGCCGGTTTCTTAGGGGTAGTCCTCGCCGTCCTAGGGGCGGGCTGCGGAGGCAACCCCAATCTCTCCGGCGGCAAGTTGCATTTCGACCAGGCTGGTCGACTCCAGGATCCGACCGAGCGGGCTGCCCGCTTCCGCCGCGCGCGTGACACCTTCAGGAAGGCCGTTGAGGAACTTCCCAAGAGCGGTGAGGCTCGGCTGCGCCTCGGCATGGCGTATGGCGAATTGGGCCAGCCCGACTCGGCCTGCATCTGGTTCGAGGACGCGGTCAAGACGGACCCCCTCATCAAGGAAGAGGTCAAGAACGCTCGGGACCACTACTGGAGCATGGTTTTCAACGCGGGACTGGCTTCGGCCAAAGCCGCCATGGAAGCGGAGAAGGGGGAAAACAAGCCCAAGGCTGACAGCCTCTACCGCTATTCACTTACCGACTATCGCAAGGCGGTCGCGTATGCACCGGAGCGCGCGGAGACGCACAATGCCTGCGGCGTTGTCTACAACAACCTCGGCCTGGTCGACAGCGCGCTCGCTTCCTTTGCGCGTGCCCAGGAGTATGCACCCAACGACACGAAGATTCATGTCTTGCGGATCGCTGTTCTCAGGCGTGAGGGGGACCGCCTCATTGCCGAGGGCCAGAAGAAGGCCGAGATTCCCGACACCACCGGGGCCATTCTGGCCTACAAGGCTTCCCAGCGATATTTCCAGCAGGCTCTTGACCTCAAGCCGACCGACGCGAACCTGATCTTCTACCTGAACTGGTATCTCGGGGTGACTTCCTACGAACTGGCCAATCTGCTCCCCGGCGAGAAACCGCAGCTCCTGCAGGCCGCCATCGAATACTACCAGCGTGTGCTCACGGATGATCCGACCTACCTCGATGTCTTGTATAACCTCTTCGTCATCCTGAAGGACGGGGGGGAGGCGCAGAAGGCGCTCCAGATCGCCAAGCGCATGGTCGACCTGCGCCCGAAAGACGGCACCTATTGGGGCCTCTACGGCACGGCGCAACGCCTGGCCAAGAACAACGACCGGGTCTACGGGCCTACCGCGATCCGCGAAGCACTCAAGCGCGGCGAAACGATCGACCCGGCGCAGGCGCAGGGGCGTGCCACCGCGGCCGGCGGCTCCTCAGAACTCATGCGCCGCTTCCGCGAGAACGGCATCCCGGACGAGATCCGGACCTTCAAAGATCTCCAGGGAAACGAGCTGGAGAACTGGTTCTACTGGGCCCGCGGCACAGCCTATGGGTTCTCCGGCGGTTCGGAGCGGTACACCGAGAGCTTCGCACCCGCAGGCACCCTGTCCGTGGACGACGCGCAGATCGTAGACCGCAATGGCGCGAAGTTTGTCACCGGAACGGTCACCAACGGAGGGAATTACGCCTACCAGTACTGCCGCGTCGAGTTCAATCTGCTCGACGAGACCGGCCAGATCGGTTGGGTTTCGTCTTCGGTGGACAAGCTCGATCCGAAGGGGAAGTGGAACTTCGAGATTCCGCTCAGTGGTGACGGAGCCAAAGCGACCCGCGTCGAGCCGCCGGATCCTGCGTACCCGGCGAACGGTTTCTAGCGTCTAACGGGCGCACCCGCACCCGCGTGCGGCATCGCCCAGCAGGATCATCCACCGCCGGACGGGCCCGACCCGCCCGGCGGTTTCGTTCCGGGGAGGGGATCATCATGGAGATTCTGCGCGAGCGTGACTGTCCGCCCGACCCGATCCTCGGCTGGACCATCGGGGTCTTAGGCTATGGCAACCAAGGGCGCGCGCAGGCCTGGAACCTGCGTGAGTCGGGTTGCGCCGTCGTTGTAGGGGCGCGGCCGGGTGGGCCCTCCGCCGACCGGGCAT
This sequence comes from Candidatus Eiseniibacteriota bacterium, assembly GCA_903844735.1. GTDB lineage: Bacteria > Eisenbacteria > RBG-16-71-46 > CAIMUX01 > CAIMUX01 > CAIMUX01. Next base: position 180,079 of record CAIMUX010000047.1, read on the forward strand.
CCGCCGAGGGATTCACCGTGGTGGCCTCGGCTTTCCTCGCGGAGATGGCTGATCTCGTGGCGGTTCTGCTTCCCGATGAGACCCACGCGGCGGTTGTGAGTGAGTTGGCTGCGGAGGCACGACGCGGCGGACGAATCCGGGCCCTCATCTTTGCCCACGGCTATTCCCTCTGTTTCGAGCCGCCTTCTCTGGACCCGGCCTGGGATGTCGCCGTCGTGGCGCCCTCGGGTCCCGGTGTGCAGGTTCGGTCGTGGTTCGAGGAAGGGCGCGGGGTGCCCGCCTTTCTGGCTGTGCATCGCGACCCATCGGGTGAGGCCGATGGGCGTGCCCGCGCCTATGCCGCGGCGATCGGCTGCGCTCGGGCCGGGCTGATGCGGGTCACTGTGGCCCAGGAGGCGGAGATCGATCTGTTTGGTGAACAGGTGGTCCTCTGCGGCGGGATGAACGCGCTTTGCCGCGCCGCCTTCGACACGCTGGTCGATGCGGGCTATCCGCCGGAAGCGGCCTACCTGGAGTGCGTGCAGCAGGTCCGGCTTACGGCCGAATTGCTGGAGAAACATGGCATGGACGGGATGCGTCGGCGGATCAGCCCGGCCGCGCTTTTTGGAGATCTCACGCGCGGACAGCGCATCGTGGATAAGGGAACACGGGCGCGGATGCGGGAAATCCTGGAGGAGATCCGTTCCGGCACGTTCGCCCGGCAGTGGCGCGCGCGGCGCGAGGCTGATCCCGGCTGGCGCGAGGTTGATCTGCGTGTCGCTCGGGATGCGCGTTTCGAAACGTGTGGCGAAACGGCGCGTGCTATCCACGGGTTCGGGGAACCCAGGATGAAGTCCGGCAAGCGGCCCCGAAAGCGCCGTCCGGCAGGCGTTCCCGACAGAGATTCGGAGTAAACTGCTCGACGCCATCCAGCCAGTAGCCAGTAGACAGAAGTCAGAGGTCAGAGGTCAGAGGTCAGAAGTCGGAAGTCAGAAGCCCGACGCTCGACGCCCGAAGCCTCCTGCTTTCAGGCCCAGGAAAACCCATTGACACCCCCAGGGGACAGCGTCTAGGGTTAGTATCAGTGTTGCGTCGCGAATCCGAGCCACTTCGAGGTCGCCCGGCGGACGCGTCCCCGAGTATCCAGCGCGCACCGTCCATGACTTGTTCCACACCAACCCAGAGACAATTCCAGCCATGAAAAAAGACATGACCGACAACGACTACGCCGAAAACGGGAACGGCACGGAGCTTCCCGTCTCCTCAGACACCCCGGCTATGGACATCACCGACATGAAGCGGCTCACGGTGCCGGAGCTGGTGAAGGCCGCGGCCGACCTGGGCGTGCAGGGAGTGAGCGGGATCCGCAAGCAGGACCTGATTTTCAAACTCCTTGAGGCCCAGACCAACAAGAACGGGCTGATCTTCTCCACCGGCGTGTTGGAGATCCTGCCCGAGGGGTACGGGTTCCTGCGCTCCCCGGACTACAACTACCTGCCCAGCCCGGATGACATCTACGTGTCGCCGTCCCAGATCAAGCGGTTCGACCTGCGCACGGGCGACACCGTGCAAGGACAGGTACGGCCGCCCAAGGACGGCGAGCGCTACTTCGCGCTGCTGCGGGTGGAGGCGGTCAACTTCGAGAGCCCGGAGGTGGCGAAGGAGAAGACCCTCTTCGAAAATCTGACCCCCTTCTATCCGGTCATCAAGCTCAACCTCGAGACGAAAAACCGGGACCTCACCACGCGCATCATCGACCTGTTAGCACCGGTCGGCAAAGGGCAACGCGGGCTCATCGTCTCGCCGCCCAAAGCGGGAAAGACGATCATCCTGCAGAAAATCGCCAACTCGATCACAGAGAATCACCCCGAGGTCGTCCTCATGGTGTTGCTCATCGACGAGCGCCCTGAGGAGGTCACCGACATGCAGCGCTCGGTGCAAGCCGAGGTCATCTCCTCGACCTTCGACGAGCCGGCGGAGCGCCACGTTCAGGTGGCCGAGATGGTCATCGAAAAGGCGCGGCGGTTGGTCGAGCACAAACGCGATGTGGTCATCCTCCTCGACTCCATCACCCGTCTCGCCCGGGCCTACAACACCGTGGTGCCACACTCGGGCAAGATCCTCTCCGGAGGTGTCGATGCCAATGCGCTGCATCGCCCCAAGCGTTTCTTCGGCGCGGCCCGCAACATCGAGGAGGGCGGCTCGCTGACTATCATCGCCAGCGCTCTCATCGAGACCGGTTCCCGCATGGACGACGTGATCTTCGAGGAGTTCAAGGGAACGGGGAATATGGAGCTGGTCTTGGACCGCAAGCTCTCGGACAAGCGCATTTTCCCGGCGGTGGACCTGAACAAGAGCGGCACGCGCAAGGAGGAGTTGCTCATTCCTGAGGGGGACCTGCGGAAGATCTGGATCCTGCGGAAGTTCCTGTCGGAAATGAATTCTGTGGAGGCTATGGAGTTTCTCATCGAGAAGATGAGCAATACGAAGACAAACCGCAAGTTCATGGACTCCATGAACTCCTGACACGGGTCGCGCCATTCGGCCGCGTCTGCTTCGTTGCGCTCGTCTCCGTCTCCTCGACGTACGAAACGTACGCCTGCGTCGCCGGAGCCGAGCGCGCCTTGCATCCACGACCGACTGGCGCGACCCTGCGCCTTCGCTGTCCGGCCGCGTCTGCTTCGTTGCGCTCGTCTCCGTCTCCTCGACGTACGAAACGTACGCCTGCGTCGCCGGAGCCGAGCGCGCCTTGCATCCACGACCGACTGGCGCGACCCTGCGCCTTCGCTGTCCGGCC
>CAIMUX010000048.1 GCA_903844735.1 Candidatus Eiseniibacteriota bacterium
GGCACCATCGACGACCTGTTCGATCCGCCGCGACGAGGGCACAGTTTTCGCTGGTTGTTCTGTGATGTCGAGATCTCAACACCCTGCCCCTCCGACGGGCCCGGCGGACTCTCCGCAGGCCGCCGAACGAACGCCGCACCGGCGGGCGGTCCGCTCCCGCTACCGACCTCCGTTCCCCGGACCGATCCTCCGCCTCCCGGCCGGACGTTTCCGGCCCCGTCATTGCCCGAACATCAAGTGCCGGTTCTACCAGCCCCACCCGGATTGGCGGTATGCTCGGTGGGGTTTCTACCGCGCTCCCTCCTGCCGCCGGCCGATCCCGCGCTTCCGGTGCCGGCACTGCCGCCGCACCTTCACCGCTCGCACCTTCGCCGCCACCTATTGGTTGCACCGCTTCGACCTCTTCGCCCTGATCGTCAAAGCCGCGGTCGCCGGTTCCGGCGTCCGCCAGATCGCCGGCAACCTGGGTGTCGCCCATGCCACCGTGGCGCGCCACCTCACCCGCGCCGGCCGGCAGAGCCTGGTGTTCCACCGCCGGATGATCGCGAAGACACCGCGGACGGAACCGGTCGTCATCGACGGCTTCGAGACCTTCGAGTACTCCCAGTTCTTCCCCTGCCACTACAACTTGGCCGTCGGCCACGAGAGCTGGTTCCTCTACCACTACACCGACAGTCCCCTCCGCCGTAAAGGGACGATGACCCCGGCCCAGACGAAGCGCCGAGCCGAGCTGGAAGCGACGCTGGGTTGTCCGGACCCCAAAGCCGTGGAGAACGGGATCTTCGAGCTGCTGCAAGTCATATTGGAGAAAGGGTCAGGGGGTTCTGGGCCCGGTGACCAAACGGAAGCCGTCGACCCGCCGCCGCCCATCTACACGGTGTACAGCGACGAGCATCCGGCCTACGGGCGGGCCGTTCGCCGGCTGGGCCGGATCTGGCCTCAGCCGGCCTCGCAGGTCGGGCCGACGACCGGCACGGAGGAGGCATGCTCGTCCGCTGCGCGGTCGCACCTGCAGCATCGGACGACCCCGTCCACCGCACCGCGAACCCGGTCCAACGACATGTTCCCGTGCAATCTGGCCGACCTGTTGATCCGCCACTGCGGGGCCGATCATCGCCGGGAGACGATCGCCTACGACAAGCGCCGACAGGGGGGCCTGGAACGGCTGGCGATCTTCACGGTCTGGCGCAACGCCATCAAGTGGCGCCGGGAGAACCACCCCGGCGAGACCGCGGCGATGAAGGCGGGAATGGCGACGCGACGCCTGCGGTGGGCGGAGGTCTTTGCTTGCCGCCGCTTTCCGCGGGAACACGAGCTGCCTGGATCGTGGTGGAACTACTACTGGCGGCAGGTGAAGACCGCGGCCCTGGGGGATCGCCAGACCGAGAACAACGCGCACTTCGCCTTCTGATCCTCCGACACTGAGCTCCGCGTCCCTGGTGCGCCGATGTTCGCGGCGGTCGCCACAGGTCTATCCCGCCGACATGGGCCGTAGGTCGCGCCCGACGTCACTACCCCCGCCCGGGCGTCAAGACCGCCCGAACTCTGGGCGATGACCACTCGATACCAGTCCCGGAAGCTGCTGTCAGGCCAGCCCGCGAGTCTCGATCAACAGAAGTCGATCCATAACCAAAGAGACAGCGAGACTACCTCGCCAGCACGATTCGCCCCGTGGCCACCTCGCCGTCGCTCTCGGCCCGCACGAAGTACGTCGAGATCGGAACCTCGCGCCCTGCGGCGTCCCGGCCGTTCCACTGAAACACGGCTTCGGTGTCGCGTCGTTCGATCGCGGGGAGCATCTGGAGACACCGGCCCTGGACGTCGAAGATGCGGACCGTGGCAGAGGCAGCACCAGCGTTCCCACGAACCCGAATCATGGCGCCGACCCGGTACGGGTTCGGAGCCACGAACGCGAGGTGAGTTCCGGAGGGGGACACGTCAGCGGGTTCGACGCCTACCACGGGCGGCGTTGCCAGCCATCGAGCAATGCCGCGGCTGGCTCGCCCGCCGACGCGTAGGAAATCGCCCCCGGCGTAGAAGCCATCTGCGGTCTCCAGCAAGGCATACGTACCTCCGTCGGGCTCGCTGCCGAGGGATCTCCAAGCCGAGCCGTCCCACGCGGCAATCGCGGATCCCGCCCCGCCGAATCCCTCGCCGGCGATGAGGTCAGTGCCGCAGGTCGAGAGCGCATTCACCCACCCGGTTGCCCCGGCCCCCAGCGGAGACCACGCAATGCCGTCCCAGCGCGCGATACTGGCCGCAGGAACACCGCCCAGGCTGGAGAAGTCCCCCCCCGCGATAAGATCCCCATTGTACGCCGTCATCGTGGACACCTCCGAACCCGCGGCGTCCCCGGTTCCGAGAGCGTGCCATCCGGTACCGTTCCACGCCGCGATCAGACCGGCCGGAGTGTCCCCCGCCGTCGAGAAGTTTCCCCCCACCACGAGTTCCCCGTCGTGGACAAGGAGACTCCATACCCAGGCATCGACACCAGGGGTGCCGGCACTTCCGGGAAGCGAACTCCAGGTGGTCCCGTTCCATCGAGCAATGTAGGAGGCCTGCGTACTGCCGGCGTACTCAAACGCGCCGCCGGCCACGAGTTCGCCGTTGTAGGACGCCAGGGCAAAGACCCCACGGTCCGTCCCGTCCCCCACAACGCTCCAGGCGCTGCCGTCCCAGCGGGCAATGTTTGAGTTCTCCGGGTCCCAGCCGTAGACCCGGAATTCTCCGCCGGCGATCAGGGCGTTGTCGTACACGGTCAGGGCATAGACGCCGTACCCGTAGTACTCTGGAAGTCCTTGCCCCATGGCATGCCAGGCTGAGCCATCCCAGCGGGCGACGTTGGCCGCCGCGACATCCCCCGCAACATCAAAGTAGCCCCCCGCAATCAGATCGCCGTTGAGTAGTGCCAGACAGCGGCACCACGCATCGTGGGAGTAGAAGACGGATTCAGAAGCGACCGAAGAGAGCCCCGCACCACCCTCCACAACGGGGAACCAGGAAGCTCCGTCCCAACGTGCGAGGCAAAGAGCGCCGGCACCGCCGGCAGTCACGAAATCGCCACCGACGAAGAGGGAGCCATTCCATCTGACCACGCCTCTGATGCCACCACTCCCGCCGCCCGCCGTGCCGCCGCCGAGAGCGGTCCACGCCGAGCCATCCCATCGAGCGATCTGGCTCGCGGCAACACCCCCCGCCGTCGTGAACAGCCCTCCGGCGATCAGACCCGTGTCGTCCGAGGTGAGCATGTGCACCACGTCGTCCATTCCCGTTCCGACGGCATACCACGCGCTGCCGTCCCAGCGCGCGATCCCCCCGGCGTCCACCCCCCCGGCCTGCCAGAACCACCCCCCTACGAAGAGGTCCTCGCCGAAGACCGCCAGGGCTTCAACCTCAGCGTCGGTTCCCGAACCGACGGCCGACCAGTCGGTGCCGTTCCAACGGGCGATGTAGTTGGCCGGGATTCCGCCAGCGACGTTGAAGCTTCCCCCCACATAGAGGTCCGTCCCAAAGACGGCCAAAGCCCTGACCGATTCGTAGCTAGCAAAACCCACGCCGGCTCCCAGGGCGCTCCAGGTGGTCCCGTTCCAGCGGGCGACCCGGTTTAGCGTGATGTTACCTGAACGGGTGAACACGCCTCCGGCGATCAAGTCGCCTCCGTAGACGGTCAGGGCCCTCACACGGGTATCCGCGGAGTAGGTAAGGTCAAAGCCAGCCCCCACGGCACTCCAAGCTGTCCCATCCCATCGGGCGATTTTCAGAGCGCTGACGCCGCCGGCGGTCACGAAGTTCCCGCCCGCATACAAACTCCCATTGTGCACAACCAGAGCGTGGACGCCTGGGTCGTAGCGTGTCGTGTTGGTCCCAATCCCGCCGCCCATGTCCGTCCAACTGGCGCCGTCCCAAGCGGCGATGTTGCTGCAGGTGTAACGGCCGATCGTCGCAAAGAAGCCGCCAACCACGAGTTTGTCGTTGTACACAGCCATCGCTCGAACGACTCCGTTCGCCCCATCGATGTAGAAACCATCAGCCCAGTTCTCGTCCCCCGGCGTCCGTTCCGCCTTCGCGGGCTCGCGGGAGAAACGCGGCTCGCCCGTCGCGGGATCCATCCTCGCTGTGAAATCCGATAGATCCAAGGCCCCCTGCACCCCCGCGGCCCGGGCCGCCTCCAGATCGAACCGTCCATCCGGTCCGATGAACCGATCGATTCGAACATCCGGCGCGGGTGCAGTGCCGAAGGCGGAAACCGACGGTCGCGCGCCCGCCGCCGACGCCAGCACTACGCCAAAGCCGAGTATCAACCCGGCAAGATTCCATACCTTTGGTCTCATTCTGATAGCTCCTCGTTCCCGCCAGTGCCAGCGCGCGAGCCAGTCGGACACGAACCAGACACCAGACGGGCCAATCGATGTCGTACTACCGGTCCAGGCCACGCCTCGTATAGATAATACTCCAGTTGACGGTCGGCATCAACGACGACCGTCGATCTCGCAGGAGCATCGATGGAAGCAGGATTCTGATGAAGACGGCCAGACGGCTACGTTTACGGCCCGAGAACTCGATTCCGGCTGTGTGACATCACGGGTGCAGCGAGCCGAGATCGGCCGGCGGCGCCGCTGTCGGCCGTGTCCCGTAGGGGGGATTACGTCCATCGGTGAGGGAAGCCGCAGGATCGGTGCCACGGCGCGCGGCAATGCTCGGCGGATGGCAAGCCGTCACCCCATTCAGCACAAACGCCGACCAATAATCCCGGATTTCGCAGGGGTCACCCGCGGTGGTCCCGGATCGGACCGGGAACGCCGTGTCCGGCGGCGTGATGGGTTCCGGAGTCTCGATCCAGGGGGTCGGCTTCGTCCCGGGACCGTTTATACAGCTCGATTGGACGTA
>CAIMUX010000049.1 GCA_903844735.1 Candidatus Eiseniibacteriota bacterium
GTCTGCGATCCGAATTCATGCGTCCAGCCGGACGGCGCGTGCTGTGCGCTCGACGGCACCTGCACGGTCACGAAGTCGGTGGCCTGCACCGGGACCTCGACCTGGACGATGTTCGGCGTCTGCGATCCGAATTCATGCGTCCAGCCGGACGGCGCGTGCTGTGCGCTCGACGGCACCTGCACGGTCACGAAGTCGGTGGCCTGCACCGGGACCTCGACCTGGACGATGTTCGGCGTCTGCGATCCGAATCCGTGCCCGCCGCCGGTGAGCCACTATCTCCCGCAAACATCTCCGGCGAATGTCGTCGCCAATTTGCAGATGGCATACGGGGAGCGGAAGATCGGCGAGTACAAGAAGCTCTTCACGGAGGACTTCATCTTCGTCTTTAACCCTGTGGACCCCGTCGACCCGGACCACCCAAGCCCACCTCAGTGGGGCCTGACTGATGAATTGGGCTCTACCCAGAACATGTTCGCCGACGAGCTGGTGACCAAGATCGAAATCAGCAGTTACTCTTTCGGCGTGCCCGAAAGGGTCGATTCTGTCGATTTTCGCCCTCGGGCATGGAAGGTGAGAGTTGACCAGGTCAACCTTCAGGTCTACACCCGGAGACCGGACGGCCAATGGCTGACCTTGCTCGTCGATGGGGCCACCGAGATGTTTTTCTTCGTCGAGGAGCCCAGCGAGCTGTCGCCGGTCGACGGCAGGCCGACTTGGTACATCTTCCGGTGGGAGGATCAGCCGATCGGGGGGATGAAGTCCGAGAGGGGGAGCTGGGGACAGGTGAAGAACCTGTTCCGCTGAACCCCGCTCTGCGGCATCCGGGTCAGCTCTCCACGTCCTGTCGAAAGAACCGCGCCTGGCATCCCCCCTTGGGGGGCCGTGCCTCCAGCCCGGTGTTTCCCACGAAGTCGCCCGGCGGGGTCGGGGCCGACGACGAAAGGAGGGTATGAACAGCGTATTCCTGGTTGTCCTCGGGCTTTCGCTGCTCGCGGACCTGGCACTGGGAGCATGGGCTGGTGCCGACTTCCCCCATTTCGCGCGGACCTGGGGCCTCGGCGGGGTCGCTCCCGCGAGTGCCGCGCCCGCCGGCGTCTCGCACTTTCTCGGTTGGGTGCTCGGAACCTGCCTCGTCGGATTCGCCGCCATCCAGGGAATCGCGTTCCAATGGACGCGCCGAGACAAGGACGAGGGGCCACAGTTGGCGATCGTCTTTGGTTGTTGGCTCGTCCTCTCCTCTCTCGCCACCTTCGTTTTTGCGTCGAGGCAAGGTTCCTCCGGGATCGCCTCTTTGGGGTTGAAATTCCTGCTGGTGGACGGCCTGCGGGGGGCGTTGCTGACGGTGCTGGGCTTCCTGGCTCTCCGCGCGCCTTCGGTGGTGCGCGAACTGCGGCTCCCCGACGGAGCGCGCCAGCCGCGCCACCGCGAGGGGCATCTGGAGCGTCCGCGCTCTGAACGCCCTCGCCTGGATCATCGGGACGACCGGCCCCGGCGCCGCGACGAGGGGCGCGGTCCTCAAAGGGGAGACGCGCCCCACACGGGTCAAAGCGGACAGCGACGCCAGGATCCCCGCAGGGACGCACGGCCCCAGAGGGCCGGACATCCCGCACAGGGGGCACGGCGATCGCCCCTCAAAGGGGGCACAGCGATCGCAGCGGACGTAGAGAGCCGGGCCGTGGCGGAAGCGCGCCGGGTATCGCCGGACGCCGCGGAGCGGCCGCTGAAGGTGGTCGTAAAGGGTGCGCCTGATCGGATCCGGGCACTCGCCTCAGACGAGGGGCGTCTCGCAGGTACCTTCCCGGTCCTCCCTCCTGCCGTGCCCCCATCGAGGGGTGTCCCTCCAGTGGGGGCCGTGCCGCCTTCGGGCGCCGTCGAGGCGATCACCGCCGAGGACGGTGGTGGGCGTCGTCGTCGTCGCCGCCGCCCTCGCGGGGGCGCCGGATCGGCGGAGCCCTCGTTCAAGGACGGTTCCTTCACTTCCGGCTATGAGGTCCTGGACGAGCCTGTCGTGGCCGAGCGGGAGATCGAGGAGCGGGGCGGCGTGGACTCGGGAGAAGGGCAAGAGGGTGCGAGCGCGGTTCGCGGGAGGAATCGTCGTCGTCATCGCCCCGCGTCATCCTGAGGACGGCCGGCGTGCGCAGATACGCTGACTTGGCGTCCTCACGGATCGCCGCGTTTCCCCGGCAGCAGCAAAGACAGCCCGATCGCGCCACCCAGGATCGTCGCCACCCCGATGAGCGAGGCCGAGGTCGGCACCTCCACCCATCGCGCGAGAATCATTTTCACGCCGATGAGCACCAGAATGATCGCCAGGGCGTGGCGCAGGAAGCGCAGGGTCAGCACCGTGCCCGCGAGAACGAAGTAGAGTGCGCGCAGCCCTAGAATGGCGAAGATGTTGGACGTGAAGATCACGAAGGCATCACGGCTCACCGCCAGGGCCGCCGGTACCGAGTCGACGGCGAAGACGATGTCAGGTCTCGATGGCGATGAGCACTAGGACCAGCGGGGTGAACCGGAGCCCCTGATCGCCGATCACCGCGAAGGCTTCGCCGTGGTACTCCCTGGTGAACGGGAGTACGCGGCTGGCGAAGCGGATGATCGGGTTCTTCTCCGGGTGAACCTCGGTGTCGCCGCCGAAGGCCAGGCGAGCCCCGGTGAAGATGAGCACCGCCCCGAGGGGGTAGATCAGCCAATGAAAGTGCGTCAACAGCGCCACCCCGCCGAAGATGAAGAGGCCGCGCGTGATAATGGCGCCCAGGATTCCCCAGAAGAGAACGCGGTGCTGGTTGGCCGGCGCGACCGCGAAATAGCCGAACAGGGCCAGAAAGACGAACAGGTTATCGACGGAGAGGGACTTCTCGATCAGGTAGGCGGTGACATAGGCCATCGCCCCGTCGTGCCCGCGTACGACCCAGACGAGGGCCGTGAAGGAGAGACCCACCGCCACCCAGAAGGCGCTCCAGAGCAGTGAGCGCCGCAGGCTTTCCTGCCGGGCGTGTCGGTGGAAGACGCAGAGGTCGAGAACCAACAGAACCGAGACGAGCCCGCCGAAGACCCACCAGTACCAGTACTGCATCGGCGGCATCTACTCGAACTCGACCATCGCCTCCCCCTTGGTCACCATCTGACCGGGGGAAACGCGCACCGAGTGGATCGTCCCTTCGCGCAAGGCGACCACCGGGTTCTTCATCTTCATCGCCTCCAGAATGAGGATCGGATCGCCGCGTCTCACCTTTTGTCCCGCGTGGACGCTGAGGGTGGTCACGACGCCGGGGATCAGGGCAGCCATGATCCGCGGGTTGGGGGCGATCCAAGGCTTCCGCCGCTCGAACATCCGCGAGAGCCGCGTCTCATACTCTGTGTCGTCGAGATGAAACTTCTTCAGGTCCTCTAGCATCGCTGCCTCCGTGGCTCGGTCTCCCCGCGTTTCCCTGTTCCGTGGCTCCGATCGGTCCGCGTCTCAGAACGGCGGAACGCCGTGCTTCTTGGTCGGCCGCGCGTCCACCTTGGAGATCGAGATCTCCATGGCGTGGATCACATACTCGCGCGTCTCGGACGGCGTGATCACCGCGTCGATGTGCCCCTCGGCGGCGGCGCGGTACGGGTTGGCGAACATCTCGGTGTACTCCGCCACCTTCTGTTTGCGCATCTCGTTCGGGTCGGCGGCCTCGGTGATTTCCTTGCGGAAGATGATGTTGGCAGCACCCTCCGGGCCCATCACCGCTATCTCGGCACTCGGCCAGGCGAAGACGAAGTCGGCGCCCAAGTGGCGCGAGCACATGGCGATGTATCCGCCGCCGTAAGCCTTGCGCAGGATGACGGTGATCTTGGGCACGCTCGCCTCGGAGTAGGCATACAGAAGTTTGGCCCCGTGGCGGATCACCCCGGCGTGTTCCTGGTCGACACCCGGGAGATAGCCGGGCAGGTCCACGAACGTGAGCAGCGGAATGTTGAACGCATCGCAGAAGCGGATGAACCGTGCGGCCTTGTCCGAGGAGTCGACATCCAGCACGCCCGCCAGCACCAGCGGTTGATTCGCCACCACCCCGACCGTCTGCCCCTGAATGCGGGCGAAGCCGCATACGATGTTGGCGGCCCAGTTCTCGTGGACTTCGATCAGGTCGGAGTCGTCGCACACGCCTCGGATGACATCGCGCACGTCGAACGGCTGCCGCGAGTCCGGCGGGATCACCTTGTCCAGGTCATACGCGGGCTTCGGCGGCCGCGGCGGGAAGGCGTCGGCCTTCTTCCGATTGTTCCACGGGATGAAGGTGAACAGCTTCTTGATCTGCTGGAAGCACTCCAGCTCGGTGGCGGCGTAGAAATGGGCGTTTCCGGTGATCTCGGTGTGGACACGGGCACCGCCTAAGTCCTCCATGGAGATCTCTTCGCCGAGGACGGTCTTGATCACCTCCGGGCCGGTGATGAACATACGTGAGATCTTCTCGACCACGAAAACGAAGTCGGTGAGGGCTGGTGAATAGACAGCGCCGCCGGCGCAGGGACCCAAGATGACCGAGATCTGCGGGATGACCCCGGAGGCGAGGGTGTTGCGGTAGAAGATCTCTCCGTACCCGGCCAGCGAGTTCACGCCTTCCTGAATGCGCGCCCCACCCGAGTCGTTGATGCCGATGAGCGGGATGCAGAGCTTCAGGGCGTGGTCCATGATCTTGGTGATCTTGCGGGCGTGGGCGAGCCCTAGCGATCCGCCGGCGACCGTGAAATCCTGCGCGAAGATGCAGACCGGATGGCCGCCCACGGTGCCGGTGACGACCCCGTCGGCGGCGAGGTCCTTGCCCGCCATGTTGAAGTCAACCGCCTTGTGCTCCACGAACAGGTCGTACTCGTGAAATGTTCCGGCGTCCAGGATGAGCCGGATCCTGTCCCTGGCGGTCAGCTTGCCGCTCGCGATCTGCTTCTCGATCGCCTTGGTGCCGCCGCCGCCGGTGGCCCGGGCCCGCCGCCGGAAGAACTCGACGACTCGCTGCACCACCGAGAGGACGCCCGGTCGGGATGGCTGGGCCTGGTCGGTCATCCACACCTCGCTTGCTGGTTTTCGCCGATGCGGCCATGGGTGCTGCGAGACGCTCCATCGCACCCTCTGCTGATCGAAGGGATTCTAGTCGCCGGCCGGGATGGTGGCAAGGAGTGCCTCCGGAGGGGGCTCAGGGGTGCCAAGTCTCGATCGGTCCGACGACCTGGAAAACCGACTTGGCGAGGTCGATGGCAAACACAGTACTCTGCATGGTGGACCCCTGCTGGTCCGTGGGACCGTACTGCGACCTGGCGCGAAGATGCTGTACGAGCCGCGGATTGTCTTCCTGGGCGCCGGTTGTGGCGGTGCGGAGGCGGCAACGTGCCGGATGAAAGATACTCTCTCACGAGCCGGACGGTTCGCCTGCTTGCGGCAATCACAGCACTCGGCTGTTTGGTGCTGTCCTTCCGTGTAGTCACGGTGCTTCGCTCCATCATTGTCCACGGGTATCGCCTGCCGCTGTGGGATATGGCCTGTCACGGCGTGGATGGGCTCCGCCTCGCCGAGCACCTGCGATCCTTCGCCCCCCACCGGTTTCTTCTCGAGATCAACCGGATGGGCATGTGGCCGCCCGTCTTCCCGCTCCTCGAAGCTCCCGTGTTTTTGATTGTCGGCCGGGACTACGCGGTCGCCGAAACCTTCGTGTCGGTTCTGTTTGCGGCGGGAGTGATGGTCGCTTTCGTGGCCGGATTCGTCACGGGCGCCCCCCGACTCTCCGCCGCCGGGCGCTGGGGCGGTCTCGCCGCGGGGGCGGTCATGGCGGCACTCTTCTCGCTAAGCCCGATCGGACGCGCCTACGGATCCGTCGTCATGCTCGAGGTTCCCGGGGTTCTCCTGCTGTTGGCCTGCCTGGTTGCCTGGATGCGGCACGAGGGCGAGCCGTCACCACGGCGCGCTACAGTGGTAGCTATCCTTACGCTGGCCCTCTTTCTGTGCAAGTACAACTACGGAATCTTGTGGATGGTTGCGATGGCGGTGACGGAAGCAACGAAACTGCCGGGTGGGGCGCCGGCCTGCGCGCGGCGCGTTCGTCGGGAGGTCGGCCGACCGTGGCTGCGAAGCAGCTTTGGGATCTACGTGCTTTCCGTCCTGGCATTGGTCGTGATCATCGTCCTGACCGGCGGATGGAGCGGGCGAATCGGCCGGACGGCGGTCTCCGTGCGCTCTCCTGCCAACGTAGCCCTGTTGCTGGGCTGGAGCCTGGCGGCTGCGGCTTTGCTTCACCCCCGCCGGAACTTGCGTGAATGGCGCCGGCTCCTCCGTGAGCTACCTCCCCTGTGGGGGCGTTTCCTGGCCATCGTGGGAGCGCCGGTCTTCTTATGGCTTCTGGTGCCCTCGCACATGATCGGATTCGTCAACTTCGTCGGGAATCGCGACTCCGGCATTCCTCTTCTGAGCCCGGAGGGGCTGCTCTACTACATCCGCTCGTTCCTGGTCGACTATTCTCCCACACTGTGGGTCGGATGGGTTGCTCTGGCTGGGGGGGTGCTCGGAGCGATCGTGCTTTGGACCCGGGCGCCGAGAATGCGGATCTTACCGGTCGGGTTGGCCGGCGGTTTCGTGCTGACGACGCTGCATCGGTACAAGGATCCTCGGTTTTTCTTCACGGTCGCTCCGTTCTTCTGGGCCTGCGGAGCCGCCGGGCTCGTCGTGCTGCTCTCGATCGGTCGGGATCGCACGAGACAGACGCTCGGCCGAGTCGCCGCGGTGACGCTCGCGATTGTGATCTTGGCGGGAGCCATCCTATTCGATGACGATACGCGAGCCGTCGAGACGAGGCGCGCCCGGCTTTCGGTGGCGCCGGAGGTCCACGCCGTGCTGGACGACATCGCACGAACCGCCCTGGACGCCCGAGGCTCGGTTTTCATGGGAGCCTGGAATGAACTCTCGCCGGCCCTGGTCGAGTGGCATTGCCGGATCATCCGGCCGGGACTTCGGGGCGAGGCCCTCCCGAGGAGTCCGCGAAAGATCCTGCGCAGCCTGGAGCCGCGGGGCCTGCTTGATCGGATCGCCGCGGATTCGCGTCTGGATTGCGTGATCCTTCTTCAGCTTGAGCCGGGTGCGCCGGCGTGGAGTCGTGCCTTCGTATCCGAGACGGACTGGCTTGTGCCGGTCGCCAATGCCATCTCGCGGGATGGGCGGTTCACCTTGTCCGTCTCCCGTGACTACCCGCAGACGGGGTATCGTCTTCTCGTTTACACGAAGACGGGAGTACCGAGCGAATTGACCGATTCGGCAAATCGGGAGGGACAGCACAACCCGAACCCGGAAGTCAGACGCACATTCTCCCGCAGATCATCAGAAGGCTCAGCCTGCCCAAGCGCGTCTTTGACCAGGCAAGAGGCTGGGGTCACGTGGCACACAGCTCTTGGTCAACGGCCAGCGGTTCACGCCAGGACGCAGCCGAGCCGTGGTCTGTACACCCGGCCGGGAGGCCGTTTCCTACCGTACCTGCCGGAATCGCGGCCCGGCTTCACCATCGCAGGGCCCGAGGCTGCCCGCAGGATTCGTACCCGGGCGCCGCGGCGGCTCAGCGACGGGTAGTGGGTCGCTTGCCCCTTGGCTCGTCCGAAACCTTTTCCACCCCGACCGGCCGCCGCGCAGGCCTAGTGGCGTCCACCTTGCTGATCAGCGGATGCAACTCCGGGTGGTGGATCGACTCGAGCGCAATGTCGATGTCGAGGTCGGGCCAGTAGAGATGTTGGCCGTGGAGAAGCGTCACGTTCTGGATCTGGCCGATGGCCGCTTCCCGAAACCAGGATAACCTCACGTCACGTTTACAGTTATCAATTCGGTATGGCATGTGACGATTCTCGTGCGATTCGGCATGACGATCAGCGATTTCCTCGGTTCTCGAGCCCGTGTGAGATGCGGCACCCCGAACTCACACCCCGAGAGCCGCAGGTCCTGCCGAACTCCGACCCGCCGGGTCCGCCCGCCGTGGCGCAGGAACTTACATCCGCTCCGGCGCCTCGATCGTCAGCAGCCGCAGCCCGTTGCGCAAGACCTGCGCCGTGCAGAGCGCCAACTGCACCCGCGCGCGCAGGATCGGCGCCTCGGCCTTCAAGACCTCGTGCTGGTGGTACATCCGAGCGTAGGCCTTCGTCAGCTCGAGGAGCGCATTCGCCACCGGCGCGGGGGAGAGCTGCCGCGCCGCCGCCATCACCGTATCGGGGAACTCGGCGAGGAGCCGCAGCACGTCGCGCTCTTCCGGCTCCGTGAGCAGCCCCGCATCGACGCGGTCCGCGCGGAGAAACCCGTCCGCTTCCAGCTCCTCGACCGTGAGTTTCCCCGCCGCCAGCCCCTTGCGCACGATGCCGTGGATGCGCGCGTGCGAGTACTGGACCGCGGGTCCGGTGTCGCCCGCAAAGGCGATCGTCTGCTCCGGGTCGAAAACGATCGTCTTCTCCGGGTTGACCTGCAGGAGATAGAGCTTGAGCGCCCCCTGCCCGATCTGCTCGGCCGTGGCGTCGATGGCGTCGAGCGTCTCGGTATGACCCGCCTCGATAATCTTGGCCTTCGCCATTGCGTGCAGGTCGTCGAGGAGGTTGTCGGCATCGACCTTCGTTCCTTCGCGCGACTTGAGCTTCCCGAGCCCTCGCGCGAGATTGATCATGGCGTACGAGACGTGCGCGCAGCGGCCAGCCAACTCATGCCCGAGAAGCCCTAAGATGGCGAAGAGATTCCGGAAGTGGACGTCCTGCTCCGCCGCGACCACGTAGAGCGAACGGTCCATCCGGTAGTCCTCAAATTTGCGGATGGTGGTGCTGATGTCCTGGGTGATATAGACCGTGGTGCCGTCGGCCCGAAGCACCACCTTGTCCTGGAGTCCCAGAGGCTCCAGGCGTGCCCAGGTGGAGCCATCGGCGTTGCGGTAGAAGACTCCGGCGGCGAGCCCGCGCTCCACCTCCGCCTTGCCCGCCTGCCACGTGTCGCTCTCGAAATACCACTTGTCGAAGAGGAAACCGAGCCGGTCGTAGGAGGTGCGAAACCCCTCGTAGACCCAGTCGTTCATGGTGCGCCAGAGGTCCAGCACGTCCGGGTCGCCCGCTTCCCAGCTACGGAGCATCGCGCCTAGCGCCGCCTGCAACTCCGACGCCTCCATGAACGCCTTCTCGAACCGCTCGGCCTCGGCTTCGCGCGCCTTGCGTTCGTCGGCGTCGGTAATCCCCTTGAGTGCGCTCTTGCTGAACCGCGCCGGGTCGATCCCCTGCGCGCTCGCGTACGCCGCCTGCTCCTCCATCTGCTTGTTGTAGAAGAGAACGTAGTAGCGGCCGACGAAATGGTCTCCCTTCTCACCGGTGGAGGCCGGGGTCTCGCGTCCTTCCGCGGTCGCCCCCCATCGCTGGTAGGCGAGCATCGACTTGCAGATGTGGATGCCGCGGTCGTTGACGAGGCTGACCCGGATCACCCGGTCGCCGGCCGCTTCGAGCAGGTTCGAGATCCCCATGCCGAGCAGGCCGTTGCGGATATGCCCGAGGTGGAGCGGCTTGTTCGTGTTGGGGGAGGAGTACTCCACCATCACCGTCTGGCCGGTCGGATGCGGTGCGTGTCCGTAGAGTTCGCCGCGTTCCACGACGGCTGCGGTGACGAGTCGGGCCATCGCCGCCGGGTCGAGCGTGATGTTGAGGTACGGACCTGCCGGCTGCGCGCGGGTAATTGGAACATCGAGGGAGGCCAGCCTACCGGCAAGCCGTCCGCCGGGCTGCTCCAGTTCGGCGCGCACCGCCTCGGCCCACCGCGCCGCTATCGCGGGTGGAGGCTGTCCGAGCCGCTTGGCAATCGGGAAGGCCGGCAGGGCCAGGTCGCCCATTTCGGGCTTGGGCGGGCGGGTAAAGGCTATCCCGGGGTAGAGGCCGGCGGGTGCGCCGCGTCCCGGGTCGAACTCTTCGCTCGGGCCCTGGGCCGGATCCATCGCGTGTTCGGGCATGGAGCGCTCAGTCTCACCCTCGGATCCGGGTGCCAGCTCCAGTAGGATGCCCAGCAGTCGTTCGCGATACTCTTGGAACGAGGTCACAGCGGCGGCCCTCCTTAGCAACGTGCCTAACGGCTCCCGACCATTCCCTGGGCGCCGAAGGATCGCAGAAGGTTACCCGCCCGCCCCCGCCGGTGTAAACTCCCCCTCGGCTGCGCTGCCCGACGGGGCCCGCGCCGATCAATCTCCCTCCTCGCCCCGGACGGTCCGCGGCGACGGTCGGGAATCAGTGGTCCGCCCGGTGTGGGGCGGGGAAGGAGGGGCACGGTGGATCCGCGCATCACGAAGCTCGCAGATCTTCTCACCAACTATTCCTGTGCGATCAAGCCCGGGGAGAAACTCCTCGTGGAGTGCAACGGCTTTGACGCCGTCCCCCTGGTCCACGAGGTCGTGCATGCCGCGACGCTGGCGGGAGGCATCGTCTTCACCAACATCCGGCACGACCGGCTCACCCGGCGTTTTCTCCACGATGCCGATGAGGAGCAGATCAAGGCCCAGGCGAAGTACGACACGATCCGCATGAAGGACATGCAGTGCTATATCGGTGTCCGCGCCACCCCCAATGCCATGGAGATGGGGGATGTCCCGTCCGACAAGCTGCGCCTCTGGAACAAGTACTACAACGACCCGGTCCACATGAAGGTCCGCGTTCCAAAGACGCGTTGGGTGGTGATGCGTTGGCCGAACGACTCGATGGCCCAGAACGCCCGTCTGCCGCTCCATCCGTTTGAGGACTTCTACTTCGATGTCTGCACACTCGATTACGCGAAGATGTCGCGGGCCATGGATCCTTTGAAGGCGACGATGGAGGCCGCCGACCAAGTCGTGATCAAGGCCCCCGGCACCGACCTGACCTTCTCCATCAAGGGAATGCCGGCCATCAAGTGCGACGGCCACGTGAATATCCCCGACGGCGAACTCTACACCGCACCGGTGAAGGACAGCATCAACGGCACCCTGCGGTTCAACACCGCCAGCCTCTTCGAGGGGACCATTTTCGAGAACATCGCGCTCGTCTTCAAGAACGGCAAGGTCGTCCAGGCCGACGCGGGACCGAACACCGAGAAGCTGAACAGCATCCTCGACCGCGACAAGGGGGCCCGCTTCACCGGCGAGTTCGCCTTCGGGTTCAACCCGTACATCAAGACAGCACTCCTTGACACCCTCTTCGACGAGAAGATCGCCGGGTCGATCCATTTCGCCCTGGGCAATTCCTATGACGACTGCGACAACGGGAACAAGTCGTCGATCCACTGGGACATGGTGCAGATCCAGCGGGCCGACAGCGGCGGCGGGGAGATCCGCTTCGACGGGAAGGTCGTTCGTGCGGACGGGATCTTTGTTCCGAAGGAGCTCAAGGGGCTGAATCCGGACAAGCTGAAGTAGGACCCGGCAGAGGCCCGGATCGCGACCAAATCGAGGTGGCCTGGTCCCGGCCCCACCTCGCACACGATCGGGGAAACGGCCCGGGGGTCTCGGCTCCCGGGCCGAATCATAACAATCGCTCTCGCCATCGCGGATTTGGATGTTGAACTGCTTCACACTTTTCGGTCACTCTGGGAGACACGGGGGGCGGGGTGCTTCCCGCAGTTGGATCCGCGGGGGAGGTGGCGTGCTTAACGGGCGGTGGCGGATTGGGCCGTGGTCCCTGGCGTACCCCGCTCCCGCGCCGTTTCCCGGCCTTCGGCACCCACTGATCCCCGGTCCCGACCACCGATCGCAACCGGACGGCGTCCGTCTCCCGTACCGCCTGCGCGCATCGCGCGCCAACGGCGTTTTGAGGCGCGGTCGCTCGTGAGGATCCAAGCGATGCACCGGACTCGAGCCCATCCCGCTTCCCGCCTCGCTGCAGTTTTCTTGCTCCTTCCTCTCTTCTTGACCACGACGACGGGACACGCGCAGCTCCCTGCCGGCTCCGCGGAGAACGGCGCGGTTGAGAGGTCCGTGACCCCACCCCCACCCCCACCCCCACCCCCACCCCCACCGCCTCCACCGCTCCCCTTCACCGCCCCTATGGGGGTGACCGCGGCCGACACCCCGAGCGATGAGGGCGGGAGCATCACGGTGAAGTGGAATCCGGTGCCGGGCGCCGTCCGTTTCCGCATCGAGCGGGCGGAGTCGGGGAAGGAGTTCGAGGAGTCAGGCACCGCGATCCCCGCCTCCGGGAAGAAAGGGAAACCCCTGGCCCGGAGGTACAGGGAGAGTTACGTTGACGAGTCGTCCACCGACGGCACCCCGTTTACCTACCGCGTGGTGGCCCTCGGCCCCGGTGGTGAGGAGGGAGTCTCGGCAGCGAGCCAGCCGGCGACCAGCGGCCCGCAGTGGTTCAACCGCAATCTCACCCTTGTTCTCTTGGCCGTCATCGGTTTCATCCTTCTGACCGTTTACTTCATCCGACGGGCACGATCGGGCGAGCATCTTTTCATCCGGCGCATTGCCGGACTCGAGGCGGTCGACGAGGCCGTGGGTCGCGCCACCGAGATGGGCCGTCCGGTCCTCTTTCTTACCGGGATGGCCGACATCGACCAGATTCCCACCATCGCCGCGTTGAACGTCCTGGGAGAGATCTCGAAGAAGACGGCCAAGCTCGGCACGACCCTGCGCGTGCCGAACTGCAGGCCGGTGGTCTATACCGTGGCGCGCGAGGTGGTGAAGGGGGCCTATACCGAGGTCGGCCGGCCCGACGCCCACGATCCGGAGAGCGTCTTCTTCGTCGTCGAGAACGTCCTCGCTTACGCCACCGCGATCTGCGGGATCATGACCCGCGAGAAACCGGCGGCCAATTTCCTGCTTGGCAACTATGGGGGCGAGTCGCTCGTCCTCGCCGAGACGGGCGCCATGACCGGGGCGATCCAGATTGCCGGGACCGACGCCACCACCCAGCTCCCGTTCTTCGTCGTCGCGTGCGACTACACGCTGATCGGCGAGGAGCTGTATGCCGCCTCCGCGTACCTCTCGCGCGAGCCGCTCGCGGTTGGCGCGCTGAAGGGGCAAGACTGGGGCAAGGTAGTCTTCCTGCTTTTCCTCGTGGTCGGCACCGTCCTCGCCCTCGTCACGGGCCTGGACGTGGGGCGCGTCCTCGAAACCGCGGCGCGCTGATCACCGGAAGAGGAGGTCGCAAGCGATGCGTGTAAAGCTTCCCCTGGGGTTGATGATCTTCTTCGGGATCCTCGGCTTCACCGACAGCTTCGTTCCGCACCCATGGGCACAGAACTTTCACGGTGTCCTGCGGAACAAGGTTCTCATCGTCATCTCGGTCTTCGCCCTCGCCCTCGGGATCGGCAATCTGATCAGCCACCATGTGACCCGCATCAAGAGGAAGGGGCCGAACTGGATCCACTCCTACACGACGTTGATCAGCTTAGGTATCGCGACTCTGATCGGCATCATGGGCGGCGTCACCGGCAATGGCTGGCTCCCGACCCGGGTGGGCGGCTTCAAGTACGACATCCAGACGATCTACTTCAAGGTCTTGGTGCCGCTGCAGTCGACCATGTTCGCCCTCCTGGCCTTCTTCATGGCCTCGGCCGCCTATCGGTCGTTTCGCGCCCGCAACCTTCTGGCCGGACTCCTCCTCGGCTCCGCTTTCGTGGTCATGCTGGGGCAGGTCCCGATCGGTGAGCTGTTGACCGGTTTCCTGCCGCCCGGCTTCCACGCGGCCGACATCTCGACCTGGATCATGCAGGTTCCCAACACCGCCAGTAAACGCGCGATCGAGCTCGGGCTCACCTTGGGGGTCCTCGGCACCATGCTCAAGATCCTGACCGGGATCGAGCGGAGCTGGCTCGGAGGTGGGCGATGAACTTCGAGAAGCTCCTCCACATTGACCGCAAGGTCATCTTCGTGCTGATGGGGGTGGCGATCGTCATCCCGCTGGTCTTTCCATTTCGTCTGCCGGTCGGGGAGCAGCCGCCGACCCGCGGGCTCTTTGACACCATCGACCGGATCGATCCGGCCAAGCAGGCTCTCATGGTCTCCACCGATTGGACGCCGCAGACCGAGGCCGAGAACCAGCCGATGACAGTGGCGCTCATTCGTCACGGCCTGGCGCGCAAACTGCGCGTCGTCGTGATCAGCTTCTACAACGAGTCGATCCCGATGGCGAATCAGGCGGTCATGCAGGTGGTCGAGGAGTACAACAGTCAGGCGAAGAACGAAGCGGAGAAAGTGGTCTACGGCCGGGATGTGGTTTTGCTGGGCTGGGTGCCGCCGCCCATTGTGCCGATCCTGGGAATGGGGCAGAGCATTACGGGTGTGTACAAGGTCGACTACTACGGTGCCGGCACCGACACGCTGCCGATCATGAAGGGGTTGGGCAGCTACGACGACATCGGGTTGGTCTGTGCCGTCTCCGGCGGCAGCTCGCCGCAATGGTTCCTCCAGTTTGCCCAGCCGCGCTACGGGGTGAAGATCGCGGCGGCGGTGACCGCGGTCAGCGCCCCCGACCTCTATGCCTACATTGAGTCCGGACAGCTCTCCGGGATGCTCGGCGGAATGAAGGGGGCTGCTGAGTACGAGAATCTGATCGAGGAGAAGTATCACGTGGGCGGGCGGCAGCGTGCGATGGAGGGGATGGGCCCCCAGTCGATCGGGCACCTCCTCATCATGGCCCTGGTCATTATGGGCAACGTCGGCTACTTCGTTGCCAGGAGGAAGGCGTCATGAGGGGCAACGTGAGGTACCTCGCCTGGGCCGGCGTGGTCGTGGCCCTCGGCATTCTGTTCTACTCGACGCGTTCCACGATCTCGCACGACCCGTGGACCTGGGTCGGCGTCTTCCTGACGGTGGCGGTCTTTTCCTTCCTGTACCGAGAAAACCGTATCTACCGTTTTGCCGAGCACCTGGTCGTGGGCGTGGCCAACGGCTACAGCATCTCTTTCACGGTGCACCGGGTGATCGTGCCCTATGTTATCAAACCGCTCTCCGCGGGCTTCAAGGCTCTCGCCGCCGATGGGCCATCGCTGAAGCTCTTAGACCCGAACTCTTCTGCCAACTTCATCATCTTGGTGCCGCTGGCTATCGGGCTTCTCTACTTCGCTCGCTTCATTCCCAAGTACGCCTGGCTGGTGCGGATCCCCATGGCGATCTTCATGGGGTACTACACCGGGCAGACGGTGCCGGCCGCGTTCACCGGGGTCGTTTTCCCCCAGTTGAAGGCGACTTTGGTCACACAGGCCAGCTTCGGCGGTGATCCCTGGCTCGGGGTATGGAAGGTTCTGGTGCTGGTGGGTGTGCTCACGACGCTGACCTATTTCTTCTTTTCGCGAGAGCACAAGGGCGTGCTGAAGTGGAGTGCCAAGACCGGGATCATCTATGTCATGGTCGGGTTCGGAGCCTCGTTCGGCTTCACGGTCATGGCGCGGATTTCACTCGCCATCGGTCGCTTCTACTTCCTTTTCCGCGACTGGCTCGGGATTCTGCACTGAGTCGCTATTGGTTACTACACAGGTAGGCAGAACTCAGGAGTCAGAATTCAGACTATCTGGGTGGGTACCGCTATTGGATGTATCCCAGGGACCTGAATCGTTCCAGCATCTCCTGATCGATGCTGCTGGCCGCGCGTTCGATCGCCTCCGTCTCCTGCCGGCCGTAGGAGGCGATCCAACGCACCGGCGGCAGCGCCGCGGCTGCGTCAGGCGTGAGAAGGTCGGCGCGTGGTCCGGCGTCCATGTCGCGTGCGGAAGGTAGCCCGAGCATCCACAGGATGGTCGGCGCGATCTCGTCGGGTGCGATCGGCGTTGTGAGAGTGCCCGCGCGCACGCCGCTGCCCGCCAGCGCGAGGAAGCCCTCCGGCCGCGACGGCGCGTCCTTCCAGGGGAGCCCGGGCAGCGTGACCCAGAGAAGCAAGCGAGACGGCCCGGCCGTGTGGGTGGCCCCGGCAGCCCCGACGGCCACGGTAGGACCGGTAGCCCCGGCGGCCAGGGCACCCAGCGGCACCTCCAGCGCGTCGAAATAGATCCGCAGCGCTTCGCGCCGGCGCCGCTCGCGTTCGGCAGGCACGGCGATGCTGCGCGCCAGCACCCGCCGGATCACATCCGGTCCCGGCAGATGCAGCATCCAGAGGTCGGGCTGTTCGCGGTCCAGCAGCCACGCCGCCGTTTGCGCGTGGAAACAGTCGGAGCGCAGGGCATCGCCGGGAATGCCGAGTTCCGTCAACGCGGTCAGCGCCTCGGCCGAAGGGACCGAACCGTAGAGTGCGGCCAGACTCTCGGGCAAGGACGCCCCGGCAAAAATACCTAGTTCCACGAGCAGCGTCCCCGGCCAGGTCTCACTCTCCAAGAGAAGGGGCTTGCCGTCGGGTCGCACCGGACTCATCGCCCCTTCGATGCCCGGTCCCGGCGTCTGCACGCTCGCGGCCACGCGTGCCGTGACCCGGGCCCGCTCCTCCGGATCGTCGGCTCGATCCCCGGTGGCCGGGGCCCCGGCCAGCTTCACCCAAGCATGGTCGCTGACCAGCGCGCCGCGCACCTTCTCCGCCGGCCAACTCACCCACCAGTTCACCACCACGCAGCGCCACCCCGCATCGGAGACCATGTTCCAGAGCCCCTTCGTCTCGCGCATGTAGCTCCGCACCGGAACATCACGCGTCATGCGCAGGAAGGGGAGCACGCTATGCGCCAGCTCAAAGAGGCCGAGTTGCTCGGGGCCAATGGCGACAGGGATCGGCAGTCCGCGCACAACGCGCGCTTGGTAGTCGGTAATGCCGTGGGCGGAGAGGTCGCGGCCCGTCGCCACAACCGTCCAGTCCATGGGTGGCAGAGGCTCCACCGGCGCCGACACGCTGCCGCGAGTTCCGCGGAGAAGACGATCGGCCCAGCGCAGCCTTCCCTCGGAGCGCAGCCACGCGACATCCTCCGGGGTCAGTCCGTCGATAGCGAGAAGCGCCACTGGGCGGCCCGGCGTCCCTCCGTTGGGGGCCGTACTGCCGGCGGCGGGCATCCCCCCTTGGTGGGCTGTGCCGCCCGTGGGTGGTGCTTGCACCATGTCCCGCGTCAGCCCCGAGCGCTCCGGCCGCCGCCCGGCCGTCACCCGCGCCACCACGAGGAAGACCGCGAACGCCACCGCGCTGTAGAGCAGGATGCGGAAAGCATGCCGCAGGTCATCCGGCCGCCGCCGCTCGGGTTTCTTCACGAAGACGATGAGAAGGTAGAACGCCTGTCCGAGCAGCCGGGCCAGGAGTGCTGCGACCGCGGCGATGCCGAGCAGTACCGGCAGGTTCGACCAACGCAGCGGTGTCGCGAGGGCGAGTCCGCCGATCCCCTGCCACCGCGCCCAGGAGAAGGCATAGAGGCCGCCGATCAGGAAGAACACGAGCCAAGCTGCGAACCCGGCGGTCTTGGTGTCCGAGAGGCTCCGGCGGGTGACCAGAAAGAAGAGAGTCTTGCCCGCCGCCCCGGCCATACCCAGAACGAGGCAAAGGACGCCATAGACGAGCTGCAAACCTACCACCAGGCGCATCACGCCCCCGAACGAACGGAGGATCCCCGGGTTGAGCGCCAGTGAAGCGGCCGCGGCGAGCAGACCCAAGAGCCCACCGCCGATCAGCCCGGTCCCGATGCCGATCTGGAGGTTGTGCGCCAGTTCGCGCCGCAGTCCGTGGGGTCGTTCTTTGTCCATGGCCGGCCGAGTCTACCCCCGGCGCGACGTGGGCGAAACCTTTCACCCCCTCCGGGAGTGCACCGCGGAACGTCTCTTCTGATCTTTTTGGAAGGCCCTGGACGCGATGAGCATGGGCCAACCCGCCCCACCCAACGGCTTCGCCAGCGCGAATTTCAAGCCGACCCGCTACCCACGACGGCGCCCGCTTGCAGTCCGCCGTCGGACGGCTATGATCTCGACACGCGGGTCGTGGCGACCCGCCCCCATGGACGGGGGTTTAAGGAGGTGCTCATGCGGTGCCGGGGGTTGGATCGGATCAGGATCTCAGCTCACTTCGTGATCTTTCTTTCGGCCATAGCCACGACCGGGATGGCGCCCGCGAGGGCAAGCGGCGGGTCGCTCGTCGCGGGACTCTCCGACTCGGCCGTTCCCGCCGCGAACGAGTCTTCGCTCTGCGACCTCCCGGGATTCAATTCGACGGCGGTGCGTGACGACGCCACCGCTCTCTACGCCAACCCCGCCGGGATCAACCGCTCGGTGCCGCTGGGCTACTACTTTGCCTGGGATTCCGGGATGCACGGCCGCGGCGACCTCGGCACCTTCGGCATCACCGCCGGGGCCGCGGGGTTTGGCTACCAGCAGGTCCGCCCTTCGCGGGCCGGTCGCTATAGCCGCATGACGTTCGCAGTCGGAGGCGGATCGCGCGGGCCGGTCTCCCTGGGTCTGCGCGGCTCTCGCGAGCACCAGGCAACACGCGTCGGCCCCGACGCCGCGGCGTGGCGCTGGGATGCCGGACTGCTGTGGCGCCCCACGCGGGCCTTCAGCTTAGGAGCTCTGGCGCGTGACCTCACGGAAGAGCAGATGTTCACCGAGCCGTACCGCCGCAGCTACGCGCTCGGCATCGGTGTCCGGCCGTTTCCCTGGGACAACCGGTCGCGCGTCACGCTCTTTGCCGACCTCACTGGAGGCGAGCAGGAGACATGGAGGGTCTGGAAGGACCACGCCCGCCTCGCCGTCGGCGGCCTGGTGGAGCCCCTCCCCGGGTTGGAACTTTCCGGCTCGATGGAAGGGAGTCTTAGCACCTTTTCCGATGATCGCATCGTTCGTCTCGCGGTCGGACTGCACACCCGGCGCACCTCGTCGTGGGCCGGCACGCGCTATGATCGCCTCCGCGGCACCGCCGAGCGCCCCGACGACCGCGACGAGCGGATGGGGCACATTCTGGCCGTCCAAGGTACGGCGGCGCTGCAGCGGACGATGAAGAGGGAATCGGTCCTGGCGCGGATCCGTCTGGCCGGGACCTACGCTGACGGAGAGCAGAGTGGCGTGCCCATCCCGATCCCGATGATCGGCTCGCCATCGTACCGGAGCATCCGCCCCACGCTGCGCGACCTCGCGCGTGCCGAGCGGGATCCCGATGTGCGGGGGGTACTCATCGAGTTGGGCCCGGTAAGTGCGGGTGCTCTCACCTCCGAGGTGCGCGACGCCATTCATCGCGTGCGCGCCGCGGGCAAACCGGTGGTCGCCGTCGCGGACGACATCGGCGGCTTCGGCACCTATCACCTGGCCGCCGCGTGCGACCGCATCGTCATTGACCCGGTCGGCAGCGTAGAGCGGCTCGGCTTTCGCGGGGATGTTCTGTACCTCGGCGAGATGCTCGATTCCGCCGGCGTGCAGGTTGAAAAGGTGGCGCACGGCAAGTACAAGTCCGCCGGGGAGACGCTCATCCTTTCCCGCGCCTCAGAAGGGATGAAAGAGGCACTCAACGCCATCATCGACGACCAGCGCGAGGTCCTGCTCGCCGACATCAGCACCGATCGCAAGCTAACGAGGGAGAAGATCGAAGAGCTGGCCGACGGCAGGATGCTCGACGGCAACGAGGCGGTGGCGGCGGGCCTCGTCGATACCCTCGGTGATCGACGCGACGCGGAGAAGCTTCTCGCCCGGCTCGCTCGGAGGAAGGGCGAACCGCGGCTCGTCTCGATGTCGCGGCGCGTCGACCGCGACTATGCCTGGGCTGACGGGAAGAAGGTCGCGATTCTCTGGCTCGATGGCGAGATCGTCACCGGCAGGAGCGGCGGCGGTTTCTTCTCCGCGAACACCATCGGCTCGGAGACCGTGGCCAGGCAGTTGCTGGACATCGAGAAGCGCCGCGACGTGGCCGCGGTGGTGCTGCGCGTCGATTCACCCGGTGGGAGCGGACTGGCCTCCGACCAGATCTGGCGGGCCGTGGAGAAGGTGAAGAAGAAGGGGAAGAAGATCGTCGTCTCCATGTCGCGGGTGGCCGGCTCGGGCGGCTACTACATCGCTTGCGGCGCCGACGAGATCTTCGCCGACCCGATGACGATCACCGGCTCGATCGGCGTTCTCGGCCTGAAGCCGAATCTGGCCGGTTTCTACCGCCGTCACCGGCTCGGGGTAGAGACGTTCGAGCGCGGCCGCATGATGGGAATGTACTCTTCGGCCGTGCCGCTCACCGACGAGCAGCGGCAGCACATGCTCGACTACATCGACCGTTTCTATGCCCACTTCCTCGATCGCGTCACCGCGGGACGGCCGCTGACCAAGGAGCAAGTCGATGCGGTGGGGCAGGGGCGGATCTGGACGGGTCGGCAGGCGCTCTCCCACAAGCTGATTGACCGCATCGGCGGCCTCAGGGAGGCGGTCGATCGGGCGCGCGAGCTGGCCGGGCTGCCGCCGGACGCCAAGGTGGTAGAGATCGAGCGGCCAAACGGGTCGATTCTGGGGATGTTGCGTGAGGGGATGACGATGACGCTGGGTGGGGCCGGGAGCCCGGCGGGTCTCCGCGCGCCCCTAGCGTTGCTGGATGACACGGCGGCCGGTCTGGCCGGCGAGGTTGACCCGTTCGCGGCCTGGGCATGGAAGTGGACCTGGCTGCAACGGATTGCCCCCGGTTCGGTGGCTGGACCTCTCCTCCTGAACCCGATGATGGAGGCGTTGATCGAGGCACAATAGCGAGGCCGTCGTGCCCGATCCACGCGCTCAGCGCGAGGCGCAGCGCAGAAGGCGTTCGATGCGGAGGCGATCCGGTTCAAGGGCCCTCGCGCGTGCGGTGGGAGCCGGGAGGAGAGGCCGACCGTCGCGGTGCAGCATGGCCCAGTAGGCGCGCAATGCGCTCGCGCAGTCTTCGAGCGTTCCCGTGGCCAGCGCGGAATCGGCCAGCACACGCGCCTCGCTTCGGCGCAGGCGGATCCAGGTCGAGTCGGCCAGCGCGCGCGCTTCATCCCGGCGCAGGCGCAGCGGCGTCGAGTCGGCGACGTCGGTCGAGGCGGGCGGCACCTGATGATCCGCCACGGAGAGCGTTTCGGTCGAAGCCACGGCCATCCGATCTTCCCACTTCTCGGAGAAAGCACCGAAGAAGGACAGCAGATCCGTTCGGTCCGGCATCCCCGCGTTGGCCGCTGAACCTGCACCGACCGCGTCTTTCGCCCGTGGTGCAAGGAATGCGGATGAGCGGGCCGCGGCGTTGGCACCACTCACATCTTCCGAAAACCGGGTGCGAACGGAAATCACATCGCCCCGGAGGACCGCTGGGTGGTCGCTCTCTCCTTGGGAACGCCCCTTCCCTTTCTCCCGTTCGGGGGAATCCACCACGCTGAGTTTCGGCTGAACCGCAAGGTCCGGGGCAGCCTGGACCGGCGCTGGTTCCCGCGGTGGCGCGAGGCGATCGGCGGACGATCCCTCCACCGGCATCACGCCGGGATGGGCCGGAGAGAGCATCGCGGGCGGCTTCCCGGGCGCGTCTGGAGTGCTCCTGCCGGACACATCCTGGCGTAGATTCCCGGATGATTTCGCCGCTTCGTCGGACTCTGCGGCCGCCGGCCCGGCGGATGGCGTGACCGCCTGCGGAAGGGACTGTGGTCCCGCGGGCCTGACGGATGGTGGGGGCGTCCGCCGGGCAGTCTGCGTTCCCGTCGGCGAATCGGAAAGTTCGACCGGCGTCTGTGACTTTCGCGTCTCCATCAACGTGTCGGTGACCCGGGGCAACGGCGCGAGGATCGGCTGTCTGCCCAGGTCGTGCACCAAAAGCCCCGCGATGGTCGCCACCGCCACTCCCGCGATCCCGAACGCGAATCGAGGGACCCACGGACGCGGGATCTCCAGCCGACGCCTTCGCGGTGGCTTCTCGGGCTTGGCCCAGTGCCGCGCGGCTTCCCCGAAGTCGAATCTCGCGCTGACCCTGCCTCCCAAGGTCGCGAAGTAGGCGTCACCGGGATCGCTTGCCGTGTCGTCGGCATAGATGGCCGCGTCGATCCCGCTCCGCGACTCCGCCTCTTCCCGGCAATCGGGGCAGCCCGCCGCGTGCCGCGCGACGCGCCGTTCGGCCGAGTCGGACAATTCTCCGTCGATCCAGGCATCGAGCAGCGGCCGGATGTCGGCGCAGTCTTCTTCCTTCATCGACTCCTCCGCGATTCCACGGTCGGGCTTGGCTGCGGCTCGATCAGTTCCCGCAGCGCCCGTCTGGCGCGGGAGAGACGGGACATCACCGTGCCCACGGGAATGCAGAGCGTTTCCGCGATCTCCTCATAGTGGAGCTCATGCACCGCGCGCAGAACCAGGATCGAGCGGTACAGCGGCGGAAGCTGATCCATCGCCTCGGATAGTCGCCGGTACTCCGCTCGGCGCGGCACGGCATCTTCCGCTCCGGGGCTCTTCAGGCGGTCACCCAGGGTCCGTCCGGTACTTGGATCTTCGGCGTCGATGGAGAGCCAACTCCCGCGGCGCTGCTTCCGCAGGTGCTGGAACGAGAGATTGGCCCCGATCTTGAAGATCCACGGGCGGAAGTTCCGATCCGTGTCGAACCGGTCAAGGTAGCGATAGGCGCGGAAGAACGCCTCCTGGACGAGGTCGTCGGCATCCGCCGAATTACGGACAATGCCTCGGATCAACGCGTACAACCCCCGTTGGTATCGGCCGACAAGGATGTCGAACGCCGGACGGTCGCCCGCCAGCGTCCGCCGAACCAGTTCTCCGTCGCGTTCCTCGGGCCGTTCCTGCTCCAAGCATCCTCCGGGCCGGCGCCGGATACGACCCCGGCGAGCCCGTGGACGGTACTAGCCCGGCACGCCCTTGTCCATTCCCTCCTGTGCCGCGGCGCGGCTAACCAACGAAGCAGTCGCGGCCGAATCGGGCGGCCCTAGGCGCGGCCCCCGCCGGAGATTGTGCGAGCCCAGTTCCATCCGTTAGGTTACGCTCCGATGGCCGGATCGGGCGTCCCCGCGGCGGACCCCATCCCCGGTCCATGGAGGGCGCATGGCCAAGGCGAAGATCCTGCTGGTCGACGACGATCCCGACCTGATCGAAGCGATGCGGATGGTGCTGGAGGGGGCGGGCTACGACTGCGTGCAGGCCCTGAGCGGCACCCGCGCCCTCGAGCTTCTCCCGAGGGAAAAGCCCGATCTGATCATGCTCGACGTAATGATGGACGACATGACAGAGGGCTTCCACGTGGCCTACAAGATCCGCAAGCCCGAGGTGGGCCTCGAGCCGTTTGTCGACATTCCGATCATCATGCTGACCGCCATCGGTCAGCGCACCGGAATGAAGTTTGACCGCCTGACCGACGGGGAATACCTGCCGGTGGACGAGTTCCTGGAAAAGCCGGTGCAGCCTTCCGTGCTTGTGGAGAAAGTCCGCGGTCTCCTCGAACGTAAGGGGAAGACGTAGCGCCTTGGCACGGCACTGGTGACAGGTTCCGCCCAAGACCGAACCGGGAAAGCGAGCGCCATGAACGCACAACGAATGTCGGTGGGCGGCGTGCAGGTCTACCGGAACCTTGGCATGATCTCCATCCTGGGCACGCCACAGGGACCGGGCATGGCGGGTCAGTGCGTGGCAGCCCCGTGCACAGAAGCGGCCGGGGTACTCTGGCCGGAGGGATCTTCGTTCCCGGCCTCCTTTACCAGCGCCGCCTGTCGGATGTGCGGCCCCAGCCAAGTCACCTCGCCGGTTTCAAGATCGTAGACCGCGCCCAAGACGGTGACCTTTCCCTCACGCACCAGATTCCGCGCCATACCGCTGCGACGGAACAGATCCTCGATCGAACGCATCACATTGGTCCGCAGCGCGAACGGTACCAATGCGTCCGGTTTCATCCCCGGGTGCAGCCGCTGAGCCTCCTCCACGGCCGGTCGGATCGGCTCGACCAGCCGCGGGATCGATCCCTCCAGCTCCGCATCGGTGGCGACCGCCGTCACGGCGCCGCATTTCTCATGGCCGAGGACGACGAGCAACGGCGTGCCGAGGTGGCCGATCCCGTACTCGATGGAGGCGGTCTCGTTGACAGCGCAGACATTGCCCGCAACGCGCACGATGAACAGGTCGCCCACTCCCTGGTCGAAGATCACTTCGCATGGCACGCGCGAATCGGAGCAGCCGAGGATGGTGGCGAACGGCGTCTGCCCCTTTTCCGCTGTCTCCCGAAGCCGCGCCGCATCGATGTTCGGGTGCATGGAACCTCCGGTCCGAAAGCGACGATTGCCCTCCTTGAGTCGGACTAGGGAGGCCTCGGGTGAGATTCCAGGTACCGGTTCGTGGGCGGCCGTGGTCGGGACAGTGGCCTGGGACACACCGACCGAAGCCGCGAGCAGGCCCAAGAGCACGGACAGCACCGAAATGTACCGGGAGTGGTCAGCCGGACGATGGGTCATGGCGCAGATTCTCATGGATTCCCCCTTGGCCCGAAAACGGCCAGCTATAGAATCGGCGTTGTGGCCGCATCACTTGACCCTGATGAAGGGGTCCCAGCCGGAAGATTTCCGGTCTCGTCCGACCGCAAGCTGAGGGATTGGAAGGGAATCTTCGGTCCACAACCTTTAGAATGCCCGCGGACGACGAGCACGAGCCAACCGCCGCCTGGCGGCCGGAGGAGGATGTAGCCATGAGCCCCAGCGCAGGGCCCGGAATCCGGTACGAGACCACCCCCAACCCGAACGCGGTCAAATTCACCCTCGACCGGCCGGTGGTGACCGCGGGCAGCCGGTCATTCGCTTCACGCTTCGAGGCGATGGGCGACCCGCTCGGAACGGCGCTCTTCGAAATCCCCGGGATCATGGGGGTCTTTTGCATGACGGACTTCGTCACCGTGACGAAGGATCCGGCCGTCGCCTGGGAGGAGATCGTCCCCACTGTCGCCGCGGCCATCCACCGCGTGGTCTACCAGGACTAGCCCGCCCGAATCATGAAAGGAGTCGCCGTGCGAACCGCCTTCGCCATCTCCACCCGCCTGGTTATGCCGCTACTGGTTCTTCTCACCGGCTGCGCCGGCTCGCGCCCTTTGGTGGCGGCATGGCAGGCGGACTTCGCCCGCTATGACCGGGACGCCCGGGCGCTCGGTCCACAGGGAACTCCGGGCGAGGTCCTGCGCACAGCCCAGGAGGAATTCGCCGCTGCGGACTCGCTCGCGCGCCGCGGGAAGACCGGGTTGGCCGCTCCGCGGATGCGCGCGGCACTGGCCGACGTCCGAGCGGCCCTCGCTCTGGCCGAGATGGCGGAGGCTCGCACACGCGCCGATCGCTGCGCCCTCACCGCCGAGGATGCGCGGCGCGGCTGGGACGAAGCCCTCCGCGGGCTTCTCCAGGCGGAGCAGGTGGCCCGGCGCACCGCCGATGGAGTCCCTCGCGACGCGCCCGATCCTGCGGCTGCCGCCGCCCCTTCTTTCCCCCCGACCGCGCTGGGAGATGCCGGCGCGCCCCCCACCGGCATCGAGAGGGTCATGGCCGCCTGGAACGACTGGAGCACGGTGGCGCGGGACCGTCGCGTGGCCACCGCGGACTTAGAAGGCCGCTTCGAGGCGTCGCGCCTGAACGGCGAACACGGAAAGACGCCAGAGCGGCCCCTCGCGCTCCACGAAGCGGGACGGATCACGCAGGAGTTGGAGGCGCGTGTGCGGCGCGGCGTAGCGGACGAACAGTGCGCCCGGGCGGCAGCAATGACCGGCCAACTGGGCCTGGCCCGAGACGCGGCACTGCGCGGCACGCTCGACCTTGAGCGGGGCCTGCAGGATGCCCTGCGCCTGCGGCTGGAACAGGTGCGCGCCGAAGCCGAGACGCGCCAGGACCAGCTCTACAAAGCGATGCAATCACTCGAGGGGAAGTACGCCAGCATCCGGCGCGACGCCCGTGGCACCATCGTCAGCCTCGCCGACATCCTCTTCGACTTCAACAAGGCAACGCTGCGCCGGGACGTGGAGTTCGCCCTCGTGCGCGTGGCCACCATCTTAAACCAGTTCCCCGAGATGAAGGTCCGGGTGGAAGGGCACACCGATAACGTGGGACGGGAGGACTACAACCTTGAGCTGTCTCAGCGCCGCTCGCAAGCCGTGCAGGACTTTCTCACGTCCCAGCAGGTCGCGGCGGAGCGGATGACCTCCGAAGGGTTCGGCATGACCCGCCCGGTGGCTGACAACGCCACCGCGGAGGGGCGGCAGAAGAACCGCCGGGTCGACCTTGTCATCGAGGAGACGCCCTGAGCGCCTCCCCGCTCAGAGCCGCCGGTGCGGGTGCCACCGATGGGGTATGGCAACGGATCATCGGGATCGTTCTGTTCCTGCCGGTACCGGCGGTGCTTCTCCTCTTCACGCGGATGCCGTTCGGCGTGCTCCCCTCGGTCGCGGCGGGGCTCACGCTCATGATGACGCACCCGCTCTACGCGCGGCCATGGGCGCTGCACCATGCGTCGCGCCGATGCCTGTGGTGCGGCGGGCCGGCGACAGCGGGCACCGGCGCTTCCGCGGGCACCGCGCTCGCCGTGACCGATCCACGCGGCACCGTGAGCTGGAGCGCCTGCTCAGATGAGCACCGAGTGTCGCTCGTCGCCATGCTCCAGTTCGCCGCACGGCACGGGACGCTGCTGCGCGTGGGAATCCTCGGGACCGTGACGGTTTCGCTCATCGCCGCCATCCTCGCGGACCGCGGCAGGCTCGGGCCTTTCTATGTGTCGGATGCTAAGGCTCTCTTCAAACTGGGCGTGGGGTTGACGGTGCTGCCGCTGGGTTGGCTGGGCCCGCGCCTGGGTGAAAGGAACGGCGCGGCCTCGACGCCAGCCGGACTCGCGGACCTCGGCCGCGGCCGTACCGAATCGGCGGACGCCCTGAGCGCACCGTTCCCTCTCCACCTCCCGGCGCTTATCGGTGTCAACGCCGTGCTCTGGCTATTCCGACTGATCGGGCTTATCTGGCTGGCGCAGGGCGCGTTTCACGCCGTGGAGCGGGTCTCTCGGGGCTGACCAGCGCAAACAGGATCGCAGAATCGGACCTTGACACGGGGGACCCGAGATCGGGCTTCGGGCTCCTGAATCCTGTCTACTGTCTACCGTCTTCAGCCTTCAGGCTTCCGCCGGGCTGGTAGCTCAGCGCCTCTTCCGCCCGACCTCCGCGATCTCGCCCACAGCGCCGATCGCCCGGTCGATGTGCTCCTCGGTGTTGAACGGCCCGATGCCGAAGCGCACGCCGCCGTGGATCTTGTCCGTGCCCATGTGCTCGTGGACCATCGGCGCGCAATGAAGTCCCGTGCGGCACGCTATGTTGTAGTCCACATCAAGCATCGTCCCCACGTCCGCGGCATCCAGCCCTTGGACATTGAACAGAAGCACGCTGATGTGGTTGTGGCCTGAGTCCTGGCAGTAAAGGATCACCCCCTCGATCGCGCGCAGGCCATCGCGAAGCCGGGTCCACAGCGCCATTTCGCGGTGATGGATCTCTTCCATGCCTTGCTCGATCACCCAGTTCACCCCCGCGCTCAAGCCAGCGATGCCGGGCAGGTTGGGAGTGCCGTACTCCATGCGGTAGGGGTACTCGTCCAGGTGATGGCGCCGGGCACTGCGCACTCCCGTGCCCCCGGCGCGCGTGTGGCGAATCTCGACCCCTTCGCGGACATACATGCCACCGATCCCCATCGGGCCCAGGAGCGACTTGTGCCCGGTGAAGCAGAGCACACCGAGGCCGAATTCTTCCATGTCCAGCTTGATCTTCCCCGCCGTCTGTGAGGCATCGAGAATGAGAACAATGCCGCGCTCCCGGCACGCCCGCCCGATCTCCTTCACCGGCTGCACCGTCCCGATCACGTTGCTGCCATGGTTGATCACGGCGGCCCGTGTGTTGGCCTTGAACTTCGAAATGAACTCGCCGGGATCGATAAAACCGTTCGCGTCGAAGTCGACCCAGTCCACCTCCAGACCTTCCTCCTGCAGGTGCCAGAGAGGACGCAGGGTGGAGTTGTGCTCCAGGTGCGTCGTCACCGCGTGATCGCCCGGGCGAAGCAGGCCGAAGATAGCAAGATTCAAAGCATCCGTGGCGTTGTAGCCGAAGACCAGCCGGTTCGGGTCCGTGCCGTGAAAGAACTGGGTGAGGAGCCGGCGCGTGCTCTCGACGAGATCACCCGACTCGATGCACAGATCATACCCGGAGCGTCCCGGGTTCACACCGTAGCGACGGTAGAACCGGTCCATGAAATCATAGACCTCGGGCGGCTTCGGGAACGATGTGGCGCCGTTGTCCAGATAGACAAGGTTCGTCGTCAGATCCTCCGGCTCGAACCGAAGGCCGTGAAGCTTCCCGATCACTTTGGACATGGGTCTCCCTTCAGCGCCCGACGGGCTGGTCGAACACCAGCGCGTCCGCCACGATCTCGGCGACTGTCTTGATCGACACGCCAAGCCTATACTCGCGGTTCAGCTCCATGAGCTGGTCTATACAGTTGTGGCAGGGAGCGACCACGGTCTTCGCCCCACTGCGGCGGATCTGTTCCGCCTTGACGCCGCCGGCCTGGACGCGCTTGGCCTGGAAGCGCGCCATGGCGAGCTGTCCGCCACCCCCGCCGCAGCAGAAGTTCTCCGCGCGGTTGGGGATCATCTCCACGAAACGGCGCACGGTACGGCGCAGGATCGTGCGTTGAGGCTCACAGACACCTCCGTGCCGCACGAGATTACACGGATCGTGGAGCGTCACGGGATCCTGGTGCCGATCCGGATCGACCTTGAGCCGCCCCTCCCGGAAGTAGTCCTCCATCAGTTCGAGGAAACTGCGGACTTCGAAGCCGTGCTCACGGCCCAGCCACTCCGGCGCCTCCCAGCGCGCGGCGGCATAACCATGCCCGCACTCGCCGATGATGAGCACGCGGCAGCCCAGACGCTGCATCGAACGCAGCAAGTTGTCCGCAATGGCCCCGGCCTGCACGGAATCCCCGGTGAAGAGACCGTAGTTCGTCAGATCCCACCCCTCGCTTGCGACGGTCCAGTCCTCCTTGGCCGCGTGGAACACCGTGGCGCTGGCCTGCAGACTGAGCGGGAAGAACTTCGGCTCGCGGGGGTTCACGGTGAAGAGGACCCGTGCTCCCTCCTTGTCCACGGGAATGCGGGCACCGGGGTCACCCACGGCCGTTTGCAGCTCTTCCTCGAGCCACTCCACCGTCTCGATCCAGTCCTGCTTGGTGATCCCCATGTTGTTGCCCGACTCCAGGCTCTGGGTGACGACGGACTGGAGGTCGGAAGGGACAAGGCCCATCTCGGCGAGAGCGGAACGAGCGGCGCGGAGAACGGTGGCGATGTGAATGCCTGTGGTGCAATTCAGACTACATCGACCGCAGAGGGAGCAGCGGCCGAAGATCGCCTCCACCCACGTTCGCGCCATGGCACGATCGAAGGACTTTGCACCCAGCAGGGCCGACGCCAGTCTCCCCTCGACGGTACAGTGCCGCTTGAACACCGAGGCCACCTGGCTGAGCTTGTACGCCGGGATCGATTTCAGCTCGTGGTCCGCTCGGAAGTAGTGGCAGGAATCGGCACAGAGTCCGCACCGCACACAAGTCTCCAGGTACGACGCCTCAGCCCCCCGCAGCTTGCCGCGGAACACGGCGAGACCGCGCTCGAAATCGGCGGGCTCAAGCCGCGCAAGCCGGGCTTCGAGTTCGTCGAGTTCAGGCATGGCGTTGCATCCGTCTCTCGGCTCCGGTCAGGCCCGGGGTGGGAAGGAAGCTGGTGGGAACGTGCCGCGGCGACCGAAGTGGGTCGCCATGTGATACCGTGTCGTGAAGAAGAAGAGACAGTGCCGGATCTTACCCACCGGCACCCAGAGCAACAGCAGCATCGTTTCCGCCAGGAATGCCGCATCCAAGCGCGCGGAAATCGTCCGGGCAAACGCCAGGGCCACGAAGGCCGTGGCCAGCAGGTTGGAGAGAAAATCGTCCGGGCAGCTCAGGGCCCGCAAGCGTGGGGTGAAGGCGCGCTTCACCAGCAGGCCGGTCCCGCAGAGTGCGCCGGCAAGGAGCGGAGCCTGGAAACCCAGACGCAGCATCCCGTCGAGTTCGATCCCGACCAGAAGCAGGGCCACGTAGCCGAGGCCCGCAAGGATCCCGAGATGGTAGCCGACCCCCGCAAACCAGGTTGGAAGGTGCTCCCGGGCACTCTCCTTGGCGGCCGGCGACATCCCCTTCCCGAACGCGTAGGCGACGCCCTTCCGCGGGTCGCCTGCCGCGCGGGCGAAGAGTTCCCGGCGGCCATAGCCTTGCGCGCGCCGGTGCAGAGCGCCCAGGAGACCAAGGGCCCACACCCCGGATGCCAGGACCCCGATTTGCAGGCCAGAGATCACGGCGCTACACGCAGCCGTCGGGCTTGGGCAGGCCAGCCAGCTTGCAGGCTCCCCGGGCGGGCCCCGAAGGAAACAGCTCGTAGATGCGCTTCAAGGCCACGCCGGTGGTCCGGCAGATGGAGCGGACCATGGGCGCAGACCCGTTTGCCTCGTAGTGCCCACGGATAAACCGGATCACCGCCCAGTGCTCGTCGGTCATGGCATCGAGGCCCTCTTCCTTGCAGGCGAGATGGGCGGCCAGATCCTCGGTCCACTCCTCGGGATGGACGAGAAACCCCTCCTCGTTCACCTCCAACTGCTTGCCGGAAAACTCGATCGTGGGCATGACGACTCCTTCGGGGACAACGCACAACCGGCCGCCTCGGGATCCCCCGGGCGGCCGGCCCGCGGATGCGTGCCTGCGATCATACGCAAAGGTGAGACCTGGGTGCTACCGCCAGTCCCGCTCCATCACCGGCTTGTTTCCGAGGATCCCCTCGATCCGCTCCATCACCGCCGCGTCGAGACGAGGCACCAGTTCCAGGGCGCCGAGGTTCTCGATGAGCTGCTCGACTTTGGATGCGCCGAGGATGACGGTGCTGACCCGCGGATTCTTGAGGCACCAGGCAACGCCAAGCTGGGCCATGGTGCAGCCGAGATCCTTCGCCACCGCCCCGAGCTTTTCCACCTTGGCCACCCGAGCCGTCGCCTCGTCCCCTTCGTAGCCTGGACGCAGCCACTGATACCCGGCAAGGGAGACGCGCGTCCCCTCGGGGATCCCGCGATTGTACTTGCCGGTGAGCAGCCCCCCGGCTAGCGGGCTCCAGATCGTGGTGCCCAGACCGAACTCCTCGTACAGGCGGGCGTATTCGTGCTCCACCCGGTCGCGGGTGAACATGTTGTACTGCGGCTGCTCCATCGTCGGCGGGACAAGGTGCTCGCGCCGTGCGATTGCCCAGGCTTCCATGATCTGTTGGGCGGACCATTCGCTCGTTCCCCAGTAGAAGGCGAGCCCGTTGCGCACGAGATCGCTCATGGCCCAGACCGTTTCCTCGATCGGCGTGCGGGGGTCAGGCCTGTGGCAGTAGACGAGATCCGCGTAGTCGAGGTGCATCCGATCGAGCGAGGCGTCCATCCCCTCCATGATGTGCTTGCGAGAGAGACCGCGATCGTTGGGACCCTTACCGCCCCAGAAAAGCTTGGTGGCGATCACGAGATCGGAGCGCTTCCACCCCTCTTTCTCGATGATGCCTCCCATCACCTCCTCGGCCCGGCCCTCGGCGTAGACCTCGGCCGTGTCGAAGAAGTTCACGCCCGCCTCACGCGCGGCGATCATGCAGGCACGGGCGGTGTCCTCCTGCACCTGATCACCGAAAGTGACCCAGGTGCCGAAGGAGAGGGCAGAGACCATGAGACCGGATGAGCCGAGAGAACGGTATTCCATTTCTGGGATCTCCTCTTGCTTTTGCACCACCAAGAGCACACGGGTCCGGCATCCGCCGACGCAGACCCCACTATCCCCGTGCTCTGCGCAAACCTCGTAGCCCCACGACCATGCGGACTTGCCTCCTACGCATGATACGCTCCGTGATCCTAGAAGCACTTCCAATGGCCTCTGTCAGTCGGTCTATCTGACCTCCCTTCAGTGTCTTCGTGGCACACGTTCGCGGGGTACGTCCCCTCGCCGATCCAACATACCGGGATCAGTCTAGTACACTCCCGCGAGCCACCGAACGATGTTCAGCAGGAACTGATGATTCTGAACCGCCACCGGCGTGTTCATCCCGGCCGGCTGCCGGGACGGTCCCGCGAGCTGGGCCGTGAACATGGCCGCCTCGCCGAAGGCGGCAACCCTCCCCTTGCCGAAACGGATCACCGCGCCCTGCATCCAACCATCGACCGGCTCGACCCGGGTGGAGTCGGTGAACTGCCAGGCCGTTTCCGGATAGAGCTGGATCATCCCGGGCCCCATGCGCAGGATCGGGTCGACTCGCGTGATCGGCCGGTCGATCGGCCGGAAGGCCTGGCCGGTGAAGGTCGCGACGGAGTCGATCCGCTCTGCCTCCGACCGGCCGTTTGTGACCGGGTGGTCGATGAGCGTTCCGTTCGCCCGGCGGAAGATCATCGTCCCCGACGTATCCAGCGTGTCTCTCGCGAACCCGTTGGTGAAGATCAGGCCGAAGGCCGCGGCCATGTCGGCCGCCGCCCCGCCCATCGGCATGTGGTCGGCGATGAGAAAGAGCGAGCCGCCATCCTCCTCGACCCACTTCCGAACCGCCTCGACCTCCTCGGGCGTGAAGGCCGAAGGGGTCGGCAGGGACCAGTCGGTGCTGTCGGCGCGGATCCGGTTGCGGTCGCCCAGGGCGTTCGCGATGACGAGGATTTTGGCCGGCGCGAGCGACTCGCGATCGAAGCGGTGGTCGGAGGCGTCGACCTGGAAGCCGTCACGGCGCAAGAGCGCGGCGAACGGGTAGTAGCGATCTCCGGCAGTGTGGAAGTTGTGATGGGCTTCGTCGATCAGGACACGCGGGCCAGAGCCCGGGGCGAATGCTGGCTGCGCGATGGCCGGGGCATAAGACGAGTCAGGAACCTGCTGGGCGGACGAGGACTGCGGACTGACAAAAAGGACCAATGAGAGAAGTGCGAACCAGCGCATGGGCGCTCCTTTCATTCGAGGCTGTCCGTGCGCCGGAATCATACACCAAACCGAGATAGCCGCACGCCAGGCGGCCCACCGAGTCGTCCAGCGTCAGCGCTGCTTCACCGGTGCGACCATGTTCAGGTCGCCCCAGATCGCCCGCCTGCCCTCAGGGGTCGTGCGCCAGACCGCGTAAGGCAAAGAAACTCAGCCGAGCCGCAAGTCTATGTCCTCATTT
Source organism: Candidatus Eiseniibacteriota bacterium (assembly GCA_903844735.1). Classification (GTDB taxonomy): domain Bacteria; phylum Eisenbacteria; class RBG-16-71-46; order CAIMUX01; family CAIMUX01; genus CAIMUX01. Next base: position 33,069 of record CAIMUX010000049.1, read on the forward strand.
CGTCTACGGAGCTATGCCCACAGGTTCTTGACATTCCCGGTGCCGGGAGAGAAGTCTGGACCGACGTTGTGTAGCCCGTCGAAGATGGATATCTCGGCGCCGAAGCCACTTTCGGCCCAGTGTGCCCGAAGGGGGGATTGAATGTTTCGTTCCGCAGGCAAGCTCGCGATGCTCATCCTCGTGTCCGCGTCGTTCATTCCGATGCACCCCGATTCCGTCGCCGCCGATTCGCCGTCGGCCGCGTACGCCCTGCCTGGGTCCTTCGCGAAGGTCGACCACGCACTCCAAAGCGTCGCCGATGATCTTGTCGCGCTGCGCCGCGACATCCACCGACACCCGGAGATCTCGGGACAGGAAAAGCGCACGGCAGGGCTCGTGGCGAAACGGATGCGTGCCCTCGGCTTGAAAGTGCGCACGGGCGTCGGCGGTCACGGCGTCGTGGCCGTTCTCCGCGGCGCACGCCCCGGGCCCGTGGTCGCGCTGCGAGCCGACATGGATGCCTTCACCTCAACCGAACCGGATCCCGTGGAGTTCCGATCGGAAAATCCTGGCATACGTCACGGCTGCGGCCACGACGTCCACACGATGGTGGCCATCGGCACGGCCACCGGACTCGCAGCCATCCGCGGCGAACTGCCGGGAACGGTCGTGTTCATCTTCCAGCCGGCCGAAGAGACCGCCTCGGGCGCCCGCGCCATGCTCGCTGACGGCGTGCTGGACGATCCCAGACCCCAGGCCATCTTCGCCTTACACACGGCACCGCTGAACGTCGGCCAGATCGGGAGCCAGCCCGGGATCCTGCTCGCCGGACGGGACGCGCTCGTTGTGAGGCTAGGCGGCACCGGTGATCTGCGGAGCGCGGCACGCAAGGTGAGCGATATCCTTCACGGCCTAACATCGATTGCCCCTGAGCAAGCCGTTCAGGCGATCGTCGAGGACTTCGTCTTCGTGAGCGCAGTCCGCTCGTCGCTCGTTTCAGCGAGCGGGCAGTGCATGGTGTCGGCCTTCGTCACGACGACGAGCGACAGCCTGCGCGCGGAGGCAAGACGCTCGCTCGACGAGGGGATTGCGGGGCTCCAGGTAAAGGACGTGACGGCCGAGGTCGACTACCGCCAGCGCACGATCGCCGGAGTCCTCAACGATCCGGATCTCGAGCGCGAATCGCGCGCCCCGATAAGCGCCGTGGTCGGCAGCAGCGGACTCGTCCCCATGCGGGGCGTGCTCCCGGGTTTCAGCGAGGACTTCGGTTTCTTCGAGGACGAGGTACCCGGCGTGATGTACTGGCTCGGCGTCTCGAACCCGGAGAAGGGCACGATCGGAATGCCGCACAGCCCCGGCTACGTAGCGGACGACGGCGCAATCCTCGTCGGCGCGCGCACCATGTCTGCTGTGTTGCTCGACTACCTGGGATCTGCCGACTGAAGCGACTTCCCGCGGCAAGCCGGCGCGGGACGCCACCGTGATCGGGGAGTCGTGGCGGCACGCGGCGGGACGAGGATCGCTTCCGGAAGAATTGGGCTTCCATGGGAAGGAACACCCACGAGAGCCGCGGGATCTCCCCGGCATCGTGATCCGGCGCGGTGCGACGCCCAGGGTGCACAGGATGCCAAACACGGTCGTGCCCCCCGGTCGCGCTCCCCCCTGCCTCGCACTACAGGACGGGTGCAAACAACCGTGCACCGGCCATCCTGCGTTCGCAGGACGGCGCCCGCCGCGATGGTTCGGCCACATCGGATCGGCAGGATGGCGGCGAGGGCCTGCGCGGGCAGGAGGGCTCGGGCACGAGAAGACCTAGCTTCTTGTGGGCCTGGGACGCGAGGCATCAGGTCACCCATCGCGAAGGCCGGGCTTCCTGGCCTCTAGATCCCATACCCGTGTTCGTTTCCCTCGTGAGCGAGTTGGCGGGCGGCCAAGTCGGCCAGGGTACAGCCCGCCAGAACCGCCCGCATCGCCTGACCCATTTGCGTCCAAAGCGAGCCCACGGCTCGTTCCCCGGAACTCGTGACTTGCCCGGGCTCGCGGTCCAGAGGACCGGGATCGATCGGACCCTCCAGTGCCTCAAAAATCTCCAACGCGGTGATGCCGGCGGGAGGCCGAGCCAACTCGCACCCACCCGTGGGGCCGCGCTGCGCCTTCACCAGCCCGGCGGACTTCAACGCTCCGAGCAGGACGTGTAAGTACCTAGGCGGCAAGCCATGGCGCTCGGCTATGCTGCCCACCTGCACCGGACCTCGGCCATACTGGACAGCCAACTCCATCATCAGTTGCAGGCCGTAGCGGCCCCTCGTGGAGACCTTCATGAGCTCTCCAAACAGTTCGACGTGCTCCCCGCCCCCCGGCGCGAGAGACCCGGTTGGACCCTACCTGGATCCTGCGGAGTCCTCAAGGTGACTTCATGTTACCATATTCATGATTATGTCCATCGAAATACTTGACAATACATCTTCCGCGCCGTACGATGGTGCTAGAGGTGGTGGCTGACCGCCTCCCAAGAGCTCCTGTATCCCTTATTCTTGGAGGTCATATGTCTCTCCACCGCCCGAACCGAGTCGATCACGTCTACCAACTCATAGGATTCACCCCGGTTGTGCGCCTCAATCGCATCGTCCCTACGGGCAGCGCCGCGATCTTCGTGAAGCTCGAGAGCGCCAATCCCGGCGGCTCCGTCAAGGATCGCATAGCCCTAAGCATGATCGAGGACGGCGAGTCCCGCGGGCTGCTCAAGCCCGGCATGCGCATCCTGGAGGCCACCAGCGGCAACACCGGTGTCGGTCTGGCGTTCGTGGCGGCCGCCAAGGGCTACAAGTTCACCCTGGTGATGCCCGACACCATGACCCTGGAGCGACGGGCACTGCTGAAGGCCTATGGTGCCGAACTTGTGCTCACGCCCGGCTCCGGCGGGATGAAAGGTGCCGTGGAGAGGGCAGAGGAACTCGCCAGGGCCGACTCGAACTACTTTCTGGTCCGCCAGTTCGAGAATCCCGCCAACCCGGCGATCCATCGAAGTACCACGGCCCTCGAAATCCTGGAGCAGGTTCCGGAGCTGGACGCCTTCGTGGCGGGCATCGGCACCGGCGGCACGATCACCGGCGTGGGCGAAGCGCTGGCCGAAAAGAAGCCGGGCACGCTCGTGATCGCGGTGGAGCCCCTGGACTCGCCGATCCTTACCCAGGGCAAACCGGGGCCACACAAGATTCAGGGTCTCGGCGCCAACTTTGTGCCCGCCATTCTCAACCGGGAGGTCTACAGCCGCGTCGAGGACGTAGCCTATGCGGATGCCCTCGACGTGGCCCGACGGCTCGCTCGCGAGGAAGGCCTGCTCACCGGCATTTCCACGGGCGCCATCGTCCATGCGGCGTTGAAAGTGGCCGCGGAGCTGGGCGAGGGCAAGACCGTGGTCGCGGTCCTTTGCGATACAGGGGAGCGCTACCTCACGCACCCCCTGTTCGCTGAGATCGACGGACCCGTCGCTATCTGATCCAGCGCCGCGCACGGGAAGCCGGCTCGGGTGGTCGGGCAGCGTGCGTGGTGATCCGGTCCCACGCGGCGCGCCCGCGGCGCGCTGTGGCCAACCGCCTCCGTTTCTGGCATGATCCCCCGTTCACGCACAGGCCGTCCTCGGATCCTCCGGGGACGGCGATTCGGCCCGCCCGGATTCGGGCAGGGGGGCATTCATGTCGCCGGGAGACGTGGTCATCAAAGCCGCGGCGCTGTTCGTCGCGGTCTCGTTCATTCTCGCCGTCGGCTGGGCCCGCGGCCGACGCAATTGGGAGCGGTGGTTCCGTCTCACCTACGGCGCCCTCGCCGTCTCCCTCGGCGTAGCGGTAATCCTTCTCTTCCGGGCGATCCTCGGCCACGATTTCCGCTACGACTATGTGGTCGGGTACAGTTCGAGGGACCTCCCGCCGGTCTACCTGATCTCGGCGTTCTGGGGCGGCCAGGAAGGAACCTATCTGCTCTGGGCGTTTTTCGCCGTGCTCCTCGGCTTCTTCCTCGCCCAAAGGAAGGCCTGGAACCCCGCCGCGGTGATGGCCGGTTACACGGGCACCGTCGGACTCCTCATTCTCTTCATGATGAACCGCAACGGCGATCCGTTCCGCCTGGCCACGGTGGTGCCGGCCGACGGACGCGGGCTCAACCCTCTGCTGCAAGACCCTTGGATGGCGAGCCACCCGCCGATCATCTTCCTCGGCTACGCGGCTCTGACGGTCCCGGGCGTACTCGCGTGGGTCGCGGCCTGGAAGCGGGACGACGCAGGCTGGGTCACCCCCGCGCTGCGCTGGGCGCTCGCCGGATTCCTCACCCTCGGCGTCGGCATCATCATGGGAGGCGTCTGGGCCTACAAGGTTCTCGGCTGGGGCGGCTTCTGGGGCTGGGATCCGGTGGAGAATGCCTCCCTCATCCCGTGGATCGTAAGTGTGGCGCTCATCCACGGACTTCTGGTGCAGGGGGCGACGGGCGGGCTGCGCAGGACCAACCTGGTCCTCGGGGCGGCCGCCTACGTCCTGGTTCTCTACGCGACCTTTCTCACTCGCAGCGGCGTCCTGGCCGACTTCTCGGTCCATTCGTTCCCCGCCGGATCGATCTACGGGTGGCTGGTGGGAGCGCTGGTGGCTGTGGTGGCCGTCTCGGTGGTCTCGCTCCTATTGCGCAAGGCGCGTCCGGGAACTCCGATGGAAACGCAGATGGCCTGGCCGCTCATTCTCACAGCAACCATCGTGGTCTTCGCGATCTCGGGCGTGCTGGTGCTTCTCGGCACCTCGTGGCCGATCATCACCTCGGCCTTCGGCAAGCCGTCGACACAAACCGCAGTCTTCTACAACCAAGTCAACCTCCCGATGTACATCCTGCTCCTCTTAGGACTGGGGCTCGGGCCGTTTCTCGCCTGGTCGCCGATGCCACGAGCGGCGTGGGCGCGGCGATTCCTCGTCTCGGTGGCGGTGGCGGTCGTCGGCACCGGCATCGCGGTGGCGTCGGGTGGACGCGGGATCGGTTCGATCGTTCTCTTCTTCGCCGCGATCCTCGCCCTCGCCTCCAACGTGGCGCGATTCGTCGAGGTGACGCGACGCCGATTCCTTCACGCCGGCGCGGCGGTCGCGCACGTCGGCTTCGCTCTCATGTTCGTGGGGATCGTGGCCGGGGAGGCGTGGGATCGGAAGATCGATGTTCGCCTGCCGCTCGGTGAATCAGCCGCCGCGTTCGGCCGCGCCATCACCTATACCGGCTATGTGGAGGGCTCTGATCCCAAGGACGAGTGGGGAATCCAAGTGCGGGAGGCGGGCGGTGCCGTCGTCGACGCGCGGCTCACGATGTACACGCTGGATAACGAGCAGAGCTTCAAGAAGCCTGCGATCCTGCGCCGCGCCGGCGGCGATCTGTACATCTCGCCGATCTCGCTCGACACCGGCACCGGGCGGGGCGGCGAGCGGATCAGCTTGAAAAAGGAAGATCCTCTTCACTACGGTGGCGCCGTGCTCACGTTGCTCGGATACCAGATGGGCGGCGAGATGGGCGACGGGGGCATGAGCGTCATCGCCAAGGTGCGCGTGGAACGCAGCGGCGCGGCCGACACGGTGGCCCTTCCGATGTCGGTCGTTGACGGCGAGATGGTCGGCCGACCGGTGCCGATTCCCGATCTGGACGGACGCACCCTCACCTTCCGCCGCATGTCGGTCGAAGAGCGTCTCGTCGAGCTTGAGGTCGGCGGCGGCCCGCCCGCGCCACAGGAGCCCGAAGTTCTCTTGGTGGAGGTAAGCCTGAAGCCGTTCCTCTGGGTCCTCTGGGTGGGAACGACCCTGCTCGCCCTTGGTGCGGCCATCGCACTCGCGCGGCGTGTCTTCGAGCGGCGCACTCCGGCATGATGTTTCGCACGGGGTGGGCGCTGCTTCTCGGCCTGGTAGTCTCGGTCGGGTGCGCTTCCCAGCGGAACTTCACGGAGGAAGCTCGGTGGTTGGATGTGTACAACCGCTGGAACCGAAAGCTCGAACAGCTCAATACCGAGGCGACCGCGGGTGCCGCGGAGGCACCGCGCGGCTACCGCTTGCTGCGAGACTCCACCCGGACCGCCATGGACACCCTGAGCCTCTTGCCCCCGGACCTCGGCCGCTCCCGGGCCCCCTTGCTCTACACCCTTCTCCAGGGGATCCGGTACAACCTGCTGGCTTCTGAACTTGGCCGGCTCGATTCCCGCATGGCACGACTCGGGAAACTGGCCGGGCAGGCGGACTCCTTGACGGAGTCCGGGGACTTCGTTTCCGCCGAGCGGGCCCGTCATGTGCTGGACCGGAGTGCGGATTCCCTCGATCTCGTCGCGAAGGCTCTCCTGGACGAAGACCTCCGGTCGGCATGGGACACCCTGCAGGCTCCCCTTTCACCCCTTTCCTCGCGCGGCAACGAATTCTGGCCCCGGTACCGGGTGGTGGCCGGGGACTCGATCCCTCCCGATCCAGGCGAGGTTCGCGGGCAACTCCAGCGGCTGAACGAATCGACGCGGCGACTGCAGCAGGAGATTGCAGGACGGCGCCCTGCCCAGGTGCGCCGGGGATGGATTCGCCGCGCCAATGCCCTGGTCGAAGAACTCAACGCTGCGGTGGGCGTGGATTCCGCCGGAGACCACCAGGACGCGCTCCACCGGCTGGCCTCGGTGCGGGAATCGGCGGCATCGGCCTTGGCCGCTATGGCGGCCGACACCACCCGGTGGCCGGGGCGCCCGGCTCCAACCCGCGTGCCATTTCCCACACGCCCATCGTCTCCGCCGGGCGATCCCGAAAGTGCGGTGCGCGAGGTACTGCGCCTCGTGGAGCTGAATGAGGAGGCGATCTGTCACGGCCTGGCTGTCGGTCTCTACCAGGATGTCTCCCAGCGATTGGCCATCGGCAACGCGCGCCCGCGTGCCGATGCGGCGCGCCTCGATAGCGTGCTGGCCGACCCGCGCCTCGACCCCGGCCTGCGCCGGATGATCGCCGGCCTTCGGAAGGATCTCGGCGCAGTCCCCGGACCCGCAGCCCCCATCCCCCGCTGAGGAGCGTCCAAGCGAAGTAACTGTTCAGGTAGCCAGAAGCCGGAATTCAGGAGTCAGACTGAGGACGCTCCTCGACCGAACTTGAGGACGTTGTGGTGGGGCAACAGGCCCGCCGGTCTGTGCTCGGGGCCTACCGTTTCTCTCTGGTGAATGGAAGGCGATCCGAATCCCGATCCTGGCGGCGGTGCGCAACTCGGGCACCAGCCACCGCTCGATCCCCAGCACGCCGTGCAGTCGGCTTCCGATCGGAACCAGTCCGTAGGCGTCCAGGTGCATGCGGAACCCGCTGCCCATTTCACCTGTCCTGCGGTCGGACAGCCGCCGAATGGTGGTGGAGGCGCTCAGCGCGGCACCCACCGCACCGCGCCGCCTCAGAGCGTCACGGCCGAGCTTGCACTCCGCGCCGTAGCCAACGCCGAGGAGCAGGATGTCCCGGCCACCGCTCGGCCAGGTCTGCGCCAGAACGTGCATCTGCGCGTCAAGGCGCCGATCCGCGCCATGCCGCTCTCCGGCCAGATCGAGCACGATACCTGCCCGGATCGACAGCGGATCCCCGGAGCCTGCCGTAACGTAGGCACCGGAATCCGCCAGCACCGGGCCATGGAGGATCGGGGACAGGGGAGCAGTGAGGCTCAGCATCAGCGCAAGGAGGAGGTGTCTCGCCATCCACACGGGTGAGGCCTGCGGGTCTCTTCGACTCATGGGGACTCTCCTTACCCCCGGCGTCCACTGGCTTGAGTATGGTCGCCTGGCCGGATGCCTGTCCAGCGCGTTGGCTCGGACCTGAGATTCGGAGGGGGGAACGGTTACGACTGGCTTCGAACTTTGGGCTTCAGACCTGTCCTTAGCTCATGGTCTGCCCTCCCGAAGCCCGAAGCCTCCGAATCTCAGATCAGAGAGCGTTCGTTGACACCGTGGCTACATTTCGCGACATTTCGGTTGTTCGCCTTCACCCACGGGTGGCGGCTCACTCACGGCTCCTGGAGAGGGGGACCTACGGATGACGGAGGCCGGCAAGCGACCCGTCGCCGCGGCGATCATCGGGCTGACGCTCGTCGCCTTCCTCCTGCGGTTCTGGGGGTTGACGCGCCAGTCACTCTGGGCCGACGAGGCCTTCACCGTCATCTGGGCGGGTATCTTCGAAGGGTACACGGCCGAGAAGTTCTTCCTCAACCTTCAGGGTCCGGTCCATGCGGTCGCCCTTTATCTCTGGACCTGCCTCTTCGGAACCGGGGAAGCGGCGTTGCGTTCGTTCGGGGCCGTCCTCGGCACCGCCACCATCCCGTGCTTCTATTGGGCCCTCCGGCCCGTGCTGCGTCGGGAGGCTGCCCTCCTGGCCTGCCTGTTGCTCGCGGTGTCTCCGTTCCATCTCTGGTACTCGCAGGAGGTTCGCAACTACGTCCTTCTGATTCTAACGGGCATTGTGTCGATCGGGGCCTACCTCCGCATCCTTCAGGGCCAGAGAGGCTGGGTGCTCTACACCGTGGCCAATGTCCTGGGGCTCTTGAGCAATCTCTCGTATGTATTCCTCTTGGGAGCCCAGGCGCTGGGGCTGGTCGGTTTCGGGCGCGGCCGGCGAACGCTTCTCGCTCGCATCGCCCTGAGCTGGACCGCGACCGTCCTTGTTCTCACTCCGTGGTTCATTCAGTTCTACGATCGGAAGGTGGTTCCTTCCGGTCTCGCCGGACATCCGGCAACGACGGACCTGACCCAGGTTCGGGGCGCCACAACGGTGCCGATCTTAGGCCTGCCGTATGCCTACTACGTCTTTGCCACCGGCTACAGCTTCGGGCCCAGCCTTGCCGAACTGCACGAAACCGCCGGCGCCGGATTGACCGCTTCCGTCCGGGGGCATCTGCCGGCACTCCTTTGGGCCGCGGCGGTCTTCGGGATGGTGGGACTCATGGGCGCGCGGAAACTCTGGCGCGAGGGAGGCCCGCAGCGCTTCTGGCTTCTCCTTCTCGTTTTTCCGGTGGCGCTGACGTATCTGGTCGCACTCCTGAACCTGAAGGTCTTCAACGCCCGCTATGCCGCCGTGGCCTTCCCGGCCGTGCTGGTCGTCTTGACCATGGGCGTTCTCGCGTCGCCCCGGGCCTGGGTTCGGTGGTCACTCCTCGCGGCCATCCTCATTTCTTTCGGCGTCAGCATCGCGGGATACGAGTTCGACCCTCGCTATTGGAAGGAAGACGCACGCTCCGCCACCGCGTTCCTTCGCACCGAGGCCCGTTCGGGGGATCTTCTCCTCAGCGTGGGTTCCGATATCCCCCTAGGTGCGTACTACTGGCCCGCGGGAGGCGGGGTGCCTCCGGGGCTTGAGCAGTGGAACATCGTGAGCTGGCAGGAGGAGGGGCTGGGGATCGGAGAGCAGTTCGACCGTTTCGAGGAACTGGTGCGCGGGCATCGGCGCGTCTTCGTCCTTTTCCTGCGCCCGACGGACACCGATCGCGACGGCCTCTGGACCGAGCATCTCGGGCGCCGTCACGGAATCGAACGAACCGTGACCTATCCCGGGGTCACGATCCACGTCATTGCGGGTGGTGCGCCATGAGTGTGGAAGCGCGGTCGCGAAAGACGTGGCGGCGGGGAAGCCCGCACGGTACACTGGCGCCGTTCCCTTCACAAACGAGTCGTCTTCATCGTAGATACGCAGGGGGGCCCACCGTGAAACACACAATCTTCGCGATCGGGTTCCTGTTCCTCGCCGGTCCGGCATCCGCCGCCGTCCTCAACGTCAAGGCCGACGGTACCGGGGGGTATCCCACCATCCAGGCTGCCGTGACCGCGGCCGTCCTCAGCGACATCGTGGAATTAGAGAACGGCATCTACACCGGCGCCGGCAACCGCGACGTCGACCTCCAGGGTAAGGCGATCACGGTGCGATCCCAAGGCGGGAGCCCTTCGCTCTGCATCATCGACTGCGAGGGCAGCAGCACGACGCCCCACCGGGGATTCCAGCTTGCGGTGGGCTCAATCCTCGAAGGGGTCACGGTGCGCAACGGCTACGACCCCTACAGCGGCGGCGGCGCGGTCGCCCTGGCCGGTGCCACGATTCGCCGCTGCGTGTTCTCCGGGAACCAGACGCCGACGGGGGGATCCGGCGGGGCGCTCGAGATCTATGACGGCTCTCTGATTCAGGACTGCGAGTTCACCTCCAACCGGTCGGGCAGCGGCGGGGCCATCACGGCAGACGCCGCCGTGGTGATCGATAACTGCACGTTCACCGGAAATACCGCTTCCGAGGGACAAGCCGTCGAGGCATGGGCCTGTACCATCAGGAACTCGCGGTTCGTAAACAACGGGAATCAGTACGGGCGGGGCGGAGCGATCACGGTGGGCGATGGCTGCTTTGTCGAAGATTGCTACTTCCAGTCGAACAGAGCTCAGGCGGGAGGCGCAATCAACCTGCTCACGGGAAGCAACCATGTTACCCGCGCCACCTTCGTGGCGAATCAAGCCGAGTACGGCGGCGCCTGCACTGGGTTCTACGGTGGTCAAGGGACCATGGCAAACTGCACCTTCTATGGCAACGCAGCCTCGTCCGGGGGGAGCGTCTTCTACGCAGAGGGCAGCGGTGACTCGCAGATGAACAACTGTATTGCTGCTTTCAACCTGGGCGTCGCGCCATTTCTGTACGGTTCGAGCTACCGTCTCCACTGCGCCTGCACGGACGTCTTCGGCAATGCTGGGGGTGGCTGGTTTGACTGGATGGATCCAGGCAATGCCGGCAACATCAGCCTGGACCCGTCCTTCTGCGATGTGCAGTCCGGGGACTTCCACCTGCTGGACAACTCGCCGTGCGCGCCGTTCAACCCGCAGAACCCGACCTGCGATCTGATCGGCGCCTGGCCCGTCGGTTGCCTGGCGACCCCGACCCAGAGGACCAGTTGGGGCCAATTGAAGACGATCTTCCGCTGATCGCCGTGGCATGATCGAGGTGCCGGAGGCCGGCCGGCTCCATCGTCGCTACGGCCGCATCGCGGCCCGAGCCGTCATGAGCTTCTTCAGCCGCCCCGGTCTGCGCGTAGACTGCCCTGTCCGCCCACCGGATCCCCCGCTTGCCGACCCCTGCATGCGGTGCCAGGGCATTGATCTTCAACCGCGCTTACGCTAGATTCACACGGCCCGGGCCCGGACCGAATGCGTACGGTGCGCCGGAGCATCAGGAGGATCAAGACCATGAAGACAGGAACCGTCATCGCTCTGGGACTGCTCCTAGCACTCGGAGCATGTCAGTCGAGTCAGGAGACGTCCATGAAGAAGAATTCCGCCAAGAAGCCGGCCTCGGCGCAGACCCAGACCGCTCCTGCCGCGCAAACCCAGGCATCTACCCCGGCCCAGCAGGCCCCGCCTCCGGCAGCGACCGGCGAGCGATCGGGTCCCACGCCGACGACAGCGACGCAGACCAAGACAACACCAACCGGACTGCAGTACGTTGACCTCAAGGTCGGAACCGGTTCATCTCCCCAGAAGGGACAGACGGTCACCGTGCATTACACCGGCTGGCTCACGGACGGCAAGAAGTTCGACTCGAGCGTCGACCGCAATCAGCCGTTCCAGTTCCTGATCGGCCAACACCAGGTCATTGCCGGATGGGACGAGGGAGTCGCCACCATGAAGATAGGCGGCAAACGAAAGCTTACGATTCCAGGCAAGCTGGCCTATGGCGATCGCGGCTACCCGGGGCTGATCCCGCCGAACGCGACGCTCGTCTTTGAGGTGGAACTCCTGGGCGTGAAGTAACAGCGCAGGATCCCCGCCTTCATCTCGGCCCGACCAGAGGAGAACCGCATGGCTGCAGAGGTTCATCGCATCGCCGACATCTTCGCGGGCCGGGCACCCGCAGGATCGCGCGTCACCGTGCAGGGCTGGATCCGCACCCGCCGCGACTCCAAAGCCGGGCTATCCTTCCTCCATGTCCACGACGGGTCGTGCTTCGATCCGCTCCAGGTGGTGGCGCCCGCCGCGCTCGCCAACTATCAGGACGAGGTCCTGCGCCTCACCGCGGGCTGTGCCGTCACCGCCACCGGGACTTTGGCACCGTCCCAGGGCAAGGGACAGGCCGTGGAGCTCCTTGCGGAGTCTGTCACCGTGGTCGGGTGGGTCGACGACCCAGAGAGCTATCCGATCACTCCAAAGCGGCACACCTTTGAGTATCTCCGAGAGGTGGCGCACCTCCGTGTGCGGACCAACACCTTCGGAGCGGTGGCCCGGGTGCGGCACTGCCTCGCCATGGCGATGCACCGCTTCTTCCACGAGCGCGGCTTCTACTGGGTCCACACCCCCATCCTCACCGCCAGTGACGCCGAGGGTGCCGGCGAGATGTTTCGCGTCTCCACACTCGACGTCGCCAACCTCCCCCGCACGCCGGACGGGGCGGTCGATTTCACGCGGGACTTCTTCGGCCGGCCGGCCTACCTCACCGTCTCGGGACAGCTCAACGTGGAGGGGTACTGCCTCGCGCTCTCGCGCGTCTACACCTTCGGCCCCACCTTTCGCGCGGAGAACTCCAATACCAGCCGGCACCTCAGCGAGTTCTGGATGGTCGAGCCCGAGATCGCTTTCGCCGACCTGACCGCCGACGCCGACTTGGCCGAGGCGTTCCTTCAGTACATTTTCCGCGCCGTGCTGGATGAGCGGGCCGATGACATGGCGTTTTTTGCCGAGCGGATCGACAAGGAGACCGTGCGCCGACTCGAGGAGTTCGTGAAATCCAGTTTCGTGCGGATGGAATACACCGAGGCGGTGGAGATCCTGAAGCGCTGCGGCCGGTCGTTCGAGTTCCCCGTGGAGTGGGGTGTGGCGCTGCAGGCCGAGCACGAGCGATACCTCTGCGAGGAGCACGCCAAGCGGCCGGTGGTGGTGCTCAACTACCCCAAGGATATCAAGGCGTTCTACATGCGAGTGAACGACGACGACCGCACCGTGGCCGCCATGGATGTCCTCGCTCCCGGCATCGGCGAGATCATCGGCGGCAGCCAGCGCGAGGAGCGGCTGGAGGTTCTCGATCGAAGGATTGTCGGGATGGGGCTCGACCCGGCGATCTACTGGTGGTATCGCGACCTTCGCCGCTACGGCACCGTGCCCCACGCCGGATTCGGGCTGGGGTTCGATCGGGCCGTCGTCTATGCCACGGGCATGGCGAACATCCGCGATGTCATACCGTTTCCGCGGACGCCGGGGAGTGCGGATTTCTGATCACTACCCCTGGAAGGATCGCGGCGAGTCCGGCCTGCTTCGGCTTCCGGGAGATCTCTGCACCTACCGGAAGACCTCCGCGAAGAAGTCCCGCATCGCCTGCCACGACCGCCGGTCAGCGGCTTCGTTGTACGCCGCTCCCTTGCTGTTGTCGTTCCCGGCTTCCTTCTGCGTGAACGCGTGGACCGCGCCGCTGTAGGCGATGAACTGGTAGTCCACCCCCGCGTCCTTCGTCTCCTTCTGAAACGCCGACACCTGGCCGGGCGGCACGTACGGATCGTCCGCGCCATGGCAAACCAGAATCTTCCCCTTGATCGCTTTGGCGTCCGCCGGATTCGGGGTGTCGAGGTTGCCATGGAAGCTCACCACGCCCACAAGCGGGGCACCGGATCGGGCCAACTCCAGCGCCGCCCCACCCCCAAAGCAGTAGCCGATGGCAGCCACCCGCTTGGAATCGGCCCTGGGATTGGCGAGAAGCACGTCGAGGCCGGCCCGGGCGCGGGCTCGCATGAGGGCGCGGTCCGATCGGTAGATGCCGGCCTGTTTCGCCTTCTCATCCGTGGTGGCGGGACGCACCCCCTGGCCGTACATGTCGATGGCGAAGGCGATGTATCCGGCCTCGGCCAGTTGCTCGGCCCGATGATGGGCATACGGCCCAGGGCCGCTCCAATCGTGAACCACCAAGACTCCCGGCAGAGGTCGGTTTGTATCCTCCGGGTAGGCCAGAAACCCTTCGAGCATTGTGTCCCCATGCTTGTAGACGACCGTCTCCGTGTGCACTTTCCCCTCCGCGTTGCTGACCAACAGGGTTCCGGCCGCCAAGACCAGGCTCAGCAATGACAACGTAGATCCTCTCATCTGCGAGATCCTCTCCCATCGCGGTCCATCGTCGCGATCGCGCTTGTCGCGATCTCCGTTGGATTCACCACGACCCGCTCGCGGTTGTGCGATCCGCTTTGCCGGCGAAGGACTAGAAACGCGTGGGGCCCCGAAAGGCCGGGACCCCACGTCTCTTGTCTGCTGCCCGTCAGCCCAACGTCTGCACTCGGGCTAACGCCCGGGCAAGCGGCGCAGCACGAACTTGTAGCTCGTGGTCCGCTCCCCGCTGACCAGACGAACGAAGTAGACGCCCGGCGTCGCCGTGTTGCCCCGCGCGTCCAGGCCATCCCACATTGCCGTGTGCGCCCCGACGCCGAAACGGTCATCCGCGAGCGTGCGGACACGGTGCCCGGCCACGTCGAAGATCTCCAATCTCGCCCGCTCCGCCAACGACAGCACGAAGTCAATCGCGGCCGGTCCGCCGGTGGGGTTCGGAACCACGCCGCGAATGCCGAACTCGAAGGCACCCGTGCCGAGGTCGATCCCACTCGGGCCACAGTCACACGTAATTGCGCACATGTCGATCACACCCGGCACGCCGTCGCAGAAGAACGTCACCTTGAAGCAGCACGTGTCCGGGATCGCCGTGCCCAGCGCCGCGGTGACCCTGATGTAGCCGGTCCAACCCGGAGGCACGGGGTTGGGCGACGGGGTCGTCATGTCCTCCTCAACGAGCGTGGCGCCGAAGCCGGGGCAGAGACCCATGATCGACCACGGGTTGCCGGTTCCGCTCGGACAGACCAGCGCGGGGATGTGGATCAGCGAAGCACCCACCCCGGGGCAGACCTTGAGCTCGCCGAAGTGCTTGTTCACCTGACCGCCGCCGGCCGCGCCCGTCCAGACGATGTCGACGTTGCCGTTCCAGTGGTCCCCCGGCGCGCATGGCCCCGGTTCGTCGTCGGTGCCCTTCGCATCGTCGCCGCGCTTCCCGCTCACCGGCTGTTGGCTCGGCGGCAGCTCGCTCATCGGCACTTCGAAGAAAACGTCGAAGAAGCTGTCGGGCGCGATCGGCGGCACTTCGAACACCCCGATTGTGCCGTAGACAGGCTGGAACACGCCGAACGGCTGCGAGTGCATGGCGCCGCTGATCGGCGAGGTTGCCTGCGTCAAACTCGGGTTATCCCACCGCATGTGGAAGCGGACGGTGCTCGTCCCGGTCAGCGTCGCCCACTCGACCGTGCCCAGCAACGGACCCGGGCCGGTCGGAATGCAGTTACACGTCGTGGCGCACAGATTTACCGTGGACACCTGGCCCGCGCAGACGAACCGGATCGCGAAACAGCAGGTGCTCGGCACCGGCGTGCCGGTAAGCGCGGTGACGCAGACCCAACCGGACCAGGCTGGCGGCAACGGGTTCGGCGCAGGAGTAACCTGATCCTCATTCATCAATTGAGCGGAAAATCCCGAACACAGGCCGGTGATGGACCACGTTGCCAATCCGGCACACCCGGTCGCGACGTGAATCAACGAGCAACCGGCGCCCGGACATACCTTGATCTCACCCTCGTGGTAGAGAACCTCGCCCTGCCCCCCGAGGCCGTTCCAGATCACGTCGACATTGCCATCCCAGTGATCGCCCTGCGGGCATGGATCTCCCGCGCCGCCGATCGGAACCACGTTGGGTGGATTCTGCGGCAGTTGGGCCAGCGGGATTTCAAGGAAGACGTCGAAGAAACTGAATGGCATAATGACGGGCACATCGAACGACCGCGGCGGACCGGAATTGGGCAGGAATGCCCCGAACGATTGTGGGGTCAGCGATCCCGCAACCGGCTGCGTGGGCACGGCACCCGGGTTGTCAAATCGCAGATGGAACTGCACGTTGCTCCCGATGGTCGTCCAGTTGATGTTGGTATCGAGCAAGCGCACCGACGCCATGGCGGAACTCGAGCAGAACGCCAGGCCGATACCAAGCACCACGATGCACCGAAGTGCTGTAGTGGATCGAGACATGAGGACCTCCTCTCGGAACCGAAGGCGGATGCGCGGCAAGCGCGCGTGAAGGCAGTGGACACGCTCACGAGATCCCACGTCATGTTGCTCCGGCAATGGACCCGATGAGCGGCGGGAGTATGATCCCAACGAGAGTCGACGTCAAGAACCATTTTGCGATCCAATCTACACAATCTGTTCACAACAAGATGGGTTGGTTTCGTCAATCTCAGGAAGAATGATCCCGGATTTCGCAGGGGTCACCCGCGGTGGTCCCGGATCGGACCGGGAACGCCGTGTCCGGCGGCGTGATGGGTTCCGGAGTCTCGATCCAGGGGGTCGGCTTCGTCCCGGGACCGTTTATACAGCTCGATTGGACGTA
>CAIMUX010000050.1 GCA_903844735.1 Candidatus Eiseniibacteriota bacterium
CTGCTTGGTGACGAAGAGGCGCACCTTAGCCTCGACGTCCTGAAACAGCCTGATCCGGATGTGGTACACCCCGAGTTCGCGCAAGGTGTCCTCCAGCACAACGGACCGCTTGTCCACCGAGTGCCCGCTGCGGGCCAGTTCTTCCACGATATCGGCCGAGGTCACCGAACCGAAGAGCTTCCCGTCCTCGCCGGCCTGCACCGGGATGGTAAGAGTCAGCTTGTTGAGAGCCGCGGCCTCCTTGTCGGCCGCATTCCGCGATCGGTTGCGCCGAATCGTGGTCACACGCTCGTGTTCCTGGAACACGCGCGCGCCGGCACTGGTTGCCTCGAGCGCAAGGCTGCGCGGCAGAAGGAAGTTCCGGGCATACCCCTTCTGCACCTTGACCGTGTCACCGCGGCGCCCGAGTCCGAACACATCATCGAGCAGGATCACTTCCATGGTCTCTACGTCCTCTCCGCGGGCCATGCGCGGCCCGCCGTTTTCCCGGCTCCCTGACCCCCGGCGGGCCTAGCGGTACGACTCACTGGCGAACGGGAGCAAGGCGAGGTAGCGGGCCCGCTTCACCGCCCCGGTGATCTGGTTCTGGTGACGGGCGCAGTTGCCCGAGATCCGCCGCGGCACGATCTTGCCGCGGTCGGTGATGGCTCGCTGCAAGCGCTTCTCGTCCCGGTAGCTCACAAATACCACCCGGTCGATACAGAGCTTGCACACCTTCTTGCGCAT
This sequence comes from Candidatus Eiseniibacteriota bacterium, assembly GCA_903844735.1. Taxonomy (GTDB): domain Bacteria; phylum Eisenbacteria; class RBG-16-71-46; order CAIMUX01; family CAIMUX01; genus CAIMUX01. Next base: position 727 of record CAIMUX010000050.1, read on the forward strand.
ATCTTTCAGGTCACGGCTACGCATCAGATTCCTTCCTTCGCGCCGGACCGCCCACGGCCCGGCAGGTTCTCGTTTCGCTCGACCTAGACCTCAGAAATCCCGGGTCCCTCGATCCGATCCGGGGTGTCGCCGTGCGGCTCGATGTGATGTCCGCTGTCGGGCTCGGAGCTTGACCCGGCACGGTGTTCGCCGTGCGGCTCTCCTGGCGGGGGCGGCTCCTCCACCCGGCCGATCCTCTCGTCCGGACGCGACTCCGCGTCCCGTCCGCCTCCCCCCCCGCGCAGCTCGGGCGGCGACAGGGAGATCGGCGAAGTATCGAGATTGTCGGCGTAGACCTCCAAGACCGTGCGCCTCTCACCGTTCCCCGCCACAAAAGAGCGCGAGTGAAGCGAGCCTTCCACCGTCACGCCCTGCCCGAGCTCGGCCTCTTGGCAGACTCGGAGCGCGAGGTCTTGCCAGACCACCACGGTGAACGTGGAAAAAGTCTCACGCACCGCGCCGCGCCGGTCCCGCAAGAGCCGGCCCGTGCGCACCCGGAAGGAGGAGACCGGCACGCCCGAGGGGGTATGACGCAGCTCCGGCTGCTGTTGGATGAAGCCGGTCACAATGACCCGGTTGATCCGGGGAAAGGCGTCGGATTCCATCGTCTTCGTATCTCCGTGGTACCGGTGCCTCCCGCTAGAGGGATGCACCGTCGGCCGGTTCGGCCGAGATATCGTCCGCAGCGGGAAGCGGGGTGACCGGAGCCTCGACCGCGCCCGGAGTCTCGGGAACTACCGAAACCTCGATCGCAGCCGGGATGCCGAGGGCCACCGATTCCTCGATCGCAGCAGAGGTCCCGAGAGCCACCGGCGCCTCGATTGCGGCCGGGACCCCGAGGGCAGGGAGGCTCGGGCTCGGCCCGCCGTTTCCATGACCATCGGAACCGCCCTCGGCATGTGGCGGGGCAAGAGGACCCTCGCTGATTACGGTCATGTACCGCAGCATTCGCTCGTTCATCCGGAAACGGCGCTCGATGTCCTTGAGCACCCCCGGCTCGCTGCTGTAGCGAAGCAGCGTGTAGATCCCCTCGTGGACTTTCTTGATGTCGTAGGCAAGCCGACGGCGACCCCAGCGGTCAATCTCAATGATGCTGCCGCCCGAAGCGGTGATCATGTCGCTGACCGCCTGAACCTCGGCTTCGAACTCCTTCTCTTCGTAGTTCGGATGGAGGACGAATACCGTCTCGTATTCGCGCAAGGGCGAACTCCTTTCCGGGCTCCGGGTCGAGCCCCACGGGATGGCCTGCCTGCTTCCGCCGGCCCGTCCCGCACGGGACCAGGCGATGGAACGATCTCCGCCCCGCGGTCAGAGCCCTCAAAGGACCGCCTCGGGTCGCGAATCTCGTGAAGCCGGACGACGAGCGGCCTGGAGAACCGGCTGCGCGACGGCAAGCGGGGAGCGTGCGCGTCGCGACCGGACATCCTTTGGAAAAGCGCCCATCGCATGGCGCGGTCGCCGACCCAGGCCGACGAGACCGCGTTTGGGGATTCTGCCAGCTTAGAACACGTGTTGGCAAGCCCAGAGATCCGGCGGATCACGATCCCGGTGGAAAACCCGGATCCGTGGGCAAGGCCCGATCAGCCGGATCCGTCCCGCCTGCCGGGGGCCCTGCCTGAGGGGCCGGATCCCGATTGAAGGCATCCATCGCCGCAACAAGTCCGCGAGTGATCGCCACCTCGACCACGTCGGCGGCCGCGGCCACGACAGCCTCCATGTAGGCCCAGGCCTCCCCCGAGAGCGACTCGAGGACAAAATCGGCCAAGTCGATCCCAGCAGCCGGAGACCCGACCCCGACCCGCAGCCGCGGGAAGTCACCGGTCCCCGTGGCGTCTCGAATGGAGCGGAGGCCGTTGTGTCCTCCGTGTCCCCCTCCGACCCGAAGGCGGAATCGGCCCGGCGGGAGGGCAACATCGTCCACCACCACGAGCATGGAGGCGGGGCTAACGTCATGCACACGCAGGAGATCCGACACCGCATTCCCGCTCCGGTTCATATACATGAGGGGACGGGCCAACAAGAACTCGTTGGCACCGAGCCGAATCGTCGCCTCCTCCCAGATCGACTCACCCTTGCCGGCAGGAAACCAACGGCGGCACCTGCCCGTGAGAATGCGCTCCACGACGAGAAACCCGGCATTGTGCCGGGTTCGCTCGTACCGAGACCCGGGATTGCCCAGGCCCACAATCAGCCGGATGCCGTCCACCGGGGGATCGGCCAAGACTACTTCTTGGCTGCCTTGGCAGGCTTGGCCGCCGCGGCCGGCTTGGCCCCCTTGTCGGATTTACCCCCCTTGTCGGCCTTGGCCCCCTTATCAGCCTTGTCCGTCTTGACCGCTTCGGCCGCCGGAGCCACCTCAGCCGCCGCCATCGATCCGGCCACCGCAACCTCTTCCTTCTGCTTGCCGGCCACCGAGACGACAACGCGATCGGCAGAGTCATGCACGTGGATCGAAGCGGGCACAGGAAGGTCGCGGACATGGATGGAGTCGCCGCGAATCAGGGCCGCAATGTCCACCAAGATACTCTCCGGGATCTCCCCGGGCAGACACTCGATGTCCAGTTCGCGGAGGAAGTGCTCGACAATGCCGCCTTCCTTCACCCCCAGGGCCGTCCCTTCGAGATGGATCGGAACACGGACCCGCACTCTCTGCGTCATCGAGATGTGCTGCAGGTCAACGTGCAGGATCTTCTGGTCGATAGGGTGGCGCTGTACCTCCTTGATGAGGACCGGCAGCGGTGCGCCCGCACGCCCGGCGATCGTCAACTCCAGGATCTGGCTGCCGGAAGAAATGTGCCGCAACATCTGCTCAAAGGTGTGCCCGTGCAGCGCGACCGGAACACTCTCCTCCCCCGCCCCGTAAAGAATGGCCGGGATATTCTTTCCCATCCGCACGCGACGGGCGTGACCTTTGTTCCCCGCCACCCGCATCTCCGCCGAGATCTGCACCGCACCCATGGCGCTTCCTTCCTCCGTGTCCGTGTTCGGTTCTTGCCCGCACCGCATCGGTCGCGAGCCGTCTTGTTTCGGCAGCAAGATTCGGCACCGAGTTTCGGCACCGCGCCTCCGCCCCCTGTTTCAGCACTCTGCTTCGACAGCCCGCTTCAGATCTCAAACGAAAAGCGAACTGAGCGATCGTTCCTCGTGGATCCTCCGGATGGCTTCGCCAAGGAGGCGGCTGACCGTGAGAATCCGCAGCGACTCCCATCGCAGTTCCGGGCGCGGGGCTATGGTGTCGGTCACCACCACCTCGCGGACCGGGGCCTCCTGTAGATAGCGGGGTGCCTCGCCGGACAGAACCGCGTGCGTCGCCCCCACGTAAATCTCGCGCGCACCCTTGCTGCGCAGAGCGCGCGCCGCGTTCGCCACCGTTTTTCCGGTGGAGATCACATCGTCGAAGATGATGACATTCCGTCCCTCGACCTCGCCGATGACATTCATGACCTCAGCGTCGTCTGCACGGGCGCGTCGCTTGTCGACTAAGGCGAGCGAGGCGTCGAGGCGCTTGGCGTAGGCCCGGGCCATCTTGATCGATCCGACATCGGGGGCCACCACCGTCAAGTCGGGAATGTTCTTGTGTCGGAAGTAGTCGATGAGCACCGGTGCAGCGTAGAGGTGGTCGAACGGGATATCAAAAAACCCCTGAATCTGACTGGAGTGCAGGTCCATGGTCAGCACGCGATCGGTCCCAGCCACGGTGAGCAGGTTCGCCACCAGCTTGGCCGTGATCGGCACGCGGGGCTGGTCCTTGCGGTCCTGCCGCGCGTAACCGAAATAGGGAATCACCGCGGTCACGCGGTTGGCCGACGCACGCCGCGCCGCATCCACCATCACCAAGAGTTCCATCAGGTTGTCTGCCGGCGCTCCTGTCGGCTGCACAATGAAGATGTCGCAGCCGCGGATGTTCTCGTTGATCCGGACCGAAATCTCCCCGTCGGAAAAGCGGCCGACCTCGGCCTCGCCTATCCCGACCTGCAAGTGCCGACAGATCTCCTCCGCCAACACCCGGTTCGATGTGCCCGCGAAAACGCGCAGCGTGTCCACCAAGCTCCCACCCATTCCGGCCCGTCGGGCCCGTTCCGTTTCCTGACCCCAATCTTCCGGCTCAGAATTCTTCCGACTCAGAATCTCTGACCCCTGCCCACGTCGCCCGGGTACCGCGTCCCGCCGCCGCAACCAGCTTACCGCACCCGGATCATCTCCATCCAGTCAGCATGCCCGGCGTGGCAAACCGGTCCCCTCTGACTGCCTCTCTGACTGGCTGGGGCGGGAGGATTCGAACCTCCGAATGCGGGAATCAAAATCCCGTGTCTTGCCACTTGACGACGCCCCAGCATCCGACTCCAGCATCCGACCCGGCATCCGGCGCCGGCACAGGACAAGAAACGAGTCGCGCACGGACGTCGTGAGCGACTCGCGGTACGACCGGCCCTAGCGGCAATCTACCGCACCAAAGCGGTTCGCTCCAGCTCCGCTGCGTACTCGGCCAGGATTTCTTCTTCCATCCACTGACGTGTCGCCATGTTGATCGGATGGCAGAGATCCTGATAGCCGCCATCCGGCTTGCGCCGGCTGGGCATGGCAACGAACATCCCTTTGGTGCCCCGAATGATCTTCAGTCCCCGGACGACGAAACAGCCGTCGATCGTGATCGTGATGAACGCCTTCAGCTTTTCGTCGTCACGCAGAGAAACCCTGACCTCCGTGATCTTCATGCCGTCACCCTCGGGGTCGTCTGCCATGGGCCCCTTTCGAGCGGTTTCGGAAGATCCCGCGGCCACGGAGGCCAAGCCTCCCGGACATACAGGCTCCGGGTCGCCCTCCTCCAGTATCGCCTCAGAGCCGTCTCCCCAAGACCGCCATTTCCCTAAAGACGCCGTTTCCTTAGAGACGCCATTTCCTTAGAGACGCCATTTCCCCATAGACACAGAGCCGTCCCGATCATGGTCTGAGGATGCACCCACCCCTTGCCGGGCGAAGGCTCTTCGCCCAGTAACCCGCCCGCGAAAGATACCCAGCCCACTCGTCGGCTCGTCGGGCGTCGGGAGCGACGCCGAACACGGCGGAGCCACTCCCTGTTACCCGGACAAACCCTGCCCCCAGCTTCCGTAGCTCGCAAAGGATCGTTGCTACAGAGGGTTCCGCTTCCACAACGGCCGACTCCAGATCATTGCGGAGCAGGTCGAGATCGCAGGTCCAGAAATTCCACGGAAACCCACGGGAGTGGAGTTTAGATAGAGGCCCTTCGTCGGTCAACCCCAATTTCCCCCGGCCGTAGATCGAAGCCGTGGAAAGCGGGCGGTTGGGGTGGGCCACGACCAAGTTGCGGCCAGGCCATGGAGGAGCCGGACGCAATCGCTCACCCCGGCCCGTCGCCAACTGGGTTCCCCCTCGAAAAAAGAACGGGACATCCGAACCGAGCGACGCCCCCAGATCCTCCAGCTTCTCCATGCGCATCCCGCCGCGACGCAACAGGCCAAGTCCAAGGAGAACCGCTGCTGCGTCAGCGGAACCACCGCCCATCCCGGCACCTACGGGAATCCGCTTCACCAGCCTGATAGCCACACCAGGGGGCTGTCCCCGGAGCGGCGGAACAAGCTCGGCCGCGCGGACAGCCAGGTTCCGTTCGGGGGGACCCAGATCGATCCCGACCGGCCGCACGTGGAGATCGATCCCGGGCTCGGACGTAAGCGTCAGGGTCACAGTGTCGGCCAGACGGAGTGCTTGCAAGATGCCGGCGATCTCGTGGAATCCGTCAGGGCGCTTCCCCAGAACCTCCAGACCGAGATTCACCTTGGCCGGAGCGAGAACCACGACCCGGCCCATCCCGGACTCCTGCGCCTCCACCCTCGGCAACGCCATACGCTCCTCGCCCTGCGCCTAGGCGCCGTTGCGGGCAAGCAGCACGATGAGGATCACCGTGATCACCCAGAGCACGACATTGACCAGGGTAGGCAGGTCGGTGAGAAGGACCTCTGAAGGAGAGCCCCCTCGCTGGTGCCGGTACACGAGGTAGAGGTAACGGAAGATGCCATAGACCACGAACGGGACGGTGTAGACCAGCTTGTCGGTGCCGAACTTCTCGACCGTGGCCGCATTCACCGTGTAGATCGTGTAGGAAATGACACTCGCGGCAGTCACCACCGGGATGAGCTGGTTGACGAGCTCCGGCGGGTACTCAACCAGGGTCTTGCGGTGCCCTCCGGCCTGGTCGGCCAGCAGCGCCCGTTCCTGACGCCGCTTGCAGACAGCCAGGAAAAGGGCCAGGAAAAAGGTGCAGATGAGAAGCCACGGAGAGATCTCCTCCTTCGTGCGCAGCGCCTCCACGCCGGCCACGGCCCGCACGACGAAGCCCAGGGCGATGATCATGACGTCCATCAGCACCACGCGCTTGAGACCAAGCGAGTATGCGAGATTGAGTGCCAGGTAGATCCCGGCTGTGATCGTGAACGCGCGCCCCAGCGGCAGCGCCACTGCTGCCGCCAGACCGAGGAGGGCACCCATGAGCGCGTACGCCGCCGAACGGGACAGCTTCCCCGACGGGATCGGCCGCAACCGTTTCTTGGGGTGAAGCCGATCGGCCTCGATGTCGCCGAGGTCGTTGAGCGCGTAGACGGTCGAGGCGAGCAGGCAGAAGGCAAGGAAGCCCCGGAAAGCACGGAGCAGCTCCCCCGTCTCGGTGAAGTGCAGGCTGAAGATGACCCCGGCGAAGAGGACCGCGTTCTTGGTCCACTGCCGCACCCGCATCTGCTGGAAGAGGACCCTGATCATGCCTTGCTCCCCGATCGATCGTCGCCGCGGCCGGGCCGAAGTCCCGCGAGTGCGCGGGGCCCCTTCGCGTCCGCCGCCACCCAGCCTCCCACCTCGATTGCGGCCTCAGCCTCCCAGTGCCAGCGCGAGCTTCGCTCGTCCCGCCGCCATCGCCTCATCGACGCGCGATGGATCCCCCACGCCGGCCATGGCCAGATGCGGCTTGCCGCCACCGCTGCCGCCCACCGCCGAGGCGGCCGCGCGCACAATTTCGTCCGCGCGCACGGTTCCGCCGGCCACGAGATCATCGGAGACCACCGCAAGGAGCGTCACCTTCTTCCCCGCGGTCACGGCGAGCAATGCCGCCCCGGTACCGAGCTGCCCACGCACGCGGTCGCCCAGAGCGCGCAGGTCGGTACCCTCCTCGATCTCGAGCGCGCCCACGAGACAGCGCCCGGCGGGCAGACTCAGCGCCCCCGCAAGGAGCGTCCCAAAGGCATCGTCCGGCCCGCGCGATTTCAGCTCCTGGACCTGCTTGCGCAGCTTGGAGAGTTCTTGCTGCAGCGATTCGACACGCTCCGGCACGTCGCCGGCCCCCGGCAGGGTCCGCGTGAGGAGCCCCACCGTGCGCAGCGCCCGCCTCGCCTCGCGCACGGCGCCCCGGCCGGTGAGCGCCTCGATGCGGCGCGTCCCGGCAGCGATGCCGCTCTCGGCGCCGAGAAGGAAGGCACCGATCTCGCCGGTGCGCCGGACATGAGTGCCGCCGCACAGCTCACGGGAGAACTCCCCCACCTCGACGCGCCGCACCCGGTCACCGTATTTCTCGCCGAAGAGAGCGGTGACCCCCTCGGCCAGCGCCGTGTCATAGGACGACTCGCTCACATCCACCGGATCGTCAAGCAGGATCCGCTCGTTCACCAGCCCCTCTATCGCCGCGATCTCCTCCGCGGTCAGAGCCCGCGGGTGGGTGAAATCGAAACGCAGCCGGTCCGGGGCCACCAGCGAGCCGGCCTGCTGGACATGGGAGCCGAGGACCCGCCGCAGCGCCGCCTGAAGCAGGTGCGTGGCGGTGTGGTTGCGCTGGCTGTCGCGCCGAGCCCCTTCGTCGAGGCGCGCCGTGAGCGGTCCGTCGTGAAAATCGCCCGCCTCCAACTCCACGCGATGACGGATCTCCTCACCGTGATGCACCGCGCCGAGAACGCGCGCCACGAGGCCGCCCCCCTCCACCACCCCGGTGTCGCCAACCTGACCGCCCGACTCGGCGTAGAAGGGCGTTTCGTCCAGGACGATCCAGAACGCGCGGGGAGCGGCAGCCCCACCGGTCGCCGGGATCCCAGTCTCGCCCGGGATCTCAGTCTCGCGCGGAATCTCCGCCACTCGGCGGATGCGCACCTCCAGTTCCATCGTCTCGAAGCCGCGGAAAACAGAGTGCGCCCCCTCGGAGAGGACACGCCAGGACAGTGCTTCGCCGGCCGCCTGGTAGAAGCGGGCGTTCTTCCGGGAGCGATCACGCTGCTCCGTCATAGCGCGCTCGAAGCCGGCGAGGTCGGCCTCCATCCCGCGCTCGCGGGCAAGCAGGGCGGTCAGGTCGGTGGGGAAACCATAGGTGTCGGACAGAAGGAAGATCTCCTCGCCCGGAAGGGTGCCCGACGACGCGTGGCGCGCCGCCACTTCCTCGAAACGAAACAGCCCCTGCACGATCGTGGCTCCGAACCGCTCTTCCTCCAGCAGGAGCCCCATCCGTACCGAGGGCGCGGCCTCGCGCAGCTCGGGATAGGTGCCCGCCATCATCTCGACAACCAGGCCCGAAAGATCGGCGAGGAACGGCTTAGTGAGCCCGAGGCGGTGCCCCTGGACCGCGGCTCTCCGCAATATGCGGCGAATGACGTAGCCGCGTCCCTCGTTACTCGGCGTCACCCCCTCCGCCATCGCGAAGGTGAGGCCGCGGACATGGTCGGCGATGATGTTCATGGATGCGCGCAGGGCGCCTTCGTACGGCCGGCCGGACATCTCCTCAACGCGCTCTACGATCGGGCGGAAGGCGCCCGACTCGAAGAGGGTGCGCTTTCCCTCGAGCACCATCGCGATGCGCTCGAGGCCGAGACCAGTGTCGATGCCGCGGTTCTTCAGCGGCGCGAGGGTGCCGTCGAGCTGCATGTCGTATTGCGGGAAGACGACGTTGCCGATCTCGACCCAGCGGTCGCAATCGCATCCCGGACCGCACTCCTCCCGGCCACAACCGAGTTCTGCGCCGAGATCGTAGTAGACCTCGGTGTTCGGCCCGCACGCGCCGGTGTCCCCGGCCGGGCCCCAGAAATTGTCCTTTTTCCCCAGCCGGTAGATCCGCTCTCGGGGGACGCCGATCTCCTTCTCCCAAATGGCGAACGCCTCGTCGTCCTCCTCGTAGACGGAGACCTTGAGCATCTCCTGGGGCAACTTCAGGAGGCCTGTGAAGAACTCCCAGTTCCAGGCGATCGCCTCGCGCTTGAAGTAGTCGCCAAACGAGAAGTGGCCCAGCATCTCGAAGAAGGTCAGGTGGCGCGGAGTGAAACCGATGTTCTCGAGGTCGCTGGCCCGGAAGCATTTCTGGACCGAAGCAGCCCGGGTGTAGGCAAGCGGCACGGTTCCCGAGTAGAGCTTCTTGAACTGCACCATCCCCGCGGAAGTGAAGAGGAGCGTGGGATCGTCCTTCGGCACCAGAGGCGCGCTCTTGATGACGCGGTGGTCCTTGCCGCGGTAGAAGTCGAGAAAGGTCTCACGTATGAACTTCGGCGTGTCCTTCATGGCTGGGTGCGTCCTTCGTGGCTGGGCGTGCTATTCGTCGCTCTATGCGTCCTTCGTGGCTGGGCATGTCCTTCATGGCTCGGCGTCATGCCCGGAATCGTCCCGACGCCACGCATCCTCCTCGCCGGGAGCATCGTCCCCGAGGACGGTGCGCAAGGCTTCTCGCACCACGGCCGCCGTGAAGCCGCGCGCGGCCAACAGACGCGCCAGTCTAGCAGGATCGGCCCCGGTCGGGCGGAGCTTCTTTCGAACCGCAGCCTCGGCCAGAGCCGGCTCGGGGTGTTCGCGCGCCACCTCGCGCAGCTCCTCTTCGATGATCCCCGGCGCTACCCCCTCGCGGAGCAGGTCCCGCCGTAGCAGGCGGAGTGAGCGCGGGCGAGCGCGCACCTGCGAGGAAAGCCATAGCCGTGCAAAGCGTCGGTCGTCGACGAGGCCGCGGCGCTCCAGGTCGTCCAGGACGGCTTCGATTACCGGCCGGGAGAAACCGGCCCGGGCAAGCACGAGGGACATCCCACGCCGCGACTTCTCCATACGCGCGAGGAGGCGAAGGGCCCGCGCACGGGCCTTCGCCTCCGGAGTCTCGGGCGCGCCAATCGCGGGACCGCGCCCGGTTTCATCGGGTCTCTCAGTCACGCTGCTGAGGGGCACGGCGGGACGGCGGCGTCTCCCGGACCTCACCCACCGGTTCGAGCTTTCCCGTCGGTGAGACAGCCTTTCCGTCGGAGCGGCCGGCTTCCGACTTCACCTCGGTTTTCGCGTCCGCCTTCGGGTCGGTCTTCGACTCGGTCTTCCCGTCCCCCGCCGCATCAGATCCTTTCACCGCGCCCTTGCCGCTTCCACCGACCTCGGCCGAAGGAAGTCCCGCGGCCACCCGGATCTCCTGCTCGAGGCGCCCGGCCAAGTCGGGGTTCCCCTTCAACGTCTGCCGCGACTGCTCGCGCCCCTGCCCGAGCCGGTCGGGGCCGTAGGAGATCCAAGTCCCGGTCTTCTGCAGCAGCCCGGTGTTCAGACCCTGGTCGATCAACTCGCCCACGCGGTCGATCCCCACGTTGAAGAGAATGTCGAACTCAGCCGACTTGAACGGTGCGGCGACCTTGTTCTTGACCACCCGCACACGGGTACGGTTGCCGATCACGACGTCGCCGTCCTTGGTGCTCTGGATCTTGCGGATATCGAGGCGCACCGAAGAGTAGAACTTGAGGGCGTTGCCGCCGGTGGTCGTCTCCGGGTTACCGAACATGACGCCGATCTTCATCCGAATCTGGTTGATGAAGATGACAATCGCCCCAGACCGCGAAATCGCCCCGGTGAGCTTGCGCAACGCCTGAGACATGAGCCGGGCCTGGAGACCGACATGAGCGTCGCCCATCTCCCCCTCGATCTCGGCGCGCGGCACGAGAGCCGCCACAGAGTCGATGGCCACCACGTCGATGGCGCCGCTGCGCACCAACTGCTCGGCGATCTCCAGCGCGTCCTCGCCGGTATCGGGCTGGGAAACGTAGAGGTTATCGGTGTCGACTCCGAGCAGCTTGGCGTAGCCCGGGTCGAGAGCGTGTTCGGCATCGATAAAGACGGCGTTGCCGCCCATCTTCTGCACCTCGGCGATCATCTGCAGGGTGAGTGTGGTCTTCCCCGATGACTCCGGACCGTAGATTTCGATGACGCGACCCCGTGGGATCCCTCCCACCCCGAGGGCGATGTCGAGCCCAAGCGAACCGGAAGGCACCACCTCGATCGCAGCCATCGGTTTGGCTCCGAGCCGGATCACGCTCCCCTTGCCGACCTGCTTCTCGATCGCGGCGATCGCCACATCGAGGGCCTTCTCCTTCTCCTTGCGCTCGTGCTCCTTCTTCTCCTGACTCTTCCGATCCTGTTCGCTCATCGTCCTCTCCTCTCCTGTCGATCTTTGGCGATCCGTTCCGGCCCACCCGGACGGGACCGCGGGAGCGCGGTCCGGAAGTGCCGGGCAGGGGGTCGGTGTGGTTTGCGACGGCCGCGACGGCGCCGACCATGTCCTCATCGGGGGCGGCGGTTCCATTCTGTTCAGGACAAAGCGGGCGCAATCCGCACGGGCGTGTACGTGGGGCCCTCTGGCCTCAGGTCGCTGCGCATCAGCGCGACAGCCCGGATCGTAAAGTCGCCCGCCGGCCAAGTCAAACCGGCGGTCCAGTCCGGATCCAGCCGCAGAGGCCGGTCCCGTGCCGTCCGTCCGATCGTCAGGTGGCTCTTCCACGGCTTGTCCGGCGGCCCGAACCCCGCCTCGCGGATCCGGCGGTCGATCTCCTCCGCCAACGCCGCCAGGCATCCCGCGCGGTCTTCCACCCCGATCCAGGTCACCTGCGGCCGGGCCGGGGAGGGAAAAGCCGAGACTTCCGTGATGCGCACCGTCACCGGGGCGAACGCCTCCTCCATCGACGCTACGACCGACGACGCCTTCAAGAGCGCCTTCCGATCGAGATCGCCGAAGAAACGCACCGTCAAATGAAAGAGCGCCGGATCGACCCACTTCACCGAGCCCGGAGGGAATCGGTCCCGAGCCCGCCGCTGGAGATCTGCGGCCGCCGCCACCATCTCCGCCGGAAGAAGCAGGGCCAGGAACGATCTCGTCCGTTCGCTCATGCGGCGACTCGCAGCGACCCGCCGACGACGGCCGGTCCGACGCCACCGTCGCGACCCCGCCCACGCATCGCGGCTTCCCGCACTGTTCGTTCATTTCCCCGCACGGTTGGCTCAGTTCCCCACGCTGCCGGGGCGTGGTCCCTCGCTCCACAGTGGTGTCCCGTCGATCGGAAGACCGGCGAGGTGCCGGTAGAGCAGCCACAGCCCTGCGAAGACCGCCCGCTGCGTGACCGACTCGCGGCTCCGCCCCGGAAAGATCCGTCGCAGGTGTGACTCTCCCTTCGCACTCGCGATCCCGAGATAGACGAGGCCCACCGGTTTCTCCGCGGTGGCTCCGTCGGGTCCCGCGACTCCCGTCGTCGAGATGGCGACATCCGAGCCTGTGATCCGGCGCACCCCCACCGCCATCGCTTCGGCCACCTGCGCGCTGACCGCGCCGTGGTTCAGCAGCGTCCCCAACGATACTCCCAGCAGGCGCTGCTTGATCTCGTTGTCGTAGGCGGTCACCGCCCCGAGAAAGTACGCGGAGCTGCCCGGCACGCGCGTCAGTGCCGCGCCCACCCCGCCCCCCGTGATCGATTCCGCCACCGCGAGGCGCGCCTTCGCCGCCAGCGCCAGCTCGCCCACCCGCTGCTCCAGCGGAACCTCGCCCGTGGCGTAGACGATGTCCCCCAGTTTGTCCAGGATCTCCTTTGTCCACCCGTCGAACTCCTCCCGCGTCAGTTCGGCATCGGGCCGGCGGACGAGCCGGAGGTCTACGCCACCCAACTGTGGAAGATAGGCCACCTCGCTCCCGTCCGGCTGTACCGGGCCGATCCGATCTGCCAGTACCGTCTCGGGCACGCCCGCGGTGCGAAGCGTCAGCTCCCAACCGCGGGCGACGCCCAACCGTCGCTCGATGAAGGGGAGCACGAACCGTTCCACCAGCGCGCGCATCTCTTCAGGAACGCCGGGCAGCGCCACGAGGAACCCTCCGGCGGGAGTCGGCAAGAGAATCCCTGGAGCCATGCCCACCGGATTCGGGAGGATCTCAGCGCCCTGTGGCACGAGTGCCAACCCCTCAGCGGACGGCGGCGGGGTACGGCCGCGCTCACGGTAGATCCGCTCGATCTCCAGCCGCACGTCCTCGCGCAGGACCAGGCGACGGCCCAGGGCCTGCGCCAGCGTTCGTCGCGTGATGTCATCGGGGGTACCCCCGAGTCCGCCGGTAACGATGATCCCCTCTGCGCGAGCCAGTGCGTTCTTGAGCGCAGACAGAAGCAGCTCGCGCCGGTCGGGAACCGTGCTGTGCCACATTGGCGGCACCCCGAGACGGTTGAGCTGTCGCGCGAGATAGTGGAAGTTCGTGTCGAGAATGCGACCGTTCAGGATCTCCCCACCGATGGTGAGGGTCTCGATTTTCATCGCCTACCGCGCCAGGTGCGGGGCCAGAAGCGTCGGCCAGAGGCGAATCACCAGCCGCAGAAGCAGGTTCCCGTAGATGGCCGCCATGATGTCATCCATCATCACCCCCCAGCCGCGCGGCAGCGACTGAAGCTGATACGCCGGCGGCGGCTTCACGACGTCGAGGATCCGGAACACGAGAAACCCGGCGACCGCGAGCTTCAACGGATCGACCGACGGCCCCATCCAGGCGATGGTGAGCAACGCTCCCGCCACCTCGTCGATGACGATCGGTTTGCCGTCGTGTCCGTAGATCGGCTCGGCCCGGCTTGCGAGTGGAATACCGATGGCGGTGACCGCGGCGATGACGACCAGCATGGCGAGCGCCGGAACAGGCTGGTGCGACTGCACCCACCACCAGATCCCCAGCGTGACGAACGAGGCGAAGGTCGCCGGGGCCACGGGGAAGTGGCCGGTGAAGAAAAACGTCGCCCCCAGTCGAACCAAAAATCTGCGCATGGAGGGGGACTCTAGCAGAGCTCAGGGCTTGTCGCTACGGGTGGGAGCCGATCCTGAGATTCGGAATAGGCTTCAGACTTCTGGCGTTGGTCGGGCAGACCATGAGCAGGAATCCGTCCGGGGCCCGCGCACCGCCCCGCGCGCGATCGCCGCGAGCGTCTCCAACACCCCCACGCCGTCGGCAGCCACCGAGGCAAGGCGCGGTCCGCATTCGCCCAGCCGGTCGAGCACCGCATCGATGTCAGCCCGCGGTGTGAGCGGGGCCAAATCCTGCTTGTTCAACTGAATCACCCGCGGCAGCCGTTCCCAGTCGCGCCCGCACGCCTCCACCGCCTCGCGCGCTTCGAGAAAGCTCCCCACGTTCTCCCGCAGCCGTCGCAAACGAGAGTCCCAGACAAAGACCAGCCCATCCACCCCGTGCAGCACCAGCCGTCGCGTGACGCGGAAGCGCGGCTGCCCCGGCACGGTGTACAAACGTAGCCGGATCGGCGCGCCGCGGCCCGGATCGAGGTCGAGCGGAAGGCAGTCGAAGTAAATGGTTCGCTCGCCGGGAGTGTCCAGCGTGATGAGCCGCCCCCGCAGTTCCGGGCGCAGACGGGCGTGGAGCCACTTCAGGTTCGTGGTCTTGCCGGAAAGCCCCGGACCCCAGTAAACGAGCTTGAGGGGGGTGCCCGTGATCCGGCCGGGAAATATGCGCCCCGGCATCGTCGCGACACCATCCCCCGGCGGGCCGCTCCCCGGCGTGCCGGTCGACGGCGTCATGCGCGGGTCAGGCCGAAGGGCCGAAAAGCCGCCCCATGCCGTCGTCGATGATCCGGTCGACATCATAGCCGTCCTCGGACCCCTCGAAGTCGCCTTCCAGAACCTGTCGCTCGAGCAGGCCGAGGAGCGGACGCGTCACCTCCTCGAGCCGGGCACGTTCCTTGCGCATAGCGTGGCGCACGAGGCCCAACGTGGTCCGTCCGTCGAAGATGACCGCCAACACCAACAACGGGTGCAGCGGCGCTAAGACAACGCCACCCTCGATCCCCTGATGGACCACCCACTGCATCGACTCCTCCCCGAGGAGCAACGCCATTTCTTGGGTGGCGAGGTAGTCGCCGACGGCCAACGAGGCGAAGGTGCCGAGGTCGAAGGTCGGTTCCTCGCCCGCGTAGGTCACGGCATTGCCGGCCGTGTCAAGCAGGACGGCGGTCGCGGCGCCGGCGCGCTGCAGCGTTCGCTGCAATTCCTTCCAGACCGAACCGAAGTGGAGATCCCACTCCCCCGGGATAGCGGCATGATCCATGACCGGCCCCCCCTGGACGACGGGGATGAGGAATCCCCGAAGGTCATCGGCCTCGAGCCAAGCGGCTCGAATCGAGCACGCAGCAAGAAGGGAAGATCCAGCATCGTCTGTCAAGGAGTTTCTTCGGGCTGCGGGCTTCGGGCTTCAAGCTGCGAGCTGCGGGCTGCGGCTCCTGAGTCCTGTCTTCTGTCCACTGTCCACTGTCTTCAAGCTGCTGTCTTCAAGCTGCGGATCGGGAAGCGCGATTACATCTCCGCCCGCCCCTCCAACGCCCGCACTAGGCTCGCCTGGTCGGACAGCTCAAGGTCGGAGCCGATCGGAACGCCGCGCGCGATGCGGGTCACGCGCACCCCCGCGGATCGCAGACAATCGACAAGGTAGTGAGCCGTGGCCTCACCTTGCGCCGGGGGGTTGGTGGCCACGATCACTTCCGTCACGAGTCCGTCGCCTACACGCACCTGCAATTCCCGGATGCGCAGAGACTCGGGCAGGATCCCCTCATTGGGAGACAGACTGCCGCCGAGGACATGATAGAGCCCGTGATAGGCGCCGGTTCTCTCCACGGCGACGACGTCGGCCGGTTGCTCGACCACACAGAGCAACGCTTGATCGCGCCGCGGGTCGTCACAGATACGGCAGCGCGGGCCGTCGGCGATGTTGCCGCAAGCGGCACAGATGCCGGTCTCCTCGCGCAGCCGCCGCAGGGCGGAGGCCAGGGCCACAGCGTCGGCGGCCGGGACCCGCAGCAGATGGAAGGCGAGCCGCTGCGCCGTCTTCCTCCCGATCCCGGGCAGGCGGGAGAGTCGGTCGACCAGCTCTCCCAGGGTCTGCGAGCCGTATTCCACGCTCTGCGGCTCCTTCCAGGCTCCGGCGATTCCTAGAACATGCCGGGCACGTTCATGCCGCCCGTGAGCTTGTTCATCTCCTCGGCCATCCGGTCGCGCGTCATGCGCAACGCCTCGTTGGCGGCGGCGAGAACCAGATCTTCCAGCATTTCGACATCGTCCGGGTCGACCACGTCTCTCTTGATCTTCAGGGACAGGAGCTCGCCCTTGCCGTTGGCGACGACGGTGACCACGCCGCCCCCGGAAGCGGCCTCGGCTGTCTCTTCCTGCAGCCGGGCCTGGGCCACGGCCATCTTCGCCTGCATCTGCTGAGCCTGCTTCATCAGGACTCTCATGTCCACGGTGTGCTCTCCTTCTTCCTCGTTTCCCTTTCCTCTTTCCTTCTCAGGCCGGGCCGATCACGTCCCCCCCGAAGAGGTCGACGATGCGGCGGATACCCTCGGGTGAAGCACTGGGGGCATCAGCGATCGATTTCCCACGACCGCGATGGGCGCCCGGGGCGCCGTTGGTGGTCGCCGTGTCGTTGGCGCTCCCAGCGGCGCCGGCGGTTGCAGGGACGGGGACGGTTGCAGCGTCGCGCCCCGTCGCGGCCCCTTCCACATTAGTGCCACCCGAAGCCCCCGGATCGGCGGCCGGTGTGGAGGCGGCACTCGCGCCGGAGCCCACCATCCCTTCGGATGCGGGCTCAAAGCGGACGCCGAGTGGACGACCGAACGTCTCGTTGATCAGTTCCATGATCAACTGTCGATTCGCCGCCTTGTCGAGCTGGCCCTTCTGGAACGCCCCGAGCCGCGGCACCCCCACGCGCAGGATGCGCTCTTCCTCTCCCAAGACGGCCGAACCGTTCAAGGTGGCGCCGAGAGCAGCGCGGCGCGCGCCTAGCATCTGGAGCATCAGGACCCACGGATCGCCGTCCACCGAGACCGGGGCAACCGACGCCGAAACAGCCGCCGGGTCGACAGACTGGGTGGTGGCCGCACCCATGATAGTAGCATCGGAGCGGATAGCCTCCCGCCCGGGAGGGCCGGCCGTCGCAGGCGCATCACCGGTTCGGGTGGACACCGCGCCGCCTTCGCGGACCTGCAGCGCCGACCCGGCAGACCTGGTGGGCGGAAGTGACGTCGAAGTCCCCGCTGAGGAGGCAGGACCGGCCGGCGAGGCGGACCCAATCGGCGGCACCGGCCCAGCCGAGGTAGGTCCAGCCGAGGTAGGTCCAGCCGAGGTAGGTCCAGCCGAGGCAGGCGTCGTGGGCAGCAGCGGGCCCGCAGACGCCACGGCCTCTCCCGACCCTGCGTGTCTGCGCGTCGCGTCGAGGAAGCGCCGTAGTTCGAGCGCCGTCGGCAGAGCACACATCTCGGCCAGGGCGACCTCGAGGTGCGCCCGCGGGTAGCCACTACGCCGCATCTGTGAGGTCGCTTCAAGGGCAAGGCGGCAGTGACGCAGGAGGTCCCCGGATGCCATCGCGGCGGCCTGCTCGCAGTACGTCGCGATCTCGTCCTCGGTCGCCTCCACCAGGTCGGCCAGCCCCGGATCGACCGCCACCAGGAGAAGATTTCGCAGGTGGACTAGGAATTCCTCGGACAGCTCCTGCAGATTCGCCCCCGCCTCCACCGCCCCACCGAGCGAGCGCAGCGCGCGCCCCGCATCGCGATCCCGGATCGCCGCCGTCCACTCGAAGAACAGTTCACGCCCGACGACGCCCAGGGCACTCTTCACCACCTCGAGCGTGAGCCGCTGCGGCCCTCCCGCCAGCACCTGGTCGAGCAGCGTGATGCCGTCGCGCATCGACCCGTCACCCTTGCGGGCCATGAGGAAGAGGGCATCGTCGTCGGCCGAAATCTGCTCTTGATCGACGATGAACCGCAGACGCGCGGCCGCGGTGCGCGGCCCCAGACGCGCGAAATCGAAACGCTGGCACCGCGAGAGAATCGTTTGCGGCACCTTGAGCGCCTCGGTGGTCGCGAGCACGAAAACAGCGTGCGAGGGAGGCTCTTCCAGAGTCTTCAGCAGAGCGTTGAACGCGTCGGTGGTCATCATGTGGACTTCGTCGATGATGTAGACCTTGCGGGTGAGCATCGCCGGCGAGTAACGGACCGCCTCGCGCAGTTCCCGGATGTCATCGATGCCGCGATTGGAGGCGCCGTCGATCTCGATGACATCCATAGCATTCCCAGCCCCCACCGCACGACAGGCCCGGCACTCGTTGCAGGGTTCCTCCACCGGACCGCGCTCGCAGTTGAGCGCCTTGGCGAGGATCCGGGCCATGGTGGTCTTGCCGACTCCGCGGGGGCCGGTGAAGAGATAGGCGTGGGCGGCGCGCCCGGTCTTGAGCGCGTTGGAGAGCGTCCGTGAAACGTGTGACTGGCCCACCACGTCGTCGAAACGCTGGGGCCGATACTTCAGAGCGAGCACGAGATAGGTCATGAACGCCTCGAAGGGAAAGCCGGGAGAAGCAGTCCCCCGGCTTTTGGAATTGCGCCCGCGATCAAGAAAACCGGCCGTGCACCCTTCTTCGATCCTCCATCCGGCGAAGCGCGGCAACCGGTGGCTCAGGTCAGGCTGATCCGCGGCACCCGGAGAGATCTACGTACCGCTGCTACCTTCCGGTCCTGACGGGGTTGGCAGGTCTCCGTTGCGCAGGGCCTGGCCTTCAAAGCCCCTAGCGTCCTCACCCGCCTTCCGGCAGGGACCTCGAAAGGGAATTCAACCCCGCTGTAGCGGATTGCGGGTTACAGGGCACCGCTGACTCCCCATCTAGCACGGCCAGAACGGAATCCAGAGATTCAGAGATCCAGAAACTGTGGAGATGAGCGGACTCGAACCGCTGACTTCCTCGTTGCGAACGAGGCGCTCTCCCAACTGAGCTACACCCCCGACAAACCATGGCGGAGAGACAGGGATTCGAACCCTGGAGGGCTTTTGACCCTACACACTTTCCAGGCGTGCTCCTTAAACCACTCGGACATCTCTCCGCGACCCCGGACGGCAGCACGGCCGACCGCGCGAAGACGTATCCTACTGTACCCTGGGGCGTGACCTCAAGAGGGAAACGCCCGGTCGGTCTAAGGTGGCGGAGAGAGAGGGATTCGAACCCCCGGTGAGGTTACCCCCACAGCGGTTTTCGAGACCGTCGCCTTCAACCACTCGGCCATCTCTCCGCGTTGACAACTGGTTACAGAATCGGGAGTTCACCACAGAAAGGACGGATTGTCAATCTGAACCTGCTACGCTGAGATTCGGACAATGGAACCCCGGCTTGACTCTCGCCTCCCCGATGGCGAACCTATCGGAATCCGGTCCGGCGGAGCATTCCCGGCTTCGCTCCAGCCGGATCGAAGCGGCGAATTCCCGGCGAAACCCCCGGAGCTCCAAGACGAATCATGCCCGACCCGCCTCGTCCCAAGCCGGGCGCCCGTGCACGCCGGCCGGCACCCCGAGGCCACCGCGCCGAACGCGAGAGTGCGCTGACCCCCGTGCCGGAATGGCAGGAGCGCGTGATCGCTCCGTTCGCTGTCGGCCGTCACCGGGAGGCGGCTGCCGAGCTCCGCGAGATCATCCGCGCCGATCCCCGCCTCACGGACGCCGCCATCGCGTTGGGAGCGGTTTGTCTCCCGCAACGGTGGTTCGGGAAATACGAGGGTGGTCTGAGAGATGCGCGTGAAGGGGGTAATCCCGCTCGCGAGATCCTCGTGGACCTCGTCATCACCCACCTCCGCCTCGGGAAGCCGGCTGAGGCGCGACGCTATCTGGACGACGTTCTCGCCACCCACCCCCGGCGACGCACGCTCAGCGGCCTCCGGTCGAGGCTCTCTTCTGGTCGCGGGACGCTACGGCTTGCGGGCTCAGTTCTCGCAGGGACGTCTATTTCGCTGCCCCGCCGGGACGGAGTTTCGCGCCTGGGGCGGTCCACCCCCAAAGGAAGCATGGCGAGTGGCAGGAAAGAGACCTTACCTCGCCTCCGGAGGTCGGCCGTAGTCCTTGTTGGCGGTTCGGAGTGGGGCGAAGGGCGCCCGGGAGTGACAGATCGACTTATCGGGATGTTGTTGTGACTTGCGACTGGAAGGGTACGTAGTGCCGTCGAGCGATTCCGCCCCGCATCCTGATGCCGTCGTCCCCGGGTGTTTTGGAGTCGCTGTGCGTCGTACCGCTTGACCCGGTGCCGGTCGCGCGGATAATTCGTCGCGGCGCCGGGTCCGGCCTTCGTTTCTACCTTCCGATCGCCGGACCTCGGAGGACATTTACGTCCGATCCGCATCGGAGGACCCCATGCCGACGCCCCGACGCACAAGGCTTCGCCCGGCACCCGGCCACTCGTTCTGCTCGCGACCTGGCCACCCGTTCGGCCACGGACCTGGCCTCTTGTTTCGTCCCGGCCTTGCCTACCCGATCCGCTGCCTCCTTCTGTTGGGCGCCCTGGCCTCGCTTCCTGTCCTGCTGCCATCCGGCTGCGGCCGATCCAAGCCCGCCACGGTCCGCATCGGCCTGGAAGGGCCGATGACCGGTGACTACGCCTACGAAGGGCAGGGCTTCGAGCGGGCCGTGCGCCTGCTCGTCGACCAGGTCAACGCTTCCGGCGGCATCCTGGGGCGTCATGTCGAGCTCTTCGTGGAGGACGACCGAGGGGACGTCAAGGAAGCCTCCCTCGTAGCCGACCGGATGGCCTCGCGCGGTGTCTCCGTTGTCATCGGTTCCTACAACTCCACGGCGACCGAGGCGGCCGCGGCCGTCTACGATCGCGCAGGAATCCTGCAGATCACCCCGTCGTCCACCGCGACGCGGCTGACCGCCAAGGGGTACCAGCGCTTTTTCCGCATGTGTTTCACGGACGACCGGCAGGGCCTCTTCGGCGCCGAGTTCATCTCCAAGGTGCTCGAGAGCCGCCGGGTGGCGATCCTGCACGACAACTCCACCTACGCGCAGGGTCTGGCGGAGTGGGGGAAGAAGTTTCTGCTGGAGCGCGGCTGCGAGATCGTCTTCTTCGACGCCATCAACCCGGCCGACAAGGACTTCACGCCGAGTCTGACGAAGCTGAAGGCGGTGAACGCCGAGACGGTGTACTTCACCGGGTATCACGCACAGGCCGGGCTGCTCCTGAGGCAGGCGCCGGAAGTCGGCCTGAAGGTCCAGTGGGTCATGGGGGACGCCTGCAACAACCCGGAGCTGGTTCGTATCGCGGGCGTCGATTGCGCGCAGGGGGCGATCTTCACGACCGAGCCTCTGCCGATCGACCTCGACTATCCCGAGGCCAAGGCTTTCACCGCCGACTACAAGGCCCACTACGGAGCGGACGCCACGAGCGTCTGGTGGGTAATGGCGGCTGACGCCTTCCGGGTGATCCGCGCCGCGATGGAGGCCACCAAGAGCACCGATTCGGGCGTGCTGGCCGCGTACCTGCACACCGGCCTGAAGGACCTTCCGGGCATCACCGGCCCCATTCTTGGCTACGACGAGAAGGGGGACAGGCTCGGCACGATCCACCGAGCCTACGTCATCACGCCCAAGGGGACGATCGTGCCGTACCCGAAGCAACCGTAGCATGGAGTTCCTGGCCCAGAACCTCCTGAACGGAGTCAGTATCGGCTCCTTCTACGCCTTGGTGGCGCTGGGCTACACGATGGTCTACGGCGTGCTCCGGCTGATCAACTTCGCCCACGGCGATCTGTTCATGTGGGGGGCGTTTCTCGGGTACACCGCGCTGACGGCGATCTCCGCCGCCGGGTTGTCGCCCGGGCCCTGGGTGTTCGTGCCTGTTCTTCCCGGCGTCATGATCGTGCTGGCCCTGGCCGGCGTGCTGCTGGAGCGAACGGCCTACCGCCCCCTACGTTCCGCCGGACGGCTGCCACCGCTGATCTCGGCGCTCGGGGCGGCCTTCATCCTGCAGGCGCTGGCCCGCAACCTCTACGGCGCGAGCTACAAGACCTACCCGTCGTCAGTGAGCTTGCCGGGCGGAGTGCGGATCCTCGGCGACGTCACCATGGGCACCACCCAGATCGTGGCGGTGCTGGCAGCGCTTCTGCTGATGAGTGCGCTGCATGTCTTCGTCCACCGTACCCGGGTCGGTACGGCGATGCGCGCCGTCTCTCTCGACCACGACACCGCCCGCCTCATGGGAATTCCGGTCGACCGGGTCATCGCGGGCGTGTTTCTGATCGGTCCCGCGCTGGGCGGGGCCGCCGGGATGCTCGTGGCCCTGCGTTACGGATCGTTCGATTTCACGCTCGGCTGGACCTTTGGGCTGAAGGCGTTCATCGCCGCGATCGTCGGAGGCATCGGCAACATCCCCGGCGCCATGCTCGGCGGTCTGATCCTGGGGGTGGTCGAGAGCCTGGGGGCGGGGTACATCTCGCCGCAGTGGAAGGATCTGATCGCCTACGTGCTGCTGGCCCTGATCCTGATCGCACGCCCCGGCGGACTCCTGGGCGAGCGTTGCGCGGAGCGGGTGTGAACCTGCGTCGAGGTTTCTCGCGCTTTCTCGGTCCGGGTGGGAATCCTGCTCGTGCCCTTCCGCGCTACTTCGGCCCTTTGGGAATCGTGTTGCTCTGCCTGCTGCCGCTTCCGCTCGACAACTATCTTCGCGCGGTGCTCTGGCAGCTCGGCATCTACGTCCTGCTCGGCCTGAGCTTGCATATCATCGTCGGCTATGCCGGCATGTTCCAGCTCGGGCACGCCGCGTTTTACGCCATCGGGGCTTACACGGTCGGCATCCTGAACCTGCGGGCGGGATGGCCGATCCTGCTGGCGCTTCCGGTGGGAGCCGGCCTGGCGGGGATCTGCGGGTACATAGTCTGCCGCCCGATTCTGCATCTGCGCGGCGACTACCTGGCGATCGTGACGATCGCCTTCGGTGAGATCGTGCGGATCCTGCTGGTGAACGATGCCGGCGGCTGGACTGGAGGAGCCAACGGTCTCTCGGGGATCGCCAGGCCGGCCATCGGCGGCTTCGTGTTCCGCACGAACCTGGAGCACTTTTACTTCGTTCTGGTCTTCGTGCTGCTGGGGATAGCGGCGGTGCGCCGGCTGGAGGATTCCCGCCTCGGTCGTGCGTGGATGTACGTCCGGGAGGACGAGGCGGCGGCCGAGGCGATGGGGATCGACACCGTCCGCGTGAAGAGCCTGGCGTTCTTCCTTGGGTCGGTCGGGGCCGGATTGGCCGGCGGACTCTACGCATCCCGAGTGTCGGTGATCTCTCCCGACCTGGCTCGCTTCCAGGAGTCGGTCACCATCTTCTGTATCGTTGTCCTCGGCGGGTGCGGTTCCATCCCCGGCGTGGTCGTGGGGACGCTGGCCATGGTGGCGTTGCCGGAGTTGATGCGCGTGGTGCGCGATTGGCGCGACGGCTTCCTGGGCCTGTCGATGATCCTCATGATGATCTTCCGCCCGGACGGGCTTTGGCCCCGGCGTAGATCGGGATTGGGGACATAGCCGTGCCGCTTCTCGACGTCCAGGACTTGAGCAAGCGTTTCGGCGGCCTGCAGGCGGTGGAGGGTGTGAGCTTCTCCGTCGAGCCGGGACGGATCACCAGTCTGATCGGCCCGAACGGCGCAGGGAAGACCACCATCTTCAACCTGATCACCGGCATCTACCGGCCGGACCGCGGGATGATCTTGTACAAGGAGATGTCGCTCGTCGGGCGCCGCCCGCACGCGGTGGTGAAGCTGGGCATCGCCCGCACCTTCCAGGGGATCCGCCTCTTCCCGGGCCTGACCGTGCGGGAGAACGTCATGGCCGGGCGCCATTGCCGGGGGAAAGCCGGCGTGTTCGCGGCCCTCCTGCGATCGCCGGGGCAGCGGCGCGAGGAGTCGGAGATCCGCTCCCGGGCCGACGATTGCCTGCGGTTCATGCACGTCGACCAACACCGTTACGAGCTGGCCCGCAACCTTCCCTACGGTGACCAGCGCCGCGTCGAAGTGGCGCGCGCCCTGGCCACCGATCCCGAGCTGGTGGTGCTGGACGAGCCGGCCGCCGGACTCAACGAGGAGGAGAGTGCTTCTCTGGTTGCCCTGATCCGCCAGATCCGCGAGCAGGGGATCACGGTGCTCCTGATCGAGCACGACATGAAGGTGGTGATGGGGGTCTCGGACCACGTGCTCGTTCTGGACAACGGTCGCCTGATCGCGGGGGGAAGACCGGACGAAGTGCAGGCGAATCCGCGGGTCATCGAGGCGTACCTCGGGTGTGGGGCCGGAGCTGCGGCCGCACCCGGGGCCGCACCCGACGTGGAGGATGCCCGCGATGTCTGAGCCGATCCTCGATATTCGCGAGCTGCACGTCTGGTACGGGCAGATCCACGCTCTGAAGGGTGCTTCGCTCACCTTGGGCGCCGGAGAGGTGGTGGCGCTGATCGGCGGGAACGGCGCCGGGAAGAGCACCCTCCTGCGCGCGATCAGCGGCCTCATCCGGCCGCGCGAAGGAGAGATCCTGTTGCGCGGCTGCTCGCTCGTCGGCTTGCCCGCGCACGAGGTAGTGGGCCGCGGCCTCTCTCACGCGCCGGAGGGCCGCAAGGTCTTCACCGCGCTGAGCGTGGAAGAGAACCTGGCCATGGGGGCGTGGGTGCTGGGCGGTGACCGGACCCGGATCGATCGTCAGCGAGAGCGCGTGTTCTCTTTGTTTCCGCGGCTCCTCGAGCGGCGTCGGCAACTCGCGGGCACTCTCTCCGGCGGAGAACAGCAGATGCTGGCGATCGGCCGCGCGCTTATGGCGGAACCTCAGGTTCTGCTGCTCGACGAGCCCTCGCTGGGGCTCGCCCCGATCCTGGTGGAGAGGATCTTCGCCACGGTCCGGGAGATCCATCGCGCCGGTGTCTCCATCCTGCTGGTGGAGCAGAACGCGCGCGGGGCGTTGGCCCTGGCCGACCGGGCGTACGTGCTGGAGACGGGGCGGGTCGCGTTGAGCGGGGCGGCTGCGGATCTGCTGGTCGATGAGCGGGTGAGAAAGGCGTATCTGGGAGAAGGATGACGGGATCATCGTCGCCATCGACATCACGAACCCCGAGGATACCCGGATCTTCGCCGGTGTGGAGACGCCTCGCCTTGGCCGTGGGGTGGCCGTCTCGGGGGCCCACGACTGCGTCGTCGACACCGCGTTGCGGGTTGTGCGCTCGTTCTGCGCACCGTAGCCGTGGTTTCGCTCACGCCATGGGAAACCAACCACCACCATCAAGGGAGGACAGCATGGACCGCGAATCGCAACCCATCCTCGTGACCGGCGCGAGCACCGGTATCGGGCGGCACCTCGCCGAACGTCTGGCCGATCTCGGCCACCCGGTCTTCGCCACCGCGCGCAAGCCGGCCGACCTGGAGAGCCTGGCGCGGATCCCGGGCGTCGAGCCCGTGCGGCTGGACGTGCGGAGCCCTGCCGACATCGACCGCGCGGTCCGGCAGGTCGAGGCCCGCGGCCGCGGCCTGTACGGCCTCGTCAACAACGCCGGACTGGGTGGCCTGGGGCTTCTCGCCACCTGGAGCGAGGAGGAACTGCTCGAGATCTTCGACGTCAACGCGCTCGCGCCGATCCGCGTGACCCGCGCCTTCCTGCCGTTGCTCGTCCGTTCCCAGGGACGGGTGGTCAACATCGGATCGCAGGGCGGTTCGATCTCCATGCGCTACTTCGGCCCGTACACGATGACGAAGCACGCGATCGAGGCTTTCACGGTGTCGCTGGCCGAGGAACTGGAGCCGTACGGCGTCGGCGTGAGCATCGTCCAACCCGGCGGCATCGTCTCGGCCATCGGCGAGAACTCGCTCTCCGGCACGACGGGGCGGTTCCGGCGGGCGGGAGAGCCCTTCATCGATGAGGCCGCGGCGGTGCTCGCCAGCCTGGAGCCGCCGCCCGCCGATCCGGCGCCCGACCCCGCCGCCGCCGCGGCCTCCGACCCGGGCGCTGACCCTGCCGCCGACCCGCCCGAGTCGGAGACGAGCCGCAAGCCGTCGTCCCCGGAGATCGTGGCGGTGGCCGTCCTGGACGCGCTCTTCGCGGAGCGACCGCGGCGGCGGTACCTCGTGGGGACCCGCTGGGAGGGGCACCGGGTTCTCGCGGCGCTCATGGACCGATTGCTCGACGCGAATGCCTGCCCTACGCTCGGCCACACGCTAGAGGAGTTGATCGACATGCTGCGGGAGCGGACCGCGAAGGAGGCCCCATGAACGCCACACCACACGACGAAGTGACCATCGGATTCGGCCTGCCCTGGCTTACAGCCACGCTCGATAGCCTGGAGCAGATCGCCGTGCTCGTCCCGGAAGACAAGCTCGACTGGCGCCTGGCCGACCCATCGGAGAAGTGGCACTTCAGCCTGGCCGAGATCGTCATGCACAGCGCCGACGCGCGGCGCATGTTCGCGCGCATGCTCACCGCCTCCGAGAGCACCGACGGGTACTGGTCTACCGGCCCCGGGGATGACGGTGTCTGGCCGTTCAAGCCGTACGGGACGAAGCAAGCGATCCTCGACAGCCTGAAGGAGTCGCGGGCTGAGCTGCAGCCGTTCCTCGACCGGCCGATCTCCTCCATGTCGGAGACGACCGAGGGGACACGCAAGGCCTTCGAGCGCAACCTATCCCGGATGCGCGAGCGGAAGCTCGACACCGCCAACGACGAGAAGCGGGGCCCGGCCTCGGTGCTGCGGATCCTCATGGCGTGCGCGGTCCACGAGTCGGGGCACCGGAGTTCGCTGCAGACGCTCCTGCGGATGCATGGGATCAACCTGGGGGCGGGGGAGTAGGGGGCGAAACGGCGGGGCATCCGTTGGTCCGCAACTGTTCCATCGTCGATGGCCTTCACCCGATGCCCTTCGGGACGACCATTTCGAAGCGAAGGGGCCCACCTCCCCACGGAGGCGGGCTTCGCTGCTGATCAATCGGGCCATCCCGATCCTGGTGGCCTACCTGTAGCTGCTCTTGGTCCTGCCCCAGGTGGAGATTTCCGTCGGGGCCGGGATGCACTCGATCTGGCTGCAATTCTGATTAGCGTAGAAGATCCCGTGCGCGGCATCGCAATCCACCCGGGTCAGCATCTGGCAGTCACCCGAGAAAAGGCAGCAGGCGAACTGCGGATCTCCGGCGCAGGTGACGGTGAACAGGCGAAAGGCGAACGTCATCGAGTTCGCGTCCCGGCGCTCGGATCCGTGTAACCGCAACGACATGAGCCGGCGCCGCGACCGAGTACGAGCGCAAGATCCGCGATCTCGGCCCACGCTACACCCTGCGCGTGGTGCTGCGGCCCCTGGCCGCCATCCGTCTCTCCATGCCCGTGGTGCTCAACGCCGATCTTTTCCAGTGGCGGACCGCGGAACGCGTCATGCCGGTGATCTGGAATCCCCTGCTGCAGTCGTGCGAGGAGCTTGCCTGCGATGCCTGCGGCGCGGGCGGATTTGAGTTCAGCCTGGAGGTCGGCGGACGCGAGGAGGCGCCGGACCGGGGCATGTCGTTGCGGTGCGGAGACTGCGGGGCGACGGCGGACACGCGATGACGGCCGAACATCACGGCACGGCGGTGCTGTCGCGCAAGTTGATGGGCCGCTCGCAGACCGGCGGTCGTGGCGCCGACGTGTTCCTCGCCGACGAAGGCGGCGAATACATCGGCCGCGGCTGACGGCAAACAAGGAGGAATTCCGTGAAATCCCGGGCCATTCGCCCATCTGCTCGCAGGTCGGCCCCTCGTGCTCTGTTGTGACTGCGTACATTGTGGGCTACTCGGATGGGTCGTCGCCGCTTTACCGGGCGGTGCTTCCGGGGACAGCGACGACCACCACGATCGACAGCTTCCGGCGTCCCGGGACTTGCGGATGGCGCGGCCGGCATCTCCGTGGCGTAGAATTCCTGCGGAGGACCACCCCGTGTTGAACCGACGCACGATTCTGCTCATCCTGACTCTCACCGCAGCCGGCGCGCTCCTCGCCTGGGCCACCGCACGCGACCTGCGCTCGAGCACAGAGCAGGCCGAACGCCTTATGGTCTGGCAGGCGCGGTCCGTCGCGGATCTGATCACCGAGAGCGCGGGCCACGGTCTCGTCGCCTGGCGCAACTGGGAAGACGAGGTGTTCGCCCGCCTGGTCGACAACGCGCGCTGGATCGCCGCCCGGGATTCGGTGCGCCATTTGACCGACACCGAGTTGCGCGTGCTCGCGGGCGACCACGGACTCGGCCGGATCAACATCATCGACGCGGAGGGACGCCGGACCGCGACAAGCTGGACTCGCCCGAGCAGCATCGGCGGGACTTGGTCGCCCGAGTCCCGCCCGGGTCCGCGCGGGGTGCATGCCCCGGTCCTGAAGAAAGGCGAGCGGGTCCAGCGTATCGGCTTCCGCGAAGGGCGGGGTGTACCGGGGGCGCGCTACGCCGTGGCGGTCGCCCGCGCGGGCGGCGGCGCGATCGTCGTGAACGTCTTCGCCGAATCGTTGCGGATCGCGCAGGACGAGATCAGCCCCGGCCATCTCTTCCGGGCCATGGGCGAAGCGCATGGGATCCGTTACCTCGTCATCCAGGACACGAGCGGTGTGCTGGCCGCTTCGGCGGACAGCGGCGCCTGGAGTACGGCGGAGGACGACCCGGAGGTTGCCCGGCTGCTCTCGCCGGCCGCGCAGGGAGATGTCACCGCAACGCCGGGGCGCGCGGAACCACTCGTGACCCGCGAGATCGACACCGCGTTCGGTCGTGTCTTCGAGGTGCTGTGCCCCGCCCACCTACCCAGCGCCGGACCCGCCGTTCTGCGGGTCGGGCTTTCCCCGGAGCCGCTGGACCGGGCGCAAGCGGCGTTCCGCCGGCGCGCCCTGACCCGCGCGGGTGTCTTTCTCCTCGCCCTCGGACTCGGCGCCGGGTTGCTCCTCGCCTGGCAACGCCATGCCCTGCTCGACCGGGAAATCGCCCGCGTTCGCGCGAAACTGGAAGCGAACGAACGTGAGGCGCGCCGCCGGGACAAGCTTGTGGCAATGGGGTCGCTCGCCTCGGGCGTCGCGCACGAGATCCGCAATCCGCTGAACACGATCCAACTGACTGCGCAGCAGATGGCCCGCGAGCCTGCCGTGGGAGAGGAGCTGCGCGCGCAGGCGCGCGACATTCATGCCGAGGGGGCTAGGATCGAGGCGATTGTGCAGCAATTTCTCTCCTTCGCGCGGCCGCGCCCTCCGCGGCTCGAGCGGATGGATGTGGGCAGCGTGGTCGCCGAGGTCGCCCGCACGGAAGAGCCCGCCTTCGCCGCGGCCGGGGTCACGCTGCGCCTCAAATCCGAGCCGGTCGATGCGGAATTGGACGCCGAGTACCTGCGGCAGATCCTTCACAATCTGGTGCGCAACGCGCGCGAGGCGTTCGCCGGACGGACCGGCGACTCCGTCGCGCTCACGGTCCGCCGCCGCCGAGGGGACGTTGAGATCCGCGTCGAAGACGACGGCCCCGGGATCCCCGCGGCGCTGCGCGACCGGGTGTTCGACCTCTATTTCACGACCAAGCCATCGGGTACCGGTTTAGGGTTGGCTCTCGCCGCCCAGGCGGCCGCGTCAATGGGCGGGACGCTACGGCTCGACCACGAGCGCGCGCAGGGGACGGCTTTCGTGCTGTCGTTCCCACGCCATCCCGCGCCGGGAGCAGACGGCAAGCCGGTCGCAGACGCCGAGCCGGTCGCAGACGCCGAGCCGGTCGCAGACGGCGCGAGCGCTGCGACGGGCGCGGAACAGGTTGCAGGCCGGAAGGGAGATCGGGAATGAGCGAGCGAGCACTTTCCGGGACGATCGTGGTCGCCGATGACGAGGCCCGGCAGCGAGAGGCGCTCGCGCGGGCGCTACGCGCGTCCGGACACACCGTCGTCACCGCGGGGGGCGGCGCCGAGGCGGTCGCCGCGGTCCGCGCGCACGCGGTCGACCTCGTCCTCACCGATCTGCGGATGCCCGACCTGTCAGGACTCGAGGTCGTCCGGCAGGCGAAGGAGATCCAGCCCGAGGTCGCGGTGGTCGTCCTTACGGCCTTCGGCTCGGTCGGCGATGCCGTCGCGGCGATGAAGGCCGGCGCCGAGGACTACCTCACCAAACCGGTCGATCTCGACGAGCTCGACGTCGTGGTGGCCAGGATCCTCGAGCGGAGCGCACTGGTTCGCGAGAACCGCATCCTGCGCCGCCGCCTGGATGAAGCGCACGCCGGGTTCCGTCTGCTCGGCCGGGCGGCCGCCTTGCAGGAGGTCCTCGCGCGCGCCTCTCGCGCCGCCGAGACGGACGCCGTGGTCCTCATTCGCGGAGAGAGCGGCACAGGCAAGGAGCTGCTCGCCCGCTCAATCCATGCGCTCGGACGCCGCGCCGAGGGTCCGTTCGTAGCCGTGAACTGCGCCGCACTTCCCGAGACGCTGCTCGAGAGCGAGCTCTTCGGTCACGAGAAAGGCGCCTTCACCGGAGCCGACACGCGCCGCGCCGGCCGGGTCGAACGCGCTCGCGGCGGGACGCTCTTCCTTGACGAAATCGGCGACATCGCTCCGTTGGTGCAGATCAAGCTCCTGCGCTTTCTCCAGGACCGTGAGTTCAGCCGGCTCGGCAGCGACGAGACGCTGCGCGCGGACGTTCGCGTGATTGCCGCCACCCATCGCGACTTGGAGGAGATGATCGCGTCGGGGAGCTTCCGTGAGGATCTCTACTACCGGCTCAACGTGATCAGCCTGCGTCTGCCGCCGCTGCGCGAACGGCGCGAGGATATCCCCGAGCTGGCCGAGCACTTTCTCGGCCTCTTCGCCCGCCGCTACGACCGGCCGCGGTCCCGCCTCTCGCACGAGGCGATGGATGCGCTGCTCAAGCACCCGTTCCCCGGCAACGTCCGCGAGCTGGAGAACATCCTCGAACAGGCTGTCGTGCTCGCGCGCGGCGACGTCATCACGCGAGCGGATCTCCCGGCCACGCTGCGAAGCGCCCCCTCGTCGAGCGCGCCTGCCGGGGCTGCCGCCTCTGCCGCCCCTGCCGCCCCTGCCGCGCCTGCCGCAGCGCTCAGTCCGGAAGGGATCCACGGTAATCTCGGGGAGCTCTTGGAGGAGATCGAAAAGCGCGTCGTCCTCGACACCCTTCGTCGCTACGAGGGGAACCAGAGCAGCGCGGCGCGGCACCTCGGTCTCACGGAAAGCGGGCTGCGCTACAAGCTCAAGAAGTGGCAAGACGGAGCCTGACGGCTTCGCCGTTCGGTCCGGTTCTCGCAGCGTTTCGCGAGCGCTCCACGATCGGGTTCGCAGAGATCTGCGAATCTCGCGCCCGCGCCTCAGCAGGGCAAGGGCGCGAGACGACCCTGCGCCCCACGCACTTTCACCCCCATAGGCAGCAACCCTCGTGATCACAGCACAATCGGCAGCCGCGCTTCTCGTTCCAGCATGCTCCGCCACGACCGGCGGCCCATGGGACGCGGTTGGCACGATCGATGCACCAACCTGATCACGGGCCGCACGGACGGCTCACATGACGAGGGGCGAGGGGCCGAAAGAACCAAATCGGATCGGTCGACCGGAGCGCCCCCCAGTAGGTCCAGCAACCACGGAGGTGTTTCCATGAAGCGCACGGCAGTCCTTTTCGCGATCGCACTGATGATCTTCAACACCGGGTCGGCATGGGCGGGCAACGGTAATGGCAGCGCCAACGGCACCGGCAACGTCAACGGCAGCGACAACGGTCACGGTTCCAGGGTCGGCGGCTTCATCGACGAGAACGGAGATGGGTTCAACGATCTCGCGCCCGACGCTGACGGCGACGGCATCCCGAACGGTCTCGATCCCGACTACCAGCGGCCGCAGGATGGGAGCGGACGTGGCGCCGGCAACGGCGATGGCACCTGCTTGAACGGCAAGACCGGCAACAGCAAGGGGCCCGGCGTCAACAACGGCTCCGGCAAGGGCGACGGCACCTGCTTGTACGGCAAGACCGGCAGCGGCGCGGGGCGCGGCTTCAACAATGGCTCCGGCAACGGCACCTGCCCGTACGGCCAGACCGGCAACGGCCCCGGCACCGGTCAGGGGACCTGCCCTCAGTCGCCCGGTGGTGGACAGTTCGGTTCCGGGACCTGCGACGGCACCGGCCCGCACGGCTCCACCGGCCGCACGCGGCGCTAGTCGACGTCGCGCCGGCCACCCCGGCGCGACGTGAGGCCGGCGACATGAGGCCGGCGGCGGGAGAACGGGCGGCGAGGGAACGCAGAGACCCCTGCCGCCCGGCCGCGTCACCCCGAAACCGAGGCGAATCCGAGCAAAACGATTCCGAACCGGGAGGTCAGCGATGAGACAGACAGTCCGATCCGATGCGACGATCAACGCTCCGTTTCGTCCCTCCACACTCGTAGTCATGCTCGCGCTTTTCGCCGCGGTCGGGATGGCGGGCGTCACGAGCCCGGCGTGGGCCGCGCTGGAAGGCCGGGCGCAGGTCGAAGGATCGTTTCTCGACCACCCCCAGGGCTATGCGGACGAGAAGGCAGCGGGGACCGTCTCGCCTCTCCTGCGGTTATCTTGGACGCCGGACGCACCCGGCGCAGTGTGGCGGCTGTTGTACGAGGGCTCATGGCAGCGTCCGCAGGAACCGTCCGCACTCGACCAGCAGGACCACGCCGTCTCGATCGAATGGTCCCCTGCATCCGCGGAAAACGGAACGGGGGCTTCCGCCGGCGCCCGCGTTCGCATGCACGCCTACCAGGGTGAGTATCAGCCGTATCGGTTTTGGGGAACCGACGGATATTTCGCATGGCGGGCCCGCCCTTGTGCCGGCTCACTCTTGCGCAGCACCGCCGAACTGCAGGCCCGCAGGTATCCGGACCTTCCCGAGGAGAGCAGCGTCATCGCGGCCGGCCGCGCCGACCTTCAACGATTCCTGCGGTCCGGCACGACCCTCGGCCTGCTCGCGGAGGCCGCGTACAAGATCCACCCCGATCCGGCGGCGAAGCGTGTGTGGAACGAGGAGGGGATCCCGACGGCCGTGCGGTTTCGGACCAGGTTCAACGCGGCGCAGGCGCTTGGCTCCCGGGCGGGCCTGCGGCTGGCGCTCGAAGCCCGCGCCGTGCCGAATGCGATTCCGTTCGTGTCCGCGGACGGCGTGGTCGACACCCCTCTCCTGGACGAGTTCGCGGCGAGCGGGGGGTCCGGTGAGACGGTGCTGAAGCTCAGCCTCCCCCGCGAGTTCTGGGTCGAGGTGGGAGGCGGCGCGGCGCGATGGGACTACGGGGCGTTGCGGTTCCTGACCGCCGACGCCCTCGCGCCCAGCGGGCGCGTAGACGATGAGAGGTGGGTGTTTCTGTTGGCGGAGCGATCGTTCGCGCGCGGCAACGCGAATACGCTGCACACAAACCTGCGACTGCAGTGGAATCGCCGCGACTCGAGCGTCGCCGCGTACGCGTACCGGGGGCCTGGGGTGACGGCCGGCCTCGCTTGGGATTTCTGACCCCTGGTCTGATACCCTGGTTATGGATCGACTTCGGTCTCCCGCTGGAGTTCGTCCGCGGCTCCGCAGTCCGTACACTCCCCGTGGTGATTGCCCCGGGTCATGCCCAGGATTCCATCTCCGACCTCAGTCGCCTGCCCCCACGCCTACCAGATTACCAGATCCTCACGCGCAAGCTCTCCGGCCGGCACATCGGCTCGCCGGGCTTGATCCCAAACGCCGCCAGGAACTCCGGGATGTTCGCCATGGGCCCGTTCACCCGCAGCGCCCGCGGGGCGTGCACGTCGGTCATCACTTGCTGCGCCAGCGCTTCAGGTCGCTGGTCTCCCAGCCACGCCAGCGCATAGCCGAGGAAGAACCGCTGGTCGGGGGTGAGGCCGTTGAGCTTCTCGCCCTTCTTCCATTGGTCGGTCTTCTGAAACGCCTCGTAGGCGATCACGATCCCACCGAGATCGGCGATGTTCTCCCCCAGCGTGGCGAATCCCCGGACATGCAGGTCGCCCACCTTGTAATGATCGAACTGCTCCACGAGAAGGCGCGAGCGCTCGGCGAACTGCACCGAGTCCGCGACCGTCCACCACGGCTTCATGTTCCCGTCGGCGTCGTACTGACGCCCTTCATCGTCGAAACCGTGCGTGATTTCGTGGCCGATGGTCGAGGCCCCGGCATAGGAGTAGAGAATCGCGTCGTCGATGATCGAGTCAGGTACTCCTGGGATCAGGAAGGCAGCCGCCGGCAACACGATTTCGACGAGGGAGCCGTCGTAGTAGGCGTTGTACGTTTGCGGCGTCATGTCCCACTCGGTCCGGTCGACAGGTCGGCCGAGTTTCCCCACGCGATAGCGGAACCACCACTGGTTGGCCCGGATCACGTTTTGCACAAAGGAGTCGCGATCGATCTCGAGCTGGGTGTAGTCCCGCCACGTGTCCGGATAACCGACTTTTCGGCTCACCCTGGCGAGCTTGGCCAGCGCCTTTTCCCGGGTCGAAACACTCATCCAGTCGAGCCGCCCGATCCGGTCCCGGTAGGCGGAAAAGATGTCGTCCACGAGCCTTTCATAGCGCGCCTTGGTCGCCGCGGAGCAATACTTCCTCGCCCAGGCTTGGCCCATCAGCTCGCCGATCTCGCCTTCCTCGGCATCGAGCACTCGCTTCCAGCGCGGGCGTTGGACCTCCGTCCCGCCCATGATGGTGCCGTAGAAGCGGAAGTCCTCCAGCTCGAACGGGCGGCTCAGCGACTCCGCAAAGTTGGAGACCAGGGCCCACCGCAGGTAGGCCTTCCAGGTCTCCAGCGGGACCGCGGCGACGACGGAATCGGCCGCGGCGAAGAACTCCGGCTGGCCCACCACCACCGAATCGACCGGCGGAACCCCGAGGGCCTGGAACTGCTTCCTCCAATCGATGGACGGAGTGAGCCGGTTGAGCTGATCCATCGACATCTTGTTATAGTTGGCCTGTGGATCGCGACGTTCCTCCAGCGTGCGGGAGGCGCGGGCCAGCTCCGTCTCCAGCGCCACGACCATCCCGGCCTCCTTGTCCGCCGTGTTCCCTTCGTCTCCCAGCAAGCGAAACATGGCGGCAATGTGGCGCGGGTACTCATCACGGACCCGTCGTGTCGACGGATCATCGCCGAAGTAATAGTCGCGGTCGGGCAGGCGGATCCCGCCCTGCGAGAGAAAGACGACGTGCTGGGCGCTGTTCTTGTCATCCTGGCCGACATACATGCGGTACAGGGGACCCACGCCGTAGGTGCGCAAGAGGGCGATCGCACCCAGCAGGTCCTCCCGCGAACGGATGGCGGCGATGCGGTCGAGGTCGGGGCGCAGCGGTTCGATCCCCTGCTCCTGGATGCGGGCGGAATCCATCGCAGCGGCCCAGAAATCGCCGACCTTCTGGTCAACGCTACCGCCCGACGAGAGTACGGCATCCTGCGGGGGGACACCCCCCAAATGGGGCGCGGCGGCCGGGGCGCTCGCCGCAGCGGCCGCCTCGCAGATCCCGCGGAGCTGCAGATAGATCTCATCATCCACCAGCCTGCCGATGCCCCAGCTCCGCTCGCTCGGCGGGATCGGATTGGCCTTGAGCCAGGTGCCGTTGGCATAGAGGAAGAAGTCATCTCCCGGCTTCACCGTCGGATCCAGGTTGCGCACAAGCGGATCCTGATCCGGGGTCAGGCGCGACAGAGGCGCGGCAAAGACAGAGGCAACAAGGGCCGCCGCAGCGAGAAGAGCCAGAACGGCCGGGATCGTGAAGGGGGGCAGAAAAGGACCGGGGCAGGCCGAAACGGAGAATCGTGACATGTGCTTCCTCGCGAACGATGATGCGCGGACCAAGGGCACGAGAGCTGCCCTGCTACCGGGGCCGATGGTAGCATACGCTGGCAAGGTCGACGCGCTCGCCGGGCGGCCCGCTCCCCGCCGCCGAAACGGGGCGATTCGCGGAGGGGGCGCAAGCCACGGTGTCGAGTCGGGGCAGGAGATGACCATGACCGAAACGCTCGGGATTCTCTCGGCTCTATTGCTGGTTCCGCTGGCCGTCTCCATAGGCGATCTGCAGCCGGGTCAGGCCGCCGGACGGAATATCATTACCTTCGCCACCAACCCCGAAGACGCGGACGGTCTGCACAACGTCGTCGTTCTCGTGGAGAGCCTCCGCGCCTTCGGCGGTCGGTTCCGCGATGCCCCGGTGTGGGTCTTCGCGTCGAAGCAGCTACTGGAAAGCGAGAAAATGATGGTGGCCAGGCTCGGGACCCTTCACGCGGAGCTTCGAAGCAGCCGGACACCCCCGGAGGCACTCCCCTACTTTCTCGCCAGCAAGGTATTTGCCGCCGCGCAGGCGGAACAGGATGCGGCACAGACGAGCACGTTCCTAGTCTGGATGGACACCGACACAGTGGTTCTCCAGGAGCCCGAGGAGTTCATCCTGGCGGACAGTATCAGCTTCGGCTACCGGCCGGTGATGCACCAGCGGATCGGTTCCTTATACGCGGAGCCCTTGGACGAATTCTGGAGCCGCGTCTATGCCAAGCTCTCCGTCCCGCCGAACGCGGTCTTCCCTGTCACCACGCCGGCGGACAACAAGGTCCTGCGCGCCTACTTCAACGCCGGGCTCCTCGTGGTGCGGCCCGAGTGCGGGGTCTTTCACAGGTGGGCCAGGGATTTCACAAGCCTTTATGAGGATCCCTATTTTCAGGAGGCGTGCCGGAAGGACGAGTTCAAACGGATCTTCCTGCACCAGGTGGCGCTGGTCGGGGCCGTCTTCGGTCAGCTTTCCCCGGCGCAGATGGTCCTGCTCTCCGACCTGGTCAACGTGCCGCTGTTCTTCAAGGAGCAGTTCGGGGCACAGCGAGAGTTCGATTCGGTCGAGGGCGTGGTTACGCTGCGCCATGAGTCGTATCTGAGGAACCCGGATGCGCGTTGGCGGGAAAAGCTGAAGGGACCGGCGGATCGGGTCGCGTGGCTTAAGGAGCACTTCCCGGCGGAGAGATAAAAAGGTAGCGGACGCCGTGGGCCTGCAGCCGGTCGCGGATCTCTTCTGCCTGCCGGTACTCAAACGCGCCCATAGCCCAGCCAGTCCGGAAGATTGTCTTCACACCAGCGCCGATAGTCTGCGGTGCTATCAAAGGCTCGGAAGGGCTCGTCGTCCAGCACGGGCTTGTAGGTCTTGATGAAGGCATACCGGAACCGGGTCCGCAGGGTGCGACTGGCCGCGGCCTCGAACTCGGCCAGCCATTCCGGCGGGATGGACGCCGTTACTTCCGTACCGGCGTCGGGCGTCGGCTTGTCCGTCCCCGTGTCCATGCCGGGAGTCTAGGTCTGCTGCGCGATGCGGTCCAGCGCCGTCTCGCGATCGGCCCTGCGGCCGACATGCAACCCCGGGAGTCGCGCCGACGGATGAGGCCCCGCGCGGGCTCTCCCCGATGACCCCGCCGGTTCACCCGTCATCGGCCCGGCCCGCGGCCGGCGCTGCCCCGCTGCGCACCACGGCTAACCGGGATCCCCGGCGCCTGCGACTTCACGGCCGACCGGGCCAGCCGCACGCGCTCCCTCCACGCCTTGATCTCGAGGTCATCCTTTGCCGTGGCATTGATGAAGTCGACATAGGTATCGAATTCGAAGCGGCGGGCTTCGAACTCCCGGAGGAGGTCGTGCTGGATCCGATCCTTCATTTCCACGCAATCAAAGGTCTTCCCGACCGGCATAGGCCACCTCCAAGGGGCTCAGGATGGTCATGGTTCGCGAAACGCGATCGCGCCGCACCTTCCTCCGGCCAGGAACCATCTTCCGTCAGGAAACCCTTCCGATCAAGGCCCCGCGTCGGCCTCACCCCGCGAGGACCGGTAACCCGTTCCTCGCTCGGCGGCTACGCATGGTGAGACTGTTTGACCTTCCTCCACCGGCGACACTCGGATCCGGTGTCGGCGGACCCGCTGCTATCGCCTGCAGGGAGCACAGCCCGGGGGTCCAGACTCATCGGAGTCGGCCGCCCGCCGCCGATGCAGCCACCCGGGCGCCTCGCGGTCGCAACCCAGCCGGACGGGGCGAGATTCCCGCCGGCCTTGCGGTCTTCCCTGGTCTTCAGAGGCTACCCTCGACTCCCCGTCCCGACCGGGAGACTCTGATCACGCTGTGGGCGCGTGATTGCCTTTTCCGCTTGACCCGTGGCCATCATGTAGGATAGAATCTGCGTAATCTGCGTAATCTGCGTAATCTGCGTAATCTGCGTAATCTGCGTAATCTGCGTAATCTGCGTAATCTGCGTAATCTGCGTAATCTGCGTAATCTGCGTAATCTGCGTAATCTGCGTAATCTGCGTA